>CAYORM010000013.1:0-59205 GCA_964406375.1 uncultured Mycobacteriaceae bacterium | reverse complement strand
CGCCCTCGTGCCGCGCGCCGAGCTTGAGGGCGAGATGGGCGACAATCAGCCCGGCCTCCAGGCCCGGCTGATGAGTCAGGCGATGCGCAAGCTCACCGGCTCGATCTCGCGCTCGAACTGCCTCGTCATCTTCATCAACCAGATCCGCCTCAAGATCGGGGTGATGTTCGGCAATCCGGAGACGACGACTGGCGGCAACGCGCTGAAATTCTACTCCTCGATCAGGCTCGACATCCGCCGGATCGGCGCGATCAAGGATCGCGATACCATCGTCGGCAACCAGACGAAGGTGAAGGTCGTCAAGAACAAGATGGCGCCGCCGTTCCGCGTGGTCGAATTCGACATCATGTATGGCGAGGGCATCTCGAAGACGGGTGAACTCCTGGATCTCGGTGTCACCGCCGGGATCATCGAGAAATCGGGTGCCTGGTTCTCCTGCGACGGCCAGCGGATCGGCCAGGGGCGCGAGAACGCCAAGCAGTTCCTGCGTGAGCATCCGGAGATCGCGCAATCGGTCGAGCAGCGCATCCGTGCCAATGCGGGGCTGGTCTCCGACCGCCTGATGGTTGCCCCGGGCGGGGAAGACAGCGAGTAAGGCGGGGCCGGGGCCACAGGACGACAGGACGCTGAGGCAGGGAGCCTGGGCGCCGGCCGGCCCGGAGCGGGTGGCGCGCAGGGTTCGGCGGTGGCGGTCGCCGTACGGCGGTCGTGTGTGGGTGGGGCTCCGTGCGGCGTGCGCTGCATCGTCACACGGGTGCGCCGGTGGGTAGAGCCGCGGCGGGTCGATCCGCCGGAACGTTGGGCAAGAGTGTCGGCCAGGCGCGATCGCCTGCACCGGGAATGCAGCGTCGAAGCATCGGCGAGCCGGCGGCCGGAGCGCCCCGACGGGGTCTCGCGCGGTCGCCAAGCGCCCCGCGCCGGAAAACACCAGAGAAGCAGGCGGAGTAGACAGGGCTGTTCGGCGCGGCATGGCCGCGTGGTGCACCTGAAGGATCAGGCACGCAGACCCGTCGCGAATCCGCCGCAGGTGGAGCCAAACCGCCGGCTTCCCGATGATTGTACGGCCGGCCGACGGGTGGCCGGGAGGTCGGCTCCAGGGATATCGACGGCCGACCCATCCGCCGGCGCGGCGTGGGCGCAGATGGCAGCACCGCGCGGCCTGTGGTAATCACCGCGCCGCCATGGACCGGACCCCGCCCGTCGTCACGCGCTTTGCCCCCAGCCCGACCGGGTTTCTCCATGTCGGCAACGCCCGCACCGCGCTGTTCGCTTGGTTCGCGGCGCGCGCTGCTGGCGGGCGCTTCATCCTGCGCATCGACGATACCGATACGGGCCGCGGTTCGGCTGCCCATGAGGCGGCGATCATCGAGGATCTGCGCTGGCTCGGCCTCGATTGGGACGACTTTTTCCGCCAGTCCGATCGTCGCGCCGCGCATGATGCCGCGCTCGATCGGCTGAAACAGGACGGTCGCCTCTACCCGTGCTGGGAGACGCCCGAGGAGCTCGCGCAGCGACGGCGGCTCGCCATCGAACGTGGCCAGCCACCGGTCTATGACCGGGCGGCGCTGCGTCTGTCACCGGAGGAGCGGGCGCGCCGCCTCGCCGCCGGTGACCCGCCGCACTGGCGCTTCCGCTTGGCCGATGGCGAGATCACCTGGACCGATCGGGTGCGCGGGACCGTCCGTTTCCGGTCGGCGGATCTGTCCGATCCGGTATTGCTGCGGGCCGATGGCACGCCACTCTACCATATCGGCTCGGTCGTGGACGACATCGCGAGTAGCGTGACCCTCGTCATCCGGGGCGAGGATCATGTCGCCAACACCGCCGTGCACATCCAGCTCTTCGAGGCGCTGGGGGCGCGGCCACCGGAATTCGCGCATCTGCCGCTGCTCGTCGACGCGGCGGGGGAGGGGATCTCCAAGCGCCTGGGCGGCTCCGCCCTGCGGGATCTGCGGGATGGGGAGGGCATCGAGCCGATGGCAGTGGCCAGCCTGCTCGCCACGATCGGGACCGCCGAGCCGGTCGCCGCCCATGCCGATCTGAACGCCCTCGTCGCGCGCTTCAGCTTTGAGCGGATCGGCCGCGCGCCGCCGCGCTACGACCCGGCGGAGCTCTTGCGCCTCAACGCCGCGCTGCTTCATGCCACGCCCTTCGCGGCGGTACGGGAGCGGCTCGTGGCGATGGGGCTGGGCGAGATCGATGAGGCCGGCTGGACGGCGCTCAGGCCCAATCTCGCGCGGCTGCGCGACATCGCCGACTGGTGGCGCATCGTCACCGGCCCCGTCGCATTGGCGAGCGGAGTGGACGAGCATGACCGCGCCCTCATCGGTCGGGCGCTGGCGCTGCTGCCGCCCGAGCCCTGGGACGATACGACCTGGCAGGGCTGGACCGCGGCGCTTTCGGCAGAAACCGGGCGACGCGGCCGCCGGCTTTTCCTGCCGCTGCGCCTCGCTTTGACCGGGCGCGATCACGGACCGGAGATGCGCGCCCTCCTGCCACTCCTCGGCCGCGAGCGTGCAGCCGCACGCCTCGCCGCCGCGGTCACCTCCGATCCCTCCACCGCCGGCTGATCCGTGATGCCCAACACGCCTGCCGATCCCGTCACTGTCCCGCTCGACCGTTCCGGACGTGCGGCTCTCCTCGTCGATGTCGCCGGACTGGCGACCCATGCCGAGGACGCCGACGCGCTGGACCTCGCGCGTATCCTCGCCGCCGTCGAGGCACGGTTCACGGCGGTCGCCCGCATCGCCTATGCCGATTGGGCACCGCTGGCCGGGCTGCGCCGGCGTGCCGCCGATCTCGGCTTCGAGCAGGTGCAGATCGCGCCGGCCGATGCGGGGTCGGGTGCCCTCGCGGTCCGCATCGCCGTCGACGCCATGGACATCGCGATCGGCACGAGCGAGATCGGCATCGTCGTTTTTGCCGGCGCTGGTCCGGCGCTGCTGCCGCTCATCCGCACGCTGCGCCGCAAGGGGCGGCGCGTGGCCGTGCTGGTTCCGGCGCGTGACCGGTCGTCGCCGCTGCGCGAGCATTGCGACCTCTTCCTGGTCGATGGCGCTGCCGAGCCGCCATCGCGCGCGGCGGCGACGATGACGGCCGGGGAGGGCATGCACGGGCAGCCTGCCGCGATCCGGCCGATGCTCGCGGTGCCGCCGGGACAGCCGGCATCACGACCGCCCGCGGCCCCACCTGCCGCGCCGCGCCTGTCGGCCGCGCCTGCCGCGCCGGCTCCGCGTCCGTCGGCACCCCTTCGACCCGTCGCCCGTGCTGAGCCGCCGCGCCTGACACGTCCTGAGCCGGAGCCGCGGCCGCCGGGACGCCCGCCCCTCGTCGCCGACCCGCCTCCGGGCCGCCGCGGCCGCTGACGGCGCCTCCAGGCGGACCTGTGGCGTGCGGCGCGCGGCGGAGGCTTCCTGTTGGTGCGTCCGCCCGGCTTCTGCTAATCGTTCCGGCCCAACTCTGACCGGTGAAGGAAGGCGGCTGTCGTGGCGCTCCATCTGCACAACACGCTGACGCGGACGAAGGAGAAATTCGTCCCGATCGATGCGGGTCACGTGCGGATGTATGTCTGCGGCCCCACCGTCTATGACTGGGCCCATATCGGTAATGCGCGGCCGGTCGTCGTCTTCGACGTTCTCTACCGGCTATTACGGGCGACCTATCCCCGGGTCACCTATGTCCGCAACATCACCGATGTCGACGACAAGATCATCGAGGCGGCCCGCCGCTCGGGCGAGCCGATCGAGGCGATCACCGAGCGGACCACGAAGGCCTATCACGAGGACATGGCGGCGCTCGGCGCGCTGCCGCCTGACGTAGAGCCCCGCGCCACCGCGCATATTCCTGAGATGATCGCGCTGGTCGAGCGGCTGATCGCCCGCGGCCATGCCTATGTCGCCGAGGGTCATGTCCTGTTCGACGTGCCCTCGATGCCGGATTATGGCCGCCTGTCGGGCCGCAACCGTGACGAGCAGATCGCCGGCGCGCGGGTCGATGTCGCCCCTTACAAGCGCGATCCGGCCGATTTCGTGCTGTGGAAACCCTCGACCGGCGATCAGCCGGGCTGGGACAGCCCCTGGGGCCATGGCCGGCCGGGCTGGCATCTTGAATGCTCGGCGATGGCCGCCGCCCATCTCGGCGAGGTCTTCGACATCCATGGCGGCGGCATCGATCTCGTCTTCCCGCATCACGAGAACGAGATCGCCCAGAGCCGCTGCGCCCATGGCACGCCGGTGATGGCGCATACCTGGCTGCATAACGGCTTCCTCCTCGCCGAGGGCGAGAAGATGTCGAAGTCGCTCGGCAATTTCTACACGGTGCGCGAGCTGCTCGCCGAGTTCCCGGGCGAAGCGCTGCGCCTCGTTCTGCTGTCAGGCCATTACCGCCAGCCGATCGACTTCACCAAGGAAGCGGCGCGCCAGGCACGGACGGCGCTCGACCGGCTCTATGGTGCCCTGCGCAACGCCGCCGATGCCGAGTGCGTTCCTCATGCGGAGCCGGTGCCGGAGATCCGCGCTGCGCTGGAGGATGATCTCAACACGCCACGTGCCCTCGCCGCGCTGCACGAGATTGCCGGCGCGCTGAACCGGGAGACCGGGCCCGCCCGCCGGGCCGAGCTGAAGGCGCGGCTGCGCGCGGCCGGGCAGGCGCTCGGCCTGCTGGCGCAGGATCCGGCCGACTGGTTCCGCTGGCGCCCGGCGGGCGAGGCGGGGCCGAGCGAGAGCGAGATCGAGGCGATGATCGCCCGGCGGCGTCAGGCCCGGGCGGCGCGCGACTGGGCGGAGGCGGATCGCATCCGCGACATGCTCGCGGCGCAGGGGATCGTTCTCGAGGACGGTCCCGACGGCACGCTGTGGCGGCGTGCCGGATGAAGGAGGACGGGCGATGACCGGCGATCGCGTCTATCTCTTCGACACCACCCTGCGCGACGGGGCGCAGACCCCCGGCGTCGACTTCTCGGTGGCCGACAAGATTGCGATCGCCCGGCGGCTCGACCAGCTCGGCATCGACTATGTCGAGGGCGGCTGGCCCGGAGCGAACCCGACCGACGACGCCTTCTTCCGCGATCCGCCGCGGCTGGAGCATGCGACCTTCACCGCCTTTGGCATGACGCGCCGGCCGGGCCGCAGTGCCGCCAATGATCCGGGACTCGCCGCGCTGATCGGCAGTGCGGCCGGCGCCGTCTGCATGGTCGGCAAGACCTGGGATTTCCACGTCGATGTCGCGCTGGGGATTCCCCGCGAGGAGAATCTGGCGCTGATTGCCGACAGCATCGCCGCCGTCGTCGCGAGCGGCCGCGAAGCGCTGTTCGACTGCGAGCACTTTTTCGACGGCTACAAGGCCAATCCGGACTACGCGCTGGCCTGTGCCGAGGCGGCCTTCGCCGCTGGGGCGCGCTGGGTGGTGCTGTGCGACACTAATGGCGGCACGCTGCCGCATGAGGTGGACGCCATCGTCCGTGCGGTATCGACGCGGATCCCCGGCGACCGCCTGGGCATCCATGCCCATGACGATACCGGCAACGCCGTCGCCAATTCGATCGCCGCCGTCCGCGCCGGTGTCCGCCAGGTGCAGGGCACGCTCAACGGGCTCGGCGAACGCTGTGGCAACGCCAATCTCGTCTCGCTGCTGCCGACGCTGGTCCTGAAGATGGGCTACCGGACGGGGGTGACCGAGAAGGGGCTCGCGCAGCTCACGGCGGTCAGCCGCTGGTTCGACGAGCGCATGTCGCGCACCCCGCAGCGCAACGCCGCCTATGTCGGGGAGAGCGCCTTCGCCCATAAGGGCGGGTTGCACGTCTCGGCGATCGCCAAGGATCCGCGCTCCTACGAGCACGTGCCGCCGGAAGCGGTGGGCAATACGCGGCGCCTCCTGGTGTCCGACCAGGCCGGGCGGTCGAACATCCTCGCCCGGCTGAGCGAGATCGGCATCGCGCTCGAGGCCCGCGACGTTCGCGTCGAGCGTCTGGTCGAGACGGTGAAGCAGCGCGAGTTCGAGGGCTATGCCTATGACGGCGCCGAGGCGAGCTTCGAGCTGCTGGCCCGCCGTGCGCTCGACGGGGTGCCGCGCTTCTTCTCGATGGAGCGGTTCACCGTCGTCGACGAGCGGCGACGCAACGCCCGCGGCGAGATCGTCCGCGAATCCGAGGCCACCGTGCTGATCCGCCTCGGCAATCGCACGCTGCACGAGGTCTCCTTCGGCAACGGCCCGGTCAACGCCCTCGACAATGCGCTGCGCAAGGCGCTCGAGCCCGTCTATCCGCAGCTTCGCGACCTCCGCCTCGTCGACTTCAAGGTGCGCATCCTGCGCTCGAGCGATGGCACCGGCGCCATGCCGCGGGTGGCCATCGAAAGCGCCGATGCCGAAGGCGCGCGTTGGACGACGATCGGCGTGTCGACCAATATCGTCGACGCCTCCTTCGAGGCGCTGGACGACAGCTTCACCTACAAGCTGTTCCGCGCTGGCGCGACGCCGCTGGCGGCATGAGCGCGCCCGCCGCACCGCCGGCGATCGTGCTCGTCGAGCCGCAGCTCGGCGAGAACATCGGCACCGTTGCGCGGGCGATGCTGAATTGTGGCCTCACCGATCTCCGGCTCGTCCGGCCGCGTGACGGCTGGCCGAACCCGAAGGCGGTTGCCGCGGCCTCGGGTGCCGATCTGGTGCTGGAGACAGCACAGATCTACGAGACGACCGCCGCCGCCATTGCCGATCTCGGCTATGTGCTCGCCACGACCGCCCGGCTGCGCGACATGCTGAAGCCGGTGGTCACCCCGCGCGCCGCCGCCGCGGCGCTGCGCAGCCGCGAGGCGGCCGGAACACGCTGCGGCATCCTGTTCGGGCCGGAGCGCAGCGGGCTAGTGAATGAGGATGTCGGCCTCGCCGATGCGGCGCTGACGGTGCCGCTCAACCCCGCCTTCACCTCGCTCAACCTCGCCCAGGCCGTGCTGCTGATCGCCTGGGAATGGCGCGTCGCCGCCGATACGACGCCCGCCGAGCGGCTGACCTACGACGAGACGGCACCGCCCGCCGACAAGGCGAAGCTCCTCAATCTGTTCGAGCATCTGGAGGAGGCGCTGGACGCTGCGGGGTTCTTCCGGGTCGAGGCCAAGCGGCCGGCGATGGTGCAGAATCTGCGCGCCCTGTTCACCCGGGCGGCGCTGTCCGAGCAGGAAGTGCGGACGCTGCACGGGGTGATCGTGGCGCTGTCGGGCCTGCGCAAGGGCGGTGGTCCGGCCTGACCGGCCGGTCGTCGCGGTTCAGCCGACCAGCAGCGACTGGGCGCCGTCGATCCAGATCGGCGTGCCGGTGATGTGGCGCGAGCGATCGGAGGCGAGGAAGAGGACGAGGTCCGCCACCTCCTCGGCGGTGCCCGCCCGCTGGCCGAGCGGGATCTTTCCCTCGGGATAGATCGCCGGCACCCGCGCGGCCTCGGTATCGCGTGTCTCGGTGTTGTCCTCGATCTCAGTGTCGATCCGGCCCGGGCAGATGACGTTCACCCTTATGCCGTGCCGTGCCAGTTCGAGCGCCGCCATCTGTGCCATCGCGACCTGCCCGGCCTTGCTGCAGGAATAGGCGGTCGCCCCGGCGGTCGTGAAGGTGCGCGTCCCGTTGATCGAGGCGGTGATGATGATCGATCCGCCACCCGCCCCCTTCAGATGCGGCACCGCGTAGTGGAGTGTCAGGAAGGTGCCGGTGAGATTGACGGCGATGGTGCGGTTCCACTCCTCGGGCTGCAGGGTGTCAATGGGGGCCCATACACCGTTGACGCCGGCATTGGCGAAGACGATGTCGATCCGCCCCGCCTGTTCGGCCAGATGGAGGGTCGCCGGCGCCAGCAGCGCCGGATCGGCGATGTCGGCGGCCAGCCCATAGGCGGTGCCGCCGAGATCGCGTATCTCGCGCACGGTCGCCTCGACCTCGTCCTCCGACCGGCTCAGCGCACCGATCACCGCGCCGGCGCGGGCCATGCGAAGTGCCGCCGCCTTGCCGATCCCTGATCCCGCACCGGTGACCAGTGCAACCTTGCCGGCGAGTTCGGGCGGCACGGTGTTGGTCGCGGTCTGCCGGGTCGCCATCATGCACCTCTTCCGGATCGTCGGGGGCAACCCCAGCCGGGCTCGCGATCACGGCATCGTCGCGCGGGTTGCAGCTGCGGTCTCCGCCAGAACCGCCGCTCTCCCCGGTCGGTTCCAGCCATCTGGACCCGGCGGCGGAACCAAGCGGCAAGGGACCGGTTCAATGGGCCGGAGGGGGCGGACAACGGAGGGTGCAGATGAGCGGGAAGAACAGCAGGCGGCACCCCGGATGGGAGGCGGCAGCCGGCGATACTAGACCCGGTCCCAATCACACCGGCTTCGGCCGCGAGGGCGGGCGCGACGATCCGGCCTCGGTGCGCCGCGCGGTGCTGGGTGAGGATGTCGGCCCGGATCCGGATGAGGTCGCCCCCGCGCCACCGGCGGATCGCACCAGCCGGCACCGGCAGACGAAAACCAATCGGAGGCAGAGCTGATGAGGACGACTCTCGCGGGCATGGCGGCATTGCCGCTCCTGACGCTGGCGGCAACGGCGCAGACGGATACGGACGGCATCAGCGCCGACCGGCCGTCCGCCTCTGCCACCTTCATCGATGCGTCGGGTGCAGAGATCGGGACCGCGCGCCTGATCGAGACACCGCATGGCGTACTGATCGAGGCGGAGCTGACCGGCCTGCCGCCGGGCGAGCACGGCTTCCACATCCATGAAACCGGCATCTGCGACCCCGCCGACGGGTTCGCCTCGGCCGGCGGCCATTACGCGCCGCGGGGCCATGATCACGGCTTCGAGGCTGCGGAGGGTTTCCATGCGGGCGACATGCCGAACCAGTTCGTCGCCGCGGACGGAACGCTGATGCTGCATGTCCTCAACCAGCATGTGACGCTCCGCGAGGGTGAGGGGTCACTGCTCGACGGTGACGGTTCCGCACTGATGATCCATGGCGGTGCCGACGACTATGCGAGCCAGCCCTCCGGCGATGCCGGCGCTCGCATCGCCTGTGCGGTGATCGAGGCGGATTGAGTTCAGGCGCGAGGGCGCGGCGTTGGCCACGCTTCCGCTTGCCTCAGTATCGGTAGAGAGCCGCGACGTCCGGGAAGCTGTCGGCGCGGTCGGCCGGACGCGAATGGACGGTGCCGCCCTGTGTCACCGTGGCGATCACCGCCTGCTCGATGAGGCGCCCAGCCTCGGCCGTGCCGCTCGCCGCCTCGGCCGGGGTTGGGCCACCCGAGGCGACGATCAGCGTGTCGACGCGGCCGGCCGCGGCCGCTGCAGCGATCTCGACGATCCGATCCGAAGCAGTCGCCTCGCCGGCTCCGCGACGGGCTTCGAACCGCTCGAGGGCGGCGCGCCGCTCGGCATCGAGATGGCTGGACACCAGCGACCAAGCCGCCTCATGCAGACGGGCCTCGTCCATCGCGACGGGATGCTCGCGCAGCGCCTCCGCGATCACACCGGGATGCTGCAGGTGGCGGCGCAGCATGCCGAGCAGCCGGTCATCGGCTGCCAGGACCAGCGGATCCCTGCGTCCGGCGAGGATGGCGTCGACGACCTTGGCGACCTCGTTGACGTAGCGATCGAGCTGGTCGGCGCGCTGATCCTCGGGGCTGTCACCGAGGGCATGGACCGTCGCGGTCGTGCTGCCACGCTGCGAGGGGTGAAATCCGACGGCATTCTCGAACTGCGTCCCCTCCATCCGCGCGGCGGCCGAGTCCGGCAGGCGCGGATCCTCGACCTGCTCCATGCCGTAACGGCCGCCGTGATAGAGGCGGACGGCGCCCTGCGACAGCGCCAGAAGATAGAACTCGCCGCCGCGCGCAAGCAGGGGCAAGAGCGGCCGCAGATGAAAGCGGTCAGCGAGATGGGCGGCGGGATCAAAGCGCACGGGCAGGCGGTACCCAGCCATGCCGGCCGGCGTGACGAAGAGGGCCAGCCCGTCCTCCTGTTGTTGCCAGAACGCGTAATCATCGAGCAGGGCGCGGGGGCCGGCCATCAGCGACCCGACCGCGTCGGTGTCGAGCCCTGCCTCGATCGCCGCGTTCTCGGCCTCGCGCAGCACATTCTTCAGCTGGATCGGCCCCTGCCGTGTCTCGCGCCCCTTTCGCTCGGTCGGGATGTAGAGGCTGAGGCGGGGGAAACCTTCCTCGGTCGCCAAGCGGCGGAGCTCTGCGTGATCGATCATCGTCCTTCCGTCCTTCGGACCGGCGCCCCGGTCAGCCGTCATCAACCGACATTGTCAGCCGCCGAGCGCCCGCCCGGCGGCCTGGCCGCTGCCGGTCCGGCGTGATGGGTCGGGACGCGGGGCGGCGGCCATGGGGTCTGCCGGGCCGTCATGGGGCAGGCGGATGACGCGCCGGCCGGCCGCCCGATCGGATGGCGACGCTTTCAGACCGTCGGCCTCCATCCGCTCCGCCGCGAACCAAGCGATGGTGGCGGCAAGGCCCGCGGCGAGCGGCGTTGCCGCCTGCCAGCCGAGCAAGGTGCGGGCGAGCGTCGTATCGGGCCGGCGGCGGCGCGGATCGTCGACCGGAAGCGGGTGCAGGGCGATCCGGGCGGCGGAACCGGTCTCGCGGATCACCGTCTCGGCCAGCATCCGGACGGTGATCTCGGTCTCATTTCCGAGATTGACCGGCCCCGGCAGTGGCCCGTCATGCTCCATCAGCCGCATCAGACCGTCGATCAGATCGGCGACATAGCAGAAGGAGCGCGTCTGGCTGCCATCGCCGAACACGGTCACCGGGTGTCCGGCCAGTGCCTGGTTCACCGCATTGGAGATCACGCGGCCGTCATCCGGCCGCATGCGCGGGCCATAGGTGTTGAAGATGCGGGCGATGCGAATGTCCGCGCGGCCGGCGCGCGCGAAATCCTGGCACAGCGTTTCCGCCGCCCGCTTGCCCTCGTCATAGCAGGCGCGAGGGCCGGTGCAGCTGACATTGCCGCGGTAGTGCTCGGGCTGCGGATGGATCTCGGGATCGCCGTAGATCTCGCTCGTGGATGCCAGAAGAAAACGCGCGCCAGAGGCCTCGGCGAGGCGCAAAAGGTTACGGGTGCCGAGGACATTGGTGAGCATCGTGTGCTCGGGATCAGCCTGGTAGCGCGGCGGCGATGCGGCGCAGGCGAGATTGTAGACGCGATCGACCGCCAGCCCGTTTGGCGGGGCGTCGATGATGTCCGCTTCGATGAAGTTGAAGCGCGGCTCACGTGCCAGATGGGCGATGTTGTCAGGACGCCCGGTCAGGAGATTGTCGATGCAGATGACTCGGTAGCCATCGGCCAACAGCGCGTCGCAGAGATGCGAGCCCAGGAAGCCCGCTCCGCCTGCCACAAGCGCGCTTTTCATCTCGCGGACCGCCATCTCGTCATTCCCCTCGGAGAGTCGCCGACAGATCGACCGGAGATCCGGTCCAGGGTTCCTGCGTCCGCCAGTGGCGTCCGCCTGACCTTAACTGGCAAGCCGCCGTACCGGTTCGCCTCGCGCCGCAGAATTCGGCCCTGCGCCTCAGATTGCGGCCACCATCGCCGCGCGCGCCGGCGGGTGCCCGGCACCCGCCTCCCTCAGATGCGCTTCGAGTTCCGCCGCCCGGTGTGCCGCGCTGTGCGCGGCAAGGATTCGCCCTCGAGCCGCCAGGCCCATGCGGCGACGGGCGCTCTCGTCGCCATCGCGCAGCCGGGCGAGGACCACCTCCGGCCCGTCGGCCAGGATGATCTCGGCATCAGGGGTGAACAGCGTCTCGATGCCGGCCCAGCGATCGGAGATGATCGGCGTCGCGCAGGCGGCGGCCTCGAACAGGCGGACGCTCGGACTGTGGCCTGCCGCTCGCATCGCGGCGCGGGTGACGTTCAGCGTGAAGCGGCACCGGGCGTAGAAGGCGGGGTGTTCGGGCGGGCCGACATGCTCGATCCGCTCGACATTCGGCGGCCAGTCGATGCCATCGGGATATTGCGGTCCGGCGACGACGAAGCGCAGCTCCCGCGCGGCCCGGGCCGGCGCGATCAGCAATCGCTCCAGCACCGGCTGGCGGTCCGGGCTGTAGGTGCCGAGATAGCCGAGATCCCAGCGCGCCGGCCGGTCGAGCGGTGCATAGGCCTGCGTGTCGACCGAGCAGTAAAGCGCCCGGGCCCGGGGCGCATGATAGCGCGTCTCGAGCAGGTCGAGCGTCGGCCCGCCGGTGAAGGACAGGTAGGTGTCGTAGCGGGCGATCTGGCGTGGTGCGAGATAGCTGCACGTCCCCTCGGCCAGGGCTGCGAGGGTCACCGGCGTGTCGATGTCATAGAACGCAACCGGTCCCCGCGCCGTCACGAAGACGTGATCCGCGACCGCGATGCCATCCGGCACGTAGGAGCCGATGATGACTGCATCGGCGGCGGCGATCACGCCGTCGTAGCGGCGCAGGTCCTCCGGCGCATCATAGAGGGTGAGGTGGCAGAAATCGGGGCTGGCGAGGTCGCGATGGGCGGCGTACCAGGGCTGGTCCCGTTCGAGGAACAGCACCTCGTGGCCGCGCGCGGCGAACGCCTTCAGCAGCGCCCGCCAGGTGGTGGCATGGCCGTTGCCCCAGGAGGAGGACAGGCTCAGCCCCAGGACGGCGATGCGCAGCGGGGTGGTGCTGGCATTGCCGCTCATGCGGCGCTCCGCCGGCTGCGGCCAACGGTCAGCGAGGCGACCGCGTCGCTGCGCATCGGGGACAACGCCCGCAGCAGCCCATCGACCTGCGCCGCGCGCCGGTCATAGGTGTGCTCGGCCATGATGCGCCGCTGCGCCGCCGCGCCGATGATGCGCGAACGCCCGGGCGTCAGCGCCTCCAGATGCTCCAGCACATCGCGCCCGTCGCGTGCGACCAGCACCTCTTCGCCCGGCTTGAGGAACAGCTCGATACCTGGCCAGGCATCGGTGATCAGGCAGGCGCCCGCCCCTGCGGCCTCGAATACCCGCGTCGCCGGCGAGAAGCCGGTGGCCGCCATGCTGTCGCGCGCGATGTTCAAGACGGCCATCGGGGTCGCGTTGAAGGCGTTGTGGTCCCGCGCATAGACATGGCCTGCGCGCACGACGTTGCGCGGCAGGGGTTTGGTCTCCCAGCCGGCACCGCCGAGAAGAAAGCTGCGATCGGGTGCCTCTGCGGCCGGGTCGAGGAAGAATGCCTCCACCCGCGCCTCGCGATCGGGCAGCCGATTACCGAGGAAGGCGAGATCGGCGACGAAGCGCGGATCGGCCGCGACCGGGAAATGGGTCGTCGGATCGAGGGCGTTGTAGATCGGCACGCAATGGCGGGCGCCCAGCGCCTCATAGGCCTCGACGACTGGCGGGCCGCCGCCATAGGTCAGGACAAGGTCGAGGCCGGGCAGGGCGCGTCGCACCGGATGGCCGGAATCCGCCTGCATCTCGCGCAGCGTCTCCGGCGCGTCGACGTCCCAGAAGATCCGCAGCGCATCCGGCCGCGCTGCCGCCATCACCCCGTCCAGCAGCACATCGTCGAAGACGCCGACGCCGCTCGCCTTGACCACGACATCGGCCGAGGCCGCCTCCTCGATCACGCGTCGGGCGGCTTCGGGGGTCGCGTCGTAGACCTCCACCCGCGCCCAGCCGGGTGGATCGATGTCACGATGCGCCTGCCGGTCGAAGGCATCGGGTTCGTAGAACACAACCTCATAGCCCCGGCCGGCCAGCGCCGAGAGTAGCCCGCGATAATAGGTGGCGGCGCCGTTCCAGTAGCAGGACAGGAGGCTCGATCCGTAGAACGCGATCTTCATGAGGCGATCCGCAAGGGTTGAGGGGCCTCGAGCCCCGCGAGGATGTCGAGGAGTTCGTCGACGCGATGGGCGCAGGTGTGTCGCTCGGCGATGGTGGCAAGACCGCTTGCCGTCAGCGCCGCGCGCAGTGCCGGATCGTCGCGCAGCGTCTCGAGATGGCGGCGGACCGCCTCGCCGCTCTGGGCCACGAGGAAATCCTCCCCCGGCGTGAAGAGATGCTCGCTGTCGATCCAGGGTGCCGAGATCAGTGGAATGCCGCAGGCCAGCGCCTCGAAGACGCGGATCGTCGGAATGCCGGGCAGGGTTGCGGCGTAATAGCGCCGGGGCACATGCACCGTCGCCAGATGGTGGGCGAAGACGGCGGGCACCCGCATATTGGCGATCCAGCCGCGATAGCGCGCCCGGTAGCGCTGAAGCAGCGCGAGCGCCTCGGGCGGGTAGCGAACGCCATGGATGTCGAGCGGCAGGCCCGCAGCTTTCGCCGGGGCGAGCAGGAAGTGCTCGATCTCCATCGTCCGTTCGCCGTCGCCCCAATTGCCGATCCAGACGACGCCCTGTCGGTCCCCTTCGATTTCGGGTGGATGGAACAGGCGCATGTCGGCGGCCTCGTGCCAGACGAAGACGCGTCGCCCCCAGCCGCGCCGGCGATAGGTCTCGGCGAGCGCCTCGCCGAAGGCCAGCACGCCGTCGAAACCATCAAGTTCGAACCGGGCCATCGCCGCGGGGTCACTCACGGCGCGATGATGTGTGTCGTGAAAGAGCAGGGTGAAGCGTCCGCCGCCCCGTCTCAGCCGGCCCAGCGCCGCCACAAGGGCCGGATCATTCCATTCGTGGACGATGACGACATCGGCCCCGTCGACCATCCGCCGCAGATCGGGCTCTGCGCCGTAGGTCCGCGTCGTGAGTTCCGGGAAGGCGTACGCGAACGCGTCCAGGGCCGCCTCGCCCTGGTCGTTCAGCAGGTTCTCGGCGCTCCAGGCATCGTCCGGCTCGAAGGCGATGGCATGATGGCCGCGCTGGACCAGCTCGCGCAGCACCCCGCGCAGAAAATGCGCATTGCCGTGGTTCCAGCAGGAGCGCAGCGAATGGGTGAAGTAGACGAACTTCATGCGGCGCACTCCCTCGCTCTCGCCGCAGCGGCGCGGACGAGCGTCCGGTAGAGGTCGAGATAGGCAGCGGTCATGCGCGCGGGCGTAAAACTGGCCGCGCGTGCCCGTGCGGCCCGGCCCTGCGCCCGAAGCCGTGCCGGCGAAGCGAGCAGCCGGTCGATCGCCGTCGCGATCGCCGCCTCGTCATCCGTCGGCACGAAGGTGGCGGCGTCATCCCACAGCTCGCGGAAGGTGGGGATGTCGGCGAGGACGAGCGCGCAGCCGGCCTGCGCCGCCTCCAGCACCGTCAGACCGAAGGGCTCATAACGCGCCGCCGTTGCGAAAACCAAAGCGCGGGCCATCTGCCGGCGGAGCGCACTCTCCTCGAGCCGGCCGAGCGGGCGCAGATGGGTGAGATGGACGCGCGCGCCGTTGGGGCCTTCGAGCGGGCCGGCGGCGAGGCCGGTGATACCGATATGTCCGATCGCGCGGTCGAGTGCGGCGACGTTCTTGCCTTCATCCCAGAGACGGCCCGCGGTCAGCACGGGAATGTCGCGGGGTGTGGCAGGCATCGCGCCATCCGCTGCCCGCCGGCCATTGGCGATCGCGACCGGTGGTGGCGCCGGTCGGTAGAGACGGGTGATGGTCTCCGCGAAGGCGGCGCTCGGTGCGGCCACCGCCGTGGCGCGGCCGAGGCCCGCTGCCATCAGGGCGCTGCGCCAGGCGAAGTCGCCCGGCATCGGTCCTGCGCGCACCGCCTCCCACCAGGAGCCGAGGCAGGAATGGCAGACGGCCAGGACCGGCACCGAGGGCGGCTCCGGCGGCGCCGAGGCCGGATGGTTCAGATGGAGGAGGTCGGCCTGCCGCTCCTCGGCGAGCGCAGCCAGCGCCCGGCCGGTCGCGGCCGCCTCGGCCGGGTCGGCGGAGAGCCAGTCCGGCGCCAGGCCGGTCTCGACGAGCTCGACCCCGGCTGCCGTGGCCTCGCGCCTCTGACCGGCATCGGGGGACGGGCCGAGGATGGCGAGTGTCACCCGCAGGCCGGCCGCGGTGAGACCCAGCGAGAGATCCGTCGCATACTGCCAGACCCCGCCGACCGCGTCGGCCGTCATCAGGACATGGTGCGGCGCACCGCAGCTCAGCGTCGGCATGACGCCTCGAGGTCGCGCAGCGGCGCGGGGCGCTGCTCCTGCAGGTCGCTGAAGGCCCCGAACTGGCGCAGATAATGCTCGTGCGCCCGCTCCCACGCCTCGTCGTCGGGCTCACCCCAGAGCTTCCGGTAGTCGGGCGAGCTCGGATAGGGATAGAGCGGCACGGGATCATTGGCCCACACATCGGCCTGCCGCAGCCGCTCGCGCCAGCGCAGGACGAGCGCCTCGTCATCATCCGCCATTTCGATGAGATTTGCCTGGACGAAGGGCACGCGCCGGCGCGCATAGACGAGCCGGTCGGCGAGTTCGTCCGTCGTCATGCGGCAATTCTTGTCGAGGGCGGCACGGCCTTCCTCGGTCAGGCTCTCCACCCCGGCCTCGATCGATACGCAGCCCGCCGCACCGAGCAGATCGAGCATCTCCGGCTTCCACAGATCGATACGTGTTTGCACGCCGAACGCGACTGGCCGGGTTGCCAGAGCTTCGAGCAGCGGCCTTTGCGGCAGGAAGATCTCGTCGATGAAATAGAGGTAGCGGACCCCTTGGGTGATCAGCCCGTCGATCTCCTCGAGCAGCAGGTCGAGATTGCGCCGGCGATAGGCATCCCGGAAATGCGCCTTGGCGCAGAAGCTGCAGCGATAGGGACAGCCGCGCGATGCCTCGACCTCGGCGCCCGGCCCGTCGGGCACCTTGTCGAAACGGTGGTGGTGGTGCAGGTGCCGGGCGATCCACGCCTCGGGCCAGTGCAGCGCCGGCAGGTCGACGAAGGTGGAGGCGTGCGGGCCACCATTGATGCGCGGCGTCTCCGGATCGCCATGGGCGATCGATGGAATCTGCTCCACCGGAACGCCGGTCGCGAGACGGGCGACGATCTCCTCGCATTCTCCCATCACTACGATGTCGCAGCCGAGCTTGCGCAGCGCGGATCCGGGGGTCGCCGAGCCGTGGGGCCCGACAGCGACCGTCCGCCCGCCGGCATGGCCGAGCGCGTCGAGAAAGTCGCGCGGCACCCGCAGCTCCGGCTGGGCGCAACGCCAGAACAGATAGGTCGGCGCGGTGGTGACGACCGTCATCTCCGGCGAGAAGGCGGCGACCTCCTGGGCCAGAACGTCATTGGAGCTGCCCATCAGATGCCCGTCGACGAGCAGCACCTCATGCCCCGCGGCTTTGAGCAGCGCCCGCGAATAGCCGAGTTCGAGCGGCAGGTGGGGCTCCCGGCAGCCGAAATAGATGCTCTGATCGAAGCTCCAGGCCGGATTGACGAGCGCTACTCTCATGCGGAGGCCTCCACGGTGCGGGCGGCGGCGGGGCGGGTCGTCAGGGTCGGCCGGGTCTCCGTCGCGTGCTCCAGCCATTCGGCCAGCGTTGCGAGGCCGGTGCGCCAGCCGAGCGGCTCGCCGAGTCCCAGGATCCGCCGTGCCTGGCGGGTGTCGGAGACGTAGTAGCGCTGATCGCCGGCCCGCCACCCGGCATGCCGCGTTGCCACCGGGCATCCCAGCCTGGCCTCGATCTGGCTGATGACCTGCCGCAGGCTGACCGCGTTGGCCGGCCCGCCGCCGAGATTGAAAGCCCGGCCACGGGCGAGGTCCATGCGGCGCCAGGCGGCGAGATAGGCGTCGACCGCGTCCCGCACATGCAGCACGTCGCGCACCTGGCAGCCATCACCGAAGATCGTGATTGGGTCGCCGGCGAGTGCACGGATCAGGAAGTGCGCCACCCAGCCCTGATCCTCATTGCCCATCTGGCGCGGGCCGTAGATGCAGCTCATCCGCATCACCGCCGCCGGCAGGCCGAAGCTGCGGGCATAGTCCAGCACATACTGGTCGGCGGCACCCTTGGAGCAGCCATAGGGGGTGTGGAAGTCGAGGGGCCGCGTCTCCGGCACGCCATGCGCCCTGAGTGACGGGTCGAGCGGCCGGTAGGCTTCGCCCTCGCGTTCGAGCGGGATGTCGGCGAGATCGCCATAGACCTTGTTGGTGCTGGCGAAGACCAGCGGCACCGTACCGCCGCGCCGGCGCAGCGCCTCGAGCAGCAGCAGCGTGCCGCGCGCATTGACGTCGAAATCCTCGAGCGGATGATCGAGGCTGGTCGTCACCGCGACCTGGGCGGCGAAGTGGAAGACCGCCTCGGCCTCTGTCGCTGCGTCCTCGACGGCATGGGCGTCGCGGATATCGGCGATGACGGCCGCGATGCGCGTGGGATGCCGGCGTCGCAGCCAGTCGAGATTGCTCTCGACACCCTCGCGGCTGAGCGCGTCGAGGATCAGTACGGAGTGCCCCTCGGCGGCCAGCCGGTCGGCGAGGTTGGTGCCGATGAAGCCGGCACCGCCCGTTATCAGGATGGGGCGGGTAGAGGCACAGGCGGGCGCCGACGACCGGCCGACCGCCGTGCCGAGTGCCGCGATTCCGCCCGTGCGGAGCGTGCGCGCCAGCAGCTTCTCGCGACCCTGGGCTTCATAGAGGCCGAAATGATAGTGGCGCTGATCGAAGCGCAGCCCTTCCTGGACGGGCACCGCCGGCGGGATGTCCTCGAGGCCGTACCAGTAGAGCCGGTCGACCGGCGCGCGCAGCGCGTCGAGCATGCGCTCGACCTGGCCGATTTGGTCGTGCCGCCACGTCGAATAGCCGGTCTCGGTGATCCATATGTCGAGCGCCGGGTTGTGGCGTCGCGCGATCGTGCGCACCTGGGCGATCAGCGGCGCCCAGCCATGCCAAGTCGCTTCCTCCGACTCCCAGGTCCCGGGGAAACCGTGGACCCCGACCACATCGACCGTGCCGAGGATGCCGCGCTCGCCCATCAGGTCGAGCCAAGCAAGATCCATCGGGGCGGGGCCGGCGAGCACCACCCGGCGACCGCGCCGCCGCGCCCAATGGGCGGCGGCGCCGATCATCTCGCAGAATTTCAGCCAGTCCGCGTCGACCCGCCAGTCCCAGTCGAGCAGGTTGTTCGGCTCGTTCCACAGCTCGACCGTATGGAAGGCGCCATCATATCGGGTCAGGATCTCGTCGACGAAATCGGCGAAATCGAGCAGCCGCCGCGGCGGCCCGGAGGAGCGGCCGGTCTCGGACAGCGAGGGCGGCGTGTAGTGGAGGCAGGGAAGGAGTTCGACCGAACGGGCGAGCGTCGGGATCAGCCAGTCATACCAGGCAGCTCCGCCCTCACGATGATACTCCGCCCAGGACAGATGCGTGCGCAGCCGCGCGATCCCGAGCGCCTGCAGCCGGTCGAGGCTGCGCGCCACATGGTCGTGATCGCCCGGTCTAAACCATTCGACAAGGCCCAGTTCGGGCAGTCCGGCCTCGCCCCTCATGCGACGAGGCCCCGCGCGTCGAGCTCGCGCCGTGCCTCCTCGACGCGGTCCTGCGCCGTCTGGCGCGCGACCCAGTCGACAAGATCGCCGATCGCCTGCGCGAAGGGCCGCTCGGGGTGGTAACCCATCGCCTCTCGCGCCAGCGTGATATCCGCGACGCAATGACGGATGTCGCCGGTGCGGGCCTTCCTGGTGATCTCCACCCCAATCTCCGGTCGGCCCATGGCCCGGGCGAGGGCATGGGCGACGGTCTCGACCGTCATCACCTCGCCGCTGCCGATGTTGAAGACGCGGCCGCCGATGCCCGGCGTCTCGAGCGCCAGCACGAAGGCGCGCGCCACATCGTCGACATGGACGAAGTCGCGTCGCTGCTGCCCGTCCTCGAAGATCACCGGACGCTGTCCGTTCAGCAGCCGCGCGGCGAAGATCGCGAGGACACCTGTATAGGGGTTCGACAGCGCCTGACCCGGACCGAAGACGTTGAACAGCCGCAGCGCCACGCCTTCCATCCCATAGGCGCCGGCGAGCGTCAGGGTCAGTCGCTCCTGAACGTATTTGGTGAGGGCGTAGACCGAGACGAGGCTCGGCCGTTTCCATTCGGGGGTCGGCACCGGCACGAGTGGTCGGCCTGCCGCATCGACCGGGTCCCAACCCTCCCCGGCCATCCGGGCACCCCGTACGGCATCCTCGACGAAATCCCCACTGGTGCTGCGGTAGAGTCCTTCGCCATAGATGCTCATCGAGGAGGCGACGACGACACGGGCGACGGGCCGTTCCACCAGCCGCTGGAACAGGACGGCGGTGCCCAGATCATTCGCGCCGACATAGCGCTCAATCGCATACATGCTCTGGCCGACGCCGACCTCTGCGGCGAGGTGCACGACCTTGTCGATGCCGCGCAGCGCGCGTGTGACGGCCTCGCCGTCGCGAATGTCACCCTCGATCAGCTCGGCGTCGGGATCGAGATCGCCATGCCCCGCATCCTGCCCGTGGACCTGCTCGAGCAGGCTGTCGAGGATCCGTACCCTGTGGCCGGCGGCGAGGAGTGCGCGCACCACACGGCGTCCGATGAAGCCGGCGCCGCCGGTGACGAGGATGGTGTCGGCCACGCGGGGGGTCTCCATGCTGAGGAACCGAAGCGGTGGCAGGACGCGCCGCGTCGCCCGGCACGGGGACCCGCCCCATTCACAGCAAGTCGCGAAAGCCGCCTCTTGTTCCGCGTGGTGTGAAAGGGTCGCAGCGCGCTACTTGACCGGCGAGGCGGGGATGCCGTCGCCCTCGCCCATCACCTCCGCCGAGTCCTCGGCATGAAGGAGGGCGAGCAGCCTGGCGCGGGCGCGGGAGACACGGCTCTTGATCGTGCCCACGGCGCAGCCGCAGACGGCCGCCGCCTCGTCATAGTTGAGACCGGCCGCAGATGTGAGCAGCAGCACCTCGCGGTGCGGGGCCGGCAGCTTGTCCAGTGCCGCGCCGAGCCGACGGATCGACACCGACCATTCCTGCCCGGGTTCGGCCCAGACCGGGCGCAGCTCATGCGGGTCCGCTTCGAGCTGCTCGCGCTGCTGCCGCTTGGCCCGGGTGTAGTGGCAGTTGCGCAGGATGGTGAACAGCCAGGCGCGCAGGCTGGTGCCGGGGGTGAACTGGTGAATGTTGGCCAGCGCGCGCGCCAACGTCTCCTGGACCAGATCATCGGCATCGGCGGTGCGATAGGTCAGTGAGCGCGCGAAGGCGCGCAGCGCCGGGATGGTCGAGATCAATTCGTTCTGCAGGCGGTCGGGCAGCGCCGTCATCGCGGCTTCATCCTGGGGCGGTCGTCCTGGGGCGGTGGTCGGTCGTGAGGTGCCGGTCGCGTCCGGCCATCATCGCGGTCTCGGCAGTCGTGCAATCCCGCCGGATGGCTGAGGGTTCCGGAGTGCGCTCTCCCCTCTGCGGCAGGGTGATGCCGGAACGGGCTGGCCTCTCAAGACATTGTCTTCCGAAATTGTCTTCCGACACGCCGGTTGCATGGGTGCTGCCGGCCCCGCAGGAGAGGCCGATGCCCGGACCGGAGACCATCCCTCCCAACCCCGCCGGGCTGCGCCATGCGATCGACACAGGCCGGACAGGCGACAAGGTTCCGGTCGGGGATCCCGCGGCGGCACCGCTCGGCACGGATGAGGAGGCCGCGGGCACGCCGCCGAGCCGGGAGGCAGTTGCAACCGCATTGCAGCAGGAGGTGCGGCCGGACCTCGATGCCGGGCGCAATGCCCGCGGGCGCGAGGCCCGTCACGCCTCCGACTGGCTTCCGGGGCTCGCCGTCGGCCTCGTCGCGCTGCTGGTGATCGCCGGGGTCATCATCTACGCAGGTTAAAGGGTGCCGGGGCCGGACGCCCCTCCGCCGGTCGGAACGAAGCCGGCCCGGGCTCGTTGAACCGCCGGGATCGGCGGCGATCGCGGGGCGGGGCTGATGGCGGCACGGCACAGAGGATGGGCAGGCGGCGGGCGACCGGCCGATCGGGAGCGGCGGGCATTGCCGCCGGTGCTGCCGTGACCGGTGTGGTCCTGTGGATGAAGCTCCTTCACCTCGCCACGCTCGCGATGTGGAGCGCCGGGCTCGTCGCACTGCCGGTCCTGTTCTCCTGCTTTCCGCGGACCGAGCACGCGGTCGAGGTCCGGCGGCTGCGGGCGATGACCCGCTACGGCTTTATCGTCGTCGTCTCGCCAGCGGCGGTGCTGACGATCATCTCCGGCACGGCCCTCATCTATCTGCGCGGCGTCGAAGGCAGCTGGCTGATGCTGAAGCTGACACTCGTCGCCCTCATGGTGGCCTTCCACGTGCTGTGCGGCTGGATGATCGGCCGGCTGCACGACCAGCCCCGGCTGTGGCCGGCAGCCCGGCAGCTCAGCCTCACCCTCGCACCACTTGCCATCGTGCCGACCGTGTTCTGGCTCGTGCTCGGGAAACCGGCGTGACCGGCCGTCAGTCGTCCACCTCCTGCGCGTCGCCGATGCCGACCTGATGATGGAAGACCAGCGCCCCGCCCAGCCAGCCGGCGAAGCCGACCATCACGACGCCGAGCCCCGACAGGTAGAGGCCCCAGGGCATGACGAAGCGCGTCGGGTCCTCGAAGCGCATGCCGCAATTGGCGGCGGCGACCGCGAGCATCATCACCGCCGCCACGAAATGGTTCCAGGCGGCGGCGCGGCGGCGGATGCCGACCAGGGCGAGCAGCTCGACCGTTCCGGCGATGCCGGCGAGGATCCCCATCGCCGTGCCGCCGGCAAGCAGCCAGAACGAGGCCCGCGCCCAGAACGGATCCTGCCAGTAGAGAAAGGCGAGATCGGTCGGCAGCGCCGCGATCAAGAAGGCGATCGGGAAGGTCACCAGCATCGGATGCAGCGGGTGCCGCGCAACCGCCACCCGGGTGGCCGTGCCGGGCGGCAGTGGTGTCGCGTAATGCTCCATCGCCTCGAACTCCTGTCCTGCTTCCGCGTGCCCCGGGGAGGTCGGTCGTCGGCACTGCTGCCGCTGTTCGCACTGGCCGGGTGTTCCGACGGACCCTTGTCGATCCTCGACCCTGCGGGACCGGCGGCCGAACCGGTAACGCGGATCTGGTGGGTGATGTTCTGGGCCGCCGCCGTGATCCTCGTCGGAATGGTGGCGCTCGGCGTCTACGCCGCCTGCCGTCGCGCCGACAGACCACAACGTCGGCCGTCGGACCGCCACCCCCCGCGGCGCGACGACCCCGAGCCGTCGCATCGCCTCTTCCTGCTCGGCGGCGGCGTCCTCTTCCCCTCCGTCATCCTGATGGCGCTGCTCGGCTACGGCATCGCGCGCGGCCATTCCCTGCTGCCGCTGCCGGGGCCGCAGGCGCCGTTCCGGGTCGAGGTCACGGCCCATCAATGGTGGTGGGAGATCCGCTACCCCGACGCGCCGGGCGGACCGGTCTACAGCGCCAACGAGATCCACCTGCCGGCCGGACGGCCCGTCGATCTCACCATCCAGTCGGCCGATGTGATCCACAGCTTCTGGGTACCGCGGCTCGGTGGCAAGATCGACGCCATACCGGGCCATGTGAACGTCATCCGGCTCGAGGCCGACGAGGCCGGCCTCCACGCCGGCCAATGCTCCGAATTCTGCGGCGCCCAGCACGCAAGGATGCGGCTCGTCGTCGAGGCGCATAATGCGGCGGTGCTGGAGGAGCGGCTCGCGGCGCTCGCCGCGATCGATCCCGCGGCCGCGGCCGAGGCGGCGCCGGAAGCCGCCGCTCTCTTCGCCGAGCACTGCGCAGCCTGCCACGCCATCGCACCGGGTGAACGCGGTGCCGGCACAGGCCCGAACCTCGCCGGTGTCGCGGATCGTCATGCGCTGGGGGCGGGGGCGCTCGGCAATGGGGAGGAGGCGCTGCTCACCTGGCTCGCCGACCATCAGGCACTGAAACCGGGCAATCGGATGCCGCCCCTCGACCGGCTGGACGATGCGGCAGTCGCGGCCCTTGCCGATTATCTCGCGAGGCTGCGATGAGCGCTCCGGCCGGGCGGGACAGGCTCCCGCACCCGCTTGTCCTGCACCGGCGGCTGCTCGCCGTGTGGGCGGGGCGCAAGGGGGCGCTCGGCGCCGCCGCCGTCAACCACACGGTGATCGCCCGCCGCTTCGTCATCACCGCGCTGGCGTTCTTCCTGCTCGGCGGCGTACTGGCGATGGCGATCCGTGCCCAGCTCGCCACCGCGCGCAACCCGTTCCTCGATCACGAGGCCTATGCCCAGGTCTTCACGATGCACGGGACGGTGATGATGTTTCTCTTCGCCATCCCGATGATCGAGGGGGTGTCGCTCTACCTGCTGCCGAAGATGCTCGGCGCCCGCGATCTCGCCTTCCCGCGTTTCGGCGCCTTCGGCTACTGGTGCTATCTCTTCGGCGGGCTGATCCTGATCGCCGCCTTCCTGATGGGGTTGGCGCCCGATGCCGGCTGGTTCATGTACACGCCGCTGTCCGGCGCGACCTATACACCGGGCATCCAGTCCGACGTCTGGTTGATCGGCATCACCTTCGTCGAGATCTCGGCGATCGGGGTGGCAGTCGAGCTCGCGGTATCGATCCTGACGATGCGCACGGCGGGGATGTCGCTCGACCGCATGCCGATCTTCGCCTGGTACATGCTGGTGACGGCGGGAATGATGCTGCTCGGCTTCCCGCCGCTGATCCTCGGCAGCATCCTCCTGGAGATTGAGCGCGCCTTCGGCTGGCCCTTCTTCGATCCGACGGGCGGCGGTGACCCGCTGCTGTGGCAACACCTGTTCTGGATCTTCGGCCATCCGGAGGTCTACATCATCTTCCTGCCGGCGGCGGGGCTGGTCTCGACGATGATCCCGGTCTTCGCGCGACGGCCGCTGGTCGGCTATCCGTGGATCGTCGCGAGCATCGTCGCGATGGGCTTCATCAGCTTCGGGCTGTGGGTCCATCACATGTTCACGGTCGGCATCCCGCATCTCGCGCAGGTCTTCTTCTCGGCCGCGAGCATGCTGGTGGCGATCCCGACCGCGGTGCAGTTCTTCGCCTGGATCGCGACGCTCTGGGGCGGGCGGCCGCAGCTCCGCCTGCCGATGCTCTATCTCTTCGGCTTTCTCGTCGTCTTCGTCACCGGCGGGCTGACGGGCGTGATGCTGGCGCTGGTGCCGTTCAACTGGCAGGTGCACGACACCCATTTCGTCGTCGCCCATCTCCACTACGTGCTGGTCGGCGGCTTCGTCTTCCCGGTCCTCGCCGCCGCCTATTACTGGTACCCGCATGTGACGGGCCGGCTGCCTTCGGTGCCGCTGGGCACCTGGGCCTTCTGGCTCATCTTCATCGGCTTCAATACGACCTTCCTCGTCATGCACTGGACGGGGCTGCTGGGCATGCCGCGGCGGATCTATCTCTATCCCGACGACATCGGCTGGGAGCTGCCGAACCTCGTCTCCTCGATCGGCGGCTTTGTCATGACCGCCGGCTTCGCGCTCTTCCTCCTCGACATGCTGCTGCACCGCCGGCTCGGGCGCCGCGCCCCGCGCGATCCCTGGGGTGCCGACACGCTGGAGTGGGCGATGCCGACACCGGCGGCGCTCTACAACTTCGTCAGCCAGCCGCCGGTCGACGGGCGCACGCCGCTCTGGGACCGGCCGGCCCTGCCAGCGGAGATCGCCGCGGGACGGTACCTCCTCGCCGAGCCACGCACCGGGCTGCAGGAGACGCTCGGTGTCACCATGCTGGAGGGCCGGCCGAGCCACGTCGTGGTGCTGCCCAACCCGACCCTGCTGCCGCTCGTCGCTGCCCTGGCGATGGCGGCGTTCTTCCTGTCGCTGCTGCTGAAACTCTATTGGGCGACACCCGTCGCCGCGGTCGCGGCGCTCGCCATCTTCCTGCGCTGGGGCTGGAGCAACGGGCACCGCCGGGATCCGGCACCGATCGCGACCGGCAACGGGCCGGCGCTGCCGCATCATTCCGTCGTCCCTGCCGCCCCCGGCTGGTGGGGTCTCGTCTTCACCATCATCGCGGATGGCACGCTGCTCGCCTCGCTGCTCTTCGGCTATGCCTTCCTCTGGCTGGTCGCGCCGGGCTGGCCGCCGCCGCACTTCCTTGACGCACCGCTGCTGGTGCCGTTCGGCACCGCCGCCGCGCTGTTCGCCGGGGCCTTTGCCGCCCGGCGCGCGGCGGCCGCGAATGCGGCCGGTGCCAGTGGCAGCCGCGCGGGCTGGCTGTACGGCGCGACACTGGCCGGCCTTGTCGCCGCTGCGGTCCTGCTTTGGGGTACGTTTGACGATCTGCCGCCGCCGGCGAGCCACGCCTATGCGGCCGTCGTCGCCTTCACCGCCGGCTATCTGGCGCTCCACGCCGCCATCGGGTCGATGCTCGCCGGCTTTGTCGCGTTACGGGGCCGCGCGGGGTTCCTGTCGCCGCAGCGCACGCTCGACCTGCGCATCCTGCGGCTATGGTGGGACTACACCGTGGCGGCCGGTGCCGTCGTGCTGCTGGCGCTGTTCGGCCTGCCGGAGATCGGCGGCCGATGAGCGCGCCCGCGCCTGCCCCCAAGATGGCCCGGCCGGCTCTGCGCCTCCTCCTCGTGGTCGGCGGCCTCCTGGTCTGGTCGAGCGCCTTCGTCACCCTCTATGCGGGCCTGTCGGTCGGCTGCCAGCTCGGCCTCGATCGCCACGGGCTGCTCGGTGTCGACCTCGTGACGCTGGCGCTCGTGCTGCTGGGGCTCGTCCATCTGGCACCGCTCGCCTGGCTCCTGCGCCGTCACGGACGGATGCAGGCAGACGCCGCCGGTGACCGGACGGCATCCTTTCTCGCCCGTCTGGGCCTCGTCATCGCGGCAATCGGGGCCGTCGCGACGCTGTGGGTCGCCTTCCCCGCGCTGATCCTGCCGCCCTGTCTTTAGGACATGCCGCGGCGTCGATCGCGCCGGGATCGGCCGCGCCGGTCGCAGCGTTGAGAAGGTGGGGGGAGCCGTGATCGGGTGCTCCCGCCGGCAGGAAAGGAGACGAGGCTTGGAACGACCGCTGCAGATCGCCTTCAAAGACATCGACAGCTCCGAGGCGCTCGAAGAGCTGATCCGCGAGCGCGTTGCCCGGCTAGAGCGGTTCAACCGCAATATCGTCGGCTGCCGCGTCGTCGTGGAGGCTGCGCATCGCAGTCCGGAAGGGGGCCGCCTAGCCCTCGGGGTCGCGGTCGAGATCGATTTGCCCGGCCGCAAGACCGTCGTGACCCGCGCCGCGGAAGATGGCCGGACCCTCAACGCCGATCACAGCATCGTCGTCAACCGCGCCTTCGAGGCGATGCAGAAGCGCCTCGAGGAGGACAATGAGATCCGGCACGGTGAGGTGAAGGCCCATCCATCGGATGGTGAGACGGGCGTGGTGGTGCGCCTGTTCCCGCAGCAGGATTACGGCTTCATCGAGGTCAAGGGCTCGCCGGACCTCTACTTCACCCGCAACGTCGTGGCGGGCGATGCCTTCGACGAGCTGACGCCCGGCACGATCGTCCAGGTGACGCGGGCTACCGGCGACGGACCGATGGGGCCGCAGGCGAGTTCCGTGCGCCGGCTCGGCGGGCCGAGCGCGCCCCGCTAGCCAAGGGGCACGGGCGGCGGGGATCCTCCCGGCGGGGACGGACGCCGCCGCCCCGTCAGCCGGACACGGCGTGCCGCGGCGCGTCCAGCGCCATCCGGCCGAGCGGCAGGCATTCGAAGAACAGATCGCGCGCCCGCTCGATATGGGCGCGCATCAATTCGCGGGCTTCCTCCGCCTCGCGGCGTTCTATGTGCCGCAGGATCTGCGCATGCTCCGCATTGATCGCCGCGAGCCGCTCCACCGGGTTCGGCAGCTCCATCGAGCGTGCCATGTAGATCCGGAAGCCGATGAAGCCGGTCACCGAGTCCAGCGCCTTCAGCAGGAACGGATTGTCCGCGGCCCGCGCCACCTCGCGGTGGAAATCGAAGCTCTCGCCGATCTTGTACTCACCGCCCCGGGCATGGCGGTCGACCGTCTCGACATTGCGGCGGATGGCGTCGAGGACCGGCGGGGTGCGGCGCCGCGCCGCCGAGAAGGCGGCCTCGCCCTCGATCAGCACCCGGAACTCGAAGCAGCGCTGCAACTCGCCGATGCTCGACCGCTCGTCCACCTCGCCGCCATCCGCCGCGGCAGGGCGATAGAGGACGATGCTGCCCGAGCCCTGTACCGACCGGATTAGACCGGATTCCCGCAGCCGGGCGAGGGCGCTGCGGATCACCGGTCGCGACACGCCGAACTCGCTGGTCAGTTCCCGCTCGGTCGGCAGCCGCGCATGGGCGGCGTAGGTGCCGGCATAGATGCGGTCGAGCAGCGCCTTGTAGACCACATCCGTCCGCCGCCTTCCGCCTTCGCCGATCATGGGGCCGGCTCTGTCCATGCTGACCTGCATCCGCGTCATCCGATAAATTTGTTATTACCAATGTTTGCAGAGTTGTCAAAGGGCGCGAAATAACACCGGTCGGCTTGACGGTTACGAGGCAAATATGTCATGTAGGAACGAACAACGTGACAAATACGTAAGTCACTGAGGGAGGAGTTGAGGATGCGTACAATCCTGCTGGCGACCGTGGCTCTGACCGGGCTCGCAGCCGCCACCGCCCAGGCGGAGACGCTCCGTGTCGCGCCGCCCGCGCCGATCAACGACATCGACCCCCACGGGCCGAACTCGGTCGTGCGCGACACGATGATGGCGGATCGTCAGATCTACGATCCGCTCATCGAGTTTCATGATGGCGAGCCGGTCGGGCGGCTGGCCACCGCCTGGGAGCAGGTCGATGACACGACCTGGCGCTTCACCCTGCGCGAGGGCGTCACCTTCCATGACGGCAGCAGCTTCGACTCCGCCGATGCCAAGGCCTCCTTCGAGCGGCTGGCCGCGGCGAGTGGCGGTCTCGCCCGGCTGTGGGGATCGCTTGAGAGCGTCGAGGCCCCGGATCCGACGACGCTCGTCATCCATCTCGCCGAGCCGATCGGGCCGTTCCTGCGCAACCTCTCCCTGGTGCAGATGGTCCCGTCCGAGGCGATCGAGGCGGCCGGCGGTGAATACGGCGCCGCCGTGCGTCTGCCCGGCACCGGCCCCTTCGTCTTGGAGAGCTTCCAGCCCGGCCAGTCGCTCGTGCTGACCGCCAACCCCGACTATTGGGATGGCGCGCCGGCGATCGACGGCATCCGTTTCCAGACGATCCCGGAGCTGGCCGGGCGGGTGACGGCGCTGCTGAATGACGAGATCGACGTCACCTGGGGCATTCCCGACGACCAGATCCCCTCGCTGCAGGAGAGTGACGGCGTCACCGTCGAGATCGTCCCCTCGGTCCTCTACTACTACAACTGGTTCAACAGCAGCCGTGAGCCCTTCACCGATGCGCGGGTGCGCCGGGCGATGTGGCATGCGATCGACATCGAGCAGGTGGTCGGCGATCTCTTGCCGCTGACCGGCTCCGTCGCCCGTGCGCCGATCGCACAGGCGGTGTTCGGCTGGGCGGCGCAGGAGCCCTATTCCTACGATCCGGACCTGGCACGGCAGCTCCTGGCGGAGGCCGGCTATCCGGACGGTTTCACTGCCGAGCTCAAGTATTCGGATAATTTCGGTGCCGCCGTCGATCAGCTCGCGCTCGCCTTCGTCTCCTACTGGAACGATGTCGGCATCTCGGTCACGCCGCTGCAGCAGGAACACGCGGTCTGGACGCAGGATCTGCGCGAGCTGAACTGGGACATGGTGCTGGCCACCAACCCGACCTACACCGAGGATGCCGACTACACGATCGGCCGTCTCTACCTGTCGGCCAACAACGAGAACGGCTACGCCAATCCCGAGCTCGACCGCATCCTGCTCGAGGCCCGCAGCGAGAGCGACCAGGAGCGCCGCAAGGAGCTCTATGCGGAAGCGATCTCGATCATCTGGAACGAGGCCGTCGGGATCTTCCCGTCGGAAGCGGCGGCGGTCTACGCCTTCCGCGACGACGTCTCGGGCATCCAGTTCGCGCCGACCATGACGCCGCGGTTCCGCGACGTGGAGATCCGCTGAGGGTACGCGGGGGCGGGAGCCGGATCATGCAGGCGTCGCCGGGAACCGCCCCCGCTCTCGCGGTCGAGGGGCTGCATGTCGATGCCATGCGGCGGGGCGAACCGCCGCTGCCGCTGGTGAAGGGCATCTCCTTCGCCGTCCCGTCGGGCGGTATCACGGCGCTCATCGGCGAGAGTGGGAGCGGCAAGAGCCTGACCGCAGCAGCGATGCTCGGGCTGCTCGACCCCGACATCTATCGCGTCCGCTTCGACCGGCTGGCCGTGGCCGGCCTCGACATCCGGCGCGCGGAGGAGGCGGCGTTCCAGCCGGTGCGCGGCGCCCGCGTCGGCTATGTGACGCAGGACCCGTCGACAGCGCTCGACCCGACGATGACGGTCGGTGATCAGCTCGCGGAACTGTTCGTCGTCCACCGCGGCCTGGGCTGGCGCGAGGCGCGGGCCGAAGCGATCCGCGCCCTCGATCTCGTCCGCATCCCCGATGCCGCGGCGCGGGCGGCCGACTATCCCCATGCCTTCTCCGGCGGCATGAAGCAGCGGGTGGTGATCGCCGGGGCGGTGGCGCTGTCGCCCACCCTGCTGATCGCCGACGAGCCGACCACCGCGCTCGATGTGACGGTGCAGGCCGGCATCCTCGCGCTGATCGACGAGCTGCGGCGGACCCTCGGCATGAGCGTCCTACTGATCACCCACGACCTCGCGATCGTCTATCAGATGTGTGATGCGGTGCTGGTGATGAGCGGCGGCACGCTGGTGGAGGCCGGTGCCGCCGAGGCGGTGTGCACGGCGCCGCGCCATCCCTATACCGCGCGCCTCCTCGCCGCGGTGCCGGACCTGCCGCCATACGATCCTCAAGCCATGGGGGCGGGCGCCGGTGAAGGGGAGGCGGCGCATGGCTGAGGCGCTGCTCGAGGCGCGCGGGATCGCGGTCGACTATGCCGTCGCCGACATCGCCGGCCGCGTCCGCCGCACCTTCCGCGCGCTCGACGGGGTCGACCTTACCCTTTCACGGCACGAGACGATCGGGATCGTCGGCGAGAGTGGCAGCGGCAAGTCGACCCTGGCGCGCACGCTGGTCGGGCTGGTGCGCCCGAGCGCCGGGGCGATCCGCGTCGAGGGCGTGCCGATGGCGCCGCGGCGCGGCGCGGCCGCGGCGCTCGGCATCCAGATGGTCTTCCAGGACCACACCTCGACGCTGAATCCCTTCCAGACGGTCCGCCGCATTCTCGGCGATGTGCTGGCGCTCGCCCGTCCCGAACTGCCGCGTGAGGCCCGCGACCGCGAGGCCGCGGCGCTGCTCGCCCGCGTCGGCCTCGGCACGGACGCACTCGACCGCCAGCCGCACGCCTTCTCGGGCGGGCAGCGCCAGCGCATCGCGATCGCCCGGGCGCTCGCCGCCCGGCCGCGCCTGGTCATATGCGATGAGCCGACCTCGGCGCTCGACGTCTCGATCCAGGCACAGATCCTCGACCTCCTCGCCGAGCTGCGGCGCGAGGGGCAGGCGATGATCTTCATCTCGCACAATCTCGCGGTCGTGCGGCAGATCGCCGACCGGATCCTCGTGATGTATCGCGGCCGGGTGGTGGAAGAGGGGCCGGCCGCACAGGTGATCGGTGCGCCGCGGGACCCCTATACCCGCCGGCTCGTCGCCTCCGCTCCGCGCCTCAGCGATCGTGGCTCGCTCCTGCGCGCCGCACAGGCGGTATCCGACCGTTGACCCCCGTCCATCCGAAGCGACGCGGCTTCAGGGAGTAAGAAGTGTGATCTTCAACGAACGGTGCTTCGACAAGTTCGATCCGTTGCCACGGATCATCTACCACGCCGATTTCGATACCGGGTACAACGGCTTCACCGAGACCATCGGCAATTACGAGCACAGCCTGGACAACATCATCCAGGAGATGGCGGATTTCCGCCCGCCGCAGCTCAGCAACCGGCCGATGTGGGACACGGGGACGGCGGGCTCGCTCGACGGCACCTATGCGCTGAAGCTCGCGACGCGGCCGAAGCGGGGCAGCGTCGCCGCCTGCACCAAGCGCCTGGTCTGGACGAAGCTGTCGCGTATCCGGATGGAGACGTGGTTCGGCTTCAAGTCGGAGGCGACGGAACTGCGCCTGTCCGACCGCGACTTCCGCGCCTTCGGCTTCCTGCTCGACCTGCAGGACGACCGGCTGCGGATGTTGCCGCGGGTGCGTTATCTGCATGCCCATAATGGCGAGCGGGTTGGCAAGTGGCAGGTCAAGACGGCGCGGCCGCCGACCCGGCAAATCGGCACCACCGGCGAGATCGTCTCGATCAACCATTATGCCGATGAGGGCTATGAGGACATCCCCGGCGGCAGCCAGGAGACCTGCTTCAACGAGCTCACCACGAAGATGAACTGGCACTACCTGTCGGTCACCTTCGACCTGCAGGCGATGCGGTTCGAGACCATCCGCTGCAACGATGTGGTGATGGATGCGAGCGGCCTTCAGCCCTTCACCATCGAGGTGATGCCCAATCTGCGCGGGCTGCTGAACACGATCTTCTTCGTCGAGACGGATACGGACAAGCGCGCCTTCCTCTATCTCGACAGCGTTCTCTATTCGACGGAGGCCTGAGGTGCGGGAGAGCTATACCGCTTCGGTCGAGCGCAACACCCTCTGCGCCCCGGGCTTTGCGAGCGAGCCCTATGAGACCGCCTGGGCGACCGAGGCGATCTTCTTCATCCGCTTCCTCGACGGCAACAAGGCCGGTGAGGGTCGCAAGGGGCCGATCCGCTTCGCCGTCGAGATCTCGCCCGACGGGATGCGCTGGTGCCCCGAGGGCGCCGAATGCGAGATCCCGCTCTCCGAGGAGATGGGCTTCGTCCGCGTCCGCCATTTCGGCAGCTGGCTGCGCATCCGCCGGCTCGACGATACCGGTGGTTCGGTCCCGGTCCTCGTCCATCTCGTCCTGAAGTGACCGTGCCGCGCCGATGGGATGGTATCTCGCCAAGCGGGTAGTCCAGGCGCTGCTGACGATCGCCGCGGCCACGGTCGCGACCTTCGTCATGCTGCGCGTGGCGCCCGGCGACCCGATCTACGTGCTGCTCGGCGACATGGCGACCGATGCCCAGATCGAGGCGGCGCGGATCGCCTATGGCCTCGACCGCCCGATCTGGGAGCAGCTCGCCATCTATCTCGGCAAGGCGGCGACGCTCGATTTCGGTGCCTCGATCACCCAAGGGACACCGGTGGCCGGGCTCGTGCTGTCGCGGGTGCCGGCGACGGCAATCCTCGCCTCGGCGACCATCCTGCTGGTGATCGCGATCGCCGTGCCGCTCGGCATGGCGGCCGCGGTCCATCGCGGTCGCGCCGTCGACCGGGCGGCGAGCGGCGGCGCCTTCGTGGCGCTGTCGCTGCCGGATTTCTGGCTCGGCATCGTGCTGCTGCTCATCTTCTCGCGCACACTGCACTGGCTGCCGAGCACCGGTGCGGGGAGCGTCGGCGCGATCATCATGCCCGCCGTCACGCTGGCCCTGCCGCTCGCCGCGGTGAACACCCGGCTGATGCGCAACGAGACCATCAACGTGCTGCAATCCCCTTATGTGACGCTCGCCCGCGCCCGGGGCATTCCGGACCGGACGATCCTGCGGCGCCATGTGGTGCGCAATGCGATCATCCCGGTCCTGACGATCGGGGGCGTGCAGTTCGGCCATCTGCTCGGCGGCGCCGCCGTCATCGAGAGCGTCTTCGGCTGGCCCGGCGTCGGGCAGTTGCTGATCCGGTCGATCGCGACGCGCGACTATCCGGTCGTGCAGGGCTGCATCATCCTGATGACGGCAATGGTCGTCCTCATCAACCTCGCGGTCGATGTCGCCTACCGGCTGATCGATCCGCGGCTGCGCGCGGCGTGACGGCGATGGGACGGACGCGGTTCCCGCTGCCGGCCGGGCCGGTGCTCTTCGTCCTGATCGTGTTGGTCGCGGTGGTGGGGCCGATGCTCACCGACTTCGACCCGGTCGCGGTAAACACCCGCCAGCGGCTGCTGCCGCCGCTGAGCGCGCTGCCCGGCGGCGGCTTCACGCTGTTCGGGACCGACCAGCTCGGTCGAGACATGCTCGACCAGATCATGGTCGGGGCGCGCATCTCGCTCATCATCGGCCTGTCGGCGGCGCTGCTCGCCGGGCTCGCCGGCACCATCGTCGGCGTTGCGGCCGGCTGGTTCGGCGGCGCGGCCGAGACGGCGATCATGCGCGTCGTCGACGTACAGCTCTCCTTCCCGTCGATCCTGATCGCGGTCTTCCTCGCCGCCTTCATGCCGCAGAGCATCCCGGCGGTGATCGCCGTCCTGGCCATCACGCGCTGGGCCCAGATCGCCCGGCTCGCCCGCGCGGTGACGGTGCGGGCCCGGCAGCAGGGCTATGTCGAGGCGGCGCTGGTCGCCGGCTTCCCGGGCTGGCGCATCCTGTGGAGCTGCATCCTGCCCAATCTGACAGCGCCGCTGCTCATCCTGCTGACGGCCGAGCTGAGCCTGATCATCCTGGCGGAATCGGCGCTGGGCTTTCTCGGTCTCGGCACGCCGCCCAATGTGCCGAGCTGGGGGCGGGTGATCGCCAACGGCCGCAACTATCTCGACAATGCTTGGTGGATCTCGACCACGCCCGGACTGCTGATCGCGGCGCTCGTCGTGTCGATCGGCCTGACCGGCGACTGGCTGCGCCGCCGCTTCGCCCATTCCGGCTGGGCCATGCTGTGATGGCCCTCCGTCGATCCCGGAGACAGAGATGACCGTTCCTGCCTTGTCGGATGCAGCGCGCACCAAGCTCGCCGCCGTGTCGACGGCGACGCTGACGACCGTGTTATTCAAACGCGGCCTGCGCAACACCTTCATCCAGGGGCTGGTGAAGCTGAACCCGCAGGCCCCGCGGATGGTCGGCCCGGCCTTCACGCTGCGCTACATCCCGGCGCGTGAGGATCTCGATCATCTCGGTGTCTTCGAGGATCGCGAGCATCCCCAGCGCAAGGGGGTGGAATCCTGCCCGCCCGGCCATGTCTTCGTGATCGACAGCCGCAAGGACCGCAGCGCCGCCTCGGCCGGCGGCATCCTCGTCTCGCGGCTGTGGAAGCGGGGCTGTGCCGGCATCGTCACCGATGGCGGCTTCCGGGATTCCCCCGATATCGCCGCGCTGCCTTTCCCGGCCTATCACACCGGCCCGTCCGCGCCGACCAACCTCGTGAAGCACCATGCCGTCGATCTCAATGTGCCGATCGGTTGTGGCGATGTCCCCGTCTATCCCGGCGACATTCTGGTCGGCGACAATGAGGGGGTCGTGGTGATCCCTGCCGCGATCGCCCAGGCGGTTGCCGAGGAGGCATGGGAGCAGACACTGTTCGAGGATTTCGTGCAGGAACGGGTGCTCGCGGGCGAGACGATCTTCGGCCTCTACCCACCTTCACCGGAGGCGCGCGAGGCGTTCCGCGCCTGGGCCGCCACCCGCCGCTGATCCCGTCCAGCACCGTCACCGTCAGACGCCGAGGAGTGCGAGAGAGATGCCGCCGCGCAAGGAGCCGAAGGATTTGAGGAGCCGCCGCTGGTTCGGCGTCGACGATCTGCGGGCCTTCGGTCACCGCTCGCGCATGCGGCAGATGGGCTACGACACGGTGGATTGGCAGGACCGGCCGGTCATCGGCATCATCAACACGTGGTCCGACATCAACCCCTGCCACGCCCATTTCCCTGAGCGGGTGGAATGGGTGAAGCGGGGCGTGCTGCAGGCCGGCGGCATGCCGATCGAGCTGCCGGCGATCAGCCTGTCCGAGCCGATCGTCAAGCCGACGACGATGCTCTACCGCAACCTGCTCGCGATCGAATGCGAGGAGCTGGCGCGCAGCCATCCGCTCGACGGGCTGGTGCTGATGGGCGGCTGCGACAAGACCACCCCGGCGCTGATCATGGGCGCGATCTCGGCCGGGTTGCCGGCGATCTTCGTTCCGGCCGGGCCGATGCTGCGCGGCCACTGGCGCGGCAAGGTGCTCGGTTCGGGATCGGACAGCTGGAAGTACTGGGACGAGCGCCGGGCCGGCAACATCAGCGACGCCGACTGGTACGAAATGGAGGGCGGCATCGCCCGTTCCTACGGCCATTGCATGACCATGGGTACGGCCGCCACGATGACGGCGATCGCCGAGGCGATGGGCATGACGCTGCCGGGGGCGAGCTCGATCCCTGCCCCGGATGCCGCGCATCAGCGCATGGCCGCCGCCTCCGGCCGGCGGATCGTCGAGATGGTCTGGGAGGATCTGACGCCGCAGCGGATCCTGACGCGTGAGGCCTTCGAGAACGCCACGATGGTCCAGATGGCGATCGGCGGCTCGACCAATGCCATCATCCACACGGTGGCGATGGCGCGGCGGGCCGGGGTGGAGTTCGGCCTCGCCGATTTCGATGCGCTGTCGCGGCGCATTCCGGTGATCGCCAACATCCGCCCGTCGGGCAGCACCTATTTGATGGAGGATTTCTATTATGCCGGCGGTCTGCGGGGGGTGCTGCGCCGGCTGCTGCCACATCTGCGGGCGGAGCCGATCACCGTCGACGGTCGGCGCCTCATCGACAGCGCCGCCACCGGCGAGGTGTGGAATGATGACGTCATCCGGCCGCTGGAGGATCCGATCTATCCCGAGGGCGGAACGGCGGTCCTGACCGGCAATCTAGCGCCGGACGGCTGCGTGATGAAGCCCTCGGCGGCGGAGCCGCGCTTCCTGTCGCATTCCGGCCCCGCGCTGGTCTTCGACGACTACGCGACGATGAAGCGGGAGCTCGATCGCGACGATCTCGACGTCACGCCCGACCATGTCATCGTGCTCAGGAATGCCGGGCCGCAGGGCGGGCCGGGCATGCCGGAATGGGGCATGCTGCCGATCCCGAGGAAGCTGGTGAAGCAGGGGGTCCGGGACATGCTGCGCATCTCGGATGCACGCATGTCGGGGACGAGCTACGGCGCCTGCGTGCTGCATGTGGCGCCCGAGGCCTATATCGGCGGACCGCTCGCCCTGGTCCGGACCGGCGACGTGATCACGATCGACGTCGCTGCGCGCTCGATCCGCATGGAGGTGAGCGAGGAGGAGCTCGGTCGCCGCCGTGCCGCCTGGGTGCCGCCGCCGCCGCGCTATGAGCGCGGATTCGGCTGGCTCTCGGCCCGCCATATCCGCCAGGCCGACAAGGGCTGCGACTTCGATTTCCTCGAGACCGGCTTCGGTGCGCCGGTCGGGGAGCCGGCGATCTACTGAGAGGCCGGCGCTGATGCCGGTGAAGACGGCGACGATGCGGGTCGCGGCATCCGAGCTCACGGCCGCAGCAGCCTTCCTTCTGGAGCGGGTGGGGGTCACGCCGGACATCGCGGGTGAGGCCGCCGCGGCGATGGTCGAGGCCGATCTCTGTGGCCATGGCTCGCATGGCTGCCGGCTCCTGCCGGCACAGATCGACCGGCTCCGGCGCGGCGAGGTGTCGGGGACGGCGCGCCCGGCGATCGTCGAGGATCGCGGCGCCATCCTGCGGATCGACGGTCGGCGCGCCTTTGGGGCCGTGGCCGGCGGCCTTGCGGCGCGAGAGGGGGCGGCGCGGGCGCGCAGGCACGGTATCTGCGCGGTCGCGCTGACCGGAGCGGGACATCTCGGCCGCAACGGGCTGTGGGCAGAGATCGCGGCGAAGGCCGGCGTGGTCTCGCTGCACTTCGTCAACGCGCCCGGGGCGCCGGACAGCATCGTGCCGCCGGGCACGTCAGTGCCACGGCTGACCTCAAACCCGGTCGCCTTCGGCGCGCCGCGACCCGGCGGCGATCCGATCATTCTCGACTTCTCGGTGGGCGCCATGGCGGTGAACGCGATCCGCCGGGCGGCCGAGCGTAGCGAGCGGCTTCCCGAGCCCTGCGTGCTGACGGCAGCGGGCGAGGCGACGGATGACCCGCACGTCTTCCTCGGCCCATTCCGGGCGATGCTGCCCTTCGGCGGGCACAAGGGCTTCGGCCTCGCCCTTTTCACCGAGATCCTCGCCGGCGCGCTGACCGGGGCGGGGGTGCATGACGGTCAGGCAACCCTCCGCGTCAACAACCTCCTGTCGATCCATCTCGACATCGCCGCCTTCGGCGATCGAGCTTCCTATGACGCTGCGGTCGGCCGGCTCGAGGCCTGGCTGCGTGCCACACCGGCGGTGACGCTGCCCGGTGACCGCAGCGGGGCGGCGCGGGCCCGGAACACGGCCGCGGGCATCCCCGTCGATGCGACGCTGGCCCGGGCGCTGATCATGGCCGCAACGGCGGCCGGCGCGGTGACCGAATTCTCCCGGCGCTGGCCGACGATCGCGGCTCTGGCGGGGTAGGGGGCTCAGCCGCGCGCGGCGCCGGTCGCCTGCAGCACCTCCCAGAAGGCACGGGCGAGGTCGGCACGGCGATAGGGCTTGCCGACCAGCACCACCCCGTCATCGAGCCGCCCGTCATGGGTCAGGGCGCTCTCGTCATAGCCGGAGGTGTAGACGACCCCCAGCCCCGGCTGGATCTCCTGGGCCGCCCGGGCGAGCTGCGGGCCGTTCATCGGCCCCGGCATCACGACATCGGTGAACAGCAGGTCGAACGGCCCCTCTGCCCGCAGCAGCGCCAGCGCGGCGCTGGCATCGGTCGCGAGGATCGGCTCCATCCCGATCGCCCGGATGACGGCGGCAGCCTGTTCGCGGACGAGAGGATCGTCCTCGACGACGAGGATGCGCTCGCCGGCGCCTGGCGGCGGGGATGCATCGCGATCGGGCTCGAGCGCCGCCTCCTGTCCGGCCGCGGTGGCCGGCAGGAGGATCTTCACCGCCGTGCCCTGGCCGGGCTCGGAATAGATCGAGACATAGCCGCCCGACTGCTTGACGAAGCCATAGACCATCGAGAGGCCGAGGCCGGAGCCGCGCCCCGCCTCCTTGGTGGTGAAGAAGGGCTCGAAGACGCGCCCGAGATGGTCCGGTGCGATGCCGGTGCCGGTATCGGAGACGGTGATCCGCACATAGCGCCCCGGCCGCAGCTCACCGGCATCGCCGGGATCGACCCTCAGCTGGTCGACATCGATCCGCAGCAATCCGCCCTGCGGCATGGCGTCCCGTGCGTTGATCGCGAGGTTGAGCACCGCGGCATCGAGCTGGGCGCCGTCGACACGGGCGACCGGACGGCCGGGAGAAGACTGCCCCGGTCCCGACCGTTCGGCGAGTTCCACCTGGATCGTCTCGCTGATGGTGCGGCGGATGAGCGGCAGGAGCGTCGAGAGGCGCTCGCCGACATCGACCGCCTCCGGCCGCAGCGGCTGCTGGCGCGAGAAGGCCATGAGATGCGAGACGAGGCGCTCGCCACGCTCCGCCGCCTCGGCGATGTGGCGCGCCCAGATCTGCTGGCGATGTGGTACCGCCGGGTCGACCGCCAGCATCTCGGCGTGGCCGATGATGACCGTCAGCAGGTTGTTGAAATCATGTGCGACGCCACCGGTGAGCTGGCCGACCGCATCCATCTTCTGCGATTGGACGAGCTGCTGCTCGGCGCGCCGGCGCTCGGACGTGTCCTGGAAATAAAGGGCGACGCCATCCGCATGCGGGAAGCAGCGCATGTCGAGCCAGCGGCCGCCCTCATCCTCCTGCAGCTCGAGCTGGCCATTGCGGCCCTCGGTCAGCGCCGCCTGCAGCACCGAATGCAGCTCCGGCTCGCGGGCGGTGGTCAGGACGTCCCACAGCGGCCGGCCGTGCAGCTCTTCACGCGGCACCTCGAAGAACCGGCTCGCCGCGGCGTTGACGTAGCGGAAGCGGAACGCCCGGTCGAGGACGCACATGCCGTCCGAGGTGGTGGACAGGATGCCTTCGAGATCGTCGCGGGCGGCGTTGGCGGCGGCGGCGGCCGCCTCGGCCCGGGCGGCGCTCTCCTTCTGTACGTCGAGAAGCCGGGCATTCTCGGCAGCGATCGAGACCAGATGGGCGAGCTGGGCCAGCGCCGCCTCATCGGCCGCATCGAATTCGCCCTCCGCGCGGTCAGACACCTGCAGGAGGCCGAAATTGCTGCCATCGGACCGGATGAGCGGGCAGGCGATCCAGCCGCGCAGCGGCGGGTGGCGGTCCCGTTCGGCACCGAAGCCGCGCCAAGCCGGATGGGCCTCGAGTTCGGCCTGGGTGAGGCGCATCGGCCGGTTGGTCTCGCAGACGAGGCGGTAGATGCCCGATCCGTCCGGATGACTGCCATAATCGCGCCAGCGCGCGTATTTGTCGGAGAGCGATACCGCAGCCAGTTCCTGCGCGAAGCTGTCATTGGAGGTGAGGCTGGCCACAGCCTGATGGGCGGCGAGGATGTCGCGCGACCCCGCGGCCGCGCGGGCGAGAACCTCCTGCGTGGTCCGGGCACTGGCGATGTCGGCGGAGAGGCTGGCCAGCCGCTCCAGCCGCCGCATCGCCAGGGCCGCGGCACGGTATTGCCGGCGGTCGGCACGCCACCAGGCGATCGCCAGCGGCAGGGCGGTCGCCAGCGCCAGAGCCGCGAGATAGGCGGCCAGCCGCACCCGCTCCCACCAGGGCGCCAGGATCTCGTCCCAGGACAGGCCGATGACGAGGAACAGGTCGGTCCCGCCGATGGGGTGGGCGGCGTAGAGCCGGTCCACGCCGTCGATGTCGGGGCCCGAGATCGTCTCGTCGGAGGCCGGGGTTTCGCGCCAAGCCGCAAAGAGCGGATGGCCGGCGAAGGATCGTCCGACCGCATCGGGCTCGCCGCCGGTCTGGGCGACCAGCATGCCGTCGGTCCGGAACAGGCGAATGGCGCCGTCGCGTCCGACATCGAGCGATCTCTGCAGCGCCTCGATCGCCTCGACCGAGATCGCGGCGGCGATCACGCCCTCGAACGAGCCGTCGCGGGTCTGCAGGCGTCGCCCGACATCGACAATGCGGCGGCCCTCCGCGTAGCCCACCATGCCAATGAGCGGCTCTTCCACGAACATCGTGTCGGTCGTGCGGTCGCGGACGCCGGTGAAGATCGAGCGGCGGGAGAAGTCCCGTGGTTCGGGTTCGGGGCTGCGGCTCGTATGGGCCAACATCCCGTCCGGGCCGAGGATGAAGAAGGCGAAGACGCCCTGCGAGATGTCGCGGCGCGAGGTCAGGATGGTGTGAATATAGTCGTCGCGGAGGGCGGGATCCTCGTCACGGAGCAGCGTGAGGTCGGCCCGGATGCCCACGAGGAATTGGTCCACCGCGCTGAAATACTGGGTCGTGTGCTGCGACAAGGCGACGGCCAGGTTGCGGATCGAGACGGCTGCCTGTCGCTCGGTATCCAGCCGGTCTCGCATGAGCTGGATCGCGATCGCGACGAACAGAGCGGAGACGAGGAAGACAGCGCCGATGATCGTCAACGCCCGTCGAGATGTCATGGGGTGTGAAACTCGCGAGCCTTCACTATACCTGTTGCCAGCGGATGGCGCCGTCACCGCCGTCTGTCCCAAGTCAGATCGATATTCTAGCGGCATTTTGCCTATGGAAGCCAACGACAAAATCTGGTTTCTGCCGCGCTTGCACCCGCGCCGGCCGCGATGCATCTTCCCTTCGTCTGCGGTGTCGGCGGACGGTTTCGGAGGACGTGCGCACAGTGTGGTTCGGCAGACGCCTCGGCCCGATTGCCGGCGCCCTTCTTCTGTCCGCCTGCGTCACCGGCGAGGGTGGGCTGTTCGATACGCCGTTCGGGCCGGCGGGCGGTGAAGCCGGCCGAACCGCCCGTCTGGCGGCGCGCACGGCCAGCGCCGGCGACGCCTCGGCCGCGCTGCGTCTCTACGAGGAGGCGCTGGCGGAAGCCCCCGGCGACCCCGACATCCTGATCGGCCTCGGTGAGGCCTATGCCGGGCTCGACATGCATTCCCGCGCCGAACAGGCCTTCCGGGCCGCGCTCTCGGCACGACCAGCGGATGCCCGTGGCCGTTACGGGCTGGGCAAGGCGCTTTACAAGCAGGACCGGCTGGCCGAGGCCGAGCGCGAGTTCCGCGCCGCGATCGCCGCCGATCCCGGTTTGGTGCGGGCCTATTCCGCGCTCGGTGCCACGCTCGACCGCAGCCGGCGCCATGGCGAGGCGCAGACCCTCTACCAGCAGGGGCTGGCCATCGACCCGACGAATCTCGCCCTTCTCAACAATTACGGGCTGTCGCTGGCGTTGTCCGGCCAGCACGACCGGGCGATCCAGCTCCTGCGCGAGCTGATCAACGATCCCGACGCCACCCCGCAGATCCGCCAGAACCTGGCGCTGGCCTATGGCCTCGCCGGTCGCCTCGAGGCGGCCCGGGCCACCGCGGCCATCGATCTCCCGGAAGGGGTGGTCGATGACAATCTTCGGTTCTACGAGGCGGCGATGGACGCGCTGCGATAGCCGCCTCACTGGACCAGGGCCGATCCGCTCTGCGTCATGATGGGCGTGGTCGGCACCGGGCGGCATTGCTGCGTACGGTCGGAATTGCCGCGCAGCGTGATCGTCGAGGCGACGATCTGTGAGCAGCCGAGCAGCTCTTGGTTGCCGGTGAAGGAGAGGTCGGCCTGCGGCAGGTAGACGACGCCGTTGAGCACATAATCGAGATTGCCGCTGAGGCTGACATTGGCCTGGGGGCCGATGCCGTAGATCGCCATCCCCTTGAAGCTGTCGCCGAAGGGGCCGGACGGGCCGGACGGTCCGGCGAGATCGAAATCGCCATTACCCGAGAACGAGAATGATCCCTCGGTGATCAGTGTCACGTCGCGCGCGATGAAATCGACATTGCCGGAGATCGAGAGGCCGGCACGGAAATAGTAGACGCCCGGCGCCAGAGTGCACCGCATGCTGCCGCTGAAGCTGACACGGTTGGAATAGACGACGTTCGGCTGCAGGTCGTTGCAGTGCGACGGGCTCGGCCTGACCGGCATGCCGGCGGTGATGGCCGCCGCGCCGGGCAGTCCGGCATAGGGGTCGGCCAGGCGCGGCCCACCCTGCACCGTCGGATGGGTCGTGTTGATGTCGACATTGCCGATCGCCGCGAGGGTGCCCACGACGTGGATGCCGAGGGTGTCGACATCGACATTGCCGTTGACCCGCATCGAGGCGTTGGACGCCATGCCGCAATGGGGCGTGTAGACGTCGACATTGCCGCTCAGCGTCAGCTCCGATTCTGCCGGATCGATGTCGATGTCGCTGAGCGCCAGCATGCAGACCTCGAACCCACCCGCCCGGCTGGCGGCGATCGCCTGCGCCGCCTGATCGGAGCGGGTCAGCCCGAAAATGGCGGCGAGCGTCAGCGGCACCGACCGGCGCGCGATGACGCGGACGGCATTGCCGCTTCCGTCCGGCCCTTCCGTGAAGGTGCGGCTGTCGGGATCCCAGGTGCCGAAATCGATATCGTTCGCGGCGAGAACGTTGCCATAGCGCCCGGCCGGCATGGCCTGCTCGGCCATCAGCAGCGCCAATGCCCGCGCTTCGGCGGGCGTGGTAAGATGGATGATGGCAGCGCGCGCCGCACTGTCCGCCGCGTTCTGCAACAGCGCGCGGTTGAGATAGATGTTCGAGGCGTCGATGGCGAGCGCGCCGAAGCCGAGCAGCACCGTCATGGTGATGCCGGCGATGACGGCGGTGGCACCGGACTCCTCGCAGCCCAGCCGCCGTAAGAGCGCGGCGAAGATGCGCATCGCCTCACTCCTCCGTGTGCTGGGCGACCCGCGCCGAGATCGAGTTGCCGGCGAAGCCGGAGATCAGGCCGCCGAAGGCGATCCGCGACAGGTCGAAGGACACCTCGACATAGACGACGTTCTCGGCGGGTGGTGCGGCCGGCGGGCTCGAGACGACGGTGAACGCGCCGGGAAAGCTGTCGGTCCATGGCCCGAGCCGCTGCTCGACGCTTGCGGTCACGTCGTGGCCGGCGATGTTGCCGCCGGCGAGGGCGATCCAGCGTGCCTCCTCGCGCGCGGCATTGGCCATCGCGGTATGGATGACGAAGAGGAAACCGAACTGCACGATGCCCAGCAGGATCAGCAGCAGGACGGGCAGGATGATCGCGAACTCCACCGCCGTGCTGCCCTCCTGACCGCGCAGCAGGCGGCGGGCGAAGGTCACGGCAGAACGACGCGGACGCACAGCGGGCACGGTCATCGCCCGGGCAGGCCGTCGATGATGCTGAGTGCGGCCGGCCCGAGCAGCACGACGAACAGGGCCGGCAGGATGAAGACGATCAGCGGTACGGTCATCACCGCGGGCAGCCGGGCAGCCTTGGCCTCGGCGCGCAGCATCCGCTCGGTCCGCTGTTCGCTGGAGAGAACGCGCAGCGCCTGGGAGAGCGGTGTGCCGTAGCGCTCCCCCTGGATCAGTGTGCTCGTCAGCGCGCGGATCGCCGGCAGGTCGACGCGCTCGCCGAGATGCTGCAGGGCCCGGCGGCGGTCGGGCAGGAAACGCAGCTCGAGCACGGTATAACCGATCTCATCGGCGAGGGGCGGCGAGCCCCGCACCATCTCGCGCGCCACCCGGGCGAGGGCCGCGTCGAGGCTGAGGCCGGCCTCGGCGCAGATCAGCATGAGGTCGAGGGCATCGGGCAGTGCGCGCTGGATCTCCTGGCGCCGGCGCTGTTCGACATTCTTCACGAGGATGTCCGGCAGCATGCTCGCCGCGAGCGCGCCGCCCAGCACGATCGCGATCTGGATGAGCAGGGGGTAGGAGAGCGGCCGGACCACGAAGACGAAGAAGGCGGTGCCGCCGATGCCGATCAGCGGCAGCGCGATCTTGGCGAAGACGTAGATCACCAGCGCGTCGCGGTTGCGCCAGCCGGCTCGGATCAGCCGGGCGCGGACGGCGCTCGCCTGGCGCGCGCGCAAAAGATTGGCCTTGCCGGCGCCGGCGCGCATGGCTCCGATCAGGTCGCTGCGCCAGCGCCGGGCCGGCCCGGTCTCGGTGATCAGCATCCGCCCCTTGCGGCCGATGCCCACCGCCGAGCGCAGCCGGGCGCGCCGCGCGGCGCGGTCGATCACCAGAAGGCCGAAGGCGATCACCGCGAGGAAGGCGGCCAGCGCGGCGAGGCCCGGTGCGAGCTGGGCGGAGAGTAGGAGATCGGCCATGGCGGATCAGATCCGGAACCGGACCATCTTGGCCATCACCAGCACGCCGACCGCCATGCTGCCGAGCCCGCCGGCCAGCATCAGATGGCCGCGTGGATCGGTGAACAGCGGATCCAGATAGCCGGGATTCATGAAGAAGACGAGCAGCCCCATGACGAAGGGCAGCGATCCGAGGATCCAGGCGCTGGCCCGCGCCTCGGATGAGAGCGCCTTCACCTTGAGCTTCATCTGCTCGCGCTGGCGCAGGATGCGGGACAGGTTCTCCAGCGCTTCGGTGAGATTGCCGCCGGTCTCGCGCTGCACCGCCACGCTGATGACGAGGAAGGTGAATTCCGGCCGGTCGATCCGCCGCGCGATCACCCACAGCGCCTCCTCGAGCGACTTGCCGAACTGCACCTCGTCGCGGATCGAGCGGAACTCGCCGCCGAGCGGGTCTGGGATCTCGGCATGCACGATGGCGACGCCCTCGATCACCGGCAGGCCGACACGGATACTGCGGATCATGATGTCGATCGCGTCGGGGAGCTGTTTGAGGAAGAGCTCCGCCCGCCGATGGCCGAGCACGGCGAGGACGAGGAGAAGGGTGGCATAGCCGAGCGCGAGCCCCGCCACGCCGGCGACCGGCAGGGCCAGATGGACGAAGCTCGAGAGCGCGATCGCATAGAGGGCGCCGATCGCGAGCATGATGCCGAGGAGCGGCAGCAGGCCGAGCGACAGCCCGGCCCGTTCGGCCCGGCGACGCAGCGCCGCCGGGGTGGCGAGCAGGCGGCCGAGCGGCGAGCCGCCGCCATGGCGTTTGGCGGGACGGAACGCCTCGGCCTCGGCGATGGGAGTGGCCTTGGCCTTGCGGCCGGTACTCTCAATGACGCGGCGATAGCGGCGCCGGCGCCGGCGGACCGCCCGGTCCCACCAGACGAGCAGGGCACCGCCCAGCGCCGCAAGGGTGAGCACCAGAAGCAGCGCGAGCGGCAGCAGGAATTCCGCGAGAGCCGGATGGATCAGGCCGGACGGCATTCCATCGCCCCGAGCAGCGCCTCGCCGAGTCCGTAATACTCGGCCCGCGGCAGGAAATTGGGCCGGAAGCCGGTGCATTGGTGCCGGCCGTAGAGGGTGCCGTCCGGCCGCTCGCCCTGGAACTGGAAGACGAACAGGTCCTGCAGCGTGACGATCTCGCCCTCCATGCCGACCACCTCGCTGACATGGGTGACGCGGCGGACGCCGTCGCGCATGCGGCTGATCTGGACGATCAGATGGACGGCGCTGGCGATCTGGTGGCGCACCGCCGCGGCCGGCAGGCGCATGCTCGACATCGCGACCATGTTCTCGAGCCGGGTCAGGGCCTCGCGCGGGGTGTTGGCGTGCAGCGTGCACATCGACCCGTCATGGCCGGTGTTCATCGCCTGCAGCATGTCGATGGCTTCGGCGCCGCGGACCTCGCCGAGGATGATGCGGTCGGGCCGCATCCGCAGCGCGTTCTTCACCAGATCGCGCATGGTGATCTCGCCTGCCCCTTCGATCGACGGCGGCCGTGTCTCGAGCCGCACGACATGCGGCTGCTGGAGCTGCAGCTCGGCCGCATCCTCGATCGTGACGATGCGTTCGCCGTGGTCGATCATCCGCGACATTGCATTGAGCAGCGTCGTCTTGCCCGAACCGGTGCCGCCGGAGATGAGGATGTTGAGCCGGGCGCGCGCCGCGATCTTGAGCACCTGGGCGAGGTTGTCCGACACGTTGCCCTGCCGGGCCATCATGTCGAGCGTGATCTGGCGCTTGGCGAATTTGCGGATCGAGATCGACGGGCCATCGATGGCGAGCGGCGGGATGATGATGTTGACCCTGCTGCCATCCGGCAGGCGGGCATCGACGAGGGGGCTCGCCTCATCGATGCGGCGACCGATCCGCGAGACGATGCGGGTGGCGACATGCATCACATGGGCATCGTCGCGGAAGGTCGTCTCGGTCAGCTCTAACTTGCCGCGCCGCTCGACATAGATCTGCCGCGGACCGTTCACCATGATGTCGGTGACGGCATCATCGGCCAGCAGCGGTTCGAGCGGACCGAGCCCGACCATGTCGTCGACGATCAGCCGGACGAGCCGCGCCTGCTCGCTGCCATTGAGCTGCAGCTTCAGTTCGGACTGCAGATCCGCGACCACCGCGCCCACCTGTGCCTCGAGATCGGCCTGGGTCAGCCGGGCGGCGACCGCGACGTCGATCCGCTCCATCAGCATCGGCTGGATCTGCGCCTTGACCGCCTGCATGCGCTCGTTCTGGCGCTGGCGCGCCTCGTCCGCCGGGGCGGGCGCCGGGGGCGTGGCGAGCAGCGGTCGCCCGGAGGTGGTGGCGGCGGCGGTAAACGCGGCGTGATGCGCCTCGGTCACCGTCTCGATCAGCCGGCGCTGCTCGGCCAGCGGCAGACGCGCACCGGTCTCGGCCAGCAGCCGGTCCAGCATCTCGCCGATCCGCATCGCGAAGTGGCGCTTGGACAGGCCGCGCAGGGCCGGATCGTCATGGCTGTCGGCGAGCAGCGCCTCGAGCCGGCGTTGCAGGATCTCCGGCCCCGGCGCCGCAGCCGGTGCGAGCGGTTCCTCATCCGCGTCGCGCGGCATCAGATTATCGGGTGGGGTCATGGCGTCACCGGCGTCCGAAACCTCGCCAGAACGAGCGGCGCGGCGGTTCGCGAACCCCGGCGAGGGCGGCGTTGAGGCGGACGATGCCACGCAGCAGCGGATGGCGCGCCTGCGCCTTGGCCAGCGGCTCCCCCGCCATGTCACTGCGCATCAGGGCGGCGCGTGCATGCGGAATCCAAAGGTCGATCGGGGCGTCGATGCCGCGCTCGATCTCCGCGGCGGAGACCTCCGGCCGCGGATCACGATTGTTGACGACGAGATGGCAGCGCAGCTCGGGGTGGCGGGCGCGCAGCAGGCGGAGGATCCGGCCGGCGTCCCGCAACCCGGCGAGCGAGGGATCCATGACGAGGGCGACGGCGTCGAGATCGCCTGCAATCCGGCCTGCGGTCAGGACACCCCGCGGCAGGTCGACCATCGCCACGTCGCAGTCGCGCGCCGCGTGATCGAGAAAGGCGGCGATGGCGGCCGGATCGCCGGCCTCGTCCTCGATCGCATCCTCCGAGGCGAACAGGCGGAGCTGCTTGGTCACCGGGATCGCCGCATGGTCGAGGAAGACCCGGTCGAGCCGGTCCGGTGCCTGGAGCCCCTCGCGCAGGCCACTGTTCGGCTTGGCATCGAGCTGAAGGGCGAGGGTGCCGAACTGCACATCGGCATCGATCAGCGCGACGCGGCGGCGCAGCGTCTCGGCCATCAGCCAGGCACTGTTGGCAGCCAGGGTGGAGGTTCCGACGCCCCCGCGCACGCCGACGAAGGCGATCCGGCGTCCGCGCATCGCGGCACCGCCGGTTTCCGGCGCCTCGATGCGAGAGAAGGCGGCATTCAGGATGCCGCCATCCACCGGCTTGTAGAGGTAGTCGCGCGCCCCGGCATCGCGCAACCGGCGATAGAGCGCGACGTCATTGCGGTCGCCGATCGCGATGACCATGGTGCCCGAGCGGGCGATCTCGCCGATCGTCTCCTCAATCTCCTCGACCGTCAGCGTGCCGATGTCGACGATCATGAAACGCGGCGGTGGCGCGACGGCGAGGGTGCGGGCGGCGGCGGTCAGATCGCCGCGCACCACATCCCCGACCGGCCAGCCGCGAACCCGCGCGAGCGCGACTGCCGCCTCCCGGCTCGCCTCGTCGAGGAGATAGGCGGCGAATAGGTCGCGCGTCTCCTCGGAGGCCGGGGCGGCATCGAGAGGCTTGCGTTGGGCCATCAACGCCATGTCAGCGGGTCTCGCCGAGCGGCAGCAGGACGCGGCCGGTGCCGACATCCTCGCCGCGGTCGAGCGCGTGTGGCCGCTCGATATAGGCGCGCATCATGTCGGCGGCGCGCTCGCCATCGGCCATGCCCGAGGGGCGTCCCACCAGCAGATCGCCGGGATCGGCAACCATCGCGCCGAGCGCCGCGGCCGTGGCGCAGCCGAACCGGCTGATCGGTGCGTCCTCGGGGCGGGTGAGCAACACGGGCAGCGGCGTCTCGGAACAGCGCGGCGGCAAGCCCAGCCCGGTGCGGCGGATGGTGATGACGGCGATGTCCGAGACCGGGCCGGTGCCCGCCGTCACCGTCGGCTCGTACCCCCAGCCGCGCAGCAGCCGGGCGAGGGTGGCGCGTCGCCCCGCGGCGGTGGCGGTCGCGCCGCCCTCGACGGATACGAGGACATTGTCGCCATACCCGACGCCATGGCGCGCGAGGAAGGCGCGCAGTGTCGTCACCTCGCCGGGATCAGGGTCGGTCCGGCCAGGGGCGAAGCGGACATCGTGCTGCGCCATCGCCGCGACGGCGACGGGCTGGGCGATGTCGACCGCGTGCGCGTAACGCAGCTCGGGGTTGTTACCGCAGGCGCCGATCGCCGTGGCCAACAACGGCCCGAGGAGCGCGAGGGCGAGGCGCGGTTTCATGGCGTCCGCCTATTCCAGGATGAACCCGGCCGAGCCGGCGAGGCGCGCCGCGGGCGGGCTGGACGCGCCGGTCTGGAAGGAGCCGAAGAGCAACCGCTCGATCTCGCTCGCCGGACGATAGCCGTCGGTCGGCAAGGGCAGGCGCGAGACCGATTCCACCGGGCGGACGACATAGGGCGTGACGATGATCACCAGCTCGGTCTCGCCCTGGCGGAAGCTCGTCGACCGGAACAGCGCCCCGAGCACCGGCAGATCGCCGAGACCCGGCAGCCGCGCCACCGTCTGCGAGGTCGTGCTGCGCAGGAGACCTGCAATCGCGAAACTCTGCCCGCTGCCCAGCTCGACCGTCGTCGAGGCGCGCCGGGTGGTGAGCGCGGGGACCACCGTGCCCGACAGCTCGAAACCGCGGGTGAAATCCAGCTCGCTCACCTCCGGCTCGACCTGGAGGCTGATGCGGTTGGCATCGATCAGCGTCGGGGTGAAGGTCAGGCCGACGCCGAACTGCTTGAACTCGACGGTGACGGTGTCGTCCGACTGGGCCACCGGCACCGGGAACTCGCCGCCGGCGAGGAAGCTCGCACTCTCGCCGGAGACGGCGGTCAGGTTCGGCTCGGCGAGGATCGAGACGAGCCCCTCCTGGGCGAGCGCATCGACCACCACGTTGACGTCGAGGCTGCCGGTGACGATGTGCACGGCCGAGCTGAAGCTGTCATCGGCCCCGGTACCCGCGCCGCCGGCGAAACCGAGCATCGCCGTGTTGTCGCCGAAGAGCGATGCCCAGCGGATGCCGAGCTGGTTGTCGACCTCGCGCGACAGCTCGGCGACCCGCACGCGAAGATTGATCTGGTTCGGCGCGGTCAGGCCGAGGCGCATCACGACGTCCTCGGGCCGCTCGACATAGCCGGCGAGGATGCTGCGGATGTCGTCGATATCGGCCGGCGAGGCGAGGGCACCCTCGACCACCAGAGACCGCCCGATGGAGCGGATCGAGACATCGGCACCCGGATACAGCGCCGCGACCGCCGCGTTGATCGTCGCGACGTCGTGGCTGACGGTGACGGTGCGGCCGGAGACGACGTTCCCCGCCTCGTCGGACAGGAAGACGGTGGTCTGGCCGACGGATTTGCCGAAGATGTAGACGGCCGTCGGCGACTGCAGCGAGACATCGGCGATTTCGGGATCGGCGACGAAGACGCTGCCCAGCGGGGTCGCGACCGAGATCACCTTGCCTTCGCGCAGATCGAGCCCAATGTGGCCGCTGGGGGCGATCACCATCTCCTGTGCCGCGGCGGGCGCGCCGAACTGCGCGACGGCCGGCAGACCCGTCAGGAAGAAGGCGAGGAAAAGAGCCCGGAGCGGACGTGCGATTGACAGACGTCTCATCGCAGCAACTCCTCTGTCCAACCAAGCTCGACCTCGGCCGCGTCGGCGACCACCGCCGCGTCAGGTGCTGCCGACGGGGCCGCACCCGGCGTTTCCGCCGCCGGCGCCTCCGTCTCGGGGCCGGCCGAGATCTGCTCCATGCTCGAGCCGCGGATGATCGTGATGATCCGCGGCGGGGGCGGGGCTTCTTCCGCCTCGGCCACGACCGGCACCGCCGGTGCAGGCTCGGGCTCCTGCGCAGGTTCGGGATCGGACAGGGCGACGGGGAGGACCTCCGGCGGGGGCCGGAACAGTGCCGATATGTCCGTATCGAGCGTGTAGGAGGGCTGTGTCGCCCGGCGGGCGATGAAGAGCGCCTTGGGGTCCGGGACCTCGGCCGCGGGCGTCACCCCGTTGAGCACGAGTGACAGCGTGCCGATGGTCTGGGCGAGGGCGAGCATCTCGGCCTCCTTCGGCGTCACCTCGAGCGTCGCGGTGCGGCCGACGGCGATCTCACCCGTCGTGTCATCGATCCGCTGGTCGATCGCCAGCACCTTGATACCGACGAGCAGGGTCTCGGTGGCCGCGCGCTCGACCGGCGCGGCGACACCCAGAGCCGATCCCACCGCCGCGCTCGCCGCGTGGCTCGGCGCATGGGTGAACAGGATGTCGACACGGTCGCCCGGCGCGACATGACCTGCGACGCCGGTCGTCTCGGTCACCGCGACCGCGGTCGCGACATGGCCCTCGGCGAGGACATAGGCGAGGGTGCCGCCGGCGCCGCGCTCCACCACCTGGCCCGCGAGCAGCGGTGCACCACTGGGAACGGGCATGCGCAAGAGCGTCTCGCCCGGTCTGATGTCGGCGGCGATGAGTGCCGTTTCCGGCAGGCTGTCGGCCGGCCACTGGACGGTCCGATAATCCGTCTCGGCGAGAATCGTCCCGCTGGCGAGGTCTCGCGCCGCCACCAGGACGGGGACGGTCGCCGGTGCGGGCGGGATCGCGGGAGCGGCGGCCGGCGCGGGCTGGTCGAGACGCCGGTCGATCAGCACGGCGGCGCCTCCGCCGGCAGCGGTGGCGAGCAGCAGCAGCAGAACGATGGCAAGGCGCATGATCGGCCTTTCAGACGAGAGAGGCCGGGGCGGCGAAGGTGGCCAGTGCCAGCGTGCCGATCGCACCGGAGGCGATGGCGACGCCATAGGGCAGCCGCTCGTCGGCGGGTCGCAGCTTCACGGGCAGGTAGCCGCGCAGCAGCCACAGCCCGGCAAGAACGCCGCCGGATAGGGCGACCAGAAGAAGGAACCCGGCCAGCACCGAAGGGCCGAGAAACAGGGTGCAGGCCAACATCAGCTTGACGTCACCCGCACCGAGCAGACCCGCTCCGAAGAGCGTCATCAACCCCGCCGCGGTCACCATCATGGCCACGAGGCCGAGCCAATCCACCGAGGGAATGCCCACCAGCAGGTGATGGAGCGCCGCCAGCACCGCGAGCGCGGCGACCAGCCCGTTGGGAATCCGTCGCCATCGCAGATCGGTGATCGCCACCGCGATCAGCAGCACGGTGAATGCCGCGGCGGTGACGGCCCAGGCGACGAAAGGGAGGGCCCACGGACCCTCCCCCTGTAACAGACCGGCCATGATGGTGGCCCGTTGAACGACCTCGACCCTTACGGCGTCGCGCTGTCGAGCACCGGGTTGTCGGCGATCCCCTGGAACAGACCGTCGAGACCGCCGCCCAGGGCCGTCGCGCCGCCAATAATGGCAATGGCGATGAGGGCTGCGATCAGGCCGTACTCGATCGCCGTCGCACCATCCTCGGACCGCAGCATCTTCTTCAGAATCGCGCGCATGGTTCCAAACCTTTCATCCAGAGCCGGGGTGGCGCCCGAAACTGCAGCGTTTCCCGTCGGCGTTCCCATGCGCGACACATATGCGGGAAATCATTGCCTGCCAAACCAAAGCTGTCTCAAATTGATATTAAATCGCCTTTTGCATCAATTTATCCGACAAACTTATCGGACATGTCGTGTATAGGCGAGAATGACGTGGCCCGGTCTCCGCGATCCCCACCGGGCCAGCCTCAGGGGGAAGCCCCCTCAGCCTCCGTCCGTTCCAGATGCCTGAGCATCCGCTGCATACCGTCCTCGGTGATCTCGACGAAAACGCGGCGGGCATCCCTGACGTCACGGCTGCGCGTCAGAAGGCCCATCTGCTCGAGATCGGTGATCCGGCGCAGCGCGGTCGCCGTCGGAATGCCGGCGGCGATGCACAGGCTGGTGAGATAGGTCCGCCGTCCGAGCAGCCGGGCGAGGGCGAGGTCGAGCAGCATCTCCCACATCGGGTCCATGGAGACGGTCTCGCCGAAGAACCGGCTGCGCAGCCGCCGCCCGCGCAGCGCTGCGTAGATCTGCCGGACGCGGCGGTCGGTGGTCTCGGTCGCGGCCTGCCGTCGCAGGCGCAGCCGGCCGATGCGGTCGACCGCACGATCGACGGCGTCCAGGAATTCCGCGGGGCGGACGGGCTTGCGCAGGAAGTCCACCGCCTCGAGCCGCAGCGCCTCGACGGCAGCATCCACCGTGGGTCTTCCGGTGATCACCAGCGCCTGCACCCAGGGCCGGCGCTCGACCACCGGCGACAGCGCCTGCAGTGCCGAGGTGCCGTCGCTATCCGGCAGAAAGAGGTCGGCGATCACCAGATCGATCGACAGGTCCTCATCAAGGATCGCGACCGCCTCGGCGAGCGAGGCGGCGGCTACATGCGACATGCCGCGGTTGTCGAGTAATGTGCGGTAGTACTCGATGATGAGACGGTCATCCTCGATCAGGAGGACGCGTATCCCCGCCGGAGAGGCGGCCGGCGACGAAGATGCCACCGCAAGCTGCGGCGCGGGAGACGGCATTGCCACCATCCGAGTCTGTTCCCCCCGGGACTCGTTAGCGAACCGCCGGCCATCGATGCCGACTCAACCCTTCTGCGAATCGATGATAGTCAGCCATCAAACAAATGGAATCGCAACTTGCATGCCCCTGCATTCAACGCGGGCGATCGTCGCCGGTTGGGCCCCCGGGACATTGCCAGCGACTGTAGGGAGGGGCGCCCGCGCCTGCCTCAGCGGCGCGCCGATCGCGAGGGGTGCCGCTGCGCCAGCAGGCGCTGGAACGCCTCGAGGGTTTCGGCGCTGCAGTGATGCTCGATCCCCTCGGCATCGTGGCGCGCCGTCTCCGGGCTGACGCCGAGGGCGAGGAGGAAGGCCTCGACAATGTCGTGCTTGCGCTGACTTTCTGCCGCCATCCAGCGCCCGGCCTCGGTCAGGAAGACGCCGCGATAGGGGCGCTGCACCACCAGCCCCTCCTGCGCCAGCCGCTTGAGCATCTTGGCGACGGTCGGCTGCGTGACGCCGAGCCCGCGGGCGATGTCGACCTGCCGCGCCTCGCCCAGCTCGCGTGTCAGCGCGGCGATCAACTCGACGTAATCCTCGGCGAGCTCGGTGCGGCGGGCGAGGCGGGTCTTGCGGAACCCCTCGGCCTTGTCGCGGGCTGAAACGGCCGGTGCCCGCCTCTCCTTGTCCTCGATGCTCCGCACGACGGCCATCCGCCCTTGCCTCGCAGGATGTCAACCACCAGGGCCAAACTATTCCGGAGGCTATACCGTTTTCCAGGCGTTTATTGTCGCGCCAGACCACGGCGCGGAGCCGGTGGTGCCTGCACCAGCCCGGCCCTTGACCGGGCGGGCCGTGCCGCACAGATTAGACAAAGCTTAATTTATGAGTACAGGGCACACAGGTGAGCAGGGGGCCAAAGTGAAGCAGCTGGCAATCGCCTTCGCCCTGCTGCCATTGCTGGCCGGCGTTGCCGCGGCGCAGGAGGAGACGCCGATCCGGGCCGTGGTGACGATCGGCATGATCGGTGACGTGGTGGCCGAGGTGGGCGGCGCCTGCGTCGAGGTCACGACGATGATGGGGCCGGGGGTCGACCCCCATCTGTACCAGGCGCGGGCGGGTGACGTGCGGGCCCTCCAGGAGGCCGAGATCATCCTCTATTCCGGCTATGCGCTGGAGGGGCAGCTCGGCGATGTGCTGGACCGCTTCGCCGAGATGAAGCCGACCCTCGCCGTTGCGCCCGCCTCGATCGAGCCGGCCGAGCTGATCGCGGTCGAAGGGCTCTACGGCATCGACCCGCATCTGTGGATGGATGTCGGGCTGTGGGCAAGGACGGTGCCGACCATCGAGGCGGCGCTCGCCGCACTGCGGCCGGGTTGCGCCGCGGCGATGGCGGACGCGGCCGCCGACTATGCCGCCCGCCTTGCCGTCCTCGATGCCTGGGTGGGCGAGGCGATCGCGACCATCCCCGAGGCGCAGCGGATCCTCGTCACCGCGCACGACGCCTTCGCCTATTACGGTCGTGCCTATGGCATCGAGGTCGCTGGCATCCAGGGCATCAGCACGGAATCGGAGGCCGGGGTGGCCGATATCCGTGAGATGGCGGCGACCGTGGCCGCCCGCGGCGTGCCGGCCGTCTTCGTCGAGACGACGATCAACCCGCGGACGGTCCAGGCGGTCATCGACGCCGTGCGCCAGCATGGACATGAGGTGGCGATCGGCGGCCAGCTCTTCTCCGATGCGATGGGGGAGCCCGGGACGAGCGCCGGCAGCTATATCGGCATGATCCACCACAACACCGCGACGATCGTCGAGGCGCTCGGCGGTTCGCTGCCTCCGCTGCCGCCGGAGCTCGCCGGGGCCGCGTCCCCGTGAGGATCGCGTCGCAACCCGGCCGCCGGCCATGACCGCGCCATCCGACCCGCTGCACGAGCCGGGCCTCGCGCTTCATGTCGAGGACCTGACGGTCAGCTATCACAGCAGGCCCGTGCTCTGGGATATCGATCTCGACGTGCCGCCCGGCGTGATGGCGGCGATCGTCGGGCCGAACGGGGCGGGCAAGAGCACCCTGATCAAAGCGGTGCTCGGTCTGGTCAAGCCGGTCGCAGGCCATGTCACCCTGTTCGGTCGACCCTATGCCGCGCAGCGCCGGCGGGTCGGCTATGTCCCACAGCGCTCGAGCGTCGACTGGGACTTCCCGACCACCGCGCTCGACGTCGTGACCATGGGCCTTTACGGCAGGCTCGGCTGGATCCGCCGTCCGGGCCGGGCGGAGCGCGCCGAGGCGGCGCGGGCGCTCGCGCTCGTCGGCATGGAGGATTTCGCCGGACGCCAGATCAGCCAGCTCTCCGGCGGCCAGCAGCAGCGCGTCTTCCTGGCGCGGGCGCTGGTGCAGAAGGCCGACATCTACTTCCTCGACGAGCCGATGGCGGGCGTCGATGCGACGACCGAACGGGCCGTGGTCGACATCCTCCGCCGGCTGCGGGACGAAGGGAAGACCGTGATCGTCGTCCATCACGATCTCCAGACGGTGCGCAGCTATTTCGACTGGCTGCTGCTGCTCAATGTGCGCGTCATCGCCCAGGGCCCGGTGCATGCCGTCTATACGGCCGAAAATCTGCGCCGGACCTATGGCGGCCAGATCGCGCTGCTCGACCGCGAGACCTTCTCGGGTGGCGGGACGATGCCGGCCGAGGCGGGTGGTGACGGGCGCCCATCGGCAGGACGAGGATGAGCCTGCTCGACCTTCTCGGCGACTACACGATCCAGACGGTGATGCTGGGGGCGGCGCTGCTCGGCGCGGTCAGCGGCGTGCTCGGCAGTTTCGCGGTGCTGCGCCGGCAGAGCCTGCTCGGCGACACCCTCTCCCATGCGGCGCTGCCCGGCATCTGCCTCGGCTTCATGATCGCTGGCGCGCGCGAGATCGGCAGCATTCTCGCAGGTGCGTTGGTGACGGGAGCGGCCGCCGCGCTGTTCATGCTGCTGCTCACCCGCTACAGCCGGCTCAAGACCGATGCGGCGCTGGGGGCGGCGCTCAGCATCTTCTTCGCGATCGGCGTGGTGCTGCTGACCCATATCCAGGGCACCGGCAACGCCTCGCAGGGTGGGCTCGAAACCTTCCTCTTCGGTCAGGCGGCCTCGCTGCTGCGCAGCGACCTCTGGGTGATGGGCGGCATCACCGCGATCGCCTTCGCCATCGTCGCGGCGCTGTGGAAGGAGTTCAAGCTCGTCGCCTTCGACCCCGTCTTCGCCGCATCGATCGGCCTGCCGGTGGTCGTCCTCGAGGTGGCGCTCACCGTGATGATCGCGCTCGCCGTCGTCGTCGGGCTGCAGATGGTCGGCGTGGTGCTGATGGCGGCGATGATCATCGGGCCGGCGGTCGCGGCGCGGCAATGGGTCGGGCGGCTGGAAGGCATGGTCCTGCTCGCCGCGCTGATCGGCATGGCGGGCGGTATGGCCGGGGCGCTGATCAGCGCGATGGGGCGCGGCCTTGCGACCGGGCCGCTGATCATCCTCAGCGTCTCGGCGATGGTGATCGCCTCGCTGCTCTTCGCGCCGCGACGCGGCCTGGTCTTCGAGGCGATGCGCCGCTGGGGCGGACGGCGGCGGCTCGAGACACAGCATGTCCTCACGACGCTCTACCGGCTCGCCGTCCGGCACCAGGATCCCGGTTACCGGTCGGAACAGGGCATCGTCGACGCCTATCACGGCATCGCCACCCGCAAGGCCCTGGCGGCGCTGCAGGGCCGCGGCCTGGTGCGGCCGGTGGTCGAGGGGCCGTCGGCCGCCGCCGGGGCCGCCCTGCTATGGGAGCTGACCCCTGCGGGCTTCGCCGAGGCCGAGCGCATTCTCGGCGCACTCGGCAGTGCGCCCGGGGACGCGCCCAGGGACACGGCCGGGGACGCGCCGTGGCACGAGGGGCACTGATGCTCGCCGCGTTCCTCGCCGACATCCCGCTGATGATCGTGCTGACCGGCGCGCTCGTCGGCGTCGCCGCCGCGCTGCTCGGCACCTTCCTCGTGCTGCGCGGCAGCAGCATGCTGTCGGACGCGATCAGCCATTCGATCGTCTTCGGCATCGTCGCCGTCTGGTTGCTCACCCGCGCGCAGAGCGGGCCGGTGCAGATCATCGGCGCGGCGCTGACCGGCGTCCTCACCGTCTTCCTGACCGAGCTCCTCGTCAGCACCCGCCGCGTCAAGACCGATGCCGCGATCGGCATCGTCTTCCCGGTGCTGTTCTCGATCGGTGTGCTGCTGCTCAACCTCTACGCCCGCGACGTGCATATCGACCAGCACACGGTGCTGCTCGGCGAGATCGGCTTCGTCTGGCTCGATACGGTGGCGATCGGCGGCCATCAGGTGCCGCAGGCATTGCTGTCGATGGGTGGTGTGGCGCTCATCGACCTCGCCTTCATCCTGCTGTTCTACAAGGAGCTGAAGCTCGCGACCTTCGATGCGGCGCTCGCCACGGCGCTCGGCTTCGCGCCGGGGCTGCTGTTCTATGGCCTCCTGACGCTGACCAGCGCCACCGCGGTCGCGGCCTTCGACGCCGTCGGCGCGGTGCTGTTCATCGCCTTCGTGATCGTCCCGCCTTCGGCCGCCTATCTCCTGACCGACCGGCTGTCGCGCATGCTGATGCTCGCCTGTGCCATCGCCGTCGCCTCGAGCGTCTCGGGCTATGCCATCGCCGTCGCCTGGGACGTCTCGATCGGCGGCATGATGGCGGCGATGACCGGGGCCTTCCTGGTGCTCGCCTTTCTCTTCGGCCCCCGCTACGGGTTGGTTGCGCAATGGCAGCGCCGTCGCGGCCAGGCCGAGGCCAATGAGAGCCGGACACTTACCGTCCATCTCTACAATCACGAGGCCGGGCCGGCACAGGCCGAGGAGAACGTCGCCCGGGCACTGCAGGCGCATCTGCGCTGGAGCGAGGCGAAGGCCCGGCAGGTGCTGCTGCGCTGCCTCGACCAGGGGCTGGTGCTGCGCGACGGCGACCATCTGCGGCTGACCCCGAAAGGTCGCGAGACGGCACGCGAGATCCTCGAGCCAGGGCGGAACGGGATACAGGGTGGATAGGGCCGGCAGTCGGGCAGGGGGCCGAGGGCGCGTCCCGCGGGGCTGTCTGCCATCCGCCGCTGCTTCCCGATCGTTCCGCCGCCCACCCCGGCAGAGGGATGCGATCAGCCCGCCTTATCGGGACGGCCCTCGCCGGCGCGCGGTCGCGACGGTTGAGCTGGCCGAGGCGTCTCTGCGCTCTCCTGCTGCCCGGGCCGATGTTTCACGGGAAACACCGTGCCGCTGCGCTTGGCCTACCATTTCGAGATGTTGGCCTCGGTTGGCCCGCGATTTCTGAACGGCTAGCCTAGGTGCTCGGCATAGACGTAGGGCCGCTCAGTTGCGGTTGGCCCGCGATTTCTGAACTGCTAGCCTTTTGCCACTCGCGACGGCCCTCCGGCACAAGTTGCGGTTGGCCCGCGATTTCTGAACTGCTAGCCTTTTGCCACTCGCGACGGC
>CAYORM010000012.1:0-63600 GCA_964406375.1 uncultured Mycobacteriaceae bacterium | reverse complement strand
GAAGGGGCTGAAGCTGTCGATGGTGACCGGACTGCCTGACGCGGTACCCGGCACCGGCCAGACGGGCTCGAGCCGCGGCGCGGCGGTGGCCGATGCCGCGGCGACAAGTCCGAGCGCGATGAGCGCGGCCAATGAGAGGGCGGCGCGGCAGCAGACGGTCAGGACGCGGATGGGCGGTCTCCGAAGGACGGCAGGCACGGATGGCTGGGGCCCGGAAAGACTGCCGAAACCGCGAGCGCAAGTCGATCTCCCTGCACGCCGGTATTGGTCTCGCAATCCGGCGAGGGGTGCCATCCCTGTCTTGCCGGCCGCATCTCTCGACCGAAACGCAATGGCAGCATCGCGCTCGACGAGGTCCCGCTGACAAAGGCTTGCACAGCCCCCCGCCGATCGCGAGCATCGGCCGGCCATAGAGGGAGACTGCCATGCGCCTGCCTGACGACCCGGTCCAGGGCTATGTCGACTATCCGCCGGTCGAGGTGACCTCGGCCGACAGCGGGCCGCTGCACGGGCTGACGATGGCCGTCAAGGATCTCTACGACGTCGCCGGCTACCGGACCGGCGGCGGGCATCCGTTGTTGCGCGCCGAGAGCCCGGTGAAGACCGTGACCGCCCCGGCGGTCCAGGCGGTGCTCGACGCCGGCGCGCGCTTCGTCGGCAAGACGCACACGGACGAGTTCGCCTATTCGATGAATGGCGAGAACCCGCATTACGGCACGCCGGTCAATGTGCGGGCGCCCGGGCGCATCCCGGGCGGCTCATCCTCGGGCTCGGCCGCGGTGGTCGCGGCGGGTCTTGTCGATTTCGCCTTCGGTACCGATACCGGCGGCTCGATCCGGGTACCGGCGGCCTATTGCGGCATCATCGGGCTGAGGCCGACACATGGCCGGATCGACATCTCCGGCGTCCAGCCGCTCGCCCGCAGTTTCGACACGGTCGGCTGGTTCGCCCGCGACATGGAGGTCTATCAGCGCGTCGCGGCGGTGCTGCTCGGCGAGGATGTGCCCGGTCCCGCTCTCACCCGCGCGGTGATCGCGGAGGACATCGCCGCGGAGATGCTGGGCGCCGCCGAGGCGGCGGCATTCGATGACATGCTGCGGCGGGCGGCACCGGTCATCGGCACCCCCGGGCGCCTCACCCTCGCGCCGCAGGGGCTGACGCCCTGGCGCCTCGTCTTCCGCACGATGCAGGCCTATGAGGCCTGGTCCGATCACGGTGCCTGGATCGAGAGCCGCCGGCCGCTGCTCGGGCCGGGCGTGCGCGAGCGCTTCGAATGGGCCTCGGGCGTGACGGCCGCGGACTATCACTCAGCCGCTGCGGAGCGCGCCTGCATCCGCGAGCGCGTCCTGTCGGTATTGGGCGATGACGGGGTCATCGTGGTGCCGGCCACGCCGACCATCGCCCCGCTGCGCGGCATGGAGGGCGACGTGCTCGAAGCCTTCCGGGTGCGCAACATCGCCATGCAGTGCAGCGCCGGCCTGTCGGGCGTACCGCAGCTCAGCCTGCCGATCGGCTCGATCGACGGCTGCCCCTTCGCCCTGTCGCTGATCGGCCCGCCGGGCCGCGACCGCGCACTCCTCGATCTCGGCGCCCGGATCCTCGCCGCCGTCGGCTGACGGCTGAGCGCCGGCGTCAGCGGTCGAGCAGGACGAGATCGGCGGAAGCGGCCCAGGCGGTGACCGTCTCGCCCTCGGGCGGGACGGCGCCGACTGGCAGCTTGACGAGGAGATCCGGCCCGTCCGGCGCGAGGCTGCGCGCGTGGCCGCGCACGAAGCTGCCCTGGAACATCGTCCCGGTCAGCCGCACCGGACCGAGCGGCACATGGCCTTCGGCCGCCGGCGGCATCGCACCGAGGATGATCTGTTCCGGGCGCAGGCCCAGCGCCACGGCCGCGCCAACCGCAGGCACCGCACGATCGGCGGGAAGCGGTAGTGTGATGCGACCGACAGGGGTGTCGACGGCGACGGCGTCGGCACGGATGGCCGCGACCCGCCCCTCGATCAGCGTGCTCTCCCCCATGAAGGTCGCGACGAAGCGGCTCGCCGGGCGCAGATAGAGCCGGCGCGGCGGGCCGTCATCCTCGATGCGCCCGTCCTTCATCACGAGGATGCGGTCGGCCAGCGCCATCGCCTCTTCCTGATCGTGCGTCACATGCAGGAAGGTGCGCCCGCTCTCGACCTGGAGGCGCTTGAGCTCCTCCTGCACCTGCCGGCGCAGATGCAGATCGAGCGCACCGAGCGGCTCGTCGAGCAGCAGGATTGCCGGTTCCACGACGAGCGCACGGGCCAGCGCGACGCGCTGGCGCTGGCCACCCGACAGCTCGTGGACCCGGCGTCCGGAGAAGCCCGAAAGGCCGACCATCGCCTGGGCGGCGGCGACGCGACGGCTGCGCTCCGCCCGCGCCACCCCGCGAACCGCGAGGCCGAAGCCGATATTCGCTTCGATGTCGAGATGGGGGAACAGCGCGTAGTCCTGGAAGACGGTCGCCGTCGGCCGGCGGGCGGCGGGCAGCAGCGTGACATCCGCCCCGCCGATCCGGATGCGGCCAGCCGAAGGCGGCACGAAGCCACCGATCATCGACAGCAGCGTCGTCTTGCCGCTGCCCGACGGTCCGAGCAGGACGACAAAGCTGCCCGCCGGGACATCCAGCGTCACCGGCGCCACGGCGAGGACCCCGCCATAGCGCTTCTCGACCGTCTCGAGCCGCAGCCCGCCCGCGCCCGACGCCGTCATCGGCGTCTCCCCGCGATGATCCCGGCGCCGACACCGACGAGCAGCAGTGAGACGAGGAAGACGAGCGTCCCCGCGACATTGGTCTGCGGGTCGAGCCCGGTCCTGAGCATGCTCCAGATCACGACCGGAAGGGTGACATCGAAATTCGAGAGGAGGAAGGCGATCACGAACTCGTCCCAGGACAGGGTGAAACTGAGCGCGAAGGCCGCGAACAGCGCCGGCCACAGCAGCGGCAACGTCACCCGCAGCAGCACCTGCGGCTCGCTGGCGCCGAGATCGCGCGCCGCGCGCTCGAGGACCGCCTGCTGGCGCCCCATCTGGGCAAGGCAGATCGCGAAGGCCAGCGGCAGGTTGATGACGACATGGCCGATCCCGACGGCGAGGAGGGATTTGGAGACGCCCGCCGCGGCGAAGGTGATCATCAGCCCCATCCCGACGATCAGATAGGAGACGGTGAGCGGCATGACGATCAGCGCCTGCGCGAGCCGGCCGCCGGGCACCCGGTTGCGCGCCAGCCCCCAGGCGGCGAGGAAGCCCAAGCCCGTCGCCACCGCCGAGGACAGAAAGCCGACGAGCAGCGAGCTGATCGTCGCGCCCATGATCCGGCCGCTGCCGAGCACCGCCTCGTACCAGCGCAGGCTCGGTCCCTCGAAAGGCGGCACCGGCACCCGGCCGTCATGGAAGGAGAACAGCACCAGCACGACGACCGGCAGGTAGATGAACAGATAGAGCGCCGCGAGCCACAGCGCATCGAAGGCGAGAAGGAGCGCGCGCCTCATCGCCGCCCGGCCCCCAGCCAGCGCGCCGCGGCGAGATAGGCGAGCGCGACGACGACCATCAGTACGAGCGCCATCGTCGAGGCGACCGGCAGATCGTTGCGCCGTGAGATCTGCATCAGGATCGCCTGCGGCAGCACGAGGTCGCGATTGCCGCCGAGGATCTGCGGCGTGATGTAGTCGCCGATGGCGATGACGAAGGTCAGGAACGCCCCGACCGCGACACCCGGGAGGCTGAGCGGCAGCGTCACCCGCAGGAAGGTCTGGACCGGTCCCGCACCGAGATCGGCGGCGGCGAGGGCGTAGCGGCGGTCGATCTGGCGCAGGCTCGCGAAGATCGTCAGCGTCGTGAGCATGGTGAAAAAGTGGACGAACCCGAGCACCGTCGCCCCCTGGCTGTAGGCGAGCCGGAGCGGCGCATCGATGAGGCCGAGCCCCAGAAGAGCGCGGTTCACCACCCCGTCGGGAGCGAGGACCAGCAGCCAGGAATAGGACCGCACGACATAGGAGGTCCAAAAGGGCAGGACCGCCAGCGCCAGCGCCGCCGCCTGCCAGCGTCGCGGCACCCGCATCGCCAGGATATAGGCGAGCGGATAGGCGAGCAGCAGCGAGAGGATGACGGTGAGGCAGGCGACCTCGAGCGAGTTCCACAGCGCCGAGCGCAGCGCCGGTTCACCGAAGAAGCGGGCGTAATTGTCGAGGCCGGGCGTGGTGTCGAGTCGCGCCCCCGCCCGTCGGAACAGGCTGTAGGCGGCGGTGACCGCGAGCGGCAGAAGGAAGAAGGCGACGGTCCACAGCAGCGCCGGCAGGACGAGCCCCCAGCCCCGCCGGGCTTCGATGCGACGGGCGGCCCGCTCGGCCGCCCCCGCTTGCGCGGCGGTCTCCGCCGCCGAGACCATCGCCAGCCTGCTCATGCGATCAATGGGCGAGGAACTCGGTCCAGAGATCCTGCATCGCCTGGTCGAGTTCCTCCGACGGCGAGGGATAGGTGTAGGAGCGCGCGATGAAGTCGATCTGCTCGTCCCAGCGCAGGGTCGCCTTCTCCTCCTCGCTCAGCGGCGCATCGAGATTGGCCGGCATCCCCCAGTAACAGGAAGACGTGGCGAGCCGCGCCTGCCCCTCGGGGCTCAGCACATATTGCAGGAAGCGGATCGCCGCCTCCTTGCGCTGGCTGTCGGCAAAGATCGCGATCGCCTGCTGCCAGCGGATCCCGCCCTGATCGGGCAGCACCCAGTCGAGATCGGGATTGTCCGCCCGCAGCGTCGCGGTCACGTATTCGCCGCCGCCAACCAGGATGTCGACCTCGCCCGTGGCGAGCGCAGTCTGGGAGGTGACGACGTCGCTGACGAGCGCCGCGCTCTCCTTCAACGAGAACAGCCGCTCGCCGATCGCCGGCAGATCCTCGACGGTCAGCTCTTGCGGCGTGATGCCTTCCAGGACCGCCATCTGCGCGATGACCGGCAGGTAGTAGTCGTAGATCGCGATGCGGCCGCGATACTCCTCCTCCCACAGCCGCTCGGCGTCGCGCATCGCGTCGGGATCGACGGTACGCCCGTCATAGGCGATGGCGTTGTAGCCGAACTTCTCCGGCACCGCGTAGATGACGCCGTCGACCATGTGCATCTCCGGCGCCCGCACCGCCTCCGGCACGCCGTCGAGCGGGAAATCCGCCGGATCGAGCGGCGCCAGGAGGCCGCGCGCCTGGACGCGGAGAACGTCGGTGGAATCGACGACGAAGACGTCCCAGTCACCGGGCTGCGACTGCTCGACCAGTGCCAGCGCCGTTCCGGTTCCTTCGAACTCGCGGAAGTTGACGGTGATGCCTGTCGCCTCGGTGAACGGATCGAGAAAGGCGGGGTCGGTGTGATCGCACCAGACCAGCGCGTTGATCTCCTCGGCCGCGGCAATGCCGCCGCCGGACAGGAGGGTGAAGGCGGCCGCCGCCGAGAACACCGCCCGGTACGACCCAAAGCTGGTCCCGTTCATATCCGTCTCCCTGCTCGTTGTTCTCTCAGACGCTCAGACACCCTCGCGGCGCAGCGGCATCGTCATGCAATGCACCGAGCCGCCGCCGCGGGTGAAGATGTCGAGCTCCGGGTCGAGGACACTGAGGCCCTCGGCCCGCAGCATCGCATTGACGCGCGCGCCGTGCCGCGGCGAGATCACCCGCCCCTCGCCGAGCGCGAGCACGTTGCAGCCCATGCCGTCCATCGCTTCCTTGTAGCTGACCGGCAGCAGCCGGATGCCCTGGGCACGGACGAAGTCGAGGAAATCGACCGGCAGCACCTCGGTACAGGCCAGTGCCAGCCCGTCGGCGACCATCGCGAACATCACATCGAAATGGAGGAAATGCTCGGGGAAGGGCTCGAGCCGGACCGTCCAGCCGGCGTCGCGGAAGCGTCGTGCGAACTGCCTCGCCCCCGCCTCGTTCGTCCGCTCGCCGGAATGGCCGACGATCAGCAGCCCCGGCCGGATGATCTGGATGTCGCCGCCCTCAACCGTCCCGTCGGTCGCATAGTCGTGTACGCCGTCATGGCCGGCGTAGAATCGGATGACGCTGGCGTATTCGCCGCGCCGCTGTGGCCGGAACATCTGCATGACGACCGGGCCCCAGGGCGTCACCTGGCTCGAATCGCGCGTATAGACCTGATAGGGCAGATGCGGCTCGGGCTCGAGGAAGTGGCAGGTGACGCCGGCGCCGCGCAGCGCGTCGATCATCTCGTCATACTGCCGCGCGAGTGCCTGCCGGTCGAAGCCCTGACCCGAGGCGAGCGTCCGCTGAGCAATGACATTGGTCGGCTGCCAATCATAGAAATCCGGCCGGCAGAGCAGCACATCCGTCAGACGGCCGGTCTCGGATTCGACACGCCAGCGCTGCACCGGCACCCGCTCTTCTGCGGCCATACGGCCCCTCCCCTCAGCACGAATGGGCAGCATCGCCCGGCACGCCAGCTTGATGAAGGCTCCTGCCCTGGAGTTCACTTCGGAGAAATACGAAGTGAATGCCGATGCGCCCGGTTGAGAATGCCGACCTCAAGCTGCTGTCGATCTTCATGGCGGTGGTCGATGCCGGTGGCCTGTCTGCGGCCCAGGCCGAGCTGCATCTCGGCTTGTCGAGCATCAGCAGCGCCGTCGCCGCCCTCGAGGCGAGGCTCGGGACCACCCTTTGCCGTCGCGGCCGGGCGGGCTTCGCCCTGACCGCCGATGGTGAGCTCGTCTATCAGGAGGCCCGACGGTTGTTCGGTGCCATCGACCAGTTCGAGCGGCGGATGGCGGCGATGCGCCAGCGCCTGTCCGGCACCCTCACCCTCGGCCTTGTCGACAACACGATCAGCGATCCCAACCTGCCCCTCGACGCGGTGATCGCGGCCTTCACCCGCGCCGCGCCGGGCGTGTCGCTGACACTGGTCACGCGACCGCCCAACGAGCTCTTGCGGGACGTCGCGGGCGGCACGATCGATCTAGCCATCGGCAGCTTCCCGCGCATCACCCTCGGCCTCACCTATCTGCCGCTGCATGTCGAGCGCCACGCCTTCTATTGCGGCCGCGGCCACCCGCTGTTCACCTTGCCGGAGGCAGCGATCGATCTCGACGTGATCCGATCGCATCGGATCGTCTCGCGGGGCTACTGGGGCGCCCGTGACCTCAAGCCCCTAGCGGCGGCCCCGACGGCGACGGTCAATGACATGGAGGCGGAGGCGCGCCTGATCCTGTCCGGCACCTATCTCGGCTATCTGCCCGAGCATTACGCTAGGCCCTTCGTGACGGAAGGGCGGCTGCGTGCGCTGCGTCCCGATCTGCTCGGATATGAGGCGCCCTTCCATCTCGCCCGACGTGAGGATGTCGGAAAGGCCGCGCGGCTCTTCGTCTCGCTGCTGCGTGACGCCCTTGCGCAGCGAAATGACCGCGATGGTTGAATACGAATCGTTTCGGAGCAAAGATGGGCGGCAGACGCGCCCGTTGACCGGTCTGGCGCGGTTATCAGATGAGACGTCATGGCGACCATCAAGGACGTGGCGAAACTTGCCGGCGTGTCCATTTCGACCGTTTCCGCCGCACTGAACGGCTCGGCCAATGTCAGTCCAGAACTCGTCGAGCGGATCCGCGCGGCCGTAGAGACGCTCAACTACACGCCATCGGCCATGGCCCGCGGCCTCAAGCGCGGCGTCACCAAGCTGATCGGCCTGCTGGTCGCCGACATCACAAACCCCTTCTTCAGCGAGCTGATGGAGGTGATCGAATCCGAGGCGCAGCGGCTCGGCTATGCCCTCATCCTCGCCAACAGTGCGCAGGATGTGGAGAAGGAGCGCGCTTATCTGCGGCTGATGCAGAGCCACCGCGTCGACGGGCTGATCGTCACCGTGAGCGGCGCTGCCTCCCGCGACACGATGATGGAGTTCCAGCGCACCCGGATCCCGACGGTGCTGATCGACCGCACCTTTCCGGGCCTGTCCTATGATTGCGTGATGCTCGACAACCACAGCGCCGCGGTGGCGGCGCTCGAGTTGGCGATCGGCCTCGGACATCGCCGCATCGGCCTGATCGGCGGTCCGCCCGGCGTGTCCTCGGCCGAGGAGCGCCTAGCCGGCTATCGCGACGCGCTGCAGGCGGCGGGGCTGCCCTTCGACCCGGCGCTGGTCGCAGATGGCGATTTCACGATCCAGGGCGGCCACGATGCGACGCGGCGGCTGATGACGCTGCCCTCGCCACCGACGGCGATCTTCAGCGCCAACAATTCGACGGCGATCGGCATGATGCGCTGCATTGCCGAGATGAAGCTGCGTTGCCCCGACGATGTGTCGGTGATGACGATAGACGATTTTCCCTGGGCGGAGGCGTTCACCCCGCGCCTCACAACGGTGGCCCAGCCGCTGCGCGAGATGGGCCGCCGTGCCATCCGCCTCCTGATCGACCGCATCGAGCGGCGCGGCGAGCCGGCGGTGACGCGGCACATCTTCCAGCCGCGCCTGTGCGTACGCGACAGCGTCGCGGCCCCACGGCAGCGGTGACGAGACGGCAGTGAAAAGACGGGCGCGACGCTCCCGTCGCGCCCTGTCTGTCTCGTCGCGGCGCCTCAGCCCTTCACGGCACCGGCCAGCGCACCGGAGCGCAGCTGCCGTTCGAGAACCAGAGCCAGCGCGAAGACCGGGGCGATCATCACCACGATCAGCGCGGACATCGTCCACCATTGTGGTCCGCGGGTGGCGTTCTGTGCCGCAACGAGCAATGGCATCGTCTGGGTGTCGGCAGTCGAGAGGATCAGGCCCAGTATGTACTCGTTCCAGGCGAGAATCGCGACGAACAGGAAGGTCGCCGCCAGCCCCGGCCGCACCACTGGCAGCACGATCCGCAGGAAGATCTGCAGCCGGCTGGCCCCGTCAATCACCGCCGATTCCTCCAGCTCCACCGGGACCTGGCCGGTGAAATCCTTCATCAACCACACCGCGATCGGCAGGTTGACGGCGGTATAGAGGATGATCAGCGACCCCAGGGTGTCGAGGATCCCCAGCGACTGGAACATCACATAGATCGGCAGCGCCACCGCGACGGGCGGCAGGATGCGCTGTGAAATGATCCAGATCGCGAGATCCTGGTTGCGCATCCGGAACGGGACGAGGAAGCGGAAGATCGCGAAGACGAGAAGGCCGCCGGCGATGCCGCAGGCCCAGACCGTCGCCGCGTCCTCGCCTACATACTTCTCGCCGAGCCAGGCAAAGACCGCGCCTCCCACGAGGCCGAGCACCGGCGCCACCGAGAGCGCGACCTGAGCCCGGTTGAGGGCATAGCCCGCCATCGTACCGATGAGGGTCGCGGCGATGCCGCTCACCAGTGCCACGATGATGGAATTGGTGAAGGGGCGGACCGTGTCGCGCCACTGGTCGACCACGATCTGCCGCCAGGCGTCCAGCGTCGGCTGGAAATCGACCCAGGGCAGGAAGACCGGGCCGGCCGACACGTCGATGGGTGTCTTCAACGAGGTGATGATGATCCAGTAGATCGGGAACAGCACCACGAAGGACCAGAAGGCGAGCACCGCATACATCGCCAGATTGGCGACCTTGCGGCGCCCCGCCCGCCGGCGTGCCAGGGAGGTGTTCATCGCGGGGCCTCCTGCGGCACCGGTCGCCGCCGGGCGCCGGTGACCGGCCGCGATCCGAAGATCAGCGCCAGCGTCGTCACGACGACGAGGACCAGCATCAGATAGGCGATCGCCGCCGAGCCGCCGAGATCGAGCGTCCGCCAGGTGATGTAGCTGTAAAGGGCGAGACTTTCGGTGGCCGTGCCCGGTCCGCCATTGGTCAGCACGTTCGGCAGGTCGATGATCTTGTAGGCCTCGATCATGCGGATGAGGATCAGCGTGACCGAGACGGGGACGAGCTGCGGCAGAGTGATGTAGCGGAAGATCTGCCAGCGATTAGCGCCGTCGATCTGCGCCGCTTCGCGCGTCTCCGTCGACAGCCCCTCCATCGAGGCGGTCAGCAGGATGAACATGAAGGGCACCCACTGCCAGGTGTCGCCCAGGATGACGGCGAGCCGTGCCGCGGCCGGGTCGGTTGACCAAGCGAACTCGGCCAGCCCCAGCCAGGACCACATCTCGGCGAAGGGGCCGCGCTGGGTGTCGGCCAGCATGCGGGTCACGTAGGCGATGCCGACCGGGGTGATCATCAGCGGGATGAAGAACAGGGCGCGGAAGAAGCGCGTGCCCGGCAGCCGCTCGTAGCAGATGGCGGCAAGGCCGAGGCCGATGAGGTATTGCAGGGCGACGCCGAACAGCACGTAGATCAGCGTCACGCCGACGGCGCCATAACCGCCGGCACGCAGATTGGCATAGAGCAGCGTGACCACCGCGGCAGCGACGAAGGCGGCGAAGAGCCGCGGCAGTGCCGCTCTCAGCCGACCCGCCTCCAGCACCCTAACCGGCCGGACCAACAGCACCGCGATCCCCGCCAGCAGCAGCGCGCCGACGATCCAGACATCCAGCGGCAAGGCGTCGACCGGACCGAGGAAACGGTCCTGCTGGCTGCCCGAGAGCAGCTTGCGGAAATTGACCCAGCCGACCTCGCGAAAGGTGAAACCGTCCGGCGTCATCGCCAGCCGCGAGATCGACATGTAGAGCGACGCGACCAGCGGGAAGATCGATACGAAGAGGATCAGAATGAGGCCGGGCATCAAGAAGAGCCCGGCCCATCCCGCCCTCGGGGGACGCGCCGCTTGGCGCCTCCCCCGGACGACTCCGCCGATCGCCGCGTCCGCCGCGCCGGCCGGCACCGCGTCGCCGCGGCCCCCTTCGGAAGCGGCGGTCGTGGCGTTCACGCTCACGCTAGAGGCTCCCCGTCACTCCGACGCGCCGAGCGTCGCCTTGTAGGCCTCGAGCTGCTCGTCGCGCCCGATCTCGTCGGTGATCTCCTCCCAGCCCTCCTCGAGCTGCTCCATCGCCTCGTCAATGTCGATCTCGCCCGACGCCATCCGGTGAATCACCGTGTCGAGGATGACCTGCTGATAGCGCTGGTTGAAGGGCACACGAAGGTCGAGCACGACGTTCGGGCTGTTGAGCGCCTGCTGGATCGCACCGAGATAGCTTTCGGCGAAGGCCTGCGACATGCCGGCCTCGACCCACAGCGTCGTGTCATTGAGCTGCGACATCCGATAGGGATTGAAGCCCGTCTCGCCGCGGGTGACGTCGACATTCGACTGCGCCGGCTGGGTCATGTAGGACAGGAACGCGAAGGCCGCGGCCTTGCGATCCTCGGGCGAGGCGGTGTTGATCGCCCCGGACCAGCCGCCGAAGGCCGAGAAGGGCGCGTGGTTCACGCCGTCGATCGCATAGGGGCAGATCTCGTCATCACAAGGGACGAGCTCACCCGTCTCGCGGTCGAGCACCTCGGTCGAGCCCGGGGTGATCATCGCGCCGACCAAATCGATGACCTGCGAGAAGTCGGGATCGATCGCAAGCGCACCGGTGTCGCCCCAATCGACCGTCATCGCGCAGCGGCCGCTCATGAACAGGGCGCGCGTGTCGCCGATGTCGTTGTTGAGCTGCTCGGGCGGGCCGAGGCGAATCAGCTCGAGATAGATCTCCATCGCCCGCCTCATGGCCGCGTTGTTGACGAGCGGCGACATGTCGTCGAGCGAGAAGAACACGCCCTGATCGGTGCCCTGCGACTGCAGGAAGGGCGCCGCGACATTGTGGATCATCCAGTAGGACTGGGCGTTGCGCTTCATGGTGATGCAGGAGCCGTAATCGGCCGACCCGTCACCATTGAGATCCTGGCCGTGGAAGTGCTCGGCCACCGCGAGATACTCGTCCCAGGTCCGCGGCGGCTCGAGGCCCGCCGCCTCGAGCAGGTCGACGCGGTAATAGGCCTGCAGCAGGTCGCCATCGAGCGGGATCGTGTAGATCTTGCCGCCATAGGCCGAGGAGAAGTCCCGGAAGAACGGCGCGATCTCCTCCCACTCGATCGCCGGATCGGCGGCGATGCGCTCGTCGAGCGGCTCGAGGAAGCCGGGAGCGGCGAAGTCGACCATCCATTGCGGCGCGAACACCGCAGCGTCGATCGAATTGGTGCCGGTCGAGAGATCGGTAAGGATCTTCGTGTAGAGATCGGCGAAGGGAACGGTGATGATGTTCACGTCAGCGCCGGTCAGCGCCTCGAATTCCGGCGCGCGACGCTGCAGCGGCTCGGCGATGACCGGGCCGGTGAATGTCAGGACGTTGATCGTCACGCCGTCGAAGCGCTGCGCCTCCTGTGCACCGGCCTGGCCCGCGGCCAGTGCCAGGGCGGTCGCGGCGCCGGCGGTGAGCGCCGCTCCCACCGCGCCACGCATGATCCTGTGGGTCATCGATCCCTCCCTCACTCTTCGTTCTGCGGAAGATGGGCCCGACGGCCTGTTTCGGCCGCCGGGCGCAGAGCGTCGGCCCGGCGACGGGCCGGGCCCCGATGGTCAGAACAGATTCTTGTTGGTGGTAACCGGGCACCAGCGCGCGGTGACGAGGAACGGCATCAGCGCCGCCATCGCCTCCGGAGTGCCGATCCGGCGCAACGCTTCCACGGCATAGCCGACGACGTACCGATTGCCGTCATTGAGCGCGTGGATCAGCGCGTCGGTCGCCCCGGCCGCGCCGGCGCCGAGACGGGTCAGCGCGAACGCCGCGTTGAAGCGGACCTCGTCATCTTCGTCCTCGAGCGCGCGGGACAGCGCCTCGACCGTCTCGGCGGTGGGCTGCTTCAGGCCAAGCGCCTCGGCCGCGTTGATCCTGACATACACGTCCTCGTCACGTGTCCCCTGCACGAGGGTGGACAGCACCGCCTCGTCATCGCCGCGGATCTCGCCGAGAGCGAAGACGATGTATTTGCGCACCCGCGGCCCCGCCTTGGGCCAGGCGCCGATCAGCGCCTTCAGCGCGGCCGGGCCGACCGCGACGAGACCGTGGGCCGCGTTGCGCGCCACCATCTCGACCTCGCTGTGCTGCCCCTCATCGATGAAGACACGGGCGTCGTCGACGCTCTCGCCGTCATTCGAGAGCATCGCCTCGATGAGGGCGGGCACCGCCGCCTCGCCCATACCGGCGAGCGCATAGGCCGCATTCAGGCCGACCGGCTCGGACTCATCCCCCAGTCGGGCGACGAGGGCGGGGATGGCACTGACGGCCCCGGCGCCATAGGCCGCGATCGCCGAAGCCGCGTCGCGCCGCTCATCGGCGCTGAGCGCATTGAGCCGGGCGATTGCATCGTCCAGCGCCGCATCGGCCGCCTTCGCCGGACGCCCCTCGCCCTGGCGGCCGCGCGCCCAGGCCCAGTGTTCCCGCCACACCGGATCCATCCGGTAATGCGGCAGCGCCGCCGGATCCTGCCAGCCATCGTCGCGATGATCCCAGGACGGGCCGCGCGGCGGCTCCATCCGCATGAACTCGAACTTCAGCATGAAGCGCTTCGAGTTCGTAAGGTTCTTCATCTTGCGATGCCAGATATCGTAATGGATCAGCATGCAGGTGCCTGCCGGTCCACTCGCCGGGATCTCGATCTGGTCGATGTTGTCGAGCCGCTGGGCGATGCACTGGCTGCCCGGGACGACACCGGTCGGGCCGATCTCCGGATAGATCTTCTGCGGGTAGTACATGATCATCGCCCAGTACGGGTGATGATTGTGCACCTTCCTCTTGTAGCCCCAGTAGCTGTCGTGGTGAAAAACCTGAATCGGACTGCCGGGCGGGTTGTCGTGCACGACACGATGCGGATGCATCATGTAGTTCTCGCCGAGCACGCTGATCAGCGCGCCCTTGACGTAGCGATCCTCGAAGATCTCGTTGATCTCCGGAAGCATGGGCAGGATGTTGTTGCCCGGATTCTGGTCGTTGTCCTCGCCGATGATCTCAACGAACCGGTCGAACAGCGCCTGATGGAAGGACTCGGGCAGCGTCGTGCCGAGCAGGAGATAGCCGTTGGCAAGGAACTGGCGCATCTGCTCGTCGGTCAGCAGGACGGGCTCGCCGCGATGCACGTCGGGAACGCGGCGCCGGGGTGACCGGAGGCCCTGGCTGTAGTCGAACTGGCGCTGATACTTCCATTCGGGGACGGCGGCCTGCCGTTCCTGCACATCCATCATCGCGTCCTCCCATGGCAGCCGAGACGAGGCCGGCCGCCGGCCAGCAGCGGCGAAACGTTTCTTTGACGGGGCACGAAACGTTGCGCCCGTTGAGAATCCTCGGTCGCACAACCCTCTCCGGGCACAGCCGGAAGGTCCATCGCGAGCCTTCGAAACGTTACATTTGCTTTGCGGGCAGCGTCAACCCGTCGCATGCATGATCCGGCGTGCGCGATCGTGCATTGCGCGCCCCAAATTGTCTGACGAAACGTTTCTCCGCGCGAGCGGAACGACCTAGTCGCGCTCGAGGATCAGCCGTGCCGCATCCTCGTCGGTGACGAGGCCGGAGAGCAGCCGGCCCCGCAGCGCGCCACGGATCGCCATCGCCTTCTCGACCCCGCCGGCGATGCCGACCCGCAGCCCGGCCGGCGGTGCCGAGAGCGCCATGGTGGTGACGAGCCGGTTCGTCGCGGCATCCAGCACCACGCCCTCCTCATCGAAGGCCCAGCCACCGAGCTCGCCGACCGCGCCGAGCGCCATCAGCTCGCCCAGTTCGGTATCGGTGACGAAGCCGTCGAGATGCAGCGGCGCCCGCCAACCGATATGGCCGATGCCGAGGAAGGTGGCGCGGGCGCCCTGTGCCAGCCCCATGACGATGCGCGCGAGATGCTGCCCGCGCAGCACCTCGCGCTGTTCCGGCGTCTCGGCGATCAGCGGCATCGGCAGCGGGAAGCACTGCGCCTCGACCCGGTCGGCGAGGCGGATCACTACATCATAGGGGTTGGCCCGCCCGTCGCGGGTCAGCGTACCGACGATCGAGACGATCTTGTGCTGCGGCTGGCGCATCGGCGAGATCTCGCGGATCGTCGCCCGCAGCGTGCGGCCGCTGCCGACATTGACGACGACCGGGACACGCTCGGACAGGAAGCGCTCGAACAGCCCCGCCGCGGCCGCCGCCAGCCCGCCGATATGGCCGGGCTTGGCCGGATCGCTTGGCACCACCTCGCAGGTCTCCAGACCGAAGCGCTCGCGCAGGCGCTCCGCCAGCTCCACACAGCCGATGATCGGGTGGTCGATCCGGAAGCGCACGAGCTTCTCGGCAACCGCGAGGGCAACGAGGCGCTGCGCGCCGGCCCGTGACAGACCCAGCTTCGCCGCGATCTCATCCTGCGTGTTGCCGGCGATGTAGTAGAGCCACGCGGCCCGCGCCGCGAGGTCCAGCCGGTCCCCGCCATTGGCCGATTCGCGCTCGGCCTGGTGCCGGCTGATCATCTGCACATGCGCTCTCCATCCTTTCGTCGGCTCACCGTGCCCCCCGGGCCGGCGCGGCGCACCCTGTCACGGAAAGGTCGCAAATTGAAGTCCCCGCCGACGATTTCCGGCGGGTGTCCGCCCGGCAAGCGATTGCTCCGCTACCATCCAGCGGCTCGATCAACGGGTTGACAACGCAGCGGCCGGGGCGATCATTTGCCTGACGCCTGGGCGAATGCTCAGAGCGGCGGCGATAAGACCGAAGCCCGAAGGAGGATCCGTGACCATGAAGGCTACCCTCATGTCCTGCGTGGCCGGCGTCGCGCTGGCACTTGCCGCCGGCACGGCCGCGGCCCAGGAGACGACGCTGACGATCGCGACCGTGAACAACGCGGACATGATCATCATGCAGAAGCTGTCGCCGGCCTTCGAGGCGGAGACCGGCATCGCCCTCGACTGGGTGATCCTTGAGGAGAATGTGCTGCGCCAGCGCGTCACGACCGACATCGCGACCAATGGCGGCCAGTTCGACATCATCACCATCGGCGCCTACGAGACCCCGATCTGGGGGGCGCAGGGCTGGCTGCTGCCGGTCGACGACCTGCCGGGCGACTACGATTACGAGGACATCTTCGAGCCGGTCCGCGCCGGCCTCTCGGCGGATGGCACGCTCTATGCCGTGCCCTTCTATGCCGAGAGCTCCTTCACCTTCTACCGGACGGACCTGTTCGAGGCGGCCGGGCTGACCATGCCCGAGCAGCCGACCTATGATGACATCCGCGGCTTCGCTGAAGCGCTGCACGACCCCGACAACAACGTCTACGGCATCTGTCTGCGCGGCAAGCCGGGCTGGGGCGAGAACATGGCCTTCGTCGGCACGCTGGTGAACACCTTCGGCGGCCGCTGGTTCGACGAGAACTGGCAGCCCCAGCTCACCTCCGACGCCTGGCACGAGGCGATCACCTTCTACGTCGATCTGCTCACCAATTACGGCCCGCCGGGTGCCTCCTCGAACGGGCACAACGAGAACCGGGCGCTGTTCGCCGCCGGCAATTGCGCGATGTGGATCGATGCCACCTCGGCCGCGGGCTACATCTTCAACCCCTCCGAGAGCACCGTCGCTGAGACGACCGGCTTCGCCAAGGCGCCGATCGCTGCGGTCCCGAACGGCGCCGCCTGGTCCTGGTCCTGGGCGCTCGCCATCCCGGCCTCGACCGCGAAGGAGGAGGCGGCCAAGCAGTTCCTCGCCTGGGCGACCTCGAAGGACTATGTCGCGATGGTCGGCGAGAGCGAGGGTTGGGTCGCGGCGCCTCCGGGAACGCGGCGCTCGACCTATGAGAATGCCGCCTATATCGAAGCGGCACCCTTCGCCGAATTCGTGCTCGAGGCGATCCTGACGGCGGACCCGTCTAATCCGACGGCCGAGCCCGTCCCCTATACCGGTGTGCAGTTCGTGGCGATCCCGGAGTTCCAGGGCATCGGCACGGTGGTCGGACAGAACGTCGCGGCGGCGCTCTCGGGCTCGATGTCCGTCGACGAGGCGCTCCAGGCCTCCCAGCAGGCCGTCGAGCAGACGATGCGTCAGGCGGGCTACATCGACTGATGCTGCGCGTCCGCCCGTAGCACTGTCCGGGCGCGGCCGGCGCCTGCCCCTCCTCCCGGGCGCCGGCCGCCCTCTTCCGCTCCATAACATCCCATTCCGGGGGATCACAGCCGATGGCCACGTCCTCTGCCGACGCCGCCCCGGCCGCGTCCGTCGTTCCCGCACGGGCCCGACGCCCGCGCCACCGCGTCAACACGCTGCCGCTCGTCGCCCCTTCGGTCGTCCTGCTGCTGCTGTGGATGATCGTGCCGCTGGCAATGACGCTGTGGTTCTCCGTCCAGCGCTACAACCTGCTCAACCCGTTCCTCACCGGCTTCGCCGGCTTCGACAATTACGGCTTCCTGCTGAGCGACCCGCGGCTGTGGACGGCGATGCTCAACACGCTGATCCTGGTGGGGGCGGTGCTCGTCATCACCGTCGTCCTGGGCACGCTGCTCGCCGTGCTGTTCGACCAGCCCTTCTTCGGCCGCGGCGTGGCACGCCTGCTCGTCATCGCACCCTTCTTCGTGATGCCGACGGTGAGCGCGCTGATCTGGAAGAACATGTTGATGCACCCGGTGAACGGGGTCTTCGCCTGGGTCACCCGCTCGCTCGGGCTCGGCGTGGTCGACTGGTTCGCCGATGTGCCGCTGCCGTCGATCATCATGATCGTCGCCTGGCAATGGATCCCGTTCGCCATGCTGATCATCCTCACCTCGCTGCAATCGCTCGACCATGAGCAGAAGGAGGCAGCGCTGATCGATGGCGCCGGACCGCTGCAGATGTTCTTCCGCATCGTGCTGCCGCATCTGCGGCGGCCGATCGCGATCGTGGTGATGATCGAGACGATCTTCTTCCTGGTGATCTTCGCCGAGATCTTCGTAACCACGACCGGCGGGCCGGGCCTTGCGACCACCAATCTCGCCTTCCTGATCTATATCCGCGCATTGCTGGAGTTCGACATCGGCGGCGCCTCAGCCGGCGCGGTGATCGCGATCATCCTTGCCAACATCGTCGCGATCTTCCTGCTGCGCACCGTCGCGCGCTCGGTCGATGCGTGAGGGCCCGACGATGCGCCGCAACGCCCTCCCCCGCCTCGGCACCGCGGTCCTCGGCTGGGCCGTCGCGCTCATCATGTTCTTCCCGATCGGCTGGATGCTGCTGACCTCGGTGAAGACCGAGGTACAGGCCGTGGCAACGCCGCCGCTGCTGTTCTTCACGCCGACCCTCGAGAATTTCGGCGCCGTCCAGGCGCGGGCCAACTACGTCAAATATGCGATCAACAGCATCGCCGAGGCCGGCGGGTCGACACTCCTCGCCCTCCTCATCGCCGTGCCGGCTGCCTATGCGATGGCCTTCTTCCCGACGCGGCGCACCAAGCACATCCTCGTCTGGATGCTGTCGACCAAGATGATGCCCGCCGTCGGTGCGCTGGTGCCGATCTACCTTCTGTCGCGCGATGCCGGGCTGCTCGACACCCGCACCGGCCTCATCATCATCTACACCCTCGTCAACCTGCCGATCATCGTCTGGATGCTGTTCTCCTTCTTCAAGGAGATCCCGGGCGAGATCCTCGAGGCCGGCCGGATCGATGGAGCCCGGCCGCTGCAGGAGATCCGCTTTCTGCTGATGCCGATGGCGCTGCCGGGCATCGCCTCGACGGCACTCCTGTCGATGATCCTGAGCTGGAACGAGGCGTTCTGGAGCCTCAACCTCACCGCCGCCAATGCCGGGCCGCTGACCGCGTTCATCGCCTCCTTCTCCAGCCCGGAGGGGCTGTTCTGGGCGAAGCTCTCGGCGGCCTCGACCATGGCCGTCGCCCCGATCCTGGTCGCCGGCTGGCTGAGCCAGAAGCAGCTCGTCCGCGGCCTCACCTTCGGCGCCGTGAAATGAGCGGCGCCGACGCACCAACCATTCGCCAACCGCCCACCCATCCTCCGGAGGCGCCATGTATCTCCAGAAATATGATCTCTCCGGCCGCCGAGCGCTGGTCACCGGCGGCGCACAGGGCATCGGCCGCGCCTGTTGCGAGGCGCTGGTCGAGGCCGGGGCCGATCTCGTCATCGCCGATCTCAACGGCGATGCGGCGGGTACGGCCGCCGAGGCGCTCTCTGCGACCGGAGGCCGCCGCGTCGAGGCCGTGGCGCTCGATGTCACCGACAGTAGCGCGGTCGAAGCGCTCGCCGACCGGCTGTCCCGCGAGGGGCGGCCCGTCGACATCCTGGTCAACAATGCCGGGGTGGCGCGCAGCAATGTCCCCGCCGAGGAGACCTCGGACGATCACTGGCGCTTCCATATCGAGGTCAATCTGAACGGCGTGTTCTGGTGCTGCCGCGCCTTCGGGCGGCCGATGCTGGCGCAGGGGCGCGGCTCGATCGTCAATATCGGCTCGATGTCCGGCTTCATCGTCAACAAGCCGCAGCCGCAATCCTTCTACAACGCGTCGAAGGCGGGGGTGCACCATCTGACCAAATCGCTGGCCGCGGAATGGGGGGCGCGCGGCGTCCGGGTGAATGCTGTGGCGCCGACCTATATCGAGACGCCGCTGACCCGCTTCGGCATGCAGGACGAGACGATGTATCCGGTGTGGCTCGAGAACACGCCGATGCGCCGCGTCGGCCAGCCGGACGAGATCGCCTCGGTCGTGCTGTTCCTCGCCTCCGACGCGTCGAGCCTGCTGACCGGCAGCATCGTGCAGGCCGATGCCGGCTATACCTGCTGGTGACCCGGCGATGACCCAAGCGCAGGACGCCGCCCCGCCCGCGGCCTGGATCACCCCCTCCCCCATCCCCGGCCGGCTCGCGGGCCGCGTCGCCATCGTCACTGGCGGCGCCCGCGGCATCGGCGCGGCGATCGCCCGCCGCTTCGCCGCAGAGGGCGCGCGGGTCGTGATCGCCGACATCCTCGCCGGCGAGGCCGAGGCGCTGGCCGCCGAGATCGGCCGCACCGAGGCCGGGGCGGGGGCGGTCGGGCTGGCCCTCGACGTGACCGACCGGGCCTCGATCGATGCGATGCTGGCGCGGGTGGTCGCCGAGGCCGGCGGCGTCGACATCCTGGTCAACAACGCTGCCGTCTTCGGGATGGAGCCCTTCCTCGAGATCACCGAAGCCGATTTCGACCGGCAGTTCGCGATCAATGTGAAAGGCACGGTCTTCACCGCGCAGGCGGTAGCGCGGCGCATGGTCGAGCAGGGGCGCGGCGGCCGTATCATCAACTTTGCCTCACAGGCCGGCCGGCGCGGCGAGCCTCTGGTCACCACCTATTGCGCGACCAAGGCGGCGATCATCAGCATCACCCAGTCGATGGCGCTCGCCCTCATTCCCCACCGCATCAACGTCAACGCGATCGCCCCCGGGGTGATTGACACGCCGATGTGGACGCAGGTCGATGCGCTGTTCGCCCGCTATGAGGGCAAGCCGATCGGCCAGAAGAAGAGCGAGGTCGGAGCTGCCGTCCCGCACGGGCGCTTCGGAACGCCGGAGGAGGTGGCGGCAATGGCCGCCTTCCTCGCCGGTCCCGACGCCGGTTACATCGTCGCGCAGACCTATAATGTGGATGGCGGCAACTGGATGAGCTGACTCAAGGCTCGACCCAGTGAGGGGCAAGAGGCTGGCGGCCGCGACGCAACCATTCGGGAGGAGCGGTCATGACGCCTCAGACGCTGTCGGACCTGTACCGCGCCTATATCGCCTGCCTGAACCGACGCGACTGGGCGGGGCTTGCCCGCCATGTCGATGAGGAGGTCACGCATAACGGGCGGCGGCTCGGCGTCGCCGGCTATCGCGCGATGCTGGAGGGTGACGTCCGGGCGATCCCGGATCTGCGCTTCGACATCCATCTCCTGGTTTGCGAGCCGCCGCATGTCGCGGCGCGTCTCGTCTTCGATTGCCACCCGGCAGGCATGCTGTTCGGCCTGCCGGTCGACGGCAGGCGGGTGACCTTCGCGGAGAACGTCATCTACGCCTATCGGGGCGGGCTCATCCATTCCGTGTGGTCGGTGATCGACGCGGCGGCGGTCGCGGCGCAGCTCCAGCCTCGCGATGGCGACGCGACGGGCGGCCTGCTGCACCGTTGACTCGGGTCAGGAGTCGACCCAATTCTAAACCTGATGGTTAATCTCTCGTCCCTCGACCGAACCTTTTCCGCCCTCTCCGACCCGACGCGACGCGCGATGCTGGCCCGGCTGGGCGCATGCGACGGCCTCTCCGTCAGCGAGCTGGCGCGGCCCTTCCCGATGTCGCTGCCGGCGGCGATGAAGCATCTCGACGTCCTGGCCGAGGCAGGGCTGATCACCCGAAACAAGTCCGGGCGCACCGTCACCTGCCGCCTCTCCGCGGCCCCCATGGCCGAAGCGATGGCGTGGCTCGAGCCCTACCGGCGCTTCTGGGCCGACCGCCTCGACCGGCTCGCCGCCGCGCTGGAGGAGGAGGCGGAGAACGACCCGGCGGCCACCCGATACGGGGCGGACGACCGGCGCGGCTGATCCGGCGCGCACCGCCGGCCTCCACCGCGAGGGGCCTCGCCTGCGCTCAGCCGCCTGCCCAGGGCTCGCCCAGCTCGACGATATGGTGCCAGAGGATGTCGCGGAGCGCCGCCTCCGAGGGCTGCTCCGCCAGCAGGCGCTCGATGGTCGCGAGCAGATCCTCATGCTGGCCGAGCACGATCTCGGCCGCGGCCTCGTGCCCGCGTTCGAGGGTGAAGATGATCAGCACGTGGCGGGCGATGGCATCCCATAGCGGACCCGCCACGTGATTGCCGGACGCCGCGCGGATCGCACGGTGAAAGGCGACATCGGCCCGCAGCGCCGCCCGCATATCACCGGCGCGCGCGGCGCGGCGCATCTCCTCAAGAGCATCGGTCAGCCCCTGCAGCCCGGACTGACCCGCGCGCCAAGCCGTAAGCGCGTCGCGCAGCAGGATCGTCTCGAGCCCGACACGCACCTCGCGCACCCGGCGCACCGTCGTCTGGTCGAACGGCGCGACTCGGAATCCGCGATGGGTGCCGCCGCCGAGCAGCAGCCCTTGCGCATGCAGCACCTTGAGCGCCTCGCGCATGGTCACCCGGCTGACGCCGAGTTCCGCCCCCGCCCCCTGCTCGGTCACCCTGGCGCCGGGCTTCAGGACGCGGGTGGCGATCGCCTCGGCAATCGCGTCGGCGGTGGCCTCGGCAAGCGAGGTGCGGAGCGGCTGTGGAAAAGCGGGCTGCGCCGACGGCGCGCCCCGGGGCCGGGCCATGATCGATTGACTCTTTGTCATACAATCGGACATTACTCAGCGAAGGAGCGGGAGGGAAGACGGGCGGGGGGCGCCCGGACCATCCCGGGTTCAAGGGGAGAGGAACCATGACGATCCGCCATCTGATGTTGGCCTCGGTGCTGTCGGTGCCGCTCGCATTCGGCATCGCGGCGACCGCCGCCGCCGACGTTCCGGTGCCCGAGCCGGGGCAGGACTCGCTTCTGGACGCGATCCGCGAGCGCGGGGTCCTGCGCGCCGCCGCGATCGGCGAGTTCCCCTGGCTGCCGCAGAACACCAGCGGCGAGGGCGAACCCTATTCCGGTCCCGCCTGGACGCTGGTGAAGGAGGTTGCGCGCCAGCTGGGTGTCGAGATCGAGATCGTCGAGGTCAGCCACGAGACGAAGGTGCCGATTCTCGCCACCGGTCAGGCCGACATCTCCATCGCCCCGCTCGCCGTGACTCCGGCCCGGGAAGAAGTCGTCGATTTCGTCACCTACTCCGTGTCGAGCCTTTGCCTGTTCGGCCGGGCCGACAATGAGAAGCTGGCGGGAATCACCGATGTTGACGGGCTGGATCGCCCGGACATCACGATCGTCTATTTCACCGGTACGCCGCCGGAGACCTGGATCGGCGAGCGCTTCAGCTCGGTCAATATCCGCGCCGTGACGGGCTCGGGCGCCAATGCGCCGGTCGAGGAGATCATGTCCGGGCGCGCGGATGTGGCGACCATCGACAACGTCGCCTGGCCTCAGCTCGAGCGCTCCGTCCCAGGCTTGGCCGTCTGGCCGCAGGGTGACGACTGCCTGCGCAGCCAGGAGATGGCAGCCGAGGTCGGCATGGCGATCGACAAGGGCCACCCGGTATTCCTGGAGTGGCTGAACGCCGTGCGCGACGAGATGGCCGAGACCCTCCGCGATGAGGAGATCGCCATCATGAAGGCCGAGTGACCGCGGCCGTCCACGGGACCTGACCTTTCGATCTCGCAAGGCGGCGGCCGTCGGGCCGCCGCCACCCGCGCCCGCCTGCCCGTCATGAACATCACGCTCGACCCGATCATCCAGGCGGCGCCGTTCCTGCTGCGCGCCATCGGTGTCACCCTGTTGCTCGCCGCGGGGTCGGTGCTGCTGGGCATGGCGATCGGCGTGGTGGTCGGCGCCGCCCGGACCTTCGGCGGCCGGATCGTCTTCCTGGTGCTCGACCTCTACGTCAACACCATGCGGGCGGTGCCGGTCCTGGTGATCCTGATCTGGGGCTTCTTCGCCTTCCCCCTCTTGGCGGGCATCACCGTTCCGCCGCTCGCGACAGCGACCGCCGCGCTCGGCCTCCACATCGGCGCCTATTTCGCCGAGACGGTGCGCGCCGGGCTCCAGTCGGTCAGGGCCGGGCAGCGGCGGGCGGCCCTGGCGCTCGGCATGACGCCGCTCCAGGCGCTGCGGGTCGTCATCCTGCCGCAGGCGGTGATCCGGATGCTGCCGAATGTCGGCTCGCTGATCACCATCACGATCAAGGACACCGCGATCGCCAGCGTCATCGCCGTGCCGGAGCTGATGCGGCAGACCCAGATCATCGCCGGGCAGTCCTACCGCCCCTTCGAGCTCTACACCTTCGCGATGCTGGTCTATTTCGTGATGTGCCTTCCCCTGGCCCGCGGCGTCGACTTCCTCTACCGCCGCATCGCACATAAGGGGCGGTCCTGAGATGCAGCTCGACTGGACCGTCGTCTGGGAGGCGCGCTGGCTGCTTCTGGAGGGGGCGGGCGTCACCATCGCCCTCGCCGTCACCACCATGGCGCTGGCCATCCCGCTCGGCCTCGTCGCCGCGCTGCTGCGCGATTCGGCCTCCCGGCCGGTGCGTGCCGTCACCACCGCCTATGTCGAGATCTTCCGGTCGACCCCGCTGCTCCTGCAGATCTACTGGGCGTTCTATGTGATGCCGGTGGCTTTCGGCATCGTGCTGTCGCCGATCGAGACGGCACTGATCGGCCTTGTTCTCAACGTCGGCGCCTACAACGCCGAGACCTTCCGCGCCGGCATCCGCTCGATCAGGCTCGGTCAGCGCCAGGCGGCGCTGGCGCTCGGCATGACCCGGGCCCAGGCCTTCCGCGTCGTGGTGCTGCCGCAGGCGCTCCGCCGCGTCCTGCCGGCGCTGGCGACGACCTGGGTGTCACTGTTCAAGGACACCTCGCTCGTCTCGATCATCGCCGTCGCCGACCTTTCCTATGTCGCGCTGCAATTGCGCGCCCAGACCTTCCGTGTGTTCGAGTTCGTGACGGCGATGGCCGCCCTCTACTGGCTGATGGGCTATCCGCAGGCGCTGCTCGTCGACTGGCTCAACCGCCGTTTCAGGGTGTCGGAGTAGTGATGACGGACAGCACGCCCCTTCTCGCCTTCCGCGACGTCAGGAAAAGCTACGGGCCGCTCGAGGTGCTGCGTGGCGTCTCGGCCGAGATCCGGCGCGGGGAGACCGTCTGCGTGATCGGACCGAGCGGCTCGGGCAAGTCGACGCTGCTGCGCTGCGCCAATCTGCTCGAACCGATCGATGGCGGCTCGATCCTGTTCGGTGGCGAGGACATCGCCAAGGCCCGGCGTCCGGAGCTGATCCGGCGCCGCATGGGCATGGTCTTCCAGAGCTTCGAGCTCTTCCCACACATGACGGCGCTGCAGAACGTCGCCTCGGGCCCGCGCACCGTCCTGCGCCAGCCGCGCCAAGCCGCAGAGGCCGAGGCGCTGCGCCTGCTCGACCGCGTCGGGCTCGCCGACAAGGCCGGGAGTTATCCCGCCGCCCTGTCCGGCGGCCAGCAGCAGCGCGTGGCCATCGCCCGCGCCCTCGCCATGCAGCCGGAGCTGCTGCTCTTCGACGAGCCGACCTCGGCCCTCGATCCCGAGACGGTCGGCGAGGTGCTGGCGGTCATGGCGCAGCTCGCCGCCGAAAGGGTCACCATGGTCGTCGTCACCCACGAGATGGGCTTCGCGCATCGCGCCGCCGACCGTGTGCTGGTCTTCGACCACGGCGAGATCGTCGAGGAGGGGCCGCCCTCGCGCATCTTCAGCCCCGATGCCTCGCCGCGGACGCGCACCTTCCTGGCGCATGTCCACAGCCCCTTCGCCGATCCGCCGCCCGCGATCGCCGGCGTCGCCGCGGATCGACCCGCCACCCCGACCGCAAACGCATCCCCCTCCCCGGAGTCCGTGCCATGAAAGACCTCGTCATCGACCGCATCGAGATCCGCGTCGTCGAGCCGGAGACCGAGCGCTTCGCCTGGGCGGAGGAGATGCACGGCCAGTTCATGTCGAACACGATCTGCCGCGTCTTCACCGCCGATGGCATCGTCGGTGTCTCCGGCGGTTCGTCCTGCACCAGCTTCGGCTTCGACCGCGCGGTGGCCGAGAGTGCGCGGCTGGTGGCGCCGCTCTATCTCGGGCGATCGGTGCATGACCGGGTGCCGCTGTGGCACGAGACGCGCAACCTGAACGTCCCGTTCTCGCCGATCGCCAACGCGATCCTCGACGTGGCGCTGTGGGACGCCGCGGGCAAGGCGGCGGGGCTGCCGCTCCATGCACTTCTCGGCAGCGGCCGACGGTCGATCCCGGCCTATGCGTCAACGCCGCTCTATGCCTCACCCGAGGCCTATGTCGAGGAGGTGGCCAAGCATGTCGAGGCCGGCTTCCGGGCGGTCAAGTTCCATTGCTGGTGCAATCCCGACCGCGACCTGCCGATGTGCGAGACGGTGGCCGGGGCGTTCGAGGGGCGTGGCATCGCCTTCATGCTCGATGTCGAGCAGCGCTACGAGCGCGGCCAAGCCCGCCGGGTGGCCGCAGCGCTGTCCGAGCTGGGCTTTCTCTGGTTCGAAGCGCCGCTGCTCGATTACGACCTCGAAGGCTATGCACAGCTGCGCCGCGACCAAGCCGGCCGCGCCCGGCCGGTCGACATGGTGCCGGCCGGCAACTGGCTGATCGACCGCCACCAGGTGGCGCAGGGGATCGCCGCCGGTGCCTGGGACCGGGTGCGGATCGACACGATCTCCTGCGGCGGCGTCACGCCGGCACGCGACATCGCGGCGCTGGCAACGACCCATGCCATGCCCCTCGAGCTGCAATGCTGGGGTTACACCCTGTCGCAGGCGGCCAATCTGCACATGATGCTCGCGTCACCGACCGCGACCTATTTCGAGCAGCCGGTACCCTACGCGCCCTTCGAGCACGGCACGACGACGCCGATCCGCACGGCCGCCGATGGCATGGTGACCGCCCCCGACGGACCGGGTCTGGGTGTCGAGCTCGACTGGCCGGCGATCGAGGCGGCGACCTCCGTCACCTTCGACATCCGACCCTGAGGCATCCGCGGGGACGTGACAGAAACGGATGGCCGGGTCCGGTCCCGGCCATCTCCCAGCCGGGAAGCGGCGCCGGTCCGCACCCTCAGCCGATCGCGCGCAGCGCCTCGCGCAGCCGGTCAGGGCCGAGCGGGGCGAGCTCCTCGTCGATCTCCCGGTGCACGCGGCGCCAGATCGGCAGGGCCTGGGCGAGGCACGCCCGGCCGGCAGGCGTCAGCGCCAGCAGGCGGCTGCGCCGATCCCGCGGATCGGCGGCGACCGTGACGAGGCCCCGCCGCTCCAGCGGCTTCAGCGCGGCCGTGACGGTCGTGCGGTCCATCGCCAGAAGCTCGGCGACGGGGCCGATCGCCGGCGGTTGCGGCCGGTTGAGCGCCATCATCAGCGAGAACTGCCCGTTCGTCAGCCCGGCGGGCCGCAGCGCCTCGTCGAAGCGCCGCGCCAGCGCACGGGCGGCGCGTCGCACATGAAGGCACAGGCAGTGATCACGGACATGGAGCGTGGTCTCGAACGGGATGTCGGCCGGAAGGATCGGATCGCGGGCAGGCGGGGACACGGAGGGTTCGGTGCGGGGTTTACAGTGCGGAGAAAGAGTTGATATCAACCTTCCTCGCCGGTGGCGATGGCCGATCGGTGTCACCGACCGCTCAAGGACGTCCGGGAACGGACGCGACGACAGGGAGGGCGTGGATGCCGAACCACCCGGTGGTGTCCCGTGAGGAATGGCTGACGGCGCGCCGTGCCCTGCTGCTCCGCGAGAAGGAGGCGACGCGCCTGCGCGATGCGGTCAATGCCGAGCGGCTCGCCCTCCCCTGGGTGCCTCGACCGTGCCCCCAGAGGCCGGACCGAGGACGCCAATATCGATTGGGTCCGCCGACACGACGCGTACGAACCGGGGGACCGTGCCCGGCATTCCTGTAGCGGCGACGCCGCCTGACCGTCTCAACCGACAGGAGACCTCCGATGTCCGAGACATCCACCTCCGATGCCGATACCGGATGCGGCATGCCGCCGCGGGTCGAGCCGCAGGCCGAACATCGCTGGCTGGACAAGCTGGTCGGCCAGTGGAGGCTCGTCTCCTTCGACGACAAGGAGACCGGCGAGCAGGCCTGGACCGAGAACGTACGGTCCCTCAACGGGTTGTGGATCGTCGCCGAGTCGACCGGCCCGCTCCCCGATGGTGGGCGCGCGATTGCCATCACGACGCTGGGCTATGATCCGAATCGCGGCCGCTACGTCGGCACCTGGCTCGGCACGATGATGACGCACATGTTCGTCTATGAGGGCACGCTGGACGAATCCGGCCGGGTGCTGAGCCTCGATTGCGAGGGGCCGGACTTCACCGCGCCCGGCAGAATGGCGCGCTATCGCGACATCATCACCATCGAGGATGACGACACGCGCACCCTGACCGGCACCATGCAGCAGCCCGACGGCAGCTGGAAGTCGCTGATGACCGCGCGCTACCGGCGCGTGCGCTAACCCCGGCCGACCCATCGACCCTTTCGGGAGAGAGCCATGTCCCGTGCCGAAGGCCTGTTCGTCTGGTACGAGTTGATGACCACCGATCCGGCGGCCGCCGAGGCCTTCTACACCAGCGTCACCGGCTGGCGGGCCGAGGATGCCGGCATGCCCGGCATCACCGGGTACACCCTGCTGTCGACGGGCGGCCGCAACGTCGCCGGGCTGATGGCGCTGCCCGAAGCGGTGCGGGAGAGCGGTGGCCGCCCCGGCTGGCTCGGCTATGTCTGGGTCGACGACGTCGATGCGATGACCGAACGCGTGCGACAGGCGGGCGGGGCGGTCCACCGCGCACCCGAGGACATTCCCGGCGTCGGGCGTTTCGCGGTGGTCGCCGATCCGCAAGGGGCGGTGTTCTGCCTGTTCCGCGGCGCGGGCGAGGATGGCGACACGCTGCCCGGCCTCGGCGCCCCGCGCGCCATCGGCTGGCATGAGCTGATGGCAACGGACTGGTCGTCGTCCTTCGACTTCTATGCCGGGCTGTTCGGCTGGACGAAGGACCAGGCCATCGATACCGGCGGCATGGGCGTCTACCAGCTCTTCGCCAAGGCCGGCGGCGAGGCGATGGGCGGCATGATGAGCCTGTCTCCGGGGATGCCCGGCCCCTACTGGCTCTACTACCTCGTGGTGGATGCGATCGACGCCGCCGTCGCCAGGGTCGAGGCCGGCGGCGGGCGGGTGATCTTCGGTCCGACGGAAGTGCCCGGCGGCGCCTGGATCATCCAGGGCTTCGATCCGCAGGGGGCGATGTTCGCACTGGTCGCGTCCAGACGCTGAGGGGCCGGCGGCCTTGATTCCGGACCGGATCGCTGGCGACGCTTGCTGTTGCCACCGCCCCGACCGATCTGGGATGAAGGGCCGACAGGAGGATCCCCATGAGCGTGCGATCGCTGCGCAGCGAGGCTGAGAGGTCGGCGGACGGCACTGCGGCTGAGGATGCAGCCGGTCTCAAGGCAGGGTCGATTGCGGCTCTCGGCGAGCGGTCCGATACCGGCCCCGTTCAGCCGCGCAATCCCGGCACGCCTTTCCTGCGCGATCTCGTCGACGGCTACCGCGCCAATCGCAGCGCCATCGAAAGGCGGGCGGCGACCCTGCCCGCCCGCCGCAGCGTCAAGGCGGAGTGGCAAATCGCCTGGCTGCTCAAGGCCGTCACCTGCATTGACCTGACGACCTTGTCGGGTGACGACACGGCGGGTCGGGTGCGGCGGCTCTGCGCCAAGGCGCGGGCACCGGTGCGTGCCGACATCCTCGACGCCGTCGGGATGGCCGGTCGCGGCCTCACCACCGGCGCCGTCTGCGTCTATCACCGCTTCGTCGAGACTGCCGTCGCGGCGCTCGACGGTTCGGGCGTTCCGGTCGCCGCCGTCTCGACCGGCTTTCCCGCCGGGCTCTCACCGCTGCCGCTCAAGATCAAGGAGATCGAGGCCTCGGTCGCCGCCGGCGCCGCCGAGATCGACATCGTCATCACCCGCGAGCATGTGCTGACCGGCAACTGGCGCGCGCTCTATGATGAGATCCGCGCCTACAAGGCCGCCTGCGGCACGGCGCATCTCAAGACGATCCTCGCGACCGGCGATCTCGGCACGCTGCGGAATGTCGGGCGGGCCTCCATGGTGGCGTTGATGGCCGGATCGGATTTCATCAAGACCTCGACCGGCAAAGAGGGCGTGAACGCCACCCTGCCCGTCTCACTGGTCATGGTGCGGGCGATCCGAGCCTGGCGGGAGGCGACGGGCCATGTCGCCGGCTTCAAACCGGCCGGCGGGATCTCCACCGCCAAGGATGCGCTGGCCTATCTCGCGCTGATGAAGGAGGAGCTCGGCCGCCCCTGGATGGAGCCGGGCCTCTTCCGCTTCGGCGCCTCCTCGCTGCTCGCCGACATCGAGCGGCAGCTCGAATACCATGTGACGGGGCGCTATGCCTCCTTCGACCATCACGGGATGGCGTGAGATGAGCAGGGCGACCGTGGCGGCGATCTTCGAGACGATGGAATGGGGGCCGGCGCCGGAGAGCGACGCGCCCGCGCGCGCCTGGCTGCGTCGTCAGCCCGGCGGCGATGGGGGACCGCCGCGGCTCGGTCATTTCATCGGCGGCGCCTTCGTCGAGGGCACGGCACATCTCGACACCATCGATCCTGCGACCGGCGCGGTGCTGGCCCGGCTGGCGCATGGTGACGAGGCGACGATCGATCGCGCCGTCGCGGCCGCACGCGCGGCGCTCGGGCCGTGGCAGGCGCTGTCGCCACACCGGCGCGCGCGGCACCTCTACGCCCTCGCCCGCGGGCTGCAGAAGCACAGCCGCCTGTTTGCGGTGCTGGAGAGTCTCGACAACGGCAAGCCGATCCGCGAGACGCGCGATCTCGATGTGCCGTTGGCGATCCGCCATTTCTACCACCATGCCGGCTGGGCGCAGCTCGCACCGCGACACTTCCCCGACCACGTGCCGCTCGGGGTGTGCGGCCAGATCATCCCCTGGAACTTCCCGCTGCTGATGCTCGCCTGGAAGATCGCCCCGGCGCTCGCGGCGGGAAACACGGTGGTGTTGAAGCCGGCCGAGTTCACCAGCCTCACCGCCCTCGCCTTCGCCGAGCTGTGCCACGAGACGGGGCTTCCGCCCGGCGTCGTCAACATCGTCACCGGCGATGGCGGGACGGGGTCGGCGCTCGTCGCCCATCCGGGCGTCGACAAGATCGCCTTCACCGGCTCGACCGAGGTCGGGCGCCGCATCCGCGAGGCGACGGCGGGCAGCGGGAAGGCGCTCACCCTCGAACTCGGCGGCAATTCGCCCTTCATCGTGTTCGAGGACGCCGACCTCGACTCCGCCGTCGAGGGGCTGGTCGACGCGATCTGGTTCAACCAGGGCCAGGTCTGCTGCGCCGGCTCGCGCCTCCTGATCCAGGAGGGCGTTCACGACACCATGATCGCCCGGCTGAAGGCGCGCATGGAGACGCTGCGGGTCGGCCCGCCGCTGGACAAGGCGATCGACATCGGCGCGATCGTCGCGCCGGTGCAGCTCGAGCGGATCCGCGGCCTCGTCGCGCAGGGCGTCGCCGAGGGCGCCACACTGCACCAGCCGAGCTGGGCCGTTCCGCGCGAGGGCTGCTTCTTCCCGCCGACGCTGTTCACCAATGTCCAGCCCGCCTCGACGATCGCTCAGGTCGAGATCTTCGGCCCAGTCATCGCGGCGATGAGCTTTCGTACCCCGGCCGAGGCGGTGGCCCTCGCCAACAACACTCCCTACGGCCTCGCCGCCAGTGTCTGGAGCGAATCGGTCAACCTCGCCCTCGATGTGGCGCCGAAACTGCGCTGCGGGGTCGTCTGGATCAACGCCACCAACCTGTTCGATGCAGCCGCCCCCTTCGGCGGCATGAAGGAGAGCGGCTATGGCCGCGAGGGCGGGGCGGAAGGCCTGCTCGCCTATCTCCGCCGGAAGCGCGAGGCGGCGCGACGGCATCGGGCGGCGGAGACGCCCGCCTCGCAGGCGGCGATACCGGCCGCGCCCGATGAGGGCATGATCACCGCCGTCGACCGCACCGCGAAGCTCTATATCGGCGGTCGGCAGCTGCGCCCCGATGGCGGGCTGTCGCTGGCCGTGCCGGGCGCCGAAGGCCGGCTGCTCGGCCATGTCGGCGCCGGCAACCGCAAGGATGTCCGCAACGCGGTCGAGGCGGCGCGCAAGGCAGAGGGCTGGTCGCGGCAGACGCCGCATGCGCGGGCGCAGATCCTCTATTACATCGCCGAGAATCTGGATGCGCGGGCCGAGGAGTTCGCGCGGCGGCTGCAGGCGATGACCGGCGTCCCGACGGACACAGCCACCGCCGAGATCGAGGCCTGCGTCGCCCGCCTCTTCGCCTATGCCGGCTGGGCCGACAAATGGGACGGCGCGGTGCGCGAGCCGCCCTTCCGCGGCGCGGCGCTGGTGGTCAAGGAGCCGGTGGGCATCATCGGCATCGCCTGCCCGGAAACGCCGGCACTGCTGGGCCTCGTCAGCCTGATGGCACCGGCGATCGCCCTGGGCAACCGCGTGGTGCTGGTGCCGTCCGAGCGCCACCCCCTCGCCGCGACCGATTTCTACCAGGTGCTCGACACCTCGGACGTACCGGGCGGCGTCGTCAACATCATCACCGGCAGCAAGGCGGCGCTGGGGCTGGAACTCGCCCGGCACGATGCGGTGGATGCGGTCTGGTATTTCGGCGACGCTGCGGCTTGCACCGCCGTCGAACGCGCCTCGGCCGGCAATCTCAAGCAGGTCTGGACGGATCTCGGCCGCGGGCGCGACTGGCTGGACGGGGATGACGGCGAAGGGCCGAAGTTTCTCGGCCGGGCGAGCCAGGTGAAGACGATCTGGATCCCCTGGGGCGAGTGAGCCGTCACCCCCGGCGGCAATGCCGGCGCGGCGGATCATTGATGCTGGAGGATGTTGAGGAGGCGGCCGAACGGGTCGCGGACGAAAAAGCGCCGTACCCCCCACGGTTCCTCCGCGGGGCCGTATTCGATCGTGACGCCTGCGCCTCGCACGCGGGCGAGAACCGCTTCGAGATCGTCGACCTCGATCGACAGGTCCGGCACCGGCGTTCCTGATCCGCCCTCGCTCATGAAAGAGAGCTGAAGGCGCATCTGCTCGTCTGAGCCGTAGGTCGCGATCCAGCCCATATCCATGAGCAGCTCGAGCCCCAGCAGGTCCCGATAGAAGCGGGCGGCCGCGGCCGGTTCCGGCGTCGCGATATTGGCCACGATCCTCTTGATCTTCATGGGCTTTCTCCCTTCTTCATGACTGTGCAGACTCCGCGCGGCTCGGCTATAATCAATATATATGTCATTGATCTACATTGATTTTAGGGGCGATCTCCCGGCGCAGACCTGTCGGGAACGATATGATCTGCAGCGGGTTCAGGGGACAGGGAGGCCTCTGCCGATGACCGAGATCCTGGCCTATTGCGGGGCGCCACCCGTGCCCGGCGAGGCCACGTGGAACACCGATCCGTGGCTGCTGGTCGGACTTTCGGTCGCGGCAGTCGCGTATTTCCTGGCGTCGCACCGGCTCGATCCTCGCCGCCGTGCCGCCTTTGCCGCGGGATGGGCGCTCGCGGCGCTCGCCCTCATCTCCCCGCTCTGCCATCTCAGCGTTGCGCTGTTCTCGGCCCGCGTGGCCCAGCACATGCTGCTGATCCTCGTTGCGGCGCCGCTGGTTGCCGCCGGCCTCGGCCCTTTCAGCCGAAGCGGTGCGGCCGGTCGGGGGGCCGGCGCGGCCGCCCTGTTCGCGGTCCTGCTGTGGATCTGGCACCTGCCCGGCCCCTATGACGCGACCCTGCGCTCGGATGCCGTCTACTGGATCATGCATCTGACGCTCTTCGCCGGCGCCGTCGGCCTGTGGCGCGGCCTGTTCGACACCGCAGACAGCCCCGGCACGGCCATCGTCCTTGGCTTCGGCACCGCCGCGCAGATGAGCCTGATCAGCGCCCTCCTGACATTGGCGCCGCGCCCGCTCTTCGAGGTGCACAGCGCCACGACGCTGGCCTGGGGCCTCACGCCGCTGGAGGATCAGCAGCTCGGCGGGCTGGTGATGTGGGTGCCGGGCGGCACCCTCTTCGCGGCGATCGCCCTCGGCGCCTTCGCCCGCTGGTTGTCCCGAGGCGAGGGCAGGACCACCGCCTGAGCGTCATGCCTTGATCGCGCCGCCTCGGGGTGGGAAGGTCCGACGAATTGAGAGCCGGACCGTGATGAGCACCGAGACGCGCGAGGGTGAGCGCAAGACCCTGCTATTGACCGGCGCGAGCCGGGGTATCGGCCATGCCGCGGTGAAGCGCTTCGGCGCCGCCGGCTGGCGGGTGCTGACCGTGTCGCGCCACCCCTTCTCGCCCGACTGCCCCTGGGAGGGTGGCGAGGAGAACCATGTCCAGCTCGATCTGTCCGATCCGCAGGCGATCGAGGCCGGCATCGCCGGGCTGAAGGCGCGGCTGGCGCCGATCGGCCGGCTTGACGCGCTGGTCAACAATGCCGGCATCTCGCCCAAGCGGCCCGGCGGCGGGCGGATGGGCGTGCTGGACACCGGCTATGCCGACTGGCTGGGCGTCTTCACGGTCAATCTCTTCGCCACTGCACTTCTGGCGCGCGGCCTGTTCGACGAATTGAAGGCGGCGCGTGGAACCGTCATCAACGTCACCTCGATCGCCGGCGGACGCGTCCATCCCTTCGCCGGCCCGGCCTATGCGGCGTCTAAGGCGGCGCTTGCGGCGTTGACACGTGAGATGGCGCACGAATTCGGGCCGCACGGCATCCGCGTCAACGCCATTGCGCCGGGGGAGATCGACACCTCCATCCTCTCGCCCGGGACCGAGGAGATCGTCCGCAACGAGATCCCGATGAAGCGCCTCGGCCGGCCGGAGGAGGTCGCCGCGACGATCTTCTTCCTGTGTTCGGCCGCGGCCTCCTACATCAACGGGGCGGAGATCCATATCAATGGCGGCCAGCACGTCTGACCGACCCCCTGCCCTTCGCCACCGGAGCGACCAGAGCCGATGACCGACGCCGCCGTCGCCGCAGAGACCACCCCCCTTCGCCGCCTCGGGCTCGAGGCCGGACCGCTCGTGGTGTTCTTCGTCGCCAACCAGCTCTCCGGCATCATGGTGGCGACGGCGCTGTTCATGGTGGCAACCGTCATCGCCGTCGCCGCCTCGATCCGGCTCGAGCGGCGCTGGCCGATCATGCCGATCGTCTCCTGCGGCTTCGTCCTCGTCTTTGGCGGGCTGACGCTATGGCTGGACGACGCGATCTTCATCAAACTGAAGCCGACGATCGTGAACCTGCTGTTCGCGGCGATCCTGTTCTTCGGCCTCATCACCGGCCGCCACCTGCTGAAGCTGGTGATGGGACAGATGATCGAGCTGACCGAGCGGGGCTGGCGGATCCTCACCTGGCGCTGGGCCGGCTTCTTCGTCGTCCTCGCGGTCATCAATGAGATCGTCTGGCGGTCCTTCTCGACCGAATTCTGGGCCGGTTTCAAGCTGTTCGGCATCATGCCGCTGACCCTAATCTTCGCCGCGGCGCAGATCCCGCTGATCATGCGTGATCAGGCGGCTTTGGGTGCAGCGGCCGCCAATGGCAGCGAGGAAGATCCGGCCGCCGCCCGATGAGCACGCCTGCCTTGACGGTCGACCCGCTCCACCATGTCGAGACCTGGGTCTTCGATCTCGACAACACCCTTTACCCGGCTCGCAGCAACCTGTTCGACCAGGTCGACCGGCGGATGGGGGAGTACATCGCCGCGCGCTTCGGCCTCGACCCGCAGACGGCACGCGCCGAGCAGAAACGGCTGTTCCGCACCCATGGGACGACGCTGCGCGGGCTGATGACGGAGCATGGCATCGACCCGCACGACTTCCTCGATTTCGTCCATGCGATTGATCTCGCCGCCGTCGACCCGGCGCCGGCGCTCGCCGCCGCACTCGATGCCCTGCCGGGACGCAAGCTCGTCTTCACCAACGGCTCGGTCGCCCATGTCGAACGGGTGCTCGACCGCCTCGGGATCGCCGGCCGTTTCGAGGATGTGTTCGACATCGTGGCGGGCGGCTTCCTCCCCAAGCCCGACCCCGCACCCTATGCCGCGATGGTGGCGCGCTACGGCTTCGATCCGCGCCGGGCGATCATGGTCGAGGACATGGTGCGCAATCTGGTGCCGGCCCGGGCACTCGGCATGACCACCGCCTGGGTCCGTACCCCGACGGATTTCGCCGGTGAGCCGCAGCCCGGCGATGTCGACATCATCGTCGATGAGCTCGAGGACTGGTTGGGTGCCGTCGTCACGGCCCGCGCTGCGATCGGGTGAATCGCAGGATTTCAGCGGTTTGCACCGCGCCTGTGGTGACAATTTCGGCCTTTGATACGAGACAACCCTTGGCTAGTGTCCGCCTCGGCCCGGTGACGGGTCCCGGCCCGGAGGGAGGCCGGCCGCAGCGAAAGACGAAGCCATGACCGCGCCGCGTACCCTGTTCGACAAGATCTGGGACAGCCACGTCGTCCACCGCCAGGAGGACGGCACCTGCGTCCTCTACATCGACCGCCATCTGGTCCATGAGGTCACGAGCCCGCAGGCCTTCGAAGGGCTGCGGATGGCCGGTCGGACGGTGCGCCGGCCGGACCAGACGCTCGCCGTGCCCGATCACAACGTGCCGACGACCGACCGGAGCCGCGGCATCGCCGATGAAGAGAGCCGCGTGCAGGTCGAGACACTCGACCAGAACGCGCGTGATTTCGGTGTGCCGATCTTTCGCATGGACGACGCCCGTCAGGGCATCGTCCATATCATCGGGCCCGAGCAGGGCTTCACCCTGCCCGGCATGACGATCGTCTGCGGCGACAGCCACACCGCGACGCATGGCGCTTTCGGCTCGCTCGCCTTCGGCATCGGGACTTCGGAGGTCGAGCATGTGCTGGCCACCCAGACGCTGCTGCAGCAGCCGGCCAAGAACATGCGTATCACGATCGAGGGCGCGCTGCCGCCGGGCGTCACGGCCAAGGATCTGATCCTGTTCATCATCGGGCAGATCGGCACCGCGGGCGGCACCGGCTACGTCATCGAGTATGCCGGCGAGGCGATCCGCGACCTGTCGATGGAAGGCCGCATGACGATCTGCAACATGTCGATCGAGGCCGGCGCGCGGGCCGGGCTGATCGCCCCGGACGAGACGACCTTCGCCTATGTGAAGGGCCGGCCGATGGCCCCCAAGGGCGAGGATTGGGAGAAGGCCGTCGCCTATTGGCGGACGCTGCCCTCGGACCCGGGTGCGCGCTACGACCGCGAGGTCGTGCTGAAGGCCGAGGACATCGCGCCGATGGTGAGCTGGGGTACCAGCCCGCAGGACGTCGTGCCGATCACCGGCTCGGTGCCCGATCCGGCGACGGCGGGCGACGCCAACCGGGCGGGCGCCTGGAAGCGCGGCCTCGAGTATATGGGGCTGACGCCCGGTCAGAAGATGACCGACATCACCATCGACAAGGTGTTCATCGGCTCCTGCACCAATGGGCGCATCGAGGATCTGCGTGCCGCAGCCGAGATCGCCCGCGGCCGTCGGGTCGCCGAAGGCGTGCAGGCGCTGGTGGTTCCGGGCTCGGGCCTCGTGAAGGCCCAGGCCGAGGCGGAGGGGCTGGACCGGATCTTCCTCGAGGCCGGCTTCGAATGGCGCGAGCCCGGCTGCTCGATGTGCCTTGCGATGAATGCCGATCGGCTGCAGCCCGGTGAACGCTGCGCGTCGACCTCGAACCGCAATTTCGAGGGCCGGCAGGGGCGCGGCGGGCGCACCCATCTGCTCAGCCCGGCGATGGCCGCCGCCGCCGCCGTCACCGGGCGGCTGGCGGCTGTCCGGGCGCTCTGACGGTGCGGGCCGGGCGCGCTCAGGCGTGCCCGGCCTCGTTTGACAGCATGAACGGGCTGATGCCGAGCTTGGCCATCGCCCGCTCCCATTTCGTCGACAGATCCTCGTCGAACAGGATCGCCTCATCGGCCGGCGCCGACAGCCAGCCATTGGCCTGGATCTCGGCGTCGAGCTGGCCGGGCGACCAGCCGGCATAGCCGAGCACGACGATGCGCTGCCGCGGCCCGCTGCCGTCGGCGATCGCCTGCAGCACGTCGAGGGTCGAGGTGACGGCGACGGCGTCATCGATCACCACCGAACGGTCGCTGCGATAATCCGTCGAGTGCAGGACGAAGCCGCGGCTTGCCTCGACCGGCCCGCCGAACTGCACCCGCGCCGAGCCGCCGGCTGCCGGCGGCTCGATGCCGACTTGGCGGAGAAGATCGGGAAAATCGAGCGTGCCGAGCGGCTTGTTGACGACGAGGCCCATCGCCCCGCCGGCATTGTGGGCACACAGATAGATGACCGCCCGTGCGAAGCGGGGATCGGCCATGCCCGGCATCGCCACGAGAAGCCGCCCCGTCAGATAGGGGCCGCCATCCATCTCAGGGCCGGTGGTGTCGCGTTCCGCCATGGGTCAGGCTCCATCGCACTGGCCGCCACCGCGGCCTGCTGGGGCGGTTCGTCGCGCCGCCCGCGACCCCGGACGGGCTGCGGCCGAACCGTTTAGGGAGTATAGGTGCACGAGCCTGGGATTTCATGCTTCGGACGATCATCGTGACGCCCCGCCCCGCCCTGCGGCGCCTCGGCGCCCTCGGCCCGGCGCCCGTCTCGCCGGGCCACGCCCTGTCAGCCCTCGTCTGGGTGGCCCTCGTCTGGATGGTCCTCGGCGCGACCGCCGGACGCGCCGAGGCGGCCGCCTCGGCCTGGCACGTAACGGAGGGCGCGCAGGCGCGGCTGATCAGTGCGGTCGAGGCGACCGGCGACCTTGAGAGCCTGCCGCTCGGCCTCGAACTGCGGCTCGATCCCGGCTGGCACACCTATTGGCGCACGCCCGGCGATGCCGGCCTGCCGCCGCAGCTCGACGCCTCGCTGTCGGACAATGTCGCGGCGGTCTCGCTCGCCTACCCCGTGCCAAAGCGGGTGACGCTGCTCGGCATCGAGACCTTCGGCTATGACGGGCACCTCGTCTTCCCGCTGACGGTCGAGCCGGCAAGCCCGGGCGCACCCATCGATCTCCGCCTTGCCGCGCAGATCCTGGTCTGTGCTGAGCTGTGCATCCCCGCGACCTTCAATCTCTCCCTGTCCCTGCCCGCCGGCCCGGCCGTCGCGGATCCCGAGGCCGCGCAGCTCATCGACCGCTTCGTCCAGGCGGTGCCGGGGGATGGCGTCGCCGCAGGCCTCGCGATCGAGGATGTGGCGGCCGAGGGCGAGACGCTGTCCGTCGCCGCGACGGCGCGCGAGCCGTTCGAGACGCCCGACCTCTTCGTCGAAGGGGGCCCGGCCGCCGTCTTCGCCCCGCCCGCAATCACGGTCACGGACGGGGGGCGGCGCCTCGTTGCCACAATCACCCGCACGCGCGGCGAGGTAGGATCGTCCCTCGCCGATGCGCCGCTGACGCTGACCCTCGTCGACGGCGCCCGGGCGATGGAGGCCCAGGTGACACCCCGGCCCGGAAGGGTGGCCGGCGGCGGGACGCCGGACGGCCTTGCCGGGATGATCGCGGTGGCGCTGCTCGGCGGGCTGATCCTCAACCTCATGCCCTGCGTGCTGCCGGTGCTGTCGCTCAAGCTGCTCGGCGCACTGCAGGCGGGTGGCGACCGTCGTCGCATCCGTGCCGGCTTCCTCGCCAGCGCCGCCGGCATCCTCGTCTCCTTCCTTGCCCTCGCCGGGTTCGCGATCGGCCTGTCGGCGGCGGGCGCGACCGTCGGCTGGGGCATCCAGTTCCAGGAGCCGTTCTTCCTGATCGCGATGGTCGTGCTGCTGACGGGCTTCGCGGCGAACCTCCTCGGCCTGTTCGAGATCGTGCTGCCCTGGCGCATCGCCGACGCCGCCGGCCGGGCCGGTGCACAGGCGGAGGGCGGGCTCGCGGCGCCGTTCTGGACGGGCGTCTTCGCGACGCTGCTGGCGACCCCGTGCTCGGCCCCTTTCCTCGGCACCGCCGTCGGCTTCGCGCTGAGCAGCGGACCGATCGAGACGCTCGCCATCTTCATCGCGCTCGGCCTCGGCTTCGCCCTGCCCTATCTCGCGGTCGCGGCCTTCCCGCGCCTGTCGCGGCTCCTGCCGCGTCCTGGGCGCTGGATGGGTGCGGTCAAGGTGGTGCTGGCGCTCGCGCTGCTCGGGACCGCCGTCTGGCTGCTCGGCGTGCTGGCGGCGCAAATCGGCGCTATGGGCGCGTTCGCCGTCGCCGCGCTGATGGCCATCATGATCACGCTGCTCTGGTTGCGCCGCAGGCTGCCGCGGGCGCTCGCGGCGACGGTGGCGGCCGGCATGGCGATCGCGGTCACGGCCGCTTTCGCGACCCCGCTCGTGACCACACCGCCTGCGCCCCACCCAGGGAATGCCAAGGCCGGCTGGGCCGCCTTCGATCCCGCGGCGATCCCGGCGCGCGTCGCCGCCGGCGATGTCGTCTTCCTCGATGTGACGGCGGAATGGTGCCTCACCTGCAAGGTGAACGAGGCGCTGGTGATCGGCGCGCCGGAGGTGTCCGCCGCCCTTGCGGCGCCCGGAACGGTGCCGATGCTCGCCGACTGGACGCGGCCGGATGTAACGATCGCCGACTGGCTTGCCGCCAATGGCCGCTACGGCATACCGTTCAATGCCGTGTACGGGCCTGGGGCGCCTCAGGGCATCGTCCTTCCGGAACTGCTGACGGAGGAGGCGGTCCTCGATGCCCTCGACCGTGCGCGCGGCCCGACCTCCTGACGGCACCATCGCCGTTTCACCCGCCATGCCCGTTCGCGGGCCCTTCGCAAGCAGGAAACGACCATGACGATCCAGGTTGGTGACCGCATCCCCTCGGTCAGCTTCAAATATCTGGGCAAGGACGGCATGACGGAGACCTCGACCGACGAGCTCTTCGCCGGCAAGACCGTGGTGCTGTTTGCCGTGCCGGGCGCCTTCACGCCGACCTGTTCGGCCAAGCACCTGCCGAGCTTCATCGAGAACCGCGAGGCCCTGGCCGCCAAGGGCGTCGACCAGGTGATCTGCATGGCGGTCAACGATCCCTTCGTGATGAAGGCATGGGCCGAGAAGGCCGGCGCCGGCGAGGCGATCTTCATGCTGCCGGACGGCAACGCCGCCCTCACCCGCGCCCTCGGCCTCGAATTCGACGGCTCCGGCTACGGGCTCGGCACCCGCTCACAGCGCTTCGCCATGGTCGTCAAGGACGGGGTGGTGACCCAGCTCGCCGTCGAGAAGCCGGGTGCCTACGAGGTGTCGAGCGCCGAATCGGTCCTCGCCGCGCTCTGAGGCGCGGACGCCGGAGGTTCAGGACGGGCCGTCGCCCTTCCGGGCGGCGGCCTGATGCCGCGTCGCCTCGCGGATCTCGGCGATGCCGCGGCGGGCAAGGGCATCGACCCGCTCGTTCTCCGCATGGCCCGCATGGCCACGGGTCCAGTGCCATTCGATCTCATGGCTTGCCAGCGCCGCATCGAGCCGCTGCCAGAGATCGACGTTCTTCACCGGTTTGCGGTCGGCGGTACGCCAGCCATTGCGCTTCCAGCCATGGATCCACTGGGTGATGCCCTGGCGGAGATACTGGCTGTCGGTGGTGATGACGGCCCGCACCGGGCGCTTCATCGCCTCGAGCGCCCGGATCGCGGCCATCAGCTCCATGCGGTTGTTGGTGGTCGCGGCCTCGCCGCCCCACAGTTCACGCTCGATCTCCCCCATGCGCAGCAGGGCGCCCCAGCCGCCCGGGCCCGGATTGCCGCTGCATGCACCGTCGGTGAAGATCTCGACGAGCGGCTTCTTCCCGCCCGTCACGCGTCGATCCCGTAGGCGGTGAACGACGACACCCGGCGATGGAAGCGCAGCTTGTCCCAGTACTCCAACGGGTCCTTCGGCTTCACGAAGGCGCCAGCCGGATGGTTCAGCCAGTCGAAAAGGCGCGTCAGCAGGAAGCGCAGCGCATTGCCGCGGGCGAGCACCGGCAGTGCCTCGAGCTCGGCATGGCCGAGCGGCCGGACCCGCCGATAGCCGTCGATCAACAGGCGGGCCTTGGTCACGTTGAAATCGCCGTCCGGCTCGAAGCACCACGCGTTGAGGCAGATCGACAGGTCGTAGGCGAGCAGATCGTTGCAGGCGAAGTAGAAGTCGATGAAGCCCGACAGCGACCGGTCGAGGAAGAAGACGTTGTCGGGGAAGAGGTCGGCATGGATCACCCCCTCCGGCAGCCCCCCCTCCGGCCAAGCGGAAGCGAGGTAATCGAGCTCCTCGGCTATGCCGTCGGCGAGCCCCGGATGCACCTCGTCGGCCCCGTCGGCGCATTGGGCGGCGAGGCTGCGCCAGCCGCGCGGTCCGAGCGCATTCTCGCGGCGGATCGCGAAGTCGGCACCGGCGCGATGCATGTGCGCCAACCCCTCCCCGACCTGCTGGCAATGCCAGGGATAGACCCGCCGCGGCCAAAGCCCGTCGAGGAAGGTGACGATTGCCGCGGGACGGCCGCCGAGCCGGCGCAGCGCTTCGCCGTCACGCCCGCGAATCGGCAGTGGGCACCGCAGCCCCCGCGCCGCGAGATGCTCCATTAACCCGAGGAAGAAGGGCAGATCGTCGAGCGCCACCCGCTTCTCGTAGAGGGTCAGGATGTACTCGCCCGTCGTCGTGACGAGGAGGTAGTTGCTGTTCTCGACCCCTTCCGCGATCCCCTTCAGCGAAACGACGCCGCCGATATCGTATTGCGCGACGAAGGCGGAGGCCTCTTCGTCGGTCACTTCGGTGTAGACGGCCATGATTCCTTCGCGGAGCAGCGCGCACCCGATCAGCGCGGGTAGCGGTGTTGCCGCCCCCACGGATCGGTGACAGACCATCCGCTCGCGTCCGATCCGTCAAGATGGCACGGCCCGATCGGCACCTTGCCGTGACCGCCGGGGATGTCGAGGACATAGGTGGGCTGGCCGAGACCGGAGAGCCGGCCGCGCAGCGCCCGCATGATCGCCTGCCCGTCCTCGATACCGGTGCGGAAGCCGGCGGTGCCGGGGGCGAGGTCTCCATGATGCAGGTAATAGGGTTTGACCCGCGCCCGCAGCAGCGCGCGGAACAGCGCCTCGAGCACCGCAGGGTCGTCATTGACACCGCGCAGCAGCACCGTCTGGGAGACCAGCGCGATGCCCGCCCGCGCCGCCCGGTCGAGCGCATCGAGCGCAGCCGGGGTCAATTCGCGCGGGTGATCGAGATGCACTGCCAGCCAGACTGCGGTGTCACGCAGATCAAAGGCGGCCAGGAGCGCATCGGTCATCCGCTCGGGCGCCGCCACCGGCACCCGGCTGTGCAGCCGCAGCACGCCGAGATGACCGATCGCATCAAGCCGCCGCGCCACCTCGCCGAGCCGCCGCGGCGACAGCATCAGGGGGTCACCGCCGGTGAGGATCACCTCGAAGATCCCGGGTCGTGCGGCGATATAGGCGATAGCGGCATCGAGATCGGCGGGGCTGAGCGCCTCCCCGCCCGGTCCGACCATCTCGCGCCGGAAGCAGAAGCGGCAATAGACGGGGCAGGCGTGCAGCAGCTTCAGCAGCACCCGGTCCGGATAGCGGTGGACGATCCCTGGCAGCGGGCTGTGTGCCGCATCGCCGATCGGATCGGCCCGCTCCTCTGGGAGGATCTCGAGCTCCGCCGGGTCCGGCACGAATTGCCGGGCGATCGGGTCGTGCGGGTCATTTGGATCGATCAGCGCCGCCATCGCCGGCGTCACCGCGACGGCGTAACGCCGCGCCACAGCCTCGATCGCCGCGGCACGCTCCGGCGTCACCAGCCCGGCCTCGAGGAGATCGCGCGGGCTGCGCAGCGTGGCGCCGCCCCCCCTGCCGTCCGGCTTGCGCGGCATCAGCCGCGCCTCAGCGCGCCGGGAAGCTGGAAGACGACCGATTCGCGAGCGTGCGGATCGTCCTCGACCGTCAGCGCGAAGCGTGTACGCAAGGCATCCAGCACCTCGGTCACCAGCACTTCGGGGGCCGATGCCCCGGCCGTGATGCCGAGCACGCGCACATCCGCCAGTCGCTCCCAGTCGAGATCGGCGGCCCGCTGCACCAGCATGGCGCGGGCGCAGCCGGCCCGCGCCGCCACCTCGACGAGCCGCACCGAGTTCGACGAGTTCGGCGCGCCGATCACGAGGAGCGCGTCACAACGCGGCGCGATCGCCTTCACCGCCTCCTGCCGGTTGGTCGTGGCGTAGCAGATGTCCTGCTTGCCCGGCCCGAGGATCTCCGGAAAGCGCGCCTTCAGCGCGGCGATGATCGCCGCCGTGTCATCGACGGAGAGGGTCGTCTGGGTGACATAGGCGAGGCGTGAGGCATCCGGGACCTCGAGCCCGGCCACGTCGGCGACGGTCTCGACCAGGACGACAGCCCCGGGCGGCAATTGGCCCATCGTCCCGATGACCTCGGGATGGCCGGCATGCCCGATGAGCACGACGGTGCGCCCCTGGGCGTGGTGGTTCTCGGCTTCGCGATGCACCTTGCTGACCAAGGGGCAGGTCGCGTCGAGATAGGTCAGCGCCCGGCGGCGGGCTTCGGCCGGCACCGATTTCGGCACGCCATGGGCGGAGAAGACGACCGGCGCGTCGTCGGGCACGGCGTCGAGCTCCTCGACGAACACCGCCCCCTTCGCCTCGAGCGTCTCGACGACATAGCGGTTGTGAACGATCTCGTGCCGGACATAGACCGGCGCTCCGAACCGCTCGATCGCCCGTTCGACGATCTGGATCGCCCGGTCGACGCCGGCGCAAAAGCCGCGCGGCGCCGCCATGAGCACCTTGAGCTCGGGTTTGATCGGTTCGGGCATGGCTCCATCCATCGCGCGGCGGACCTTATATGGTTCGGCCAGCGGCGGATAGGAGACGCCGCCCCAACTGCTGCGTTCGGCACCGTTGCGATTGACAGGGCCGCCGGGGCGGGCGAACCTTTCTTCACAGCCGACGACCCCTGCGGGAGAGATCCGGTCGGGCGGCCGACCGGGCGCCGAAGGAGCAACGCCCCGGAAACTCTCAGGCAGAAGGACCGCAGGGGAAGGCGTCTCTGGAAAGCGGGCCGTTCGCCGGAAGGCGGGCCGCCCCACCGATGGGGTAAGCCGCGCCGGCGGGCAACCGCAGGACGGTGATTCTCTCAGGTCCAAGACAGAGGGGGCGGAGCCGCGGGGCTACCCGTGTGCCCGACCCTGACGTCGCGAGGACCATTGTGACCGAAACCCTGTCGCGCACACCGCTCTACGCCTTCCACCGCGATCGCGGCGCCCGCATGGTGCCCTTCGCCGGCTGGGAGATGCCGGTCCAGTATCCGGCCGGCATCCTGAAGGAACATCTCCACACCCGCACCTCCGCCGGGCTGTTCGATGTCAGCCATATGGGCCAGGCGCTGATCGAGGCACCGGCCGGGGTCGACGCCGCCGCGCTGTTCGAGACGCTCGTGCCCGGCGATCTGGTGAGCCTCCCGCCGCGGCAGATCCGTTACACGCTGCTGACCGGCGAGGCGGGCGGCATCCTCGACGACCTCATGGTCACGCGGCTGCCGGACGCGAACCGGCTGTCGCTGGTCGTCAATGCCGGGCGGGCGGCGGTCGACTACGCCCATATCGAGGCGGCACTCGACGGCAGGGCGACGCTCACCCCGCTGCCCGGGCGGGCGCTGCTGGCGCTGCAGGGGCCGAAGGCGGCCGCGGTGCTCGGGCGCCATGCCTTCGGCGTCGACCAGCTCGCCTTCATGCAGGCGGGCACCTTCGCCCTCGACCGTGCCGAGGCCTGGATCGCCCGCTCCGGCTATACCGGCGAGGACGGGTTCGAGATCTCGATCCCGGCCGAGGATGCCGAGCGGATCGCCGCCACCCTCGCCGCAGAGCCTGAGGTCGAGCCGATCGGCCTTGGCGCACGGGACTCCCTGCGGCTCGAGGCCGGTCTCTGCCTGTATGGCCACGACATCGACGAAACCACCAATCCCATCGAGGCGGGCCTCGCCTGGACGATCAGCCGACGCCGGCGCGCCGAGGGCGGCTTCCCCGGCGCCGTCCCCATCCTTGAGACGCTGGCCCGCGGCCCCTCGCGGCGGCGTGTCGGGCTGCGACCCGAGGGGCGCGCCCCCGCCCGCGAGGGCACCGTCATCACCGATCCCGAGGGGCGGCCGATCGGCCGCGTCACCTCCGGCGGCTTCGGCCCCAGCGTCGGTGCCCCGATCGCCATGGGCTATGTCGAGAGTGCGCACGCCGCTGCCGGCACGCCGGTGGCGCTGCTCGTCCGCGATCGGCCGCAACCCGCCACCGTGGCCGCCATGCCCTTCGTCCCGCATTCCTATCACCGGGGGTGATGTCCCTATGACCACGCTGCGTTTCACCAAGGACCATGAATGGATCGTCGTCGAAGGCGATGTCGGCACGATCGGGATCACCGCCTACGCGCAGGAGCAGCTCGGCGACGTCGTCTATGTCGAGCTGCCCGAGGTCGGCACCGTGCTGGAGGCTGGCCAGCAGGCGGCGGTCGTGGAATCGGTCAAGGCGGCAAGTGAGGTCTACGCCCCCGTCGCGGGCTCGGTGACCGAGGTCAACGGCCGACTCGCCGACGAGCCGGCGCTCGTCAACTCGAACCCGACCGGCGAGGGCTGGTTCCTGCGGATGCGGCTCGCCGATCCGGCGGCGGCCGAGGCGTTGATGGATCAGGCGGCCTACGACGCCTATGTCGCGAGCCTGTGAGGCCGACGGATGCGGTATCTGCCCCATTCCGACGCCGACCGGGCGGCGATGCTCGAGGCGATCGGTGTCCCGGGGGTCGACGCGCTGTTCGAGGATGTACCCGCGACGGCGCGCCTGCCCGGCCCGATCGACACGCTGCCGGGCCACAAGAGCGAGATCGAGGTCGAGCGGCATCTCAAGCGCCTTGCCGCCCGCAACGTTGTGGCCGGCGACGTGCCGTTCTTCTGTGGCGCCGGCGCCTATCGCCACCACGTGCCGGCGCTGGTCGATCATCTGATCCAGCGCGGCGAGTTCCTGACCAGCTACACGCCCTATCAGCCCGAGGTCTCGCAGGGGACGCTGCACTACCTCTTCGAATTCCAGACGCAGGTGGCGCTGCTGACCGGCATGGAGGTGGCCAACGCCTCCATGTATGATGGCTCGACCGCCTGTGCCGAGGCGGTCGTCATGGCCAACCGGGTGACGCGCCGCAGCCGTGCCATCCTGTCCGGCGGGCTGCATCCGCATTACCGCGACGTCACCGCGACGATGGGCCGGTATAACGGCTTCGCCGTCGATGCCCGCCCGGCCGACCCCGCGGGGACGGAGGATCTCGCCGCGGCGATCGGCGACGACACCGCCTGCGTCGTCGTTCAGACCCCCGATGTCTTCGGCCGCGTCCGCGATCTTTCCGCCCTGGCCGAGGCCTGCCATGCCAAGGGGGCACTCCTGGTCGCCGTGGTGACGGAGGTGGTCTCGCTCGGCCTTCTGCCGCCACCGGGCGAGATGGGCGCCGACATCGTGGTCTGTGAGGGGCAGTCGCTCGGCAATGCGCTCTCCTTCGGCGGCCCCTATGTCGGCCTGTTCGCCACGCGCGAGCGCTTCCTGCGCCAGATGCCCGGCCGACTCTGCGGCCAAACTGTCGATGCCGAGGGCCGCCGCGGCTTCGTCCTGACCCTGTCGACCCGCGAGCAGCACATCCGGCGCGAGAAGGCGACGAGCAACATCTGCACCAATAGCGGGCTGTGCGCCCTGGCCTTCACGATCCACCTCACGCTGCTCGGCGAGGCCGGCTTCGGACGGCTGGCGCGGCTCAACCACGCGATGGCCGTGCAGCTTGCCGATCGTCTCGCCGCCCTGCCGGGCGTGACGCTCGTCACCGATGCCTTCTTCAATGAGCTGACCATTCGCCTGCCAGTGCCGGCCGCGCCCGTCGTCGACCGGCTGGCCGACAGCCGGATCCTCGCCGGCGTCCCGGCGACGCGGCTTTTCGGTCCGCAGGGCGGTCCGGAGATCGACCGGCTGCTGATCGTCGCCGCCACCGAGACCACGACCGCGGACGATATCGACGCCCTGTGCGCGGGCCTCGCCCGGGAGATCGCCCATGCCTGACACCGAAACCCTTTCCGGCAACCGCGCGCTCGACATCGAGGAGCCGCTGATCTTCGAGCTCGACACGCCGGGCATCTGTGGTGTCGACCTGCCGGAACCGCCGGAGACGGAGCTGCGGCTGGGCGGCCTTGCCCCGCGCGGCCCGATCGGGCTGCCCGGGCTCGCCGAGCCGACGGTGATGCGTCACTACACCCGGCTCTCACGGCGAAACATGGCGATCGACGCCGCGATGTACCCGCTCGGCTCGTGCACGATGAAGCACAATCCGCGGCTCAATGAGCGGATGGCGCGGCTGCCGGGCTTTGCCGATGTTCACCCGCTGCAGCCGGTCTCCACGGTGCAGGGCGCCCTCGCACTGATGGACGAGCTGGCGCACTGGCTGATCGAGCTGACCGGAATGGCAGCGGTCGCCCTGTCGCCGGCCGCGGGGGCGCATGGCGAGATGTGCGGGATGATGGCCATCCGCGCCGCGCTCGAGGCGCGCGGCGAGACCGGTCGCCGCCGCGTTCTGGTGCCGGAGAGCGCCCATGGTACCAACCCGGCGACGGCGGCAGCGCTCGGCTTCACCGTCGACCCCGTGCCGGCGACTGCGGATGGCCGCGTCGATCTCGCGGCAATCCGCGCCAAGCTCGCCTCCGCCTCGGACGTCGCGGCGATCATGCTGACCAACCCGAACACCTGCGGGCTGTTCGAACGGGACATCGTGACGATCGCCGAGGCGGTGCATGCCGCGGGCGCCTATTTCTACTGTGACGGCGCGAACTTCAACGCGATCGTCGGGCGGGTGCGGCCGGGTGATCTTGGCATCGACGCGATGCACATCAACCTGCACAAGACCTTCTCGACGCCGCATGGCGGCGGCGGTCCGGGTTCGGGTCCGGTGGTGCTGTCGGCGGCGCTGGCGCCCTATGCCCCCGTTGCGACCGTGACGCGCGGCCCGGACGGGCTGGAGCTTGCCGAGCATCCGGGCGATCCCGGCGCGCCGGAGGGGAGCTTCGGTCGCCTCAAGGCCTTCCATGGCCAGATGGGAATGTTCGTTCGTGCGCTTGCCTTCATCCTCAGCCACGGCGCCGACGGGCTCTGGCAGGCATCGAGCGATGCGGTGCTCAATGCCAACTACCTCCTGGCGCGGCTGCGTGACGTGCTGTCCCCCGCCTTCCCCGGCGGCTGCATGCATGAGGCGCTGTTCGATGACGGCTTCCTCGAGGGGACCGGCGTCTCGACGCTCGATTTCGCCAAGGCGCTGATCGACGAGGGCTTCCATCCGCCGACCGTCTACTTCCCCCTGGTCGTGCATGGGGCGCTGCTGGTCGAGCCGACCGAGTCGGAGACGAAGGCGACGCTGGACAGCTTCATCGAGGTGGTCCGGGGGTTGGCGGCGCGTGCCCGCGAGGGTGATGCCGCGCATTTCGCGGCGGCCCCGCGCCATGCGCCGCGCCGGCGCCTCGATGAGACGACGGCGGCGCGCCGACCCGTGCTGCGCTGGCGGCCGCCCGAAGTCGAACGGCAGGACGAGGCCGCCTGAACCGTCAGGCCCGCGCGGCCCTGACCGACAGGGCGAAAAGGCCGGCGGCAAGAAGCAACGCGGCGAGCGAGGCCAGGGGCAGCAAGGCCGGCCCGCTCGCCGCATAGACGGCCGAACCGATCGCCGAGCCGGCAGAGACCCCGAGATAGAGGCTGGCGGCATTCAGCGCGAGCATCAGCCCGCGCCGCTCTGGATCGAGCTCGGCGATGCGCTTCTGCTGGGGTGTCTGGAAGAGGAAGCCGCAGACCGACCAGACGACGAAGGCGGCGATCCCCAGCCAAGCGAGCCCCGGCAACAGCGCGAGGAGCGCGAAGGCGCCGCCGATGCCCAGAAGGCTGGCGGTGATCGTCGGCACCGCACCGAAGCGGTCGGTTGCGGGCCCCGCAAGGATGTTTCCGAGCACCCCGCCGACCCCGAACACCATCAGCATCGCCGGCACGGCGTCGCCACCGATGCCGACGGTCTCGACGAGATAGGGACCGATCAGCGTATAGGTCACGAACTGCGCGGCCATCTGCACGAAGGTGGTGGCGAAGGCGAGCCCCTTGGGTGCCGCCGCGGCGATCGCGCCGAGATCGCGCAGGCGGAGCGCACCGCCGGTCCCGCCGTCGCGTACCGAGAGGCCGACGCCGCCGAGCGTCAGCGCGGCGACGAGGGCGAGCAGCCCGAACACCCAGCGCCAGCCGACGAGGTCACCGGCCAAGGCCGAGAGCGGCACCCCCAGCACCGTCGCGACCGACATGCCGCCGAAGACGATGGCCAGCGCCCGGCCCCGCTGCGCCGGGGCGGCGATGCCCGTGGCGATCGCGGAGGCGGTCGGACCGACCATCGCCCCGCCCAGCGCCAGCACGACGCGGGAAGCGGTCAGCGTCGCATGGTCGGGCGCCAGCGCGCCAGCGGCCATCCCGATCGCCGTGAGACCGAGCCCCGTCTGCAGGATGCGCAGTCGCGGCCGGTTGCCGAACAGAATCTGCGACAACGGCGCGGCGAAGGCGAAGACCAGGGCATAGACGGTGACCAGCGTCGCCACCGCCGCCGCCGAGACGCCGAGGTCGCGCGACAAGCCGGGCACCAGCCCGATGATCGAGAAGGACGCGGTGCCCATCACGAAATAGGCGAAGGCGAGCACCACGAGGGCGCGCATCGGGAACATGCGTCAGGTCCGGGGTGTGAATGGTCGCGACAGGATGCCCGCGCGGCCTGCCGCCCCGCCAGCACCGGTTGCGGCGAACCACCCATGCGCGACGCCATGCCGGCGACCCCGATCGGACCCCTTGAATGCCGCCGATCGAACCGGTGACCCTTGCGCCCGCCCCGGTCGGGCGCATCTCATGTCCAATGAGGATCGTCGCCGTCATCAACGCGGCGTCGGGCGCCCTGGTCGGCATGCCGCCCGAGGCGATCACGGCGCGGTTCGAGCCGCTGTTCGCGGTGGCGGCCTCCGCGGCCGGACCGGTGGAGGCGGAAATCGTCGTCGCGTCCGGTGCTGCCATCCTGCCGGCGCTGGAGGCGGCGGCGAGAAGCGGATACGACCTGATGGTGGTCGGTGGCGGCGACGGCACGGTGCTCGCTGCGGTCGACTGCGCGATGCGCCACGGTACGTTGCTCGGCCTCATCCCGCTCGGCACCGCCAATGTGCTGGCCCGTGATCTCGGCATTCCGCTGGTTCCCGAACAGGCGGTGCCGGCGATCATGACGGGAGAGCGGCGGCGCATCGACGTCGCCACCGTCAATGGCGAGCTCTTCCTCAACAGCGCGCTGATCGGGATCGGGCCGGTGATGGTGACCCAGCGCGAGCGGCTGCGGCGCGTGCCCGGGCTCGGCAAATGGCTGACGCTCGCGCGTGTCTTCCTGCGCGCCTTCGACCGCCCGTCACGCCTGCGGGTGCTGCTGCGCGCCGACGGGCGCGCGCGGCGGGTGAAGGCGCGCGCGATCGCGGTGACGAACAACCCACTCGACAGCGGGTTCGGCGCGCTGCACGCGCGCAGCCGCCTCGACACCGGGCGCCTCGGCGTCTATGTCACGCGGGCACGGCGCCGCGCCGATCTGTGGCGCCAGCTCTTCCGGGTTGTGGTCGGCTCCTGGCAGACCGACCGGGCGATGGAGACGATGGTGACGACGCGGCTCGATGTGAGGACCCGTCGGAAGCGGCTTTGGGTAGCGATCGACGGCGAGAACCGGCTGCTGGCGACGCCGCTGCGTTTCCGGATGCGCCCGGCCGCTCTCGAGATCCTGGCCCCGGCAACGGCCGAACGGCCGCAGACGGACCAGGCGGCGTGAACGCGGCCACCCGTCGCCCCCGATCGGGACCCACTCTGACCGATGCTGGCGGCCTGCCGGTCGGCGGCACGATCGCCCACATCTCCGACCTGCATTTCGGCCGGACCGATGCCGTGATCGTCGAGGCCCTGCTCGAGGATCTCGCGACGCTGCAGCCGACCGTCGTCGCCGTCAGCGGTGACCTGACGCAGGATGCGCGCCGCGGCGAGTTCGAAGCGGCGCGGGCCTTCCTGGACCGGCTGCCGGCACCGCACATCGTGGTGCCGGGCAATCACGACATCCCGCGCCACAATCTGCTGCGCCGCTTTACCGCGCCCTTCGCCCGCTACAAGCACTACATCACGCCGGATACCGATCCGCTGCTGCTGGCCGACGGCATCGCGCTGGCCGGCGTCAACACCGCGCGTACGCTGGTCGCGCACTGGAACTGGTCGCACGGCTCGATCGGGCGCTCGCAGATCCTGAAGGCCGGACAGCGGCTGCGGTCACTGCCCCGCGACATGCTGAAGATCGTCGTCGCCCACCACCCCTTCCTGCCGCCGGTCGACCGGCCCGGCATGCGGATCGTCGGGCGGGCGGAGGCGGCGCTGCGCTACTTCGCCACCTGCGGCGTGGACCTGATCCTCACCGGCCACCTGCATCGCGCCTTCTCCGGCGACGTGACGCTGCATCACCGGCGGGTCCGCCGGCCGGTCCTGGTGGCCCAGGCGTCGACCGCAACCTCGACCCGGCTGCGTGACGAGCCGAACGCCTACAACCGCATCACGCTCGAAGGTCGCCGGCTGCATCTGCATGTCCGGCAATGGACCGGCCGGAGCTTCGAGACGACGGCCGTGACCGCCTTCGAGAAGATCGACGGCCGCTGGGCGGCCATCTGACGGCACGGCCGCCGACCGGTCCGGGATACGCTCAGCCGATCAGGGTGCGCACGAGGTCCGGCCGGTCCCAATGCGGCATGTGACCCGCACCGGCGACCAGATGCACCGCGACCCGGGCTGGCAGCGCCGCGACCTGGGTCCAGGGCACGATCCGGTCCTCGAGCCCGATGATCGCCGAGACCGGGAGGTCGAGCCCGGTGAGCGGCGTCACGATGTCGACCTGCTGGCGCCCATGGTGCACGATCGCCTCGGCGAGTGCCGGAAGGCCCGGATGGGCACGGATACCCGCGAGCAGCGCATCGAGCTGGGCATCGGAATAGGCCGGCGGTGTCGGCGACAGGAGGCGCAGCGCGTGGCGGAGCCCGGCGCGGGTGCGGGCATGCGCCCAGGCATCGACGAAGCCGCCCTCCATCACCGTTCCCATCCCCGCCGGCGCCAGCAGGACGAGCCGTGCGACGCGGCCCGGTGCGGCGCGGGCCGCCGCCTCGGCCGCCGCGACGGCGCCGATCGAATGGCCGATGAGGACGCATCCGTCCGGCTGCCGGTCGAGCGCGGCGAGGACGGCAAGGGTGAGATCCTCGACCGTCACCGCCTCGACATCGGTCGCCCCATGACTCGGCAGGTCGAGCGCCGCGACCCGCCAGCCGGAGCGGGCGAGCCCCGCGGCGAGGCCGGCCCAGCCGGCGGCGTCGCCACCGAAACCGTGGACGAGAAGGATGCTGCCGCGGGCGGAACCCGCCACCGGCCAGCTCCTCAGCGCCAGCGAGCCGCCGGCGAAGGGGATGCGCCCCTCGGCCACCCCGGTGCCCGGGGCGGCGGCCGATGCCGCGGCCGCTCGGCGGACATCGTCGCCGGTGACGCGACCGCGCCGGCCACCGCCGGGGATGGCGGCGAGATCGAGCCCCGCCGCGCGGGCCAACCGCCTGGCGAGCGGCGACGCCCTCACGCGCTCGCCCTGGGACGGCACCGCACCCGTGGCCGCGGGCGGCGGCACGGCCTCCATCGGCTCCTCGGATGCCACCGCCGGCTCTACCCTTCCCGGCGGTTCGGCTTCCGGCTCCGGACCGAGGGCCCCGGGCGCCGCATCGACACGGGCGATCGGCAGGCCGACCGAGACTTCCGCGCCGGCCTCGGCGAGGATCTCGACCAGCGTTCCGTCGACCAGCGCCGGGAGTTCGACGACGGTCTTGTCCGTCTCGATCTCGAGCAGCGTCTCGCCACGTCGGAAGGCATCGCCCGGCTTCTTCAGCCAGCCGGTGATGCGCCCCTGCTCCATTGTCTCGCCGAGGCGCGGCAGGGTCAGCAGCTGAACCGTCATCGGCGCGCCCGCCGCAGCATCAGCCGCGCCGCCTCCGCGATCGAGGTGGGCGACGGGATGCTCCCCGCCTCCAGCGCCGGGGCGACCGGGATCGGAACATCCTCGCCGGCAACGCGGGTGACCGGTTCCTCCAGGAAATCGAAACACTCCTCCTGCACCCGCGCCGCGATCTCGGAGGCAACGCCGCCGGTCAGGCAGCCCTCGCTGACCACCATGCAGCGGCCGGTACGGTTCACCGCCGCCACCACCGTCTCCATGTCGAGCGGGTTGAGCGTGCGCAGATCGATGACGCCGACATCCGCCCCCTCGCCCGCCAGCGTCTCCGCGGCCTCGAGTGCGAAATGCACCATGCGGGAATAGGTGACGATCGTCAGATCCCGCCCCTCGCGCCGCACCAGCGCCTTGCCCCAGGGCGCCGCCGGACGCGACAGGTCGGCCGTCATGGTGCGGGCGTAGAGCGCCTTGTGCTCGATGAAGACGACGGGGTCGGGCAGCGTCAGACTGTGGCGGAGCAGGTGATAGGCGTCCTCGGCGGTGGCCGGCATCGCCAGACGCAGCCCGGGCGTGTGCATCACCCAGGCTTCGAGGCTCTGCGAATGCTGCGCGCCGGCCGACCTGCCGGTGCCGCCCTGGGTGCGCAGCACCATCGGCACGCCGATCTGCCCGCCGAACATGGCCCGGATCTTCGCCGCCTGGTTGGCGAGCTGGTCCATCACGAGCCCGAGGAAGTCGACATACATGAGCTCGGCGACGGGGCGCAGGCCGGTCATCGCGGCGCCGACCGCGACGCCGACGATGCCAGCCTCGGAGATCGGCGTGTCGATCAGCCGCTCGGCGCCGTAGCGTTCCATCAGCCCCTTGGTGACGCCGTAGGCGCCGCCATAGCGGCCCACCTCCTCGCCCATCACCACGACCGCCGGGTCGGCGGCCATCGCATCATCGAGGGCGCGGCGCAGCGCGTCGCGATAGGTGATCTCGGTCGTGGCCGTCGCGGCCTTGCTGTCGGACATCGGCTTCAGGCTTCGGCGAAAATGCGGGCGAGGCGGACACGCTGCGGCTCGGGGGCCGGCTCTCCGTCGGCGTAGACGTCACGGAACATGGCATCGGTCTCCGGCGGCGCGGCGGCGATGGCGGCGTCGATCGCCCGGTCCATCTCGGCGGCGATCGAGGCATCGAGCGTGTCGAGCTCGCCCTCGCTCGCCGAACCGCGCTCCACGAGCAGACGCCGGGCGCGGAGCACCGGGTCACGCTGCCGGCCTTCCGCCTCCTCCGCCTCCGAGCGGTAGGGGCTCTTGTCCATCCGCGCATGGCCGTAGAAGCGATAGCAGGAGACGGCCAGGAAACCCGGCCGGCCGGCGCGGGCCTTGTCGATTAGCGCTGCGGCCGCGTCGCGCACCGCCTCGACATCCTCGCCATCGACCATCGCCGCCTCGAGCCCGAAGCTCCGCGCCCGCTCGTCGAAGGCGAGCGACTTCGACGCCTGGTCGATGCGCGTGCCCATCCCGTACTGGTTGTTGACGCAGACGAAGACGACCGGCAGCCCCCACAAGGCCGCCATGTTCATGCTCTCGTAGAGGATGCCCTGCTGCATCGCCCCGTCGCCAAAGAAGCCGACGGAGACGGCATCGCGGCCGAGACGGCGATAGCTCAGCCCGGCCCCCACGACATGCGGGATGCCGCCGCCGACGATGGCATTCGCGCCGAGATGGCCGAGCGCCATGTCGGCGATGTGCATCGATCCGCCCTTGCCGCCGCAATAGCCCATCTGCTTGCCGGCGATCTCCGCCATCATCCGGTCGGGATCGGCGCCACGGGCGAGGAAGATGCCATGGCCGCGATGGTGCGTGGTGAAGCTGTCCTCCGGCCGCATTGCATCGCAGACGCCGGCGGCCGCCCCCTCCTCGCCGATCGAGAGATGCAGCATCGAACCGGCGCTCTCACCGCGGACGAAGAGCTCGCCGACACGCTCCTCGAAGGAGCGGATCCGCCGCATCGTGCGGTAGAGCGCAGGCAGGCGGTCATTCTGCAGGTTCGGCTGGTCCATCTCGCGGATCTCAACTGGAAAGGGGGGCGCGGAGCGGCTTCAGCGCCGGGTAGAGGCGGGCATAGCGCTCATAGAGCCCGTCATAGATCGCCGCGCGGGCGGGATCGGGCTCGATCACCCGGTCGACGGCGACCATCGCCTCGATCCCCTCATCGATCGTGGCAAAGTGCCCGGCGCCGACCGCGGCGAGAATCGCCGAGCCGAGACCCGGCGCATCAGGGCAGCGCGGCAGGGTCAGCGGCACGCCGGCGGTGTCGGCATGGATCTGCAGCCAGAGCGGCGAGCGCGTGGCGCCGCCTGCGACGGTGATGGAGTCGATGCCGAGCCCCGCCGCGCGCATCGTGTCGAGAATGGCGCGGGTACCGAAGCAGATGCCCTCGATCACCGCGCGGTAGAGATGCGCGGGGCCATGGCCGAGCGTCAGCCCGACGAACGCGCCGCGGGACAGCGGATCGGTGTGGGGCGTCCGGTTGCCCTGGAAGTGATCGAGCGCGAGCAGCCCCTCCGCACCGGGCGGCAGGGCGGCGGCCTCGGCATTGAGCGCCGCGAGATCGGTCGTCCCGCCCGCGATCCGCCTCAGCCAGGCGACGATCGACCCCGTCGAGGTCTGCCCGCCCTCCAGTACCGACCGCCCCGGATAGACGGCATCGGCATAGGCGCCCCAGAGGCCGGGCGCGCCCTCGTCGCGTTCGGTGACGGCGAGCTGGAGATGCGAGGAGCCGGTGATGAGCGCGAGCTGGCCGGGTCTGGCGACGCCGAGACCGATCATGCCGATGAAGGCGTCGGCCCCGCCCTGCACCACCGGGATGCCCGGTGGCAGGCCGAGATGAGCAGCCGCCTCGCGGGTGAGAGGACCGATCGCCTCGCCCGGCGCGACCACCTCCTTCGGCCATTTCTCGGCCAGAGCCCCGAGGCCGAGCGCCGCCAGGAGGGTGTCGGGCCGCCCGCCCTTGCGATTGCGCCAGTGCCAGCGCATCGCGAGGTTGTCGAGGCTGGCGGCGCGCCGGCCCGTCAGCCGGAGCGTCAGGAAGTCCTGGTACTCGCAGATGGTGGCGGCGGCCTCAAAGATCTCCGGCTCGTGGCGGGCGAGCCACAGCGCCTTCGGGATCATCCATTCCGCCGAGACGGGGCCGCGCCCCGCGCCGTTGAGGTCGAGGGCCGGATCACCGGTCGCCAGGACGGCCTCGGCCTCCGCCGCCGCCCGGACATCCATCCACAGCAGCGCCGGGCGCAGCGGCCGGCCCGCCCTGTCCAGCGCGACGACGGTGCAGGAGGTGGTGTCGCAGCACAGCGCGTCGATCTCGGTGGCGGCGACGTCGGAGGCAGCGAGTGCGCCCTGCACCGCCTCGCCGATCGCCCGCCACCACACCTCCGGATCCTGCTCCGCCCGGCCCGGGGCGGGAAAGCGCGTCTCGTAGGCGGCGGCGGCGCTGCCGCGCAGCGTGCCGTCGAGCGCGAACACGAAGGCCCGCAGGCTCTCCGTCCCGCCATCGATACCGATCACAAACCCCATCGTGCCCTCAGAGGATCCCGCCATTCACATCGACCACGGCGCCGGTCATGTAGGCCGAGTCCGGGCCACAGAGAAAGGCCACCACACTGCCCACCTCGTCCGCCGTGCCCCAGCGGCCGAGTGGCGCCGCACGGGCCTGATCGTCGCTGCCCGGTACCTTGCGGCTCATCTCGGTGTCGATGATGCCGGGGGCGACGGCGTTGACGCGGATGCCATGCGGCCCGAAGGCACGGGCGAAACCCTTGGTGATCGAGATGATCCCGGCTTTTGAGGCCGCGTAATGCAGCCCGTTATGCTTGCCCCCCGTCTTGCCGGCCATCGAGGCGAGATTGACGATCGCGCCGCCACGCCCTGCCGCGATCAGCCGCTCGATGAAGGCCTGGCAGCAGAAGAAGGTGCCGCGCAGATTGACGGCGAAGACCAGGTCGAACTCCTCCGGCGTGATCGCCAGAGGCTTGGTCGGTCGTGCGATCCCGGCGCTGTTGACGAGGATGCCGAGATCCGGCGTCTCGTCGAACAGCCTTGCGGTCGTCGCCGTGACCGCGGCGGTATCGGTGACGTCGAGCGGCAGGGCACGCACCGTGGGCGCGCCGGCCGCCTTGAGGGTCGCCACCAACGCATCGGAGACGCCGGCGAGATCGGCGACGATGAGGGCGTGGCCCCGGGCGGCGAGCGCTCGCGCCGCGGCGAGGCCGATGTTGTCCGGGCCGACACCGGTGATGAAGGCGGTGGGAAGAGGGGCGGTCACAGGATCCTCAACGTCGTGGTGCGCGAGACGACGGAGACGGCGACAACGATGATCAGGCCCTTGACGATGCTCTGGACGTAGGTGTCGAGCCCCATCAGGTTCAGCCCGTTATTGACGATGCCGATGAACAGCGCGCCGAAGAAGGTGCTGACGACCGCCGCCGTGCCCGGCCTGAGCATCGTCATGCCGATAAAGACGGTAGCCAGCCCGTCGAGCAGGTAGTTCTCGCCGGCATTGGGCTGGCCCGAGCCGAGCCGGGCGGCGAGCAGCGTGCCGGCGAGCGCGGCGAAGAGCGCGCTGACGACGAGGCCGGCGGCACGGTAGTTGCGCGGGCTGATACCGGACAGCTCGGCCGCCTTGGGATTGCCGCCGACCGCGTAGAGGTAGCGGCCGAAGACCGTGCGCTCCATCACGAACCAGGCGATGGCGACCACCGCCAGCATGATGATGGCGACCACCGGGATCTCAGCGATCTTGCCCTGGCCGAGCCAGAGATAGGTGGACGGCAGCCCACCATAGATCGCCCGCCCGCCCGACATCAGGAAATTGATTCCGAACAGGATAGAGCCGGTGGCGAGCGTCGCGATCAGCGAAGGGACGCCGACCAGGGTGACGATCGCGGCGTTGAAGGCGCCGACTGCGAGCCCGGCGGCGAGGCCCGCGAGGATGGCGAGCGGGATCGGCCAGCCGGCGATCAGCAATAGCGGTACGAGCAGCCCGGCGAGCCCGGCCATAAAGCCGACCGACAGGTCCATCTCCCGCGCCGCGAAACCGAAGGTCAGCCCGATGCCGACGATCGTCAGCATCGAGATCTGCTGCAGGATGTTGAACAGGTTGAACGGTGTGAGGAACCGGTCGACGCCGACGGAGAAGCCGATGAAGATCAGCGCGAGCACGACCAGTGTCGCATAGCGCTGCACGAAGCGGCCGCGCGGCTGGAACGCCGCCTCCGGCGCGACGGGCTGGTCCGCGGGCGGGCTCATGCCGCCCCCGCCATCGCCGTCACGAAATCCTGTTCCGATACGTTCGGCCATGCCAGCTCCTCTCCCGCGCGGCCGCGGACGAAGGGAATGATGCGATCGGCCAGCGTCGCGACCTCGTGCAGGTCGGACGAGGCCACGACGACGGCGCTGCCGGCGGCGGCAAGGCCGGCGATGATGCGATGGATCTCCGCCTTGGCGCCGACATCGACCCCCTCCGTCGGCTCGATGAAGACGAGCACCCGGTAGCGCCCGGCTTCATCGCCCGTACCGTAGAGCCACTTGCCGATCGAGACCTTCTGCTTGTTGCCGCCCGACAGCTCGTCGACCGGCTGGTCGGGCGACTGCGCCTTCACCGCGAGCCGGCGCATCACCGCACGCGCCTCGGCTCGCTCGGCGCCGCGCCGCAGGACCGGGGTACCCGGCACCGTCGCCGCCGCGACATGTGCCATCGACAGATTCTCGCGGACGGACCAGCCGGACACCAGCGCATTGACCATGCGATGATCAGGGACGAGCGCGACACCGAGCCGCCGCATCCCTCCGGGGGTCGAGGCCGTCACCGGCCGGCCGCCGAGCGTCATGGTACCGCCGCTGCGCAGCCGCGGGTCGTAGAGCGAGCGGGCGAACTCGAAGTGACCGGCCTGGGTCAGGCCGATCAGCCCGACGATCTCGCCCGGGCGCAGCGTGAATTCGGGGACCGTGAATCCCTCGCCCGTCCAGCCCTCGAGCGCGAGCAGCGGCTCCGCGCCCGCCTTTGCCTGCTCGCGCGACCGCACCGCGGATGCGGCATCCTTGCCGGGGGCGAGCATCAGTGAGACGAGCCGGGATTCGTCCGCCTCACCGGCGGCCAGCGTTGCCACGCGGCGACCGTCGCGCAGCACGGTGATCCGGTCCGAAAGCGCTAGCACCTCCGACAGGAAATGGCTGATCAGCACGATGCCGACGCCCTGCGCCGGCAGCCCGCGGATGATCCGCCACAGCGCCTCCTTCTCGCGGGCAGGCAGGCTGGCCGTCGGCTCGTCGAGGATCAGGAGCCGCGCGGCGCCGCGCAGCCCGCGCACGATCTCGATCAGCTTCTGGTCGGCATAGGGCAGCGTCTCGACCGGGCGGGAAAGGTCGATCCGGACCTCCGGGAACCAGCGGCGCATCAGCGCCTCGGCCTGACGCACCAGTGCCCGGCGATCGACGACGACACCCAGGCGACGCGGCTCTGCACCCAGCAGGATGTTTTCGGCGCCGGAGAGGTGCGGCACCAGGCTGCCTTCCTGCGAGACATGGGCGATGCCCTGCCGCAGCGCGTCGCGCGGTCCGTGGAAAACCGTGCGTGCCCCGTCGAGGAGGATCCGGCCAGCGCTGGGCTGGCGGCTGCCGCCGAGGATCCCGACGAGCGAGGACTTGCCGGCGCCGTTCTCGCCGATCAGCCCATGCACCTCGCCCGGCCGGAAGACCACGCTGACGCGGTCGAGGGCGCGCGTGCCGGGGTAATCGAGCGTCACCTCTTCAAGAGCGGCGGACATCGGGGCGTCAGTCGGGTGCTGCGGCAAAGGGCGGAACGGCAAGACACGGCCGGCGCAGGGAGAGCGAGCCCCCCGCGCCGGCCGCGCCGGACATTACTGCGGGCAGTCCTTCTTGGTGATCAGCGGCGCCGACATGAAGACCGTATGCGTGCTGAAGATGTCAGCCGGATCGGTCCCCTCGACGACGATCTGATGGATCCATTCGCCGGTCTGCGCGCCCATCGCCTCGAAGGGCTGACCGACGGTCGCCGCGAACAGGCTGTCCGGGTCGCAGACCGCCTCGACCGCCGGCGGATGGCCGTCGATGCCGGTGACGAAGGCGTCGATGCCGGCCGCCTGCAGCACGTTCACCGCCGCCTGCGCCGGCTCGTCCCACGGCGCCCACACCGCGTCGATGTCATCGCCATAGCGGGCGACGTAATCCTGCATGACGCGGGTCGTGTCCTCGAAGAAGGCGGTGTAGTCGATGTTGTGCTCGGCGAGCACCTCGACGTTCGGGAACTCCTGCAGCATCACCGCCATCACGTCGCCGCGCTTGCGGGTGCCGTGATGCTCGGCCATGCGCAGGAAGATGATCTTGCCCTCGCCGTCGATCAGGTTGAGCAGATAACCCGAGACGGCGGCCGACATCTCCCAGTTATTGGTGGTCACATCGACGACGACGCCCGGCACCCAGCCGCTGTCGACGGCGAAGACCGGAATGCCCTGCGCCTCGGCCTGATCGATCGCCGCGCGCGACGCGCGCAGATCAGCCATCGTCAGGATGATCGCGTCGACACCGCGGGCGACCGCGTCCTGCAGGTTCGATGCGGTGCGCTCACCCGACCCGCCGCTGTCGAGGAAGCTGACATCCCAGTTGTAGCCGGTCTCGGCGAGCCAGGCCTCGAAGCCGGCCTTGACCCGGTTCTCCGACTGGGCGGCGGCGTTCGAATGGACCCAGGCGATGCTGAGATCCTGCGCCATGGCGGCCGAAGCCATAGAGAGCGCAGCCGCGGACGCCGCAGCCGCGAGAGAGAGACGCAATGCCATGCAAGCCATCGTTTCCTCCTCCTGGTACATCCTGCTTACTTCGCTGGCCCGACCCGACGGCGGGATCGCATCGCGCTGCCGGTTGCCGTACAATTGTTATTGCTAGTGACGTTTGTCTGAGCCCGCGCGGTTGTCAAGACCGATCGCGTGCGGACCGGCGGTCGAGTATGGGACGAACGGGAATGCTCAATCTCGAATTGGCCTATGAGGGCGATGACGAACTCCGCATCCGCGCGGCCTGGCTCTACTATGTCGCGAATCTCAACCAGGAAGAAACGGCACGGCGGCTGGGCCTGACCCGGGCCAGGGTCAACCGCCTGCTCGCCGAGGCACGCGATCAGGGCCTCGTCAGCATCACGATCGAGCACCGGCTGCAGCGCATGCTGTCGGTTGAGACGGCGATCTGCGACCGCTTCGGCCTCGATTTCTGCCTCGCGACGCCGCCGCTCGGGCTACCGGATGGGGTGGTCGACCAGCCGGAGGTGATCGAGGTGGCCGGGACGATCGCCCGGCGGGCGGTCGGCGTGGCGGCGGCGAACTTCCTCAAGGCCCGTCTCGCGGCCGATGACAGTGCGATCGTCGGGGTCGGCTGGGGGCGCACGGTCGAGCAGATGACGCTGCATCTCGCCGGGGTGCGGGCCCCGCGGGCGCGTTTCGTCTCGCTGATGGGCTCGCTGACGCAGAACTCCGCTTCCAACCCGTTCGAGGTCGTCCACGCCCTGGCTGCGCGCACCGGCGGCGAGGGGCATTTCCTGCCCGTCCCGTTCATCGTCGACTCGGTGGCCGACCGCGAGGTCCTGGTCAGCCAGCGCTCGGTCGCCGAAGGGCTGCGGCTCGCCGAAGCGGCCGCCTTCTACATGATCAGCGTCGGCGAGCTGAAATCGACGGCGCTCCTGCGTCGCGCCCAGATGCTGACACAGGCCGAGATCGACAGCCTGCGGGCCGCCGGCGCGGTGGGTGACGCGATCGGCATCTTCTTCGGCGATGACGGCCGGCCGGTCGACCACGATCTCAACCGGCGCACCCTCGCGGTCTCGATCGACACGCTGCGACGGCATCCAATCGTCGTGCTCGCCGCCGGGATCGAGAAGCTGCAGGCCATCTCGGCACTGCTGCGCAGCGGGCTCGTCAACGGGGTGATCATCGATGGCGACGCCGCTCTGGCGCTCGCGGCGCGCGATGCCGGGCTGTCCGTGCCGCCGGGCGGCCCCTGGCCTTGATCGGCCGTCGACGCCACGTCTAACTGGAGCCGGCGACGGAAGGACAGATGGATTATCTCGACCGCAAGGCGACCAAGCTGCTCGCCCAGACCTCGGCCCTCAGCTCGCGCATGATCGCCGAGGCGCTGTGCGACGAGCCGCAGAAGGAGCTCGTCCGGGTGATGCTGGCCGAGCTCAGGAGCAATCTCGACGAGTTCGAGGAGGCGTATTTCCGGGAGACGGCGGCGCCCGATCCGTAAAGATGGGGCGCCGCCCTGCCTGTCCCGATTGCCCGTCTCAGCGGGAGAGATACCCGCCTTCGACCATCGCCTCGGCGATCTGCACGGTGTTGAGTGCCGCGCCCTTGCGCAGATTGTCGGCGACCACCCACATCGACAGCCCGTTCTCGACCGTCGGATCCTCGCGGATCCGGCTGACATAGACGGCATCCTCGCCGGCCGCCTCGACCGGGGTGACATAGCCCTCATTGGCCCGGTGGTCGACGACCACCACGCCCGGCGCGTTGGCGAGCGCCTCGCGCGCCTCTTCATGGCTGATCGGACGGCTGAACTGCACGTTGACCATCTCGGCATGGCCGATGAAGACCGGCACACGCACGCAATGGGCGACGACCTTGATGGCGGGGTCGAGGATCTTCTTCGTCTCGACCACCATCTTCCACTCTTCCTTCGTCGACCCGTCATCCATGAAGACGTCGATGTGCGGGATGACGTTGAAGGCGATCTGCTTGGTGAAGCGCTCCTTCACGACCGGATCGTTGACGTAGATGCCGCGCGTCTGCGTGAACAGCTCGTCCATCGCCTCGCGCCCCGCCCCCGAGACCGACTGGTAGGTCGAGACCACCACCCGCTCGATGTTGGCGAGATCGTGCAGCGGCTTCAGCGCCACCACCATCTGGATCGTCGAGCAGTTTGGGTTG
>CAYORM010000011.1:0-66064 GCA_964406375.1 uncultured Mycobacteriaceae bacterium | reverse complement strand
GCCGGCGTCCGCCGTCGCCTCTGCTGCAGGAGGAGCCGTCATGTCTACAGCGTCCGGTCAGTTCGATATGAGCGCCGCCCCGATGCGGATCGGCCGGGTGCGGCTGAAGGTGCGCGATCTCGCGACCGTCTCGGATTTCTATCGGGATGCTCTCGGCCTCGCGGTGATGGAGACGGGCGGCGGCAGCGTCACGCTCGGCACCGCAGGGGCGCCGCTGCTCGTCCTTGAGGGCGACCCGTCGCTCGCCGCCAATGACCGGCGGCAGGCCGGCCTCTTCCACACGGCCTTCCTCTTGCCGACACGCCGCGATCTGGCCCGCTGGCTCGGCCATGCCGGGCAGCGGCGTGTCAGGCTCCTCGGTGCCGCCGATCACATCGTCAGCGAGGCGCTTTATCTCGCCGATCCCGAGGGCAACGGCATCGAGATCTATGCCGACCACCCCGTCAGTCGCTGGCACGGCCCGGACGGCGCGATCCGGATGAGCACGGATCCGCTCGATGTGCAGGAGCTGCTCGCCGCCGCCGGTGGCGCCCGCTGGGCCGGTTTCCCTGAGCAGGGCCGTATCGGCCATGTCCACCTCCAGATCGGGGAGATCGCCGCGGCCGACCGCTTCTATCGTGACATTCTCGGCTTCGAGGTCACGACGGACTATCCCGGTGCCCGCTTCTACGGCGCCGGCGGCTATCATCATCAACTCGCCGGCAATGTCTGGAACAGCCGCGGCGCCGGCCGGCGCCCGGCGGGTGTGGCCGGTCTCGATGATATCGAGATTGTCTTCCGTGACCCGGCCGGGATGCGGGTGGCCCTGGCGCGGGCCGAAAGCGCCGGCGTCGAGATGGAACAGGGGGATGGGCGCGCCACCCTGCGCGATCCCTGGGGCATCGCCGTCACGCTCACCCATTGAGCAGCAGCCATGTCGAGAGACGACCCGGCGCGTCGCCCGGCCCGAAGGATGCGCGCCGGCTGTCCTCTCAGCCATTCATGATATGAGGAAGTATCATATATTACATGAGTAATAATCCGTTGTGGTTCAATGAGATATGCGACACACTCCTCCGCAGGGGATCGAGAAAGCTCATCGAGTATCGATCCGGGGGCTGGCCTTGGGCCGCGCATGGAACGTCGGGTCGAAGCGCCGCCCGGGTGACGGCGCGCGGCGTCGGGCGTCGCCAGCGTTCGAAAGGGTGCGCTGGGGCCGAGGGCCCGTGCGTTCTGAAGGAGGGAAGTCATGGCATCGAGCAAGGTGAAGCGCCGGACCGGTCCGGCCTGGCTCTCGGCGATCTCCGCGGTCGCCATCGCCGCGGGCGCGACGGCGCTGCCGGCGGCGGCCGAGGAGATCGACATCTCCAATTACGGCGTGGCGATGAACGGCATGCCCTTCGCCGTCGTGATGGCCAAGGGCTATTTCGCCGAATGCGGGCTCGACATCACCGGCATCATCTCCTCGCCCGGCGGCGGCACGACGATCCGCAACGTGCTGGCGGGGAACCTGCTCTATGGCGAGCCCTCGCTGGCCGCCGTCGTCACGGCGGTGCAGGGCGGTGCCGACATCAAGATCGTCAGCGGCAACGCCCATACGGTGGCCGACATCGCCTTCGTCACCATGCCGGGCTCGCCGATCCAGTCGCTCGAGGACATCAAGGGCAAGCGCCTCGGCTACACCAACCCCGGCTCGACCACACAGGCGCTGACGCTGCTGCTGCTCGAGCAGGCGGGGCTGACCACCGAGGAGGTCGAGCTGGTGGCGACCGGCGGCTTCGGGCCCGGCCTGACCGCGCTCGAGACCGGCGGCGTCGACATGATGGCGCTGACCGAGCCGCTGACCTCGGAATATGAGGGCAAGTACGAGGTGGTGATCCGCGCCAGCGACGTCTTCCCGCCGATGAACAACGTCGTCGGCGTCACGACGGCTGACGTGATCGCCAATCGGCCCGACGACCTGCGCTGCGTGCTCGAGGCCCGGCGCAAGGCCGTCGACTTCATGTACGAGAACCCGGCGGAGGCCGCCGCGATCATCGCCGAGGCCTACGAGATGGACCCCGCGATCATCGAACGCGCGGTGACGACGCTGATCAACTCGCCGGTCAACGGCATCCCCTATTGGGGGCCCGGCTGGCTGCATTACGAGGGCATGGACAACATGATCCGCGCCCAGAAGATGGTCGGTGCCGTCGAAGGCGATGTCGATTGGTCGGAACTCGTCGACGACAGCTTCCTGCCCGCCGATCTGACGCCGCCGCAGTGACGGCGCTCGCCAGCGAAGAGAGGACGGTAGGCAGTCCCATGGCTGACGGTCTCGTCACGGTGCGCGGGGCGACGCGGGTGTTCCACTCTCCCGGCAGGCGGGACCCCATCCATGCTCTCGGGCCGATCGACCTCGACCTCCGTGAGGGTGAGTTCTTCTCGGTGGTCGGGCCGTCGGGCTGCGGCAAGTCCACGCTCCTCGAACTCATCGGTGGCCTCCAGCAGGCCACCGATGGCGAGGTGCGGTTCGACGGCCGGCCGGTGGCAGGCCGGGTGCCGGATGGTGTCGGCATCGTCTTCCAGGAGGACGCCAGCTTCCCCTGGCTGACAGTGCGCGAGAACATCGCCTTCGGCCTGCGTCGCAAGGGCGCGCCGGCGGCCGAGATCCGGCGCCGGGTCGAATGGGCGCTGGCATTGACGGGCCTCGGCGGTTTCGCCGAGGCCTATCCCGCCCAGCTCTCCGGCGGCATGCGCCAGCGGGTCTGCATCGCCCGGACGCTGGTGCTCGAGCCGCGACTGATCCTGCTCGACGAGCCGTTCGGCGCCCTCGACCAGCAGACCCGTCTGTTGATGGGGGATGAGGTGCTGAAGCTGTGGCGCGAGACCGGTGCCACCATCCTGCTGATCACCCACGCCCTCGACGAGGCGGCGATGCTGTCCGACCGGGTCGGCGTGATGTCGGCCCGGCCCGGCCGGTTTCTCGAGATCGCGACCACCGGCTGGCCCCGCGACCGTGACAGCCGCATCGTCTCGGAAGCGGCTTTCGGCCAGCTGACCAGCCATCTGTGGTCCCTGCTGCGCGGCGAGTCGATGCGCGCCGTGGGGCGGGCCTGAGCCGCGCGATGACGAGGGCCCGCAAGGTCGCGCTGATCCGCACCGTCGTGATCGTCGGTATCGTGGCAGCGCTGGAGATCCTGTGCCGTACCGGCGCTATCGCGCGCATCACCATGATCCCGCCATCTGAGATGGTGACGACGCTCGTCCGGCTGATCGGAACGGGCACGATCCTGGCCGACGGGGCGCAGACGCTGCTCTCGGTCGCGATCGCGCTGTCGGCGGCGATCATCGTCGGGATGCTCCTCGGCGCAGTGTTCCACGCCATCCCGAAGGCGAGGCGGGTGATCGATCCGCTGCTCGCCACCTATTATTCCGTTCCCGTCTTCGTCTTCTACCCGCTCTTCATCGTGCTGTTCGGCCTGAATGCGGTGCCGAAGACGGTCATCGGCTTTCTCTATGCCGTCGTTGCGATGGTCATCAACACGCTGAACGGGCTCGACCGCGTCCCGCCCGCCCTGTGGAAGACGGCGCGGGTGATGCAGCTCGGTGGACCGTCGACCTTCTTCCACATCATCCTGCCGGCGGCGGCCGCGCATCTGTTCACCGGCGTGAAGCTTGCCGTCGCCTATGCCTTCATCGGCGTCATCGGCTCGGAGTTCATCCTGTCGAGCGGCGGGATCGGCTATCAGATCTCGTTCTCCTACTACAATTTCCAGAACGACGTGATGTATGCGCTGATCCTGCTGATCCTGATCATCGTGATCGGCATCAACATGTCGCTCTACTACTGGGAGCGGGCCCTCATGGAACGGCGGGGGCGCCGATGAGCCGCACCCAGCCGATCCGTCGCCCCTGGGCAGGGCGTTCGGGCGAGACGCTGCTGCTGATCGCGATCCTGCTCGCGCTGTGGCAGGCGGTGCACGAGCTGGCGGGCGAGATCGCCATGACGGCGCCGCTCGACACCGTCGCCTACACCGCCGACCTGCTCGCCTCCGCCAGCTTCTGGCCGCATGTCCAAACGACCATCTCCGCCTTCGCGCTGGCGCTGCTGATCGCCTCGGTCGGCGGCACGGTGATCGGCGCCGTGCTCGGCTTCCGGCGCATGGCGGGCGAGGTCGCCGAGCCGATCCTCGTCGCGCTCTACTCGGTGCCGAAGGTCACACTCTACCCCGTCATCCTGATGTTTTTCGGCCTCGGACTGCGGGCGGAGGTGGCGTTCGGTGCACTGCACGGCATCGTGCCGATCATGATCTTCACGCTCGGCGCGGTCCGGAACATCCGTCCGGTGCTGCTCAAGACCGCGCGCGTGATGCAGCTCGGCGGCTGGCCGCTGCTGCGGACGATGCTGATCCCCGCGGCGCTGCCGGAGATCTTCACCGGGCTGCGCGTCGGGTTCTCGGTGACGCTGGTCGGCACGCTGATCAGCGAGATGTTCGGCTCGAACCGGGGGCTGGGCTTCCTGCTGATGCGCGCCCTCGGCGTCAACGACATGGACATGATCATGGCGCTGACGCTGGTCCTCGTGGCCTTCGCCGCGGTCATGAACGCCCTGCTGATGCGCATCGAGCATCGCCTCTATCGGCGGGCCTGAGCGCGATTGGAGATCTCTGGTATGTCCGCTGTTCCCGCCCTGTCGTCCGAGGAAGACTACCGCGCCGCCGGCTTCGCCGGGACGCTCGGCTTCGGCCACCGGCCGGCGCTTCTCGTCGTCGACATGATGATGGCCTATTTCGACCGCTCCTCGCCGATGTATGCGGGGGTCGAGGGGGTGATCCCGCCGACGCTCGCGCTGATCGCCGCGGCCCGGCGGCGTGGTGCGCCGGTGATCCTGACCCAGCAATTCAACGACCCGGGCGCCGCGGATACCGTCTATGCCCGCAAGGTCCAGGCGCTGAAGCTGCTCGACCGCGACTCGCCGTTCGCCGCGCTCCACCCCGACCTGCCGGCGGGTGACGAGCCGGTGCTGGTCAAGGGCTTCCCCAGCGCCTTCTACCGTACCGATCTCGCCGAGCGGCTCGCCGCGCACCGCGTCGACACGCTGATCATCACCGGGCTGTCGACCAGCGGCTGCATCCGGGCCACGGCGATGGACACGATGTTGCACGGGCTGATCGGCATCGTGGTGCGCGAGGCGGTCGGCGACCGCAATCTCCAGCAGCACGAGGCCAATCTGTTTGACATCAATGCCAAGCTCGCCGATGTGCGGAGCCTGGCCGAGGTCGAGGCTTGGCTGGCAGGGACGTGACGGCCGGGCATTCGCCTCTTCGCGGCGAGGACATGCGGCCGTGACCCGCTGCCTGCCACCGCTCAACGCCATCCGCGCTTTCGAGGCGGCGGCGCGCCACGGCAGCTTCACGCGTGCCGCCGAGGAGCTGGGGGTGACGCAGGGCGCCATCAGCCGCCATGTCTCGACGCTCGAGACCTGGCTGGGCGTCAAGCTGTTCTTCCGGGTCAAGCACGGTATCCAGCTCACGCCGAAGGGCGTGGAGTACAACCGCAGCCTCGGCATCACGCTCGACAGGCTCGATCAGGCGACGCGCCAGATCCGCGGCGTGCCGGATGCGCGCACCTTGCGGCTCAAGCTGCCGCCGACCTTCGCGATCCGCTGGTTCGTGCCGCGGCTCGCCCGGTTCCATGCGCGCTATCCGGACATCGACGTCCAGATCACCACCTCGCACACGCCGCTCGACTTCCTGCGGCAGGATATCGACCTGTGCATCGTCTCCGGCGCGGCGCCGCCCGGCGGGCTCTATTCCAGGCCGCTTTTCGGCGAGATGCTGGTGCTGGCCTGCAGTCCCGGCCTCCTAGGTGGTGCGATCCCGCTCGACGGTCCGCAATGCCTGACGCGCCATGTCTTCCTGTGCTCGATCAATCGGCCGCGGGATTGGGCGACCTGGCTGGACGGTGCCGGCCTGCCGCAGATCTCGGGCAGCAGCCGCCAGCATTTCGAGAATTCGGCCCTTGCCTATCAGGCGGCGATCGACGGGCTCGGCGTCGTGGTCGCGCAATGGGCGTTCGTCGCAGAGGATGTGCGGTCCGGCCGCCTCGTCGTCCCGCTCGACATCGCCGTCCCGACCGAGGACGCCTACCACATCGTCTGTCAAAAGAAGCCGGGGCCCGCCTCGAAGATCAAGGCGCTGGAGGAATGGCTGACCGAGGAGGCGGCGGAGACGGAGGCCTCGATGCGGCACATCCGCGACGGCGCGGCCGCCATTCCCTCACGACGGACGGAGCGGCCATCGGGCCGGCAGCCGAACCCGGCGGCAGACTGACCGGCCGCATCGCCCCATCCTTGTTCTTGGGAGACTTCCACCACATGCCTTCCGACCGCGATTACGCAGACCTCGTCCGCCGCCTGCGCCCGTTGGGCACCTCGGCCGTGAGCGATGTGCTCGACCGCTGCGGCTACCGCCACCAGGCGCTCGCGAGCGACATCCGGCCGCTCGCCCCGGGGATGCGCCTCGCGGGACCCGCGGCCTGCTTCGCCGGCGCGCCGGAAGACGGTAAGACCAAGTCGGCCCTGTCCCCCTATGAGATGGACCGGCACGCGGCAGCCGGTACCGTGATCGTCGTCGCGACGCGCGGCCAGACCGCGGGTTCGGTGGCTGGCGGGCTGATGTGCCTCGGTTTCCAGCTCGCGGGCTGCGCCGGCCTGCTCGTCGATGGCGGGCTGCGCGATGCCAGCGAGATCGCGGAAATGGGCTTCCCCGCCTTCGCCCGTTTCTGGACGCCGGCCGCCGGCGGCGGGCGCTGGGCGCTGACGGAGGTCGGGGTCACGGTCGAACTACCCGGTGCGGAGGGGATTCCGGTGACGATCGCCCCGGGCGATGTCGTGCTGGGCGATGAGGACGGTGTGATCATCGTGCCGCAGGCGATCCTGCCCGAGGTCGTCGAGTGGAGCGAGCGCCTCGTGGCGATCGAGGCGGCGATCACGGCGCGCATGCGTGCCGGTGATACGCGCGAGGCCGCTTTTGCGGCGAATCCGCGCTTCGATCACATCCGCCGGCTGCGGTAGCAGGCGCCCCGACATCGGGGGTGGATCAGCCCGCGGCTTGGGTCCCGAGACGGGGCGCCGACAGGAGGGCCAGTACCTCGTCACGGTCAGGGGCGCCGAGGCGACCGCCGAAGCGGCTGCATTTGAGGGCCGCGGCGGCGTTGGCGAAGGTGATGCAGTCGCCGATCGTGCAGCCTTCGGCCAGCCTCAGGGTGAAGGCGCCATGAAAGACGTCGCCGGCGGCCAGCGTGTCGATCGCGGCCACCGGCGGCGGTGCGGCGTGGCGCAGCCGGCCCTCCGCATCCACCCAGTAGCAGCCCCGTGCCCCGGCGGTGACCGCGACGAAACCGTCGAGGCGGCCGGCGATCGCGACCGCCGCCTCGGCCGGGTCGAAGGCACCGGAGAAGGCGAGGGCTGCCGGTTCCGAGAAGACGATATGGCTCGCCCGCGGCGCCAGATCCTCGACGACGCCGGCGGGGGCGGTATCGGCGTCGAGCACCGCCGGAAGGCCGCGGCTTCGGGCCCGGTCGAGCACCACCGCCGCACCGGCGGGCCACCGCACGTCGACCAGCACAGCATCACAGCCGTCGACGACGTCAAGCGGCAGCCAGCCGGTCTCGGCGCCAAGGGCAGGGTCGTAGAACGGCACGATCACGCGCTCGCCGCGCGGATCGATGAGTACGGTCGCAAAGGCCGTGCGGGCTCCCGGCACCCGCCGGACATGCCGGCAATCGACGCCGGCGGCGGTCATCTCGGCGACGAAGCGGGTGCCGGTCTCGTCCGCGCCGACCCGTGCGAAGAGCAGGCTGCGCCCGCCCAGCCGCGCGATCGCGGCGGCGGCGCTCGATGCCATGCCATGGGCCACCTCGACCGCCTCGATCGGCAGGTACTTGCCCGGCTCGCGAGGCAGCGCCGCCATCCGGAAGATGGTGTCCATCGTTGCGGCGCCGCTGCACAGGATGGTGGGGGCGGAGGTCATGATCCTCACCGGTCGAGGAGGGGGCGGTGCCCTGCGCCGCGATGGGCACAGGACACCGCCGGCCTGCCTCAATGCTGGGCGGCCAGCCGCTCCATCTCCGCCTGGCCCCAGGCGACCGCTTCCTCCACCGACTGACCCTCGACGACGATCCGCTGGACGACGTTCGAGACGATCTTGGCGTGGACGATCTCCGAGGCGAGCACGGTCGGCACCCCGCGATAGCCCATGACGATGCCGGTCTCCGCCATCGAGCGGAACGCCGCGAAATGCGGGTTCTCGGTGTACATCGGCAGCTCGTCGATCATCGACGGATAGATCGGCACCCAGCGGCCGCCGACCGTCGTGATCAGCTCGGCATAGGTCTCCGGCTCATAGAAGTAGCGCAGCCAACCCTTGGCGGCGTCGATCTGGTCGGACGCGGCCGAGATGAACCACATCCAGGACGACACCATCGAGCCGTTGCGACCCTCCGGCCCCGGCCCGGTCGGGATGTTGATGAGGGCCGTGTTGGCCAGCATCTCCGGGTCGTTCTCCTGCAGCCAGCTGTAGACGCTGGGCGGGTTGATGATGAAGGCCGCCCGGCCGCTCTGATAGGCGGTGTTGTTGCCTGCGTCGTCCCAGGTGAGGGCGGCGTGCGGGATCGTTCCTTCCTCGACCATGCCGGCCAGGAAGGCGTAGGCGGCGCGGGTCTCGGGGGAATCGAAGATGATGTTGCCCTCTTCGTCGAACAGCGCGCCGCCGAACGACCAGATCACCATGCGGATCATGACCTCGCCGTCGAAGGCCCCGCTGAGCGGCATGCCGAAGGGCTGCAGCATCGGATAGGCCTCGTGGATCGCCTGGGCGGCGGCGCGCAGCTCCTCCCAGGTCTCCGGCACGTCATGGCCGACCTCGGCGAGCAGATCGGTGCGGACGAACATCGGGTTGACGTCCATCTCGACCGGCAGGGCATGCTGCTGCCCCTCATAGAGGCCGGCTCCGAGCGTATTCTCGAAGATGCCGCCCGGCTGGGCGCGCAGCTCCTCGAGCAGGTCGTCGAGCGGCACCGTCAGCCCCTGCGCCATGAAGCGCTGGACATAGGTGTCGGAGTTCATGACGACGTCGGGTGGATTGCCGCCGGCATAGGCCGCCGCCAGCCGCTCGTTGATCACATTGGCCGGCACCACCACGTATTCGACGTCGAGCCCGATCTCCTCGCCATAGGCCTTGGCCGTCTCGCCGATGAACCGGTCGGCGTCAGGGTTGAAGGCCTGCAGCCCCCAGATCGTCAGATCGGCCGCCTGGGCCTGGCTCGCCGCGGCAAGCGCGACAGCACCGACGGCGGACAGCAACAGTCTTTTCATTGGAATTCCTCCCTTCCGAAGATGTGGCGGGCGGGGGCTGCCGGCCCGCCGCCCCGAGATCCTGGCCCTATGCCTTTACGCTGCCCGCCGAGAGGCCCTCGACGATGTAACGCTGGGCGACGATGTAGATCACCAGGATCGGCGCGATGGCGATCACCGAGCTGGCCATCAGCTGGCCCCAGATGAAGGTGTCGCCCATGATCAGGCCGGTCAGCCCGGCCGTGAACGTCTTGGTGTCGGCGGAATAGACATAGACGAGCGCATAGAGGAACTCGTTCCAGGCATGGGTGAAGGCGAACAGCGCCACCACCGCCAGCCCCGGCCGCGCCAGCGGCAGGATGATCCGCCACAGGATCTGGAGGCGGCTGGCGCCGTCGATCGTCGCCGCCTCGTCCAGCTCCGCCGGGATGCTGCGGAAATAGCCGATCAGCATCCAGGTGCAGAACGGCATGCTGAAGGTCAGATAGACGACGATCAGCCCCAGCTTGCTGTCGATCAGCCCGAGCTGGTGCAGGATGATGAAGAGCGGGATGAACAGCAGCGCCGGCGGCAATAGGTAGGAGACGACGATCGATCGCGCCGCTAGGCTGCGACCGCGGAAGCGCAGGCGGCTGATCGGATAGGCGGCGAGGGCGCCGATCGTCGCCGACAGCACCGTCACCCCGAAGGCGACCACGAAGCTGTTCCAGGTGAACAGCGGAAAGTCCGACTCGAACAGGGCGAGGCGGTAGTTTTCCAGGGTCGGTACCTTCGGCACCATCGTCGGCACCAACGCATAGATCTCGCGCGAGGTCTTCAGCGAGGTGACGACGATCCAGTAGATCGGCGCTAGCGACCAGAACAGGAAGGCCAGCAGGCCGCCGGCGATCACGACGCGGCGGAGCAGGCGGGAGCGGCGGCTCGTCACCATGGGCGGCTCCTCAGCGCAACCTGTCGCGCAGCATGCGGCGCGTCAGGAAGACGATGATCACGACGAAGACCGGCACCACCGACACGATCACCGCCGAGCCGAGGCCGAGCTGGTTGCGCGCGATGCCGTATTCATAGGCGAGCGTCGGCAGGATGTGGGTCTGCATCGCCGGGCCGCCCCCGGTCAGGATGAAGACCATGTGGAAGGAGTTGAACGTCCAGATCGTCGACAGCATCACCGTGATGGCGATGACGTCGCGCAGATGCGGCAGCGTGACGTAGCGGAACCGCCGAAGCGCCCCCGCACCATCGATGGCCGCCGCCTCATAGAGATCGCGCGGGATGGTGGCGAGGCCTGCGAGCAGCATCATGATGAAGAAGGGCAGGCCGTGCCAGACCATGGCGATGCCGATCGACAGCATCGCCACGGTCGGGTCGGACAGCCAGCGCACCGGCATGTCGGCGGCACCGGAGACGAGGGCGAGGTAGTTCAGCACCCCGGCCTGCTCGTCATAGATCCATTTCCAGCTGAGGCCGGCGATCAGCCCCGGCACCGCCCAGGGCAGGAAGACGAGTGCCCGGAACAGGCCGCGGAAGCGGAACTGCTGATGCAGCAGCAACGCCCCGAGCATGCCGAGAACCAGCTTCAGCGCCACGGCGCCACACGTCAGCAGGACCGAATTGCCGACCGCCCGCAGATAGTTGGGATCCTGGAACAGCGTCAGGAAATTGCTGAGCCCGACATAGGCCCCGGCTCCGACGAGGCCGCGATCGGTCAGGCTGGTCGCCATCCCGTCGATCAGCGGGTAGGTGATCAGCCCCAGGAATACCGCCGCCGCCGGCGCCAGAAAGAGGTAGGAGATCAGCCAGTCCGGCAGCCCCCGCGACGCGAGCGTGCGGCGCGAGGACCTTTCCACCGCTGTCGGGTTCAGGTTCATCGTTGCTCCTCGCGTCCGCACGACCGGCCGCTCAATGCGGCCGGCGCTGCTCCCATTCCAGGGCACGGATCACGCCCCGCAGCTCCGCCAGCCCCTTCAGCCGGCCGACCAGCGAATAGCCGGCATTGCCGAGCGGCTTGTCGATGTCGTCACCCAGGAGATGCCCGTGATCGGGGCGCATCGGGATCTCCTGCGGTGCGCCGGCTTCCGCACGGCGGCGCTCCTCGCCGAGCAGGGCGGCGATGACCGCCACCATGTCGGTGTCACCATCGAGATGGTCGGCTTCGAAGAACGAGCCGTCCTCCTGCCGCTTCACATTGCGCAGATGGGCGAAATGGATGCGCGGCCCGAACTCCCGCGCCATCGCCGGCAGGTCGTTGTCAGCCCGCGCCCCATAGGAGCCGGTGCACAGCGTCAGACCGTTCGCCTCGGTCGGGAAGGCATCGAGGATACGGCGGGCATCCTCGGCGGTGGAGACGATGCGTGGCAGCCCGTAGAGCGAGAAGGGCGGGTCGTCCGGGTGGATCGCCAGCCGCACGCCCACCTCCTCGGCGACGGGCAGGACCTCGCGCAGGAACTCGACGAGATGACCGCGCAGCACATCGGCGTCGACGCCATCGAAATCGGCGATGCGGTCGCGGATGGTCTGGCGGGTGTAGGTGGCCTCGCGGGCCGTCAGCACGCCGATCAGATTGGCTTCGAGGCGCTCCAGCCGCTCCTCGCCCATGCTGTCGAGGCGTTCGCGGGCTGCCGCGACGATGGCCGGGTCGTAATCGTCCTCGGCGCGCGGCCGCTTGAGCACATGCACGTCGTAGGCGACGAAATCGACCATGTCGAACCGGACCGCATAGCCGGTCGAGGGCAGCCGGTAGAAGAGGTCGGTACGGACCCAGTCGACGAGCGGCATGAAATTGTAGCAGACGATGCTGATGCCGGCCCGGCCAAGATTGGCGAGCGTGTCCTTCCACGCGTCGATGTACTGGCGATACGGCCCCTGGCGGAGCTTGATCGCGTTGTTCATCGGGATGGATTCGCAGACGCGCCAGGTCAGCCCTGCCTCTTCGACCAGCCGCTTGTGGGCGAGAATGTCGTCGAGCGACCAGACCCGGCCGTCATACTGGTGATGCAGCGCCGTCACGATCCCGGTCGCGCCGGCCTGCTTGGCATGATCGAGCGTCACCGGATCGTCCGGACCGAACCACCGCCACGTCTGCTCCAATTCCGTCCTCCTCTCGTTCCGTCATGCGACGCGGCAGCCCGCGCCGCCTTCATCCTCTCCGTCGAGCCGGTCAGGCCGCCCCGGCGCGGGTCGGCCGCGGCGGCTGTGCCTCGCGCTCGAGGATCGCTTCGTAGCGTTCGAGCATGCCGAGGATCTCGCGCAGATGCCGGCGCAGCGCCGTCACCGCGGCCTCGGCGTCACGCGCGGCGATCGCCGCGACGATCGCCGCGTGGTCCTCGATGAGATGCGGGATCTGCCGCTCCTCCGGCAGGCTGCGCCGCCGCATCCGGTCGAGATGAACCTTGTTGCGGTGGATGATGCGCCACACCCCCGCGCGGCCGGCATGGGTCGCGAACAACGCGTGCAGGGTGTCGTCGAGCTCGGCGAAGGCGTCGCGGTCGCCGCGGGCGCAGGCGCGGCGCTGCCGGTCGAGGCAGTCCTCGATCTCGGCCAGTCCGGCGGCATCGACGCGGCCGACGAGTTCGACCATCACGGCGCATTCCAGATGCTCGCGGACGAACTGCGCCTCGCGCACCGCCGCGGCCGAGATCGGCGCGACGAAGCTGCCCATCTGCGGATAGACGGTGACGAGCCCCTCATCCGACAGTCGCTGGAAGGCGCGGCGCAGCGGCGTGCGGCTCACCCGAAAGCGTGCGCACAGCTCCGCCTCCTGCAACTGGGCATTCGGTGCCAGCTCGCCCTTCACGATCATCTCCCGCAGCGAGACGTAGAGCTGATCGGAGAGCAGGAGGCTCTGCCGGGGCGGCGCGACGGTCATGGCGGTGACGGTACTCTAGAATTCTAGGATGTCAAACGCAGCGGCGATGTTCGCCTGCCAGCTGCATCGCTTCGATGAATGGGCGCGTGGGGAATATGAATTTGAAGGCTGTCGCCGCCGCCGCCCTAATCGCCGTCGAGCAGAAGAATAAGAAGGACCTGGCGTGAGCGGTACCAAGAGGTGGATCGAAGTCTCGAGCGTGGAGGACATCGAGCCCGAGGATGCAAGGATGGTGAGGCACAATGACACGTGCATCGCCGTCTTCAATCTGGGCGGGACGTTCTACGCGACAAGCGACATCTGCACCCATGCCCACGCTCATCTGTCGGAGGGGTACATCGATGGCGAGACCGTCGAATGCCCCCTCCATCAGGGGCTGTTCCACATACCCACTGGCAGGCCGATGTCGCCGCCCGTCACCGAGCCGCTGGCTACTTACCGGACCAAGGTCGAGGACGGACGGGTTTTCGTCGAAGTCGACGAGTGACAGCACCTCACCACATGCCGGCGGCCTGCAATGACCGGCCTGGGTGAGGGTGAAAGAACGGCATGGCAGGCCCGGGCGCACGGCGTCGGGGCGCAGGACCATTTGCGATGAATGAGGAGGGACGCAGCATGCTTCGACACCGGTTTACCCGGATCGGCGGGATATCGGCCGTCGCCCTGGCCTTTGCGCTGCCGTCGGCGGCCCAGGCACAGTCGGTCCACGAGCAGCTCAACGGGCTGATCGACCGGTACAAGGACATGGCCGAGACGATGGTCAACGAGGACGTCATCTCGCTCTATGAGCAGGATGGCTTCGCCGACTATCTGATCGATTATCCCGTCGGCGAGCTTGCCGGCGGCTTCGTGTGGGAGCCCGGCATGGGCACCACCTTCACCGGCCCGTTCAGCGACCTCGAGATCACGGCGCCGTTCACCGACTATCTGCCGCTGCCCGAAGGGCCGGTGCTCGATCCCGACAAGACCTACCGGATTGGCTTCGCCTTCCACGGCTTCAACCATCCCTGGCTGATCAGCCTCGCCGATACCGTCGCCTGGGAGGCCGCGCGTCACCCGAACATTGAGCTTGACGTGATCGATGCTCAGTTCGACGACAACCGGATGGGCGAGATCATCGACAACTGGATCGCCCAGAACTACGACGGCATCATCCTGTGGCCGCAGCGCGAGGCGCCGATGGGTCCGCCCGTCGACCGCGCGATCGCCGCCGGCATCCCGGTCGTCAGCCTCGACCGCCGCACCTCCTCGATGCAGATCAGCTCCGAGGTGACCGGCAACTTCTACGCCAACGGCATCCAGCAGGCGCTCTATCTCGACGCGGTGAGCGGCGGTGAGGGCAACATCATCCTCAACCGCAAGGATCTCGGCAGCACGGCGGATTCGATCCGCACCGGCGCCTTCCTCGAGGTGATCGGCCATCAGCCGGGCTATTCGATCCTCGACTGGTTCCACACCAACAGCCAGCGGACCGAGGCCTTCCGCCGGACGGCCGACGCGCTGCAGGCCTATTCCGACATCTCCGTCGTCTTCAACACGGGCGGCGAAGAGGCGATGGGCGCGCTCGATGCCATCCGCGAGGCCGGGCGGCTGCACAGCGCACCGGGCGGCGAGAAGATCATCATCCTTGCCAATGACGACGAGCGGGTGGTGCTGCACGAGATCGAGCAGGGCAACATCGACATGGTGTCGCCCTACACGCCGCTGATCGGCGATATCGGCCTGCGCGCGCTGGTCATGCATATCGGCGCCAAGGAAGGGCTGATGGAGGCGCCGCCGCAGCTCATCCTCACGCCGAACCTGCCGATGATCACCCGTGAGAAGATGGTGATCGAGGGCATCGAGACGCTGACGCCCGACGAGTGGCCCTACGCTTACGGCCCGCCGGTCTCCGGCTGATACGCCGGGGCGCATGACCGGTACCCGCGGTGGAGCGCTCCGCCGCGGGTACCCTTCCGCATTCCGCGCCCGCGAGGTTCCGCGCATGACCACCTCCCTCTCCGGCGAGCCGCATCCGGGGACCGCCCGGCCGGCCGCCCCGACCTGGAGCGGCGGACAAAAGGGCTCGCCCGCGCTCCGATCCGGCTTCCGCCTGCGGGATCTGCAGGGCGAGCTGAGCCGCCTCGGCGCGCTGGTGGTGCTGGTCCTCGTCGCCACCTGGCTCAGCCCGTCCTTCCTGCAGGCCGAGAACATCCGCGTCGTCCTTCTGGCGGTCTCGACCGTCGGCGTGATGGCGATCGGGATGACCTTCGTGCTGCTCGCCGGCGAGATCGACCTGTCGATCGGCGGGATCGCCGTGCTGTCGGCGGTCATCGGCGCGCTGCTCCTGCCGACCGGATCTGCCCTGCTGGTGATCGGCGCGACGCTCCTGACCGGGGTCGCGGCCGGCATCGTGAACGGCATCTGCGTGACGGCCTTCCGCGTGCCGTCGCTGATCGTCACCTTGGCGACGCTCGGCATCGCGCGGGCGGCCGGCAACATGCTGGTCGGCGGCCAGGCCTCCTATCCCAACGAGTTGGAAGCCTATCTGTGGTTCGGCCGCGGCACGATCGCCGGCGTGCCGGTGCCGATCGTGCTGTTCGCGCTGGCCGGGATCGTCGCCATCGCCGTCGTTCGCTTCTCGATCTTCGGGCGGATGTTGTATGCGACCGGTGGCAATGCGGCGGCAGCCGCGCTCTCCGGCATTGACGTGCGGATGGTGCGTATCGTCGTCTTCGCCGTCAGCGGTGCCTGTGCCGCCCTCGCCGGCATCATGGAAGGCGCGAGGCTCTCCTACATCAATCCCGCCGGCTTTATGGGGGTCGAGCTGGCCGTCATCGCCGTGACCATCCTCGGCGGCACGGCGCTGACCGGCGGCCGCGGCACGATCGAGGGCACGCTGATCGCGGCGCTCATCATCGGCATCATCAACAATGCGCTGAACCTCCTCGGGGTGAGCGTCTACATCCAGCAGATCGTCATCGCCGGGGTCATTCTGGCCGTCGTGCTGCCGGACAGTTTCCGCAGGGGGAGCCGCGAATGACCGCGATCCATCCCGCGCAGGCAGGCATCCGGCCGGCGGCGCGCTCACCCCTCTGGGCGATCCTGGCGAACCCGCTCCTGTGGCTGTTCATCGCCATCGCGGTCGTCGGGGTGCTGACCTCCGAATACTACCTATCGGTCAACAATCTGCAGAACCTCCTGCGGAACATGGCCGTGTTCGGGATCCTGGCGCTCGGCATGACGCTGGTGCTCCTGACCGGCCGGATCGACCTCTCCGTCGGCGCGACGATGGTGTTCAGCGTCATCGCCGCCCTGCAGCTCATGATCCAATGGGGCGAGCTGACCGATGTGCGGATGATCGCGCGGGGCAGCAACTTCATCGGGCCGGAGATCCCGACGATCGCCCTGACGCTGCTCGTCGGCACGATCGTCGGGGTGGTGAACGGCGTCGGCGTCGCCTATGGGCGGATCGCCCCCTTCATCATGACACTTGCCACGCTGACCGGGCTGCGCGGCCTCAACTACGTGCTGACCGGCGGCAAGCCCTATTACCTGCAGGGCCCGGCCTATGCGCTGCTGGGCGACGGCGTGGTGCTGGGCATCCCGGTCTCGGCCTGGATCTATCTCGTCCTGTTCGCGCTGCTCGCCTGGATCCTTGGCAGGACGGTGGTCGGCCGCCGCATCTATGCGATCGGCGGCGACGAGAAGACTGCGCGCTATGCCGGCATCGACATCCGGCGCTGGGTGGTGCTGGTGTTCGCCGTCAGCGGCTTCTGCGCCGCGCTCGCCGGTGTGCTGCTCACCGCTCGGATGAAGAGCGTGGATGCGCCATTGGCCGCCGGCTACGAGCTGACGGCCATCGCCATCGCCGTGATCGGCGGCACGACGCTCGCCGGCGGATACGGTTCGCCCTGGCGGACCGTCTGTGGCGGCCTCGTCCTCGCGGCGGGGCTCAACCTCCTCACCCTCTGGGGCGTGGGCAGCTGGACCCAGAACATCGTCGTCGGCGTGGTCCTGATCGCGGCGGTCGCCGCGACCGAGGCCGGCCGCCGCCGTTCGACCGCAAAGACAATGCAGGGATCAAGGAAGAAGCGATGACGGGACGCCTCACCATCGGGGTCGATATCGGCACCACCAACGTCAAGGCGGCCATCCTCGATACGGGAACGGGGAAGGTGGTCGCCTCGGCGGCCCGCGAGCACCCGCTGTTCCACCCGCGGCCGGGCTGGGCCGAACAGGATCCGGCCAATTACTGGCAGGCCGTCGCCGCCGCCATCCGGGATTGCCTCGAACAGGGTCCCTATGCTGACGAGGTCGCGGCGATTGGCATCTCCGGCCTCGTCGGCGTGACGCTCCCGGTCGGCGAGAACGGCAATCCGCTGCGTCCGGCGATGATCTGGATGGATGCCCGTTCCGAGCCCGAATGCGCCGATATCCGGCGGCGCGTCGGCGAGGAGGTCATCAACGAGAACAACGGCAACCGCATCGCTCCCTGGTTCATCGAGCCGAAGGCGCTCTGGATCAAGAAGCATGAGCCGCACATCTTCAACGCGACCCACAAATTCCTGTCGCCGGCCGGCTACTGCACGCTGCGCCTGTCCGGTGCCTTCATGATCAACACCGGCGATGCCGGCCTGTTCTATCCCTACGAGTACCGCAAGGAGCGCTGGAACGAGGCGGTCGCCACTGCCATCGGCGTGCCGATCGAGAAGTATCCGCGCATCTACCGCTCGCATGAGGTGGTCGGCGAGGTGACGCGGCAGGCCGCTGCCGAGACCGGGCTGCGTGCCGGTACGCTCGTCGTCGCGGGCGGGACGGACATCAGCTCGGCCGCGCTTGGCGTCGGCGTGACCAAGGCGGGGCAGGCCTATTACTCGATGGGGACCGGCTCCAATCTCGGGATCATGATCCCGACCGAGCAGAAGGTCGACGAGTACCGCATCCTGAAATGGCCGCACGTTTTGCCCGGCCTCACGATGTTCGACGCGCCGATGGCCTTCACCGGTGCCTCGCTCAAATGGTTCCGCGACCAGTTCGGTGATTTCGAGTGGCGCCTGGCCGAGAAGATGGGCCAGAACGTCTTCGACCTGTTCACCGCCCAGGCGGCGCAGGTCGCCCCGTGCTCTGACGGCCTTCTGTACCTGCCCTATCTCGGCAACACCCTGTCGCCGAACTGGCATTCCAATGCCGCCGGCCTGTTCTTCGGCATCCGTCCGACCACCACGCGCGCCCATTTCATCCGGGCGCTGATCGAGGGGGTCGCCTTTGATCTCTACTCCAATGTACGCATCGCGCGGGCGGCTGGCGTGCCGATCACCCGGCTGACCCTCAACGGCGGTCCGACCAAGAGCCGGTTCTGGAACCAGATCACGGCCAATGTCGTCAACGTGCCGCTCGACGTCACCGATGTCGGCGAGGCGGCGCCGCTGGGCGATGCCATCCTCGCCGCGACCGGCGCCGGCCTCTACAAGGACCCGACCGAGCCGCTCGCCGACATGATCACGATCCGCGAGACGGTCGAGCCCGATCGTGAGCTGCACGAGCGTTACGAGGCCTTCTTCGAGGTCTGGAGCTCGATCTACGCCAATCTGAAGTCCGACATGGACACCCATCGCGGGCTTCTCGACACCTACTCGCTGGGATAGCGGTGATGCAGACGATGACGGCCGACGCGCCGCGGGTCCGGCCGGTGCCGCTGCTCGAGGTGCGCGGCATCCACAAGGCGTTCCGCGGCGTCGTCGCCCTGGACGAGGTGGCGTTCGACGTGCTGCCGGGCGAGGTCCATGCGCTCGTCGGCGAGAATGGCGCGGGCAAATCGACGCTGCTGTCGATCATGAACGGCCTGCAGGCCGCCGACGCTGGAGAGATCCGTCTCTCCGGCGAGCCAGTCCGGCTGCGCAGCCCGGCCGTCGCCCGTGCCAACCGCCTCGCCATGGTGCATCAGGAGCTCGTCCTCTGCCCCAACATGACGGTGGCGGAGAACGTCTTCGTCGGGGCCGAGCCGCTGACCGCCTTCGGTCGCATCGACCGGCGGCGGATGGAGCAGGACACGCGGGCGCTGCTCGAGCGCATCGGCGTCGATCTCGACCCCGCAGCGCCGGTGGCGGCGCTCTCGCTCAGCCAGCGCCAGATCGTCGAGATCTGCAAGGCGCTGGCGGCGCGCCCGCGGGTGCTGGTCTTCGACGAGCCGACCGCCTCGCTGGTCGAGGCCCAGGTCGAGAGCCTGCTCGCCATCATCCGCCGGCTGAGGGAAGAGGGGCTCGGCATCGTCTATGTCTCGCACCGGCTGCGGGAGGTGCTGTCGATCGCCGACCGCGTCACGGTGCTGCGCGACGGCCGGATCATCGACACCCTGCCTGTGGCCGAGGCCGACGAGGCGCGGCTGATCCGCCTGATGGTGGGGCGCGACCTCGTCGACCAGTTCCCGGCGCCGCGTATCCGCGTCGACGGACCGCCGCTGCTCGAGGTCGACAAGCTGGGGGTCGACGGTGCCTTCGCGGACGTCTCCTTTTCGATCCGCGGCGGCGAGATCCTCGGCATCGCCGGCCTGATGGGCTGCGCCCGCGAGGTGGTGGTGCGCAGCCTGTTCGGGCTCGACCCGGCCGATCGCGGCGAGATCCGCGTCCGCGGCCAGCGACAGCGGATCGCGAGCCCACGGCAGGCGATCGCCGCCGGCATCGGCTACATGCCGGCCGACCGGAAGAAGGAGGGGCTCGTCCTCGAGATGGCCGTGCAGGACAATCTCGTCCTGCCGGTCCTGCCGCGGGTCGCGCGCTCGGGCCTTTTGTCGCGGCGCCGGCGCCGAACGCTTGTCGATGACATGATCGGGCGTCTCCAGATCCGGCTCGGCGATCCGGCGACGGAGGTCGCCAACCTGTCGGGCGGCAACCAGCAGAAGGTCGTGATCGGCAAATGGCTGGCGCGGGAGGGCGACATCCTTCTCGTCGAGGAACCGACGCGCGGCGTCGATGTCGGTGCCAAGCCACAGATCTGGGCGGCCCTCGACGACCTCGCGGCGCGCGGCAAGGCGATCCTGCTGGTGTCGAGCGAGCTGCCCGAGCTGATGGGCGTCTGCGACCGCATCGTGGTGATGAGCTGCGGCCGTGTGACCGGCTGCTTCGCACGACCCGACTTCTCCGCCGAGGAGATCGCCCGCTGCGCCGTCGCGGTGCCGCCATCCCTCGGCACCGCGGTTCAATAGCCTCATCGCGTTATTGAATTGGCCACGTCCAGGGTCGCTCCCCATCCTCCCGGCAGCCTGGTTCCCCTGAGGAGGCTTCCATGACCGAGAACAATCTCGCCAGCTACGCCGGGCTCGGCGGTATCGGCAGCGAGGTTTGGCCGTTGCGCGGCAGCGAAGTCATCTCGCGCAAGAGACTGAAGGCGCTGCGCGAGCGGCGCGATGCACCCGGCCTGATCCATCTCGTGATCCACGTGCTGGCGCTGGTTGCGACCGGCACGCTCGTCCATTTCGCGTTGGGAAGCTGGCTGCTCATCCCGGCATGGCTCGTCCACGGGACGGTGATCGTGCTGCTGTTCGCGCCACTGCACGAATGCTCGCATGGCACGGCGTTCCGGTCCCGTTGGCTGAATTCGGCCGTGGGATACGTGGTCGGGGCACTGACGCAGCGGCCCTTCCTCTACTTCAAGTACCGCCACAGCGCGCATCACACCTACACCCAGCACGAATCGCTCGACCCCGACATCGTGCCGTTCCCGCGCAGCGTGCGCGAATACCTCGCCCTCATCCTCGGCGCCTCCTTCTGGCCGAAGCTGCTGGGCACGCTGTGGCGCGGCGCGACCGGCCGGTTCACCGCCACCGAGCGCAGCTTCATCCCGGAGAGCGAGACGGGGCGCGTCGCCCGGGAGATCAGGCTGATCCTGCTGTTCTACGTGGCCGTCGCCGCCGTTTCGGTCGCGACCGGCAGCCTCGCCGCGCTGATCTACTGGGTCGTGCCGCGGATGCTGGGTGAGCCGGTGCTGCGCGCCATCCGGATGGCCGAGCATACCGGCGCCGAGGAGAGCCCGAACCTTCTCGCCAACACCCGCACCACGCTCGCCGGCCGCGCCTTCCGGACGCTGTACTGGAACATGCCCTTCCACGCCGAGCACCACCTCGCCTCCTCCGTGCCGTTCCACCGGCTGGGCGAGCTGCATGGCGAGGTGCGCAGCCATCTGACCTGCGTCGGCTCGGGGTATCTCAGCGTCCATTGGCAGATCCTGCGCGCCATCTTCGAGGGCAAGCGGGCCCGCGTTCTGGCGGCGGATTGACGGACGCCGTGCAGCCGGAACGCATCCTCGTCATCGGCGGCGGTCATGCCGGCGGCGTCGCCGCGACCGCCCTGCGCGACGCGGGCCATCGCGGCCCGCTGACGATCATCGGGGAGGAGCCGGTCCCGCCCTACGAGCGGCCGCCGCTGTCCAAGGACGTGCTCACCGGGCGGATGGCACCCGAGGCGGTGCATCTGTGCCCGCCGGAGCGCTGGGCGGCACTCGATGTCGGGCTGCGGCTCGGCGTGCGGGCGGTGTCGATCGACCGTGCCGCGCGCCGGGTGCTGCTCTCCGACGGAGCGAGCCTCGATTACGACGCGCTGGTCATCGCCACCGGCGTCCGTCCGCGGCGGCTCGGCGTGCCCGGCGCCGATCATCCGCGCGTGCACATGCTGCGCACTCTGGCCGATGCGGACCGGCTTCGCCGCAATCTCGCGCCGGGAAGCCGGCTGGTCGCCATCGGCGCGGGCTTCATCGGTCTCGAGGTGGCGGCGAGCGCGCGGGCGCTCGGCGCCGAGGTCACCGTCATCGAGCTGGCGCCGCGACCGCTGGCCCGGCTGCTGCCCGGGCATTTCGCCGACTGGCTCGCCGCGCAGCACCGCGCCTCATCGGTCGAGATCCGCTGCGGCTGCGCCGTCACGGCGATCCGTGATGCGGATGGCGGCATCGCGATCGCACTCTCCGACGGTGCCGAGATCGCCGCCGATCTCGCCGTGATCGGGATCGGCTCAGTACCGAATGTGGAGCTCGCCCACGAGGCCGGGCTCGCGGTCCGTGACGGTATCGTCGTCGATGCCGACTGCCGCACCGCCGATCCGTCGATCTTCGCGATTGGCGATGTCGCACGCGTGGTCGATGCGGCGTCGGGCATCGACCGGCGACTTGAATCCTGGCGCAACGCCATCGATCAGGCGACGCGCGTCGCCGCCACGATCACCGGCGGACCCGCGCCGGAGCGGGAGGCGCCCTGGTTCTGGACCGACCAGTACGGCCGCAACATCCAGATCGCCGGCCTTCCGGACGAGACGCTGACGCTCGTCGAGCGCGGCCTGCCGGACGAGCCCGGCTATCTCGCCTTCTATCTCGGCGGCCCGGTCATCCGCGCCGCCATCGGTGTCGATTGCGGGCGCGACATGCGGATCGCGCGGCGCCTGATCCAGGCGGGCACGCCGGTCGATCCGGCGCGGCTCGCCGACCGGTCGGCGCGACTGCCGCGGGCGTGACGGAGAGGACATGATGCTGGAGAGCCAAGCGGCGATCCTGTTCGCCCCGGGCGAGGCGCTGTCGATCGAGACGGTGTCGGTCGAGCCGCCGCGCGCGGGCGAGGTGCTCGTCGAGATCGTCGCGACGGGCTTGTGCCATACCGACACCACCGCCTTCGACGGCGGCAATCCGTCCTGCCGCTATCCGGCGATCCTCGGCCATGAGGGGGCGGGCCGGGTGGTCGAGATCGGGCCAGAGGTGACGTCGCTCGCGGTGGGCGACCATGTCATCCCGCTCTATGGCGCCGAATGCGGGAGCTGCGGCATGTGCCGCAGTGGCCGCACCAATCTCTGCTGGTCGATCCGGCCGACGCGCGATCGCGGCGTGATGCCCGACGGATCCTCGCGCTTCTCGTTCGGTGGCGAGCCGGTCTACCACTTCATGGGCACCTCGACCTTCTCCCGCTACACCGTCGTGCCGGAGATCGCCCTGGCGAAGATCCGGCCCGACGCGCCGCTCGACACCGTCTGCCTGCTGGGCTGCGGTGTCACGACGGGGGTGGGCGCGGCGCTCGCCGATACGCGGCCCGGCGACACCGTCGCCGTCTTCGGCCTCGGTGGCATTGGCGTGAACGTGGTGCAGGGCGCCCGCATCGCCGGCGCCTCGCGCATCATCGGCGTCGATCCCAATCCGGGGAAGCGGGCGATCGCCGAGCGCCTCGGCATGACCGATTTCATCGACGCCCGCATCGGCGGCGCGCAGGTGCTCGAGGCGGTGCGCGATCTGTCCGATGGCGGCGTCGATGCCGCGTTCGAGTGTACCGGCATCATCGCGGTGATGCGCCAGGCACTCGACAGCTGTCGGGTCGGCTGGGGCACCTGCGTGCTGCTCGGCGTCGAGCCCAAGGGGGCGGAGCTTTCCTTCCCGCCGGTGCTCGCCCGCTACGGCCGGACGGTGAAGGGCAGCTATTTCGGCGGCGTGAAGGGGCGTTCGGGCCTCGGCCGCTTCGTCGATCTTTACATGGATGGTGCGCTCGCGATCGATCCGCTGATCACCCACCGGTTGACGCTCCCGGAGATCAATCGCGGCTTCGAGCTGATGGCCTCCGGTGAGAGCGTCCGCTCGGTCGTCCGCTTCGAATGACGGCGCTGCATCCATGACCGGCGCCGATCTCTCCCCGCACGCCGCCGTCGATCCGGCGATCGAGCCGGATTTCGTCTTCGGCGACCGGTATCCGGAGCGGATAGAGGTCTACGAGACGATCGCGGCCCTTAGTCGGCGAGCGCGGTCGGAGCGGCCGGTGGTCTGCGACCTCGCCTATGGGAGCGACCCGCGCGAACGGCTCGATCTCTTCCCCGGGCCGGCCGAGGCACCGGTCGTCGCCTTCATCCACGGCGGCTACTGGCGCAGCCAGGAGCGCAGCGCCTACGCCTTCGTCGCGCCAGCGCTGCTTGATCGCGGGGTCTCTGTCGCGGTGCTGGGCTATCCGCTTGCCCCCGCCGCCCCGCTGGCGCGCATCCTCGGCGGGCTCACCCGGGCGCTGCACTGGCTGCGCGCGGAAGGGCGGCGGCACGGCGCCGGGACCGGGCCGCTCTACCTCGCGGGACATTCAGCCGGCGGTCATCTCGCCGCTGCGCTTGCGGCCGGCATCGGCACGGGCGACGTCGCTCCCGTGCCGGTGGCCGGATGCCTGTGCCTCAGCGGCATCTTCGACCTGCGGCCGATCCTCAGCACCTCGATCAACCGCGATCTCGGCCTCGATGCGGCGGGCGCCGAGGCGCTCAGCCCGCTGCTGCAGCCGCCTGGCAGCGGGTGGTTGATCGCCGCCTATGGCGCGCAGGAGACCGCGCCGTTCCGCCTCCAGGCAGAGCGCCAGACCGATCACTGGCGGAAAGGCGGCGCTCTCGCCGAACTGCTGCCGGTGCCCGGCCGCAATCACTATAACGTCCTTCTGGAACTGGCTCAGAGCGAGAGCGCGGTGCTCGCCGCGTTCTCGGAGAAAATGACGGCCGGAGGGCCGTGAACCGTCGGCCGGGCCGGGGAGGGACCATGGGAAGTCTGCCGTTCGTCAACTTCAGCCAGCTGCGTTCGTTCTACGCGGTGGCGCAGGAGATGAGCTTCACCAAGGCTGCCAAGGTCCTGAACATCGGGCAGCCGACGCTCACCGTGCAGGTCCGGGCGCTGGAGCGCGCCTATAATGTCGAGCTGTTCCTGCGCAAGCCGCGCGGGCTCGAGCTGACCGACACCGGCCGCGCCCTGTTCAACATCGTCCACCAGATCTTCCAGCTCGAGGAGGAGGCGGTGGAGATGCTGCGGTCGACGCGGAACGAGCTCGGCGGCCGGCTCCGGATCGGCACCGTCGGTGCAAGCTTCGTGATGAAGCTGCTCGCCGCCTTTAACCGGCGCCATCCGCTCGTGCAGGTGACGATCGACAGCAACAATTCCGACGCCGTCGTGCAGAGCATCCTAGACCTGACGCTCGATGTCGCGGTCGTCGGCTGGCACGGATCCGATCCGCGCATGACGTCGCTCCATCTCGGCACGCATGAGGTGATCTTCTTCGTGAATGCCGACCATCCCTGGGCCGACAAGAAGAGCCTGCCGCTGCACCAGCTCGACGGCCAGCGGCTGGTGATGCGCGAGCCGGGCTCGATGACGCGGCGCGCCCTTGAGGAGATGCTGGTGCGCCATTCGGTCAAACCGAAGATCGTGATGGAGGTCTCGCGCGATGCGGTGCGCGAGGCGGTCGCCGAAGGGCTGGGCATCGGGATCATCTCGGAATCGGAGTTCCGGCCGGAGCCGCATCTGCGCTCCTTCCGGCTCTCCGATCACAAGGTCTACACCCATGCCTATCTCATCGCGCTCAAGGCACGGCGCGAGGTGCAGCAGATCTCGGCCTTCTTCGCCGCAGCACGCAGCCTGATCACCGAGACGACGAAGCCCATCGCGGGCTGTGCCGCCACCCCGCGCCCAGCCGCCCCGCGACCGGCCGGCGGGCGTGTCCTCGAGATGGTGGCGGCCGGCGACTGATCCCGCCGGCCCTTCAGCGGCGGGCGGCGCTCATATGGGCGTCGATCGCTTCGATCTCGCCGGGTGTCAGCCGCAGCCCCAGCTTGCTGCGGCGCCAGACGACGTCCTCGGCCGTCTCGGCCCATTCCTCGCGCATCAGATAGTCGAGCTCGGCCTCGGTCAGCGACGCGCCGAAGGCACGTCCCAGTCCCCCGGCGCCGCCAGCGCCAGCGAGGATGCGCGTGGCGCGGGTGCCGTAAAGCCGGGCAAGGCGGCGTGCATGCTCGGGATCGAGCCAGGGATGATCTGCCTTCAGGGAGGCCGCGAGCACCTGCGTGCCGCCGCGCGGGAAGTCACCGCCGGGTAGCGGCTCCGTCCCGGTCCAGGATCGGCGGCCGCGCGCGGCTGGCGGCAAATGCGGCTCCAGCAGCGCCATCGCGTCTTCGGCCAGCCGGCGGTAGGTGGTCAGCTTGCCGCCCAGGACCGACAGCAGGGGCGGGCCGGAGCCGTCGAGTTCGAGCACATAGTCGCGCGTCGCGGCCTGCGCCTCCTTGGCGCCATCCTCGACCAGCGGCCGCACGCCGGCATACCGCCAGACGACATCGGTCGGCCGGACCGGGCGGGCGAAATAGGTCGAGACCGCCTCGCAGAGATAGGCGACCTCTTCCTCGGTCGCCGTGACCGCGCCCGGATCGCCTTCATAGTCGCGGTCGGTCGTGCCGATCAGCGCGAAATCATCCTCATAGGGGATCGCAAAGACGATCCGGCCGTCGGCGTTCTGGAAGATGTAGCATCGGTCGTGGTCGTAAAGCCGCGGCACCACGATGTGCGAGCCCTGGACGAGCCGGATGCGCTTGGCCCCCCGCATGCCGAGAACCCGGTCGAGGACCCGCCCGGCCCAGGGGCCGGCGGCATTCACCAGGATCCGAGCACGGATGGCCGTCCTGGCGCCGTCGCGCCGGTCCTCGAGCTCGATCCGCCAGCCATCGTCCTCGCGCCGGGCGGCGGTTGCTGCCGTTCGCGTCACGAACCGGGCGCCGCGCTCGACGGCGTCGCGCGCATTCAGCACCACGAGGCGGGCATCCTCCACCCAGCAATCGGAATATTCGAAGCCCCGCGCGAACAGGCCCGGCTTCAGCGGCGCCCCCGCCGCATGGCGGGAGAGGTCGAGCGTGCTTGTCGCCGGCAGCAGCTTGCGGCCGCCGATATGGTCGTAAAGGAAAAGCCCGAGCCGCAGCAGCCAAGCCGGCCGCAGCCCGCGATGATGCGGCAGCACGAAGCGCAGCGGCCGGATGATGTGCGGCGCGATCCCCCACAGTACCTCGCGCTCCTGCAGCGCATGGCGCACCAGGCGGAACTCGCGATGCTCGAGATAGCGCAGCCCGCCATGGATCAGCTTGGTCGCGGCGGACGAGGTTCCCGAGGCGAGATCGCCCTGCTCGCAGAGATGGACGGACAGGCCACGGCCGGCGGCATCGCGCGCGATGCCCACCCCGTTGATCCCGCCGCCAATGATCGCGATGTCGTACTCGTCCACCCGGCACCTCCCATCGTCGGCTTTCTACCGCGACGACGGGCAGTTCCGGCATTCATTCTGTCGTCCGCTGCGCTTGTCTGGGGCGATGGCCGGGGCGCCCGGCGCGGGCGGAAACCCCAAGCCCGCCTGCGCGGTTCGTTGTGCGGCTGTCAGCCCTTCGGATAGGAATAGGCAACGGATGTCGGGAGCGTCACCTTGGCCGGTGGGGACGGGGGAACAGAAGGCGCCTGGCCGGCGCCGGTCATCGTCGGGATCGGCGCTTCGGCCGACCGCGTGCAGGCACTGCGAGGCCTGTTCGATCTCCTTCCCGCGACGACTGGTGCCGTCTTCGTCGTGATCGCCCCTCTCGGTCCGGACGCTCACGGCAATCTCCCCGCGCTCCTCGCCTCCAGCACCACCATGCCGGTGGTGCAGCTCGGCGAGCGTGAGCCGCTGCTGCCGGACCGGATCTACCTCGTCCCGCCCGACCGTCATCTGGAGCTGTCGGGCAGCCATCTGTCGGCGGTCGCCAGCGCCGGGGACGAGGGCCGGCGCCAGCCCATCGACCGGTTCTTCCGCGCACTCGCCGCGCAGGGTGACGGCGTCGCCGTCATCCTGACCGGCGCGGGTTCGGACGGGGCGCTCGGTGCCCGGGCGATCAGGGAGGCGGGCGGCATCATCCTGGCACAGGATCCGGACGAGGCGACGTACCAAGCGATGCCAGGCAGCCCCGCTGCTGCGGGCCTTGCCGATCTCGTCCTGCCCATCCGCGAACTGGCCGCGCAGCTGATCGGGCTGATCCGGGGCAGGGGACGTGGCCTACATCCCGCCGGGGCGGGTGCCGACGAGGAACTGGTCCGCCAGGTGCTTGCCCATCTCCGGGCCGATACGGGCCACGATTTCTCGCGTTACAAGCGGTCGACGGTGCTGCGGCGGATCGCCCGCCGCATGCAGGTGACGCGGAGCGAGACCCTGAACGCATATCTCGCCGTCCTGCGCGAGCGCGCCGAGGAAACGCAGGCGCTGCTCGGCGATCTGCTGATCTCGGTCACCGCCTTCTTCCGGGATCGCGACGCCTTCGAAACGCTGAAGGCGCAGGTCCTGCCGCAGCTCTTCCGACACCGCGCGCCCGGCGCGTCCATCCGCATCTGGGTGCCGGGTTGCGCCACCGGCGAGGAGGCCTATTCGATCGCGATCCTCCTGATCGAGGAGGCCGTACGCCACGGTGCGCGGCCGCACATCCAGATCTTGGCATCGGACCTGGACGCCCGCGCGCTCGCCATCGCACGCGACGGCATCTTCCCGCCGGCGATCGAGGCGGATGTCGGGGAGGAGCGGCTGCAGCGCTTCTTCCGACGCGAGGCGAACGGCTTTCGGGTATGCCAGGAGGTGCGCGACCTCGTCCTGTTCACCCGGCATGACCTGCTGAAGGATCCGCCTTTCACGAGGCTCGATCTCATCTCATGCCGCAACCTTCTCATCTATTTCGATCGCGGGCTGCAGGAGCAGGTGCTCGGCACCTTCCACTACGCGCTCAACCCGGGTGGCGTGCTGATGCTCGGCACCTCCGAGACGGCGGAGAACCCGCCGGGTCTGTTCACCCCCGTCGACCGCCCTGCCCGGATCTATCGTTCGGTGCCTCATCAGGGTGAAAGGCCGCGCCTTTCGCCGCGGCTCATGGGCATCCGTCAGGAGCCGGCGCCGCCACAAGGACCGCAGCCGGGTCCGGGCAGCGCCGTCGACGAGGCGGCGACGCATCGCCGTGCCATCGACACGGGCGCCCCGCCCAGCATCCTCGTCGACGAAGCCCACCGGGTCCTTCACCTTTCCGAGCACGCCGGACGCTTCATCGAGCCCTCCGGCGGGCCGCTCAACAGCGATCTCATCGCCCTTGTGCGGTCCGAGCTGCGTTTCGAGCTGCGCTCGGCGCTTCACCGCGCCTTCGACCAGCATCTGCCGACGCTGAGTCTGCCGATCCCCGTCCGCTTCGATGGCGGGGTCCATCGCGTGCTGCTCCACGTCCAGCCGATCCCCGATCGGTCCGGGCGCGACCGGCCGGCGGCGCTTGTCACCTTCCTCGAAGGGGCGGCGGTCGAAGAGGACAGCCCGGGGACCGGTCCCCGCGAGAGCGGCGCCGAAGCCGTCCGCCGGCTGACCGAGGAGCTGGCGCTGACCCAGGCCCGGCTCCGCACGGTGCGGGAGGAATCGGAGGCGGCGAATGAGGAGCTGCGGGCCGCCAATGAAGAACTGCAATCGATCAACGAGGAGTACCGCTCGACCTCCGAGGAGCTGGAGACCAGCAAAGAGGAGCTGCAGTCGATCAATGAGGAGCTGCAGACCGTCAATGGCGAGCTCAAGCTGAAACTCGAAGCGGTGTCGCGGGCGCATAGCGACCTGCAGAACCTGATGGCGGCGACGGATGTCGGCACGCTGTTCCTCGACTCCGCGCTGCGGATCAAGCGCTTCACCGACCGGCTGCGTGAGCTGTTCTCGGTGACGCCGAGCGATGAGGGGCGGCCGATCACCGATTTCGCCCACAGGCTCGATTATGACGGGCTGGTCGCGGATGCGCGCGGGGTGCTGGCGACGCTCGCTCCGATCCGGCGCGAGATCCGCAGCCGCAACGGCGGCCGCTGGTACGAGGTCCGGCTGCGCCCCTATCGCACGCTGGACGACAAGATCGACGGGGTGGTCGTCACCTTCGTCGACGTCACCGAGCGGCGGCAGGTCGAGGAGGCGCTGCGGGCGAGCCAGCAGCAGCTCCAGCAGCAGAAGGCGCTGGTCGAGCTGTCCCGGGCACCGATCTTCGTCTGGGATTTCGACGGCGGCATCGTCGAATGGAACCGTGGCAGCGAGGAGCTCTACGGCTACACCCGAACCGAGGCGCTGGGCCGGCGCAAGGAGCAGTTGCTCAAGACCGAGGTGCCCGGCTCAAGCTTCGAGGCGCTCTGCGCGGCGCTCGAGACGCATGGGAGCTGGACGGGCGAACTTCGGCAGACCACCAAATCTGGCCGAAGTCTCGTGGTCGAGAGCCGCATCGAGATGGAGTACATCGACGGCCGGCGCCTCGTGCTCGAGAGCACCCGCGACGTCACCGACAAGAATGAATGGGAGCGACGTCAGCAACTCCTGCTCGGCGAGCTGACGCATCGGGTCAAGAACACCCTTGCCGTCGTCCAGTCGATCGCCCAGCAAACGCTGCGCTCGGCGCCCTCGGGCGAGGAGTTCGTCGAGCGTTTCAGTGGGCGGCTGGCGGCGCTGGCGAGCGCGCATGGCCTGCTCGTGCAATCGGACTGGAAGGGTGCCGATTTCCGCGCCCTCGCCGAGAACCAGCTCGCCCCGCACATCTCCGAGAACCGCGAAAGGTTGCGCCTGAACGGCGGGCCGGTCGTGCTGGCCGCCACTCTCGCGACCCCCGTCGGCCTCGTGCTGCACGAGCTCGCGACCAATGCCGCGAAATACGGCTCCCTCTCCGTGCCCGGCGGGCAGGTCGCCCTGGAATGGACGGTTCTCCCCGGCACGCGCGACGCCGACCCGCAGATCCTCCACATCACCTGGGCCGAGACGGGCGGGCCGCCGCCGGTGGAAGGCGCCGCCGCAGGTTTCGGTACGATCCTGATCGAGCGCGGCATCCCGGAGGCACGGGTTACCCGCGCTTTCCGCCCGACGGGCCTTGTCTGCACCTTCGAGATCCCCCTCCGACAGGACGCTGGCGATGGCTCCGCCTAGCCGGCCTGAACGGCCCCGTCCGCTCGAGGGGGCGCGCATCCTCCTCGTCGAGGACGACATGCTCATCCAGATGGAGCTCGAATTCGTGCTCCGCGACGCCGGCGCCGCGGTCGTCGGGCCGTGCCGTAGCGTGGCCGAGGCCCTGCCGCTGGCCGATGCGGCGGCGCTGGACGCCGCGATCCTGGATTTTGGCCTGGGCGCCGAGACAGCGGCACCGATCGCGCAGCATCTCGCGGCGCGGGCGGTGCCCTTCCTGTTCTATACCGGCCAGGTCGCCACCGATCCGCGCCTTGCCCCCTGGCGTGGTTGTAAGATCCTGCCCAAGCCCGCCGCGCCCCGCGCGATCGTCGCCGCCATGGCGGGTCTGCTCCGGCCCTCTTGATCGGCGCCCGGCGGCTATTCGGGCCGGTGGCAGACCGCCTCGATGTTGTTGCCGTCGGCGTCGAGCAGGAAGGCGCCGTAATACCCCGCGTGATAGTGCGGACGCGGCCCCGGGGCGCCATTGTCGCGGGCGCCAGCTTCGATTCCCGCGGCATAGAAGGCGTCGACCGCGGCGCGCGAGGCGGCGGCGAAGGCCACATGGACGGCGGCATTCGTCCCGCCGGCCCCGCCGCTGCTGATCCAGAAGAAAGGTTTGCCCGCAGCGCCGAAGCCGATATGCGCGGCACCGCCCGTCTGCTCCGCCGTCACCTCCATGACCGGGGTGATGCCCAGCGGCGCGAGGGTGCGTGTGTAGAAGGCGGTGGCGGCGGCGAGGTCGCTCACCCGCAGGCCGACATGGTCGATCATCCTTCCCTCCGTTGCGGCCGGAGCGGGCAGGATAGGCGCGCTTGGCGCCGCATGCGAGCGGATCACGAGCCCACGGACGGCTTCGGATGAGCGCATGTCAGCGTGTCAGCCCGCGATCGCCGAGGTCAGCGGGTGACGGGTGATCCGAGCGCTCCTTTGGCGCGATGGCATTCGCATCGATGCCGTCATCTGTGTCACCATCTGCTCGGAGCGCTGAAGCCGCCGCTTCGAGTGTCCGGGTTCGATCCCGGGCGTGCGGCGGTGCGGCGGGCACGCGCCGGGCGCTCCCATTCTCAATTGGCGGGTGGGAGAACACGGCGCCGGCGGCGCTGTTCCTCGCATCCGACGAGTCGCGCAAGATCACCGGCGCCGCCATCGACGCCGATGGGGGAGGTGTCGCCTGGCGGGGGGCGGTGCCCAAGGAGCCGGAAGGTGACGGATGGATGATCTGGCCTGATTTGCTGCCGCAGCTCGGCATGGGCGAACTCGCGTGGATCGCCGGCGCCGGCATTGCGACTGCGGCACTTCACACGCTCTGCGGCTTCGCCGGCGGTATCCTGCTGTCGATCGTCATCGCGCCGGTCGTCGGGCTTGCCGGCATCGTTCCGGTGATGACGGTGGCGCTACTGATCAGTGCCAGCTCGCGGCTCTGGGTCTTCCGGCGCTCGATCGACTGGCGGGTCTACCGGTCGATCATGATCACGGCGCTGCCGGGCATCACCTTCGGCGCCATCATCTACACGGTGATGCCGGTCCGGGTGATCGCCGGCGTGCTCGGCATCTTCCTGATGGGAAGCGTGCTGCTGCGCCGCACCCTCGAGAAGCGGCAGATCCGGCCGGGAGCGCGGACCTTCCCGGTGATCGGCGCGGTATTTGGCGTGCTCTCCGGCGGGACGGTCGGGGCGGGCATGCTCCTCGTGCCCTTCCTCGTCGGCGCCGGGGTGGTCGGCGAGCGTCTCGCCGCGATGTTCGCAACGATCGGTTTCACGATGAACGTCATCAAGGGCGTCGTCTTCGCCTCGTCCTCGGTGCTCGACTGGCATTACACGGCGATCGGGCTGATCCTCGGGCTGACGACGGTCCCCGGCACCTATGCCGGATACTGGCTCCTGCGCCATACCTCGGTGCGGGTCCATACCGCGCTGGTCGAGGCGCTTGTGGTCGCCGGCGGCGCCTTGTTCACCGGGCGGGCCTTCGGCCTCGTCTGACCGGCAGGGCTGCTCCCGCCCGGCGATCAGGCGGCGCGGTGGCGGGCGAGGATCGCCGCCGCCTCCGCCCTGGTCGGAAAGGAGGTTTGGGTACCGCGACGGGTGACCGTCAGCGCCGCACCCTCGACCGCGATTCGCAACGCCGCTTCCGTGCCGAGGCCCTGGTCGAGTGCGGCGGCGAAGGCGCCGCAGAAGGTGTCGCCGGCCCCGACGGCATCGATGGCCTCAACCTTGGGCGCGTCGACCGTGCGGGCGCCGATCCGGCCAATGGCGACGGCGCCGCGCGCACCGAGCGTGACGACGACAGACGGCGCGCCCTTGTCGAGCAGCGCCCGCGCCGCCTCGACGGGCTCCGTCCCGCCGCCGAGCGTCGCGGCCTCGACCGCATTGACGATCACGATGTCGGCCAACGGCAGGAGCGCCGCCCAGTCGTATTCGATCGGCGCGGGGTTGACGATCCGGCGAAGGCCGCGGCGCCGGGCCGCGTCGAGCGCCGCGCGGGTCACCGGCTCCGCGAGATTGCCCTGGAGAAGGAGCGTCGAGGACCGGCCGACCATCTCGACCGCAGCGGCCGCCCAGGCCGGGGTAACGGCGGCGGCGGCATCGTGGCTGCTGACAATCGCATTCTCCCCGTCCGGCGTGACATGGAGGACCGACAGGTCGGTCGCTGCCGCCACCCGTGTCAGCCCCGCACCGTCGAGCCCTTCGGCCGCAAGCCGCGCCACTGCCCAATCGCCCTCGGCGTCGCGGCCCACGGGCGCGGCGAGCCTCGTTTCGGCGCCGAAGCGATGGGCGGCGACCGCCTGGTTTGCGCCCTTGCCGCCGAGATCGACCCGCCGCTCGCGGGCGAGCAGCGTCTCGCCCGCCCGCGGGAAGCGCGGCACGGCGAAGGCGACATCCACCGTGCAGTTGCCGATGACCAGGATGCTCATGCCGGCCGCCTTCCTTCCTGCTGACCGATCATGCCGCAGGACGCGGCGGATGCGAGGGTTGAACGATTTCGCCCGGAACGCTGCGATCCGGACCGCTCCGATCCGGAACGCCGGGGCGGCACGGTGCTTGTCCGCCCAGACCTCGCGACGCCACGGGTGGCATCACGGAAAGGAACGCGCCGATGACCGACAGGCTTCGATGGCGGGGTGCAGCGCTGGCGATGGCGGTGCCCTTCACCGGCCTCGCCACATTGGCCCCGGCGCTGGATACGGCTCTTGAGACCGAAGGGCCGACGATCCGGGTCGAGACCGTCGCCGACGGCCTCGTCCATCCCTGGGGCCTCGCGATGCTGCCCGACGGCGGCATGCTGGTCACCGAGCGGCCGGGCCGCCTGCGGATCGTCACTGCCGATGGCACCGTCTCGGCACCGGTCGAGGGGCTGCCGGCGATCGAGGCCGGCGGCCAGGGCGGACTTCTCGACGTCGCGCTGCATCCCGACTACGCCGAAAACCGCCTTGTCTATGTCAGCTTCACCCGGCCGGGCGAGGGCGGCAATTCCACCGCCGTCGCACGGGGTACCCTCGATGCTGCGCGCGCCACGCTCGCGGCTGTCGAGGTGATCTTCTCGCAGCGGCCGCTTGTGGCCAACAGCCATCATTTCGGCTCACGGCTCGTCTTCGATGGCGAGGGTCATCTCTTCGTCACGCTCGGCGAGCGCTACGCGGCGTCGGTAAGGGGCCAGGCGCAGGCGCTCGACAGCCATCTCGGCAAGATCGTGCGTCTGGAGGCCGACGGGTCGATCCCCACCGACAACCCCTTCGCCGGCCGTGCGGACGCCCTGCCGGAGATCTGGTCCCTCGGCCACCGCAACGTTCAGGCGGCGGCGATCGACCCCGCGACCGGGCGGCTGTGGATCGCCGAGCATGGCCCGCGCGGCGGTGATGAGATCAACCTGCCGGAGCCCGGCGGCAATTTCGGCTGGCCGCTCATATCCTACGGCGTGAACTATGACGGCACCCCGGTGGGGTCGGGCGAGGCGACCGCGCCCGGCATGATCGACCCGATCCACCAATGGACGCCGGTGATCGCCGCCTCGGGGATGATGTTCTATCAGGGCGACGCCTTCCCGGAGTGGCGGGGCGATCTGTTCGTCGGCGGCTTGGTCGCGAAGGCGCTCATCCGGCTCGAACATGACGGGACGGCGATCCTCCATGAGGAGCGGCTGCTCGAGCCGCTCGGGCTGCGCATCCGCGCAGTGGAGGAGGGGCCGGACGGTGCGATCTATCTGCTGACCGATGAGGAGGACGGCGCGCTGCTGCGGATCAGCCCGGCGGAGCCGTCGCCGTAGACCCTCAGCCGCGCAGATAGGCGGCGAAGGCCTCGCCGTAATCGGGGTGCCAGCGCGACAGCGCCGGCCGGTTCTCGACGATGTCGTCGGCGGCCCAGCGGATGCGCTTGGCATCGGTCGCGCGGTCGACGTCGTTGTCGGGGCAGAGGATGTAGAAATCACCCCGGGCCAGCGCCGGCAGCATGAAGTCGACGACCTGCTCGGCCGTCCACGCGCCGGCCGGCTTCTCGGTGACGCCGCGGGCGCGGGTGAAACCGGTGAAGGTGAAGCCGGGGATCAGCAGATGGGCGGTGACCCGGCAGCCGGGTCGGTTGCGGAGGTCATGCGCCAGCGCCTCGGTCACCACCTTCACCCCTGCCTTCGACACATTGTAGGCGGTGTCGCCCGGCGGGCAGGTGATCCCCTGCTTGGAGCCGGTGCTGATGATCGCGCCGGGCCCGGCCTGCTCAGCCATCCATGGCGCGAAGACCTGGATGCCGTTGATCACACCCCACAGATTGGTGTCGAGGATGGCGCGCCAACGGCCGGGATCGGCGAAGAGTTCACCGCCGCCTTCGCGGCCGGCATTGTTCATCAGGACGGCCACCGTGCCGAAGGCCTCCTCCGCCCGCTGCCGCAGCGCCTCCACCTCCTCGCGGCGCGCCACATCGCAGCGCATCGTCACCACGTCCTTCGCATCGCGCGCGCAATCGGCCAGCGCCGTCCGGGCCGCTTCCAGCCCGTTGGCGTCGATGTCAGCGAGGCAGAGCTTCATGCCGCGCTCGGCGAGGCGTCGGGCGGCGGCGAGGCCGATGCCGCTCGCCGCACCGGTGATCACGGCGGCACGTCCGGGGGCGATCGCGGGATGGTCGGTCATGGCCTCGGCCTCATCATCTTGCGGGGGGCGGGTGGTCGGGGCGGCGGTCCGCGGCCTCGCCGATGAACCGGGTGATGATCCAGGCGACGCCGAGGATCAAGAGCGCGACGACCACCCAGAGGACGACCAGGGCCCCGAGCCCGAGATCGCGCACCAGATCGACCGCCCAGGCGACCCACACGACCGTCTCCGGATCCGTCGAGACCACATCGGCGTGGCGATAGGCGATGTCGCCGAACAAATCGACGAGGGCATAGGCGCCGAGGCTCGCCGCCGACCACAGTGCGACGCCGATCCAGGCCAGGATCCAGACGACACGACGCATGCGCACCTCCTCCCGTCTCCGGAGCTCATCCGATCGTCCGGCGCTCCGGATCGGTGTCTAGGGCACCGCGCCGCGCCAGATGCTCGCGCAGCAGGCGCATGTTGCGGTGATTCGCCCTCCAGGCGACATCGAACAGGTCGCCAGCCACCGGAACGGCGCCAACCAGCGCGTCGATCCCGACATTGACCAGCATGCGGGCGATCACACCGCCGGAAGCGCCAAGCCGCCAGGCCTCCCAGACCAGCCAGGCCGATACGGCCGTGCCGGCCAGATCGCCGATGCCGGGGACGAGCCCGACCAGCGCATCGGCACCGAAGCGGATCGAGGTGCCGGGCACACGCAGCGCCGTATCCATCAGCCGGGCGACCCGATCGAGCCGCCGCAGCGCTGCGGCGTGGCGGGCCTCGCCAGCTCCACCCGGCGAGGGCGGGTTGTCGTCGGTCATCGGATCCTCGCGCGCCGGGGCGCCGGCTCGGGCGTCCCGCCAGGAACGCCGGGATCGGGCCGCCGTTCCGGTGCGGCCGCGCGGGTGCGCGGAACGGCTGGAACGAAACCGGTATCCCGTGCCATCTTGCCGGCACGAGGAACCTTCGGGAGCAGGAGATGAAGACCCGTGCCGCCGTGGCCTTCGAGGCCGGCAAACCGCTCGAGATCGTCGAACTGGATCTGGAGGGGCCGCGCGAGGGCGAGGTCCTTGTCGAGGTGAAGGCGACCGGCATCTGCCACACCGACGCCTACACCCTCTCTGGCCTGGATCCGGAGGGGCTGTTTCCGGCGGTGCTCGGGCATGAAGGCGCGGGCGTGGTGGTCGATACCGGCCCGGGTGTCAGCAGCGTCGCCAAGGGCGATCATGTCATTCCGCTCTACACGCCGGAATGCCGCGAATGCGAATACTGCCTCTCGCGCAAGACCAACCTCTGCCAGAAGATCCGCAGCACCCAGGGCCGCGGGCTGATGCCGGACGGCACCAGCCGGTTCAGCTATGAGGGCAAGCCCATCCACCACTACATGGGCACCTCGACCTTCTCGAACTACATCGTCGTGCCGGAGATCGCGGTCGCGAAGATCCGTCCCGACGCCCCCTTCGACAAGGTTTGCTACATCGGCTGCGGTGTCACGACCGGTGTCGGCGCGGTGCTGTGGACGGCCAAGGTCGAGACCGGTGCCCGGGTGGTCGTGTTCGGTCTCGGCGGCATCGGGCTCAACGTCATCCAGGGTGCGCGCCTCGTCGGTGCCGCCCAGATCGTCGGTGTCGACATCAACCCGGCCAAGCGGGCGCTGGCCGAGGAATTCGGCATGACCGATTTCGTGAACCCGAAGGAGGTCGAGGGCGATCTCGTCGCGCATCTCGTCGAGCTGACCAAGGGCGGCGCCGACTATTCCTTCGACTGCACCGGCAACGTCGCGGTGATGCGGCAGGCGCTGGAGTGCTGCCACAAGGGCTGGGGGCAGAGCGTGATCATCGGTGTCGCCCCGGCCGGCGCCGAGATCTCCACCCGGCCGTTCCAGCTCGTCACCGGCCGTGTCTGGAAGGGCAGCGCCTTCGGCGGCGCCCGCGGACGGACCGACGTGCCGAAGATCGTCGACTGGTACATGGACGGCAAGATCGACATCGACAAGCTGATCACCCACAAGCTGCCGCTCGAGCGCATCAATGAGGGTTTCGACCTGATGCATGAGGGCAAGTCGATCCGAACGGTGGTGGAGTTCCAGTGACGGCAGCGGAGACCGCGCCGGTCCGGCGCAGCGCCCATCGCTGCTTCGGCGGCGAGCAGAGCTATTGGAGCCATGCCTCGACGCAGATCGGCGGCGAGATGCGCTTTGCCGTCTATCTGCCGCCGCAGGCCGAGCGGGGCAGGGTGCCGGCGCTCCTCTACCTCGCCGGCCTGACCTGCACCGAGGAGACCTTCGTCATCAAGGCGGGGGCACAGCGGATCGCAGCCGAGCTCGGCCTCGCGCTCATCGCCTCCGACACCTCGCCGCGTGACCGCCGTTTCCCCGGCGACGACGAGGCGTGGGATTTCGGCCAGGGCGCCGGTTTCTATCTCGATGCGACGGCCTCGCCCTGGCGCGAGGCCTATCGGATGCACAGCTACGTCACCGACGAGCTGCCGGCGGTCATCGAGGCGCATTTCCCCATCGAGCCGGGGCGCTGGGGCATCTTCGGCCATTCGATGGGCGGACATGGCGCGCTGGTCGCGGCGCTGCGTCGGCCCGACCGTTTCCACTCGGTATCCGCCTTCGCGCCGATCGCGGCGCCGTCACGCTGCCCCTGGGGCGAGAAGGCCTTCGGCCGCTATCTCGGCCCCGACCGTGCGGCCTGGGCCGAATGGGACGCGACCGCGCTGGTCGAAGCGGGACGGCGCGCGCCGGAGATCCTGGTCGATCAGGGGCTTGCCGACGGGTTCCTCGCCGAGCAGCTCAACCCCGATCTGTTCGAGGCGGCCTGCCGGGCCGCCGGCCAGGACCTCGTGCTGCGCCGGCACCCCGGCTACGATCACGGCTATTTCTTCATCCAGACCTTCATCGAGGACCATCTGCGCCATCACGCGCGGCAGCTCGGCCTCGGCTGAGGGGGGGAGGGCGACGATGGCGGCAGGGCACGGTTCAGACGGTTCTGCCGCCCCCGACCGCCCGGCTGATCCGGTGCTGGCCGCGGCGCTCGACGAATTGCGCGCGGTCGCGCTCGGCCTGCCCGAGGCGGCAGAGGACTTCCCCTGGGGCGACCGGGTGGTGAAGGTCCGCAAGAAGATCTTCGTCTTCCTCGGCGGCCCCGAGGGCGGGTTGCGCGTCTCCGTCAAGCTGACCCAGGCGCATGGCGAGGCCATGCTGATGCCCTTCGTCGAGCCGACGGGCTACGGCCTCGGCCGAGCGGGCTGGGTCACCGCCCGATTCGCCCCGGGCGAGACGCCGATGACCGGGCTGCTCTCGGCCTGGATTATCGAGAGCTACCGCGCGGTGGCGCCGAAGCGGCTGGCGGCACGGCTGTCCTGACCCTGACAGCCATCGCCCCGAGACGGGCCGACCGCCGATCGGTCCATGGCCGGTCGGCGTGGCAGCTTGTCGGGTGTCACTGCAGCGGCGGCACCGTGCGCAGCCAGGCGACCAGGGCGGCGACGTCCTCGTCGGTCATCCGCGCGTAATAGCCGAACGCCATCGGCGGGAAGAGCGGCGTGCCATCATGGGAGATGCCCTGGGTGATGGCGCGGGCGATCTCCTCGTCCGTCCAGGCGCCGATGCCCCATTCGGGGTCCTGGGTGATGTTGGCCGCGACCGAGATGCCCCAGGGGCCCGGGAAGGCCATGCCGCCCCTGCCCCAGCCGCCGGCGAAGTCGGGCAGCCCGTCTTCCAGCCTGGCGGTGTGGCATTCCATGCAATGGCCGATGGTGGCGAGGTAGTGTCCCTGGGATACCGGATCGGTCCGCGCCTCCTCGGGGATCGGTGCCTCGGCGCCGGGCGCGGGCGGGGTGTGAATGACCACGCGATAGACGGGGTCGGGCACCGTGTGCTCGACCGCAGGCACCGTCCGCAGATAGGCGATGACCGCCGACAGGTCGCGCTCCGACAGGGCGTTGTACCAGGAATAGGGCATGACCGGCGCGAGCGGCCGGCCGTCGCGGCCCAGCCCTTCGACCAGCGCGCGCCGGATCTCCTCGTCCGACCACTCGCCTAGGCCGGTCGGGTCGGCCGTCAGGTTCGGCGCCGAGACGGTGAAGGGCGGTTCGTCGAACTGCAGCCCGCCCGAGAGGGCACGTGTGAAATCCGGTCCCTCCGGGCCCATCGGCGTATGGCAATTGCCGCAGGCGAGGATGCTGTTGACCAGATAGTCGCCGCGCGCCACCAGCGCGTCCGGCGCGTCTTCAGCCACCGCCGGGCCTCCCGAGGTGGCTCCAAACGTGCATAAGACAGACACCACGAAAACCGCCCCAGCGGTCGTGCCGGTACGCATCGCCATTTGACCCCCTCCCCAACCCCGCATTGCGGTGGCGCGCGCCGCGATTCGCAGCTTCGGGAGGGACGATGCGCCGACGCGCTCCGGATGGCAATCCGTCGCGTGCGACGGCATGCCGCGGAAGACGGCTCAGGGGACGCGCGGCACCGGCGGCGCGTCCCGTCCGCTCAGCCCTCGCTCGCGGGTTGCTCCTCGACCGTCTCAGCCGGCTTCACCTTGCGCGGCCGGCCGCGCGGCCGCTTGACCGGCGCCGGCTCGGCCGGTGCGGTCTCGGCCGTCTGTTCGACCGTGCCCTGGTCTTCGGCAGACAGAGCAGGGTCGACGGCCACCGCCGCCTCCGCGCGCCGCTCGGGCTGCCGCATCTCGGGGGCCGGCTGCGGCGCCGCAGGTCCTTCGACCTCGAGGACAGGCCGGCGCGGCGGCGGCGCCATCAGCGAGGCCGGCAGGCCGAGATCGGTGTCGCGCGGGTCCTCATCACGCGGATCGCTGCCGAAGCTCGCATCGGGATCGGCGACGCGCAGTTCGGGCTGCGGCGCCCGGCCGTTCTCAGGACGGGCATTCTCCTGACGATCCCGCCAGCGCCGGCCGCCTTCGCCGCGCTCCTCGCGCGGGGGGCGCCGATCACCGCGCGCCATGTCGCGCTCGCCCGCCTCTGCACGGCCGCCGCGGTGGTCGCGGCGGTCATCCTGTCCGCCGCCGTCACGCGGCCCACGGTCGCGCGGCCCGCCTTCGCGGGCGCCGCCGTCGCGGTGACCGCCCTCGCGCTGGCTCTCGCGCCCCTCGGCATGGCGGGTGCCGTTCAGCCCCTGCGCCTCGTCGCCGTCGCGTCCCTCGCGCTGGCGGGGCTGCTCCCATTCGGGTTGTTCGCCATAGCCCGGCTCACCGCGCCAGCCCTGGCTCTCATGCTGCTGCGGCTGCTGCGCCTGGGCGTAGGCTTCGTTGATTTGGTTGATGATGCGGATGTAGTGCTCCGCATGCTGCTGGTAGTTCTCGGCCATGACGCGATCGCCCGATGCCTGGGCGTCACGTGCGAGGGCCATGTATTTCTCATAGACCTGGAAGACGGTCCCGCGGATGCGGACGTCCGGCCCGTTACTGTCGATGGTCTGATTCCGGTTCGGCAGATTGCCGCCCGGGCGGCGTTGACCGCCACCGCTGTTTCGTCCGCGCGCGCGGCGCGAGTTCGGTCCAGGTCTCATGGTCCCAGCATCGTACGGTGATCCGTTCGCCGCAGGCGTGCGAGGGGCGATCGATCGGCTCTACTGATCGGGCCGCTTCTCGAAGACACCCATGGCGACACTCTTCCTCGCGAGCCGCGGTTCGGAAACGCGGGTCGCCTCTCGGATGGGAAGAATGTTGCGGGACGGACCCTAGCGGCATTCCCGCATGGTTCCAATCCCCTTTTTGGCGACGCAGACCCGCTCAATCCCCGAAAGGTCACGGGGTGTTGCAATTATGTCGAGCCCCGCCTCACGCAGCAGATAGGTGACATCGTCGCCCTGGCCCCGCCCGTGCTCGAAGGCGACAATCCCGCCCGGCGCCAGCACACGGTCGAGATCCCGCAGGATGGCGCGATAGGCATCAAGGCCGTCGCGGCCGCCGAACAGCGCGAGAGGCGGATCGAAGAGCCGCACCTCCGGGTCGAGCGCTACACTATCCGGCTCCGGTATGTAAGGTGGGTTCGATACGACGAGATGGAAGGGGCCGCGCAAGGCGTGGCTCCAATCGGCGCAAAGAAAATGCGCCCGACCGGCGAGCCCGAGCCGGCCGGCATTGGCGCGGGCGATGGCTGCGGCGGCCGGATCGCGGTCGACGCCGACGCCTTCGGCAGCCGGCCGCTCCGTGAGGAGGGCGAGCAGCAGGCAGCCGGTGCCGGTCCCGAGATCGAGGATGCGCGGGGCCTCCGGTGCATGGGCGAGCGCGGCCTCGACCAGGGTCTCGCTGTCTGGCCGCGGGTCGAGCGTCGTGGGGCCGAGAACGAAGTCCAGGCTCCAGAATTCGCGCCGCCCGATGATGCGCGACACCGGCTCGCGCGCCGCCCGGCGGGCGACAAGCGCCGCGAAGGCGTCCGCCGCATGCGGCGCCAGCGCCTCGCCCCGGCGGGCGAGCAGGGCCGCCCGGTCACAGCCGAGCGCGGCGCACATCAGGATCCGGGCGTCCGCTGCGGCGTTCTCCACCCCGGCAGTGATGAGGAGGCGGGTCGCGTTTCGCAGCGCCGTCTCGACCGTTTCCGCCGGTCCCATCACGGCCCGGCCAGCGCCGCCAGCCGCGCCGCCTCATCGGCCGCGACCAGCGCCTCGATCAGCTCGTCGAGGGCTTCGCCGGTCATCACCTTGTCGATCTTGTAGAGGGTCAGCTCGATCCGGTGATCGGTCACCCGGCCCTGCGGGAAATTGTAGGTGCGGATCCGTTCGGAACGGTCGCCGGAGCCGACCTGGTTGCGGCGGTCGGCGGCGCGTGCCGCATCCTTGGCCGCCCGCTCGGCATCATAGAGGCGGGCGCGCAGGATGGTCATCGCCCGGGCGCGGTTCTTGTGCTGCGATTTCTCGTCCTGGACCGCGACGACGGTGCCGGTCGGCAGGTGGGTGATGCGGACCGCGCTCTCGGTCTTGTTGACGTGCTGGCCGCCGGCGCCCTGGGCGCGGAAGACGTCGATCCGCAGATCCTTCTCGTCGATCCGCAGATCGACCTCCTCGGCCTCGGGCAGGACCGCGACCGTCGCGGCCGATGTGTGGATGCGCCCCGATGCCTCGGTCGCCGGCACGCGCTGCACGCGATGGACGCCGCTCTCGAATTTGAGACGTGCGAAGACGCCGCGGCCGCTGATCATCGCCGTCGCCTCCTTGACGCCGCCGAGCGGCGTCTCGTTCATGTCGAGCGTCTCGAAGCGCCAGCCCCGCAGCCCGGCATAGCGGCGATACATCTCGAACAGCTCCGCCGCGAACAGCGCCGCCTCGTCGCCGCCGGTACCGGCGCGCACCTCGAGGATGGCGTTGCGCTCATCGGCCTCGTCCTTCGGCAGCAGCAGCAGTCGCACCCGCCTTTCCCGCTCCGGCAGGGCAGCGCGGGCGGCCACCAGCTCTTCGGCGGCGAGCTGGCGCATCTCCGGATCGGCTGTCCGGTCTTCGGCCATGGCGGTGAGTTCTGCGATCTCGCGCCGTGCCCGGCGCAGTGCCGCGATCTCGTCGGCGACGGGCTCGATCTCCGACAGCTCGCGGGAGAAGGCGGCGATGCGATCGGGTGGCAGGCTGCCACCGGCGAGACCGTCACGCAGTTCGGCGGCGCGCGACAGGACGCGGTCGAGATTCTCTTCGAAAGTATCGGCGGTCACTTGGGAAACGGCGATGGCAGCGGGAGGGGCGGGCGGGGGACGAATGCCGCCTCGCTAGCGTTCCCGGTGCCGCGGCGGGATCGTCATTGCGCCGCGATGCCCGCCGGTCCCGTCCCGGCGGCACGGTCCGCCTGGGCCTCGCGGGCCTCGATCTCACGCGCCTTGGCTTCGATCAGCGTGACCAGATGATCGACCACATCGGCATCCTTCAGCCGGTGATGCGGCACGCCGCCGAGATAGACCTGATGGGTGCCACGCCCGCCGCCGGTGAAGCCGATATCGGTCATCGTCGCCTCGCCCGGGCCGTTGACGACGCAGCCGATCACCGACACCGTCATCGGCGTGGTGATGTGCGCGACCCGCCGCTCCAGCGCCTCGACCGTCGCGATCACATCGAATTGCTGCCGCGCGCAGGAGGGGCAGGAGACGACGTTGACGCCGCGATGGCGCAGCCCCAGCGATTTCAGCAGCTCGAAGCCGACCCGTACCTCTTCCACCGGATCGGCCGACAGCGATACGCGCAGCGTGTCTCCGATGCCCGACCACAGCAGCATGCCGAGGCCGACCGCGGATTTCACCGTGCCGCCACGCAGTCCGCCGGCCTCGGTGATGCCGATATGGAGGGGGTAGTCGCAGGCCTCGGCGAGCTGCTGATAGGCCGCGACCGCCAGGAAGACGTCCGATGCCTTCACGCTGATCTTGAAGGCATGGAAATCGTGGTCCTCGAGGATGCGCGCATGGTTGAGCGCGCTCTCGACCATCGCCTCGGGGCAGGGCTCGCCATAGCGCTCGAGAAGATCGCGCTCGAGCGAGCCGGCATTCACCCCGATCCGCATCGAACAGCCATGGTCCTTGGCAGCGCGCACGACCTCGGCCACTCGGGCGGAGGAGCCGATATTGCCGGGATTGATCCTGAGGCAGGCCGCACCCGCCTCCGCGGCCTCGATGCCGCGGCGATAGTGGAAATGGATGTCGGCGACGATCGGCACCGTCACGGCAGGAATGATCCGCTTCAGCGCGGCGGTCGATTCCTCATCGGGGCAGGAGACGCGCACGATATCGGCGCCTGCGGCCTCGAGCGCCCGGATCTGGGCGATCGTCGCCTCGACATCGGCCGTCGGGGTGTTGGTCATCGACTGGACGGTGATCGGCGCTCCGCCGCCCACCGGTACCCGGCCGACATGGATCTGCCGCGACCGGCGGCGATCGATCTGACGATAGGCACGCAACGCTGTCATGATCCCATGCCTTCCCGGGTCCGGCCCGAAGATGGGGTGACCCGCTGCCGAAGCCAAGCCGGCCGCGGCCCCGTGCCTCAGAACGCCGTCCCGTTCATCAGCTGGTCGGGGTCGAGCGCGATGTTGCGCACGACGCCGATCCGCTCTCCCCAGCCCGGGATCGGCTCGCCCGCCACGGTGATCTGCAGGCCGCGGGCGTTGCCCGTCACCATCTTCAGCCCCGACCGGTCGGCCGGGACTGTGTAGGTCTCGCCCGGCGCCATCACCCTGGAATAGAGGATGCGGCCCTCGGCCGTCTCGACCTGGACCCAGCTTTCGGCCACCGCGCGCAGGACGATGCTGCGCGGCGCCGCCGGGTTGGCCGGCGCTGTAGCCGCGGGGTCGGTCGCGGCGATCGGACCGGTGCTCAGTTGCACCCCCAGCGAACCCGTGTCTGCGGCATCGCCGTCACGGCCGCCGAAGGAGAGGCCCGGCGCGACCGGCGGCGGTGTCGTCGCCGCCGTGGATGCTCCGCTTGCCGCGGTGCCGCCAGCCGGCGGTGCGGTGTCGGACACGGTGGTCGCCGCGGCCGGGGCCGGCGCGGCGGTCTCCGCCGTCGCCGCATCGTCGTCCGGCGCCGGGTCCTGCGCGATCCCGTCCTCTGCGGCCGGCGCCGCGACCACCGCGACGCGCGGGGCGTCGGTGTCGGTGGCCGGCGGTCGCGTGGCGGTCACGCTTGGCTCGGCCGGCTCGACGGTGGGTCCTTCGGGGACCTCGTCCGCCTCGGTGCCGGTCAGCAGCGCGAGGAAGCGGTCCGGCAGGGTCGGCAGCGAATCCGCCAGGTCGCGGTTGGTGGAAGAGAGGAAATACCAGCCGGCATAGCCCACCACGGCGACGAGCGCGGCCACCATGATGATGGCGCCGCTCGGCACCCGGCTGCCTTCCGGGACCGGCGCGGGGAAGGTGAGCTGCGGCTTGCGCGGCATCACCTGGCCCTCATGGCGGAAGCGCTCAACCATCGCCTCCGCGTCGAAGCCCATCAGCTCGGCATAGCTGCGGATGAAGCCGGTGGTGTAGACGGCGCCGGGCAGTTCGGAATACCGGCCCTGCTCGATCGCCTCGACGAAGACCGGCCGGATGCGCAGCAGCGCCGCGATCTCGCGCACCTCGTAGCCCGCCTGCTCACGGGCCTCGCGCAGCAGCTCACCGACCGAGGGGCCGGCATAGGCCTCCTCCTCATAGGCGGCCTCGTCCGGTGCGCCGAGGTCGCCCGTGATCAGATGGCCGTCATCCTGGTCGTACTCGATATGCCTGCGCTTGGTTTGTGCCATCGGCGGCGAACGCGTCCTCGAAGGGCCTTGGGGCCAGGTCGGACGGGGGCGCATGGCGGCGCCCCGACCACCCTGGCAATCTAGTCGATTCCGACCCGCCGGCAAATTGAAAGACCGGCCGTGCCTCAAAGGCGGATCGCGTGATCCCTTGCAAAGGCCCGAATTTCCTCACGAATTCGGCGTCCGGGCAGATGCCGCACGCTCGCGAACCAGGCCGAGAAAGCGGCGATGTCGAGATCCTGGATCATCATCCGGACCGGCCCGATCTGCGGCGCCGCCATCGACAGTTCACGAAAACCGAGGCCCAGCAGGACCATCGCCTCAAGCGGCCGTCCGCCGATCTCGCCGCACAGGCAGAGCCGCACCCCGGCGGCAGCACAGCGGGCGACCGCCATCGACAGCGCCTCGGTCATGCCGGGCGAGAGCACGTCGAAGCGATGCGCGACGCGCGGATTGGTGCGGTCGGCGGCGAACAGATACTGCATCAGGTCGTTGGAGCCGACGGCGACGAAATCGACCAGCGGCAGCATCGCATCCAGCGCGAGAAGCGCGGCCGGCACCTCCAGCATGATGCCGACGCGCACATCGGGAGACACCGGCAGCCCCTCGGCGCGCAGCCGGGCCACCTCGCGCTCGAACAGGTCGCGGGCGCGGTCCAGCTCGGCCGCCTCGGTGATCATCGGGAACATCACCCCGAAGGGGCGGCCGGCTGCGCCGCGCAACATCGCCCGGAGCTGCTGGCGCAGCATCGCCGGCCGGTCGAGACCGATGCGGATTGCCCGCCAGCCCAGTGCCGGATTGTCCTCATCGATCGGCGGGAAATAGGGCAGCCGCTTGTCGCCACCGACATCCAGTGTGCGAAAGGTGACCGGGCGCTCGCCGGCGAGATCGAGCACCCGCGCATAGAGCTCGGTCTGCGCCGCGACATCGGGATAGCTGCTGCGCACCATGAAGGGGATCTCGGTGCGGAACAGCCCGATGCCGTCCGCCCCGGTGCGCTCGAGATGCGGGACGTCCGAGAGCAGCCCGGCGTTCAGCATGATCGACACGCGGATGCCGTCGCGGCTGACCGGCGGGTGCCGCGCCGCCTCGGCGAAGGCCTCCTCCTGGCGCTGTCGCAGGTCGATGTTGCGCGCAAACGCCTCGGTCACATCCTCGGTCGGCCGGACGATGACGCTGCCGCTGTCGCCGTCGAGGATGACGGGGTCGAGGGGCTCGACGAGCTTCATCGCCTCCGCGCAATGGCCGACCACCGGGATCGCCAGGGCACGGGCGACAATCGCGACATGGCTTGTTGCCGCCCCCTCCTCGAGCACCACACCGCGCAGGCGCCGGCGGTCATAGTCGAGCAGCTCCGCCGGGCCGATCGAACGGGCGATCAGGATGACGTCCTCGGGCAGCGTTCCGGCATCGGCGACCGAGGTGCGGCCGGACAGATGCATCAGCAGCCGGTTGGCGAGATCGTCGAAATCGGCGAGCCGCTCGCGCAGATAAGGGTCGGCGACGCGCGCCATGCGCGCCGCCATGTCGTTCTGGACGCGCTGGACGGCCGCCTCGGCCGTCAGACCGGTCATGATCGCCTCATGGATGCGGCCGAGCCAGCCGCGATCCTCGGCGAACATGCGATAGGTCTCGAGGATGTCGCGCGCCTCGGCGGCTTCGACCGGCTTGGTCGCATCGACCAGTGCGTCGATCGAGCGGTGCATCGTCTCGACCGCGACGCGGATGCGCTCGACCTCCACCGTCGGGTCGTCGGCCACCATCTCGCGCATCGTGATGTGCGGGCGGTGCAGCACCGCGAGCCCCATCGCCATCCCGCCATTGAGCGGCACGCCGGCAAGTCGCGCCGGCAGCGAGACCGCGCTGGGGCTCGAGACCTCTTCGGGCCGGGCGACGCCGCCGCCGACGCCGATCAGTTCTGCGACGACCATGGCGATCGTCTGCAGCGTCTCGACCTCGTCCTCGGAATAGTTGCGACGCTGCCGGTTCTGGATGACCAGCACGCCGCGCACCTTGCCGCCGCGCAGGATCGGCACGCCCATCAGCGATTCGTAGGGATCCTCGCCGGTCTCCGGGCGATAGGCGAATTTCGGATGGGCGGAGGCGGTCGCGATGGCAAGCGGCCGGGCATTCGCCGCGATCTCGCCGACAAGGCCCTCGCCGACGCGCAGCCGGGTGCGGTGCACCGCATCCGGGTTCAGGCCGACCGTGGCGAACAGCTCCAGCACGTCGCCCGGCCGGGCGACGTAACAGGAGCAGACCTCGGCCACCATCTCGGCGGCGATCAGCTTGACGATCTTGTCGAGCCGGGCCTGGGCCGTACCCGATCCCGCCATGACATCGCGCAGACGCGCGAGAAGACGCCGCGGCGATGCGGCGGTCGGGCCGAGGCTCGTGGGCGGACCGATCGGAACCCGGCTCATGGCGGGCCGGCCGCCCTCAGGCCGCGTCCAGCCCGTAGGCGGTGTGCAGGGCGCGGGCCGCGAGTTCGGTGTACTGCTCGGCCACGAGCACGCTGATCTTGATCTCCGAGGTGGAGATCACCTGGATGTTGATACCGTTGTCGGCCAGCGCCTGGAACATCCGCTGCGCCACGCCGGCATGGCTGCGCATCCCGACGCCGATGACCGAGATCTTCACCACGTCCTCATCGGGGACGAGGCGCTCGAAGCCAATCTCCTCCTGCCGCGCCGACAGCACCTTCATCGCGCGGTCGAGATCGGACTTGCCGACGGTGAAGGTCAGATCGGTCCGCCGCCCGTCCTCCGACACGTTCTGCACGATCATGTCGACATTGACGTTGTTGTCGGCGAGCGGGCCGAAGATCGACGCGGCGATGCCGGGGCGGTCGGGGACGCGCACCACGGTGATCTTCGCCTCGTCCCGGCTGTAGGCGATCCCGCTGACGACTTCCTTTTCCACGATCTCGTCCTCGTCCACGACCAGGGTTCCGGGGCCGTCCGCGAAGCTCGACAGCACGCGGACGCGCACCCGGTGCTTCATCGCCATCTCGACGGAACGGGTCTGGAGGACCTTCGCGCCCAGCGAGGCCATCTCCAGCATCTCTTCATAGGTGATCTTATCGAGCTTGCGCGCCTTCCGCACGATCCGGGGATCGCAGGTGTAGACGCCGTCGACATCGGTGAAGATGTCGCAGCGCTCGGCGTTCACCGCCGCGGCCAGCGCTACCGCCGAGGTGTCCGAGCCGCCACGTCCGAGGGTCGCGATGCGGCCTTCGGGATCGATGCCCTGGAATCCGGCGACAACCGCGACCTCGCCCTGGGCGAAGCAGCGCTCGAGCGTCTCGCCATCGACGCCCAGGATGCGCGCCTTGCCATGCGCATCGTCGGTATGGATCGCGACCTGCCAGCCCTGGAAGGAGCGGGCCGGCACGCCGATCTCGCGCAGGGCGATGGCGAGGAGGCCGGAGGTCACCTGCTCGCCCGAGGCGACGACCACGTCGTATTCACGCATGTCGTGCAGCGGCGCGATCTCGGTGCAGTACTGCACGAGTTGGTTGGTCACGCCTGCCATCGCTGAGACGACGACCGCGACCTGATGGCCGCGGGCGACCTCTTCCTGGACGCGGCGGGCGACGTTCCGGATCCGGTCAACATCGGCGACCGAGGTGCCGCCGAACTTCATCACGATGCGCGCCATGGCCGTCTTCGGCTGGTTGTCGGGAAGGGCGGGTGACGACGACCGCCGGCTGGGACGGGGCGCCATTGCCGCACGGGCCGCGGCTATCCATACTGACGGCCCGCTATGGGCGCAACACGGCGGTCAAGAGGAAAATCGCATGGCGGCCTCCGCTTCCCGTACGGTCGACGCGCTTGAAGTCGCCCGTTTTGATGCGATGGCCGCCGGCTGGTGGGATCCGGCCGGCGAGGCCCGCCCGCTCCACGCGATGAATCCGGTGCGGCTCGGCTATATCCGCGACCGTGTGATCGCCGCGCGCGGCACCCCCGCGCTGGCGGTCGCGCCGCTCGCCGGCGTCACGGCGGTCGATGTCGGCTGCGGCGGCGGGCTGCTCGCCGAGCCGCTGGCCCGCATGGGGGCGCGGGTCACCGGCATCGATGCGGCGGCCGAGGCGGTGACGGTCGCGCGCGACCACGCCGCGGCGGGCGGGCTCGCGATCGACTATCGGGTGATGACGGCCGAGGATCTCGCCGCCGAAGGCGCGCGGTTCGATCTCGTCTGCGCGCTCGAGATCGTCGAGCACGTCGCCGATGTCGATGCTTTCTGCGCGGCGCTCGCAGCGCTGCTCGCGCCGGGTGGCACGCTGGTCATGTCGACCCTCAACCGCACGCGGCGCGCCTGGACGGTGGCGATCCTCGGGGCCGAACGGCTCCTGCGGGTCATCCCCGCCGGCACCCATGATTGGCGAAAATTCCTCACCCCGGCCGAGCTGGCGGCCGTACTGCGGCGCTCGGGCCTCGTGGTCGAGGACGTGAAGGGGATGGTCCCCGATCCCGCCAGCGGCGGCTGGCGCCTGTCGGACCGGCGGCTCGCCGTCAACTACATCCTGTCGGCGCGGCGGCGCTGACGGACGCCCCGGCGGGGGCGGGGTCGTCCAGGCAGCGCGCCTCGGGATCGACCTCGATGGTCGAATGGCAGATGCCGAAGCGTTCGGCCAGCCGCGCTTTGACGGTCGGCAGCACGTGGGCCGCCCGGGCACCGTCGGTGAGCCGCAGATGCAAGGTGGCGATCGCGCTCCCCGAGGTCAGCGACCAGACATGGACGTGATGGGCGTCCGCCACCCCCTCGATCGTGGCGATGTCGGCCCGCACCTCCGCCGGGTCGATATCGTCCGGCGTACCCTCGAGCAGGATGTGACCGGAACGGCGGACGATCGCCCAGCCGCTGCGCACGATCAGCAGGGCCACGACGACCGACAGGATGGGGTCGATCGGCGTCCAGCCGGTGGTGAAGATCACGACGGCTGCGGCGATCGCGGCGACCGAGCCGAGCAGGTCGCCCATCACATGCACCAGCGCGCCGCCGACATTGACGCTTTCCTTCGCGCCGCCGCGCAGGATCAGGAAGCTGAGGATGTTGACGAGCAGCCCGAGCACGGCGACGGCGAGCATGGTCGTGCTCAGCACCGGTACCGGTTCCAGCAGTCGTTCGACCGCCTCAAACGCGATCCAGGCGGTCAGCCCGAGCAGGGTGATGCCATTGATGAAGGCGGCCAGGACTTCGAGTCGGCGATAGCCGTAGGAACGGCGCGCGTCGGCGGCGCGCCGGCCGAGCCTGATGCCGGCATAGGCGAGCACGAGGGCGCCGACATCGGTGAGCATGTGTCCGGCATCGGCGATCAGCGCCAGCGAGCCGGAGATGATGCCGCCCGCCAACTCGACGAGCATGAAGCCGCCGGTGAGCACCATCGCCCAGAGGATCCGGCGTTCCGCACCGGCGCCGGTCGGCAGATGCGTATGTCCGTCGGCATGCGCATGACCCGGGGCATGGGCATGCCCCTGTTCATGGCTGTGCAGGTGATCGTCCATGGCGCCAGCCTAACACGCTTGAGGCCGGCATCGTAGCACGAGCGGGAGGGCCGCCGTCTTCAACTATCGGTGCGACCCACCCAGGGAATGCGGGAGAAGGTGATGCCTTCCTCCTCGAGCTCCCGGGCCTCCCTGTCCGTCGCCTCACCGTAGATGTCGCGGTGCGGCGTCTCCTTGTAGTGGATCTTGCGCGCTTCCTCGGCGAAGCGGTCGCCGACATACTCGCAATTCTCCTCCACCTGCCGGCGAAGCTCTTCCAGCCGGCGACGCGCCTCCTCCATGGTGGTGTGCACCCGCCGCGTCTCCGGCTCGCGCCGCTTGGCGATGGCCGGGGCCATGGGCGCCCGCGTCACCCGGTCGACGCCGCAGATCGGGCAGGCGATCTCACCCGAGGCGGCCTGCTGGTCGAAGGTGTCGGCGTTCCGGAACCAGCCCTCGAAGTCGTGGCCGGCTTCGCATTGCAGCAGGTAGTGGATCATTCGACTTGAATCCGCGGAAAGCGATCAAATAGCCGGGGCGCTAGGCAAGTGCAAGGAAGATGGGGACGATGTCCGCTGCAGCCATACCCCCTTCGCTGACCGTGCCCGGGGCGCCGGCGCCGCTGCCGCCGTCCGCATGGATCACCCGTTTCGCGCCGCTGGTGCCGCGAGAGGGGCCGGTCCTCGACCTCGCCTGCGGATCGGGCCGGCATCTGCGATGGTTCCTCGCCCGGGGCTGGCCGGTGGTGGCCGTCGATATCGATCCGCGCGGCACCGCCGATCTCGCCGACACGCCCGGTGTCGAACGGATCACCGCGGATCTCGAGGGCGGGCCGTGGCCGCTTGCGGGGCGGCGCTTCGCCGGCATCATCGTCGCCAACTACCTCCACCGGCCGCTCATCCCGCACATCCTCGACGCGCTCGCGCCGGGCGGCGTCCTGCTGTGGGAGACCTTCGCACAGGGCAATCAGCGCTTCGGCCGGCCCGCCAGCGCCTCCTACCTGCTGAAGACCGGCGAGCTGCTCGAGGTGGTGCGCGGCCGGCTGCAGGTGGTCGCCTATGAGCATGGCGAGATCGCCTCGCCGCGTGCCGCCGTGGTCCAGCGGCTCTGCGCCGTCGCCGATCTCGATCCGGTCGAGGCGCTCGACGGTGCGGCGGAGCCCCGCCCGCTGCCGGCGGGCTGAGGCCGCGCGGCGGCACGTCATCCTCATATACAAAAATACGTTTTTATGTATGATTGCGTGTCGGACATCGTGGTGGCGAGCGCGCGCGGCGCGGCTCCGGCCGCCCGTGCAACGGGATCAGGGAGGTACCGCAGGATGGCCCGGCGCGTCCGCATCGTCGGCCCGCAGGACGAGGCGGGCGAGGCCCCCAACGACGCAGCGCGCGAGGCTCGACCGCGCTACTCGGCGCCGGCGCTCGAGAAGGGACTGGACGTCATCGAACTGCTCGCCCACACCCCCGATGGCATGACACAGAGCCAGATCGCCCAGGCGTTGGGACGCTCCGTCCAGGAAGTCTATCGCGTCCTGATGTCACTTGAACGACGCGGCTACATCCAGCGCCGCCCGCCGGACGATGCCTGTCGCCTGACGATGCGGCTGCACCATCTGGCGCATGCCTATCCGCCCGCCAGCCGGCTCATCGACACCGCGCTGCCGGTGATGCGGCAGCTCGCCCTCGACGTGCGCCAATCCTTCCATCTGAGCGTGCTGGACGCCGCCAACATCCATGTCCTGGCCCAGGCGGACAGCCCGGCGCCGATCGGCTTCACGGTACGCAGCGGCACCCAGGCGCCGGTCGCCCGCACCGCCTCGGGGCGGGTCCTCCTCGCCCATCAGCCGCCGGTGATGCGCCGCTGGGCCGAAGGGCTGGTGAACGATCCCGCCCCCGGGACACCCGAACACCGGCGCTTTCTCGACCGGGTCGCGGCGATAGCCGCCTGCGGCTACGAATGTGTCGTCGACGAGACGCGCAAGGGCATCACCGATGTTAGTTTCCCGGTGGTCGATGGCGACGGCACTGCGCTCGCCGCGCTGACGATGCCGTTCTTCTTCACCTATTCCGAGACGGTGACGCTGGAAGAGGCGCAGCGCCGGACCTTCGAGGCAGCCGCGACGATCTCGGAGGCGGTCGGCGGCCGGCTGCGCGCGCCGCGCTTCCCGCTCGCCGACCCGGTGGAGCTCGCCGAGGGGCACCGGACGGGCTGATCCCCCGCGCCGGGAGACCAAGACAGCACAGGAATGTTCCGGGACGCATGGCCGAGGATGGGCCCTACATCGTGAGCCGGCGCCCGCCCGGGGGCGGGCGGCCGGTGCGGTCGGGTCAGACGACGGCCAGCTTCACCTCGATATTGCCGCGCGTCGCCTTGGAATAGGGGCAGACCTGGTGCGCAGCCTCGACCAGCGCCATCGCTTGGTCGTACGGCACGTCGGGGATCTCGGCGGTCAGCGCCACCGCCAGGCCGAACCCGCCCGATGCGTCCTTGCCGATATCAACCTCGGCCGTGATCTTCGGCGTGCCGATATCGACCTTCTGCTGCCGTGCGACGAGCCCCAGTGCCCCGGCGAAGCAGGCGGCATACCCGGCCGCGAAGAGCTGTTCGGGATTGGTCGCGCCGGGCTTACCGGCGCCGCCCATAGATTTCGGAACGCTGAGCCCGACCGAGATGACACCGTCATCGGTCCGGGCGGTGCCGTCACGGCCGCCGGTGGCGGTTGCCTTGGCGCGGTACAGCACATCCATCGGACGCCTCCCTGTCTTTTGTTGTGGCCTCTGACATCTGGTGCCGCCGCCTCCGGGCGTCGAGGGGCCGCCGGCCGTTTCGGCGGCGGCGCCCTCGCGCCCGGCGGGCCGGGCGGTCGGTCAGATGTAGTAGGCGCGCAGCGGCTCGAAGCCGTTGAAGGCCACCGATGAATAGGTGGTGGTGTAGGCGCCGGTGCCGTGGATGAGGATGCGGTCGCCGATCGCCAGGCTGACCGGCAGCTCATAGGGCGTCCGCTCATAGAGCACGTCGGCGCTGTCGCAGGTCGGGCCGGCGAGGATGGCTGGCGCCGATTCGCCGCCGTCATGTGGCGTCGAGATCGGATAGCGGATCGCTTCCTCCATCGTCTCAGCGAGCCCGCCGAATTTGCCGATGTCGAGGAACACCCAGCGCCGGTCATCATTGGCGGCCTTGCGGGCGATCAGCACCACTTCGCTCTGGATGATGCCGGCACCGCCCACCATCCCGCGGCCGGGTTCGATGATCGTCTCCGGCACGCGGTTGCCGAAATGGCGGCGCAGGCTGCGGTCGATGGCGCAGCCATAGGCCTCCGCCGACGGCACGTCCTGCAGATAGCGCGCCGGGAAACCGCCGCCGAGATTGACCATCCGCAGCTCGACGCCGCGTGCGGCGAGGTCGCGGAAGATCTCGGCGCAGGTCGCCAGCGCCCCATCCCAGGCCTCGACGTTCTTCTGCTGCGAGCCGACATGGAAGGACAGGCCATGGGCGACGAGTCCGAGCTGCGGCGCGAGGGTGAGCAGGTCGCATGCCATCTCGGGCTCGCAGCCGAACTTGCGCGACAGCGGCCATTCCGCCCCGTCGCCCGCGGCGAGGATGCGGCAGAAGACCTGTGCCCCCGGCGCCGCCGCCGCGAGCTTACGCAACTCCGCCTCGCTGTCGAAGACGAAGAGCCGGACGCCGAGTGCGAAGGCGGCCGCGATGTCCGTCTCCTTCTTCACCGTATTGCCGAAGGAGATGCGGTCCGGTGTGGCGCCGGCTTCGAGGGCGAGGCGGATCTCGGGCAGCGAGGCGCAGTCGAAGGAGGAGCCGAGCGAGGCTAGGAGCCGCAGGATCTCCGGCGCGGGATTGGCCTTCACCGCGTAGAAGATGCACGTGTCGGGCATGGCCGCTGACAATCTCCGGTAATTGTCGGCGACCACGTCGAGATCGAGGACGAGGCAGGGCGTCGGCGGACGTCGCTCGTCGAGGAAGGCGGCGATCTTCTGATTCATTCGGGGCCTCCGGCTCGGTGGGCATCGACCGTTGCCCGAGGCTGCCCGCCTCCGCCCACCGGCCACTCGTCAGGAACGACTGGCTGACCGTACGGTCCGGAGACGAAGGGACGATCCCGACCCGCGCCCTGGGGGACGCGGAATCCGATCCTCTATTCGCCGCCGGAGGGGGAGACCCATCCGCACGTGCAGCCGATGAAACCTTCTCTTCAACCCGTCGGATGACCCCTTGCGGAGCCGTCCGCCGGACGGATGAGACGCGTTACGTCGTTGCTGGTCCCTGGGGCGACCGCCCCTGATGCGCGGGACGGGCCGGTCGGGCCGGGGCACGTGCGAATACGTTCGCGCGCTGAAATAGGGGCAGCGGCCGTGCCGCGCAAGCGAAATTTCCGCGATCCTTGCGACGCCCCGCGGCGGCTGCCACGGCGTCTTCGGATCGCCGCATTTCTCCTTGAAACGAGGGAGATTCTGGCGTTCCTCAGAAGTCATGCCCGCGCGCCCGACCCGCTCCTCTCCCCGTGCCGCCCCGAAACCGGCGGGTCGATCGCGCTCGTCCTCCGGCGGCAGCCGGGCGCCGCGTCGCCCGGGACGCACGAGGCCGACGACCCCGCGCCGGCCGGCCGCCCGCCGTCCGCTCGTGCTGCGGATCCTGCGCTGGACCGCCGCCGGGCTGTTCTGGGGATTCGCTGCGCTCGCCGGGCTGGTGGCCTGGTTCGCCTGGGACCTGCCCGACACCCGGCAGGTCGCGATGCCCGAGCTCCGCCCGGCGATCACCATCGTCGCCGCCGACGGCTCGACCATCACCCGCTATGGCGATCTGCGCGGTGACGTCGTCCCGGTCGCGGCATTGCCCGATCACCTGATCGAGGCGGTACTCGCGATCGAGGATCGGCGCTTTTATGACCATGTCGGCGTCGATCCGATTGGCATCCTGCGGGCCGCCTGGGTCAACTGGCGGGCCGGCGCCACCCTCCAGGGCGGCTCGACGATCAGCCAGCAGACCGCCAAGAACCTCTTCCTGACGCCGGAGCGCAGCCTGCGCCGCAAGGTGCAGGAGGCCCTGCTCGCCATCTGGCTCGAGCTCAACTACTCGAAGGACCAGATCCTCACCGCCTATCTCAACCGGGTCTATTTCGGCTCGGGCACTTATGGGGTCGATGCGGCCTCGCAGGCCTTCTTCGGCGTGCCGGCCACCGAAGTAAACCTGCGCCAGGCCGCCATCCTGGCCGGTGTGCTGAAGGCCCCCTCCCGCTATTCGCCGTTGGCCGATCCCGAGGCGGCCGAGGCGCGAGCGGAGGTGGTGCTCGACGCGATGGTCGATGCCGGCTTCCTGACCGAGGCCGAACGGGCGGCGGCCGGTCGGGCGCCACCCGTCCCGTCGCGCCGGCCGGGTGGCGGGCCGGGCGCCCGCTATTTCGCCGACTGGATCGCGGGGCAGGTCCCGGATTTCGCCGGTCGTGACCTGCCGGACCTCATCGTGCACACGACGCTCGACCCCGTGCTCCAGCGGCTCGCCGAAGAGGTGGTCGCCGCCCGGCTGGCGGCCGATGGCGGCGAGGCGGGGGCGAGCCAGGCGGCGCTGGTGGCGATGCGGCCGGACGGCGCCGTCCTCGCCATGGTGGGCGGGCGCAGCTACAGCGAGAGCCAGTTCAACCGCGCCGCTTCGGCGCTGCGCCAGCCCGGATCGGCCTTCAAGACCTTCGTCTATCTCTCGGCGATCGAGCAGGGGCTGATCGGCCCGGACAGCGCAATCGAGGACACGCCCATCCGCATCGGCGACTGGGAGCCCGGCAATTTCGACGAGCGGTTCCACGGCACGGTGTCGGTGCGCGAGGCCTTTGCGAAATCCTACAACACCGCAGCGGTGCGGGTGCTGCAGGCCGCCGGCATCGACCATACGGTCGACCTTCTGCGCCGGCTCGGCTTCACTACGCCGATCGTCGCCGAACCCTCGCTGGCGCTCGGCACCAGCGAGGTGACGCTGGTCGAGCTGGTCCAGGCCTATGCCGTGCTCGCCAATGGCGGCCGCGGGATCTGGGGTTATGGGATCGAGACCATCCTCGCCCGTGACGGCACCGAGGCGTATCGCCGGACCGGAGGCGGGCTGGGCGAGGTCGTCCTGCCCTGGCATGTGCGGACGATGAACGGGCTGCTCGCCGCCGTCATGACCGACGGTACGGGTCGCTCTGCCGCGCTTGCCGGCAGGCCGTCGGCAGGCAAGACCGGCACCAGCCAGGGCCATCGCGACGCCTGGTTCGTCGGCTTCACAGGCGAACTCGTCGTCGGTGTCTGGGTCGGCAATGATGACGGGCGGCCGATGAACCGGGTCACCGGCGGTAGCCTGCCGGCGGCGATCTGGCACGATTTCGTCGCGGCGGCACTGGACGGGCGGCCGGTGACGCCGATCCCGGGCCTGGATGGCGGCGGACCCGCTGTCTTGCCGACCCCGGTCGATCCGCTGCCGGCCGGCAGCGAGGACGCGATCGCCGCCATCCTTGAGAATGGCGGCACCGGCCTGCCGGTGTCCGTCCGGTGGAGCGAGCCGGTCCCCGTGCCGGGTGCGACCGCCGCGCCGCCTCTGCCGATGCCGCCACCTCCCGCACCGACGGGAGGCGGGCCGGCAGTGGTCCTCAGACCCTTCGCCGCGGAGGCGCCGACCCCGACGCCGACACCGCTCCAGCCCACAATGCCGGCGACGGGCGGCGAGGGGGGTGGGACGGGATCCGAGCTCGACCGCCTGCTCGACACGCTGATCGGCGGCTGAGATGGCCGAGGCCCGCGCCTTCTGGGTGGAGCGGCCGGGGCTCGGGGCCATCCGACCGGCGGTGATCAGTGAGCCGGGGCCGGGCGAGGTGAGGGTGCGGGCACTGTTCTCCGGCATTTCGCGTGGTACAGAGGCGCTCGTCTTCGGCGGCCGCGTGCCGGAGAACCAGCATGCGGCGATGCGGGCTCCCTTTCAGGAGGGCGCATTCCCCGGACCGGTGAAGTACGGCTATGCCAGCGTCGGCCGTGTCGAGGCGGGGCCCGAGGCGCTGCTCGGTCGCGCGGTCTTCTGCCTCTTCCCGCATCAGACCGCCTATGTCGTCCCGGTCGAGGCGGTCGCCGTCCTGCCAGAGGGCGTGCCGCCGGCGCGCGCAGTGCTCGCCGCCAATATGGAGACCGCGATCAACATCATCTGGGATGCCGCCCCCGTCCCGGGCGAGCGGATCGCCGTGATCGGCGCCGGTGTCGTCGGCCTTCTCGTCGCCTCGCTCCTTGCCCGCATTCCCGGTTGTGCGGTCACGCTCATCGATCCCGATCCGCGCCGCCGCGATCTCGCGGAGGCCCTCGGCACCGGCTTTGCCGCGCCCGATCAGGCCGCCGGCGAGACGGGTGAATGCGATCTCGTCATCCATGCGAGCGGAGCACCCGAAGGCCTTGTCACCGCCCTCGCGCTCGCCGGCTTCGAAGCCCGTATCATCGAGGCGAGCTGGTTCGGCACCACGCCCGTGCCGTTGCCGCTCGGCGAGGCCTTCCATGCGCGGCGGCTCTCGATCCTTTCCTCCCAGGTCGGGGCGGTGGCGCCACGCCAACGGCCGCGCTGGTCGCATGCCCGGCGCCTCGCCCTGGCGCTGACGCTCCTGCGCGAGGCGGTCTACGACCGGCTGGTGACGGGGGAGGACGATTTCGAGGCGCTGCCCGCGGTGATGGCGCGGCTGGCCGCCGCGCCCGACGGCGCGCTCTGCCACCGCATCCGTTACGCCGCCGGTGGAGCCGAGCGGGCTTCTGCTGGACCGGCGATCTGCTAGGCTCGGCGGGCGGGGGATCTCGACCGGAGAATGCCGATGTACAGCGTCTGCGTCCGCGACCATTTCATGATCGCGCACAGCTTCCGCGGCGAGGTCTTCGGACCGGCCCAGGCGCTGCACGGCGCGACCTATGTGGTCGACGTGACCTTCAAGCGCCCCGACCTCGATGAGAACGGCATCGTCGTCGATATCGGCCGGGCGGCCGAGGCGCTGAAGGCGGTGCTGGCCGAGCTCAACTACCGCAATCTCGACGAGGATCCGGCCTTCGCCGGAAAGAACACCACGACCGAGGTGCTGGCCCGGACGATCTTCGACCGCATGGCCGCGCGGATCGCGGCGGGCGAACTCGGACCCGGCGCCGAGGGGATCGGTGCGCTCGAGGTGCGGCTCGGCGAGTCGCACGTCGCCTGGGCCAGCTACCAGAGCGGCCTCGCCCGCTGAACGTGATGCGGCCGCGGCTGGCCTTTCTCGTCCCCGGCGACCCCGAGACGCGTACCGGCGGCTATCTCTACGACCGGCGGATCGCGGCCGCGATCGAGGGCGAGGGGTGGCGCGTCGACTGGCTGCGCCTGCCCGATGCCTTCCCGCGACCGGGGGCGACCGATCTCGCGGCGGCGGCGGGCATCCTCGCCGGCATCGATGCCGGCACGCCGACGGTAATCGACGGCCTCGCCTTCTCGGCCATGCCGGAGATCGTCCTCGCGGAGCGGGTGCGCCTGCCGCTCATCGCGCTCATCCATCACCCGCTCGCCCTCGAGACGGGGCTGGATCCGACCGTTCGGGACCGATTGTTCGCGCTCGAACGGCGCGCCTTGCCGGCGGCGCGACGCATCGTCGTCACCAGTCGCCGGACGGCCGAGGATCTTCGCCGCTACGGCGTCGACCCGGGCGCGATCGATGTCGTGATACCGGGTACGGATCCGGCGCCGGTCGCCCGCGGCACAGCGGACGGGCCGCCGCTGCTGCTCTGTGTCGGCACGCTCACGCCGCGCAAGGGACACTTGGTGCTGGTCGAGGCGTTGGCGCGGTTGCGTGACCGACCCTGGCGTCTCGTTCTCGCCGGCGATGTGCGGCGGGACGCGGCCACGGCCGAGGCCGTCCGTGCCGCCATCGCCGCGGCCGGCATCGCCGACCGTACTGAATGGCTCGGCGAGATTGACCAGCAGGCGCTCGCCGCCGTCTATGACCGCGCCGACCTCTTCGTCCTCCCCTCTTTCCACGAGGGTTATGGCATGGCCTTCGCCGAGGCGCTCGCCCACGGCCTGCCGATCGTCGGAACGCGCGCGGGCGCCATCCCCGAGACCGTGCCCGAGGGCGCCGGCATCCTCGTGCCGCCGGGAGATGCCCAGGCGCTCGCCGCGGCACTCGGGAGGCTGCTCGACGATCAGGCGGCGCGAGCGGCATTGCGGCGTGGCGCCCTTCTCGCACGGGCGGGTCTGCCGCGGTGGCCGGACCAGGGACGCGCCTTTGCCGCGCTGCTCGCGCCGTTTCGCGCCGCCGCGGCCGGCGCGGCCGTCGCCTCCGACCCGGCGACGCGATGAGCGGCTTCGATGCCGGTTGGCTCGCGCTGCGCGAACCCTTCGATGCGGCGGCACGCCATCACGCGGCGACCGATGCGCTCCTGGCGTGGCGGCCGCCCGATCGTGTGCTGTCGATCGCCGATCTCGGCTGCGGCACCGGCGCCAATCTCCGCTTCCTCGGTCCTCTGCTCGGCGGCCGCCAGCGCTGGCGGGCGATCGATGACGTCCCGCTGCTGCTGGCCGCGCTCGATGCCGCGGCGTCGCCTCCCGGCACCAGCGTCGAGACCCAATGTGCCGATCTTGCCGATCCATGGACCCGCCCGTCGCTGGCGGGCTTCGATCTGGTGACGGCCTCGGCACTGCTCGATCTCGTCGACCGGCGCTTCATCGACTGGATGGTCGAGACCTTCCGGCTCCACCGCCCGGCGATGCATTTCGCGCTCAGCGTCGACGGTCGGCTCGACTGGTCGCCGGCCGACCCGTTCGATGGCGAGGTCGCGCGGCTCTTCGCCCGGCACCAGCGCACCGACAAGGGCTTCGGGCCGGCGCTGGGGCCGGATGCCTGGCAGGTCGTGGCCGATCGGCTCGCGGCGGAAGGCGGCCGTGTGACGGTGGCGACGAGCGACTGGGTGCTCCCGGCCGAGGCGGTGGCGATGCAGGAGGCACTGCTTGACGGCATGGCCGCGGCGGCGATCGCCGCAGGGCCGGAGCGTGCGGCCCGCATCGCCGCATGGCATGAACGCCGGTGCCGCCTCATCGGCGCCTCCCGCCTGCGCGTCGGTCATCGCTGCCTGACCGCGCTACCGCCGTGACCGCTGCCATTGATGCGGTGATGCGGGGATCGGACGCAGCCGGATGTGGTTGACGGGCCCAGGCGGCGCCGGCAAGACGGGCCGCGCCGACAAGGAGACCGCATGGGGCGCTTTCGCTTCCGGATCTTCGCCGCTTGGCTCGCCATGGCGGGGCTGCTCGCCCAGCTCCTCGCAGCGACCGCCCAGGCGGGGCTGACGCAGCCGGGCCCGTCCGCGCCTGCCTGGATCATCGATCCGGCGACCGGGGAGGGCCTGCCGCTGGTGCTCTGTGCCGACGCCGAGGCGTTCCGCACCGGCGCCGGCGAGCCCGTCGGCGACGACCCCGCCGCGCCCGACCATCACGCGGCGCTCTGCATCCTCTGTCTCGCGCCATCCACCGCGGCGACCGTCGACCCGCCCGTTCCGGTTTATCGACCGGTGACGGCCGCCTCGGTCGTCTGGCCGGGCATCGCCGCGGGCGCGCTACGGCCGGTGTCGCCCGGCGGTCCCTATCCGAGGGGGCCGCCGGCCTTCGTCTGATCGCACCCTCCCGATCCTCCGACGAAGGAAAAGGCCATGTCCCGTACCCGTGTGTCTGCGGGCGTCCTCGCGCTCGCCACCCTCCTCGCCGCCGGCGCGGCATTCGCGCATGAATACCAATCCGGCCCGCTGACGATCGGCCATCCCTGGGCGCGCGCGACTGCTCCCTCGGCGGTTAATGGCGCCGCCTATCTGACCGTGGAGAATGCCGGCGAGGCCGCCGACCGGCTCCTCGGCGCCGCGAGCCCCATCGCCGAGACGGTCGAGCTGCATGAGAGCGCGTTCGACGCGAACGGTGTGATGCGCATGCAGCGCCTCGACGGCATCGCGATTCCGGCCGGGGGCGCCGTGGCGCTCGAGCCGGGCGGCTATCACATCATGATGATCGGGCTGCACGAGCCGTTGGTCGAGGGGACGCGCTTCCCGCTGGTCCTGACCTTCGAGATGGAGGGTGAGGTGCCGGTCGAGGTGGTCGTCGAGGCCGCGGGGGCGCGATCAGCTCCCGATCACGACCACGGCGAGCACGGCCATCACGGCCACGGCCACGGCGGCCGCTGATCCGCTATTCGCGTCGTCGGGCGGCCGGTGACGGCCGCCCCTCCTTGCAGGGAAGGGACTGCCAGACCATGCCCGTCCGCCTCGTTGCGTTCGCCGCCGCCGGCCTCGCGGCCCTCGTTGCCGCGCTGGTGGCCTTCGTCCTGCTGCGCCCCGACGCGCCGCGCCCGTCCGATCTCTATGCCGAGATCGGCGGGCCTTTCCAACTGGTCGCCCCCGACGGGTCGACCGTCAGCGAAACCAGCTTTCCCGGCCGCTATCTGCTGATCTTCTTCGGCTTCACCTATTGTCCGGATGTCTGCCCGACCGAGCTCGCCACCATGTCGGCGGCGCTCGATGCGCTCGGCGGCGATGCCGACCGCATCCAGCCGCTCTTCGTCTCGGTCGACCCGCAGCGCGACACGCCGGAGGTGATGGGGCAGTACACCGCCGTCTTCGACCCGCGCATCCTCGGCCTCACCGGGAGCGAGGCCCAGGTCGCGGCGGCGGCGGCGGCCTTCCGGGTCTATCACGAGCGGGTCGAGCCGGAGGGCGGGGGCGACTACCTCGTCAACCACTCCGCCTTCACCTATCTCGTCGATCCGGATGGCAACACGGTCGCGGTGCTGCCGCCGCAATCGGACCCGCAGGCGATGGCCGAGGCGATCGCCCGGCATCTCTCCTGAGCGGCGCGTGACCGAGGAGCGGCGGGCGCACAGGCCGCCACGTCAGAAATCGAGGTCGCGGTAGTGCGATGCCGGCGGGATGCCCGGCACGTTATCGTCGAGGAGCGGCCGGAAGGCCGGCCGCGACTTGATCCGCGCATACCAATGCGCAGCCTCGGGATAACTGTCCCAGGGCACGTCGCCGAGATAGTCGATAACCGAGAGATGAGCCGCCGCGGCGATGTCGGCCAGCCCGAAGGTGTCGCCGGCGAGCCAGCGGCGCGTCTCGGCGAGCTGGCAGATATGGCCGAGATGGCGGCGCAGCGCCGCCCGCCCCGCGCGGATCGCCTCTGACCGCGGATGCCCGCCGCGATGGCGGCGCATCACCTTCTCGCCGGCGAGATTCTCGGTGACCTCGTGCCCGAAGCGATTGTCGAACCAGGAGAGCAGCCGGCGCGTCTCGGCCCGTTCGGCGGCCGTCGCCCCGAGCATCGGTACCTCAGGGCTCGTCTCCTCGACATGCTCGATGATCGCCCAGAGCTCACACAGCACGGCGCCGGAGGGTTCGACGAGCACCGGCACGTCACAGGCCGGATTGAGGGCGAGGAACTCCGGGCGCTCGTCCCAGATCTTCTCGAAGCGGAGCTCGAAGGGCTCCCCCTTCTCGGCGAGGGCGAGCCGGATGATGCGGCTCGTGGCCGAGAGCGGCAGGTGGTAGAGAACGCGCATGGCGGGCGGACCATAGCCGAACTGCGCGTTCCCGGCACCGGCGTTGCCGTCGCAGGCCTGCCACCCGCCGCGATTCGTGCATTCGCCGTATTCCTGGCCCGTATGCCGCCCCGCGCGTACGGGGCGGCATACGGCCTTCTACGGCAAGGCCCCCGTCACTCCGCGGCGATCATCCGGACCGGATGGTCCAGCCGGTCGATCATCTCCTTCGGCACCACCTGCCAGAACTTGCCGAGCGCCTGGTCCCAGGCATCGAGCAGTGCACGGCCATGGGCACTGTGGGTTTCGGCGACATGCTGCTCGACGAGGCCGCGCAGGAGCGCCTCGTAATAGGGCATCTCGATCCGCTGCCAGATGATGCTCTCGGGATTGGTCCGCCGCTCGAAACGCCCGTCGGTATCGAGGACGAAGGCCATGCCGCCAGTCATGCCGGCGCCGAAATTGTCGCCGACCGGCCCGAGGATCACGACCGTGCCGCCGGTCATGTACTCGCAGCCATTCGACCCGCAGCCCTCAATCACCGCGATGGCGCCGGAGTTGCGCACTGCGAAGCGCTCACCGGCCTGGCCGGCGGCGAACAGCCGCCCGGCGGTAGCGCCGTAGAGCACCGTGTTGCCGATGATCGTGTTCTCGTTGGTCCGCAGCGGGCTCGAGGTCATCGGCCGGACGACGATGGTGCCACCCGACAACCCCTTACCGACATAATCGTTGGCGTCGCCGAACACTTCCAGCTTCAGCCCCTGCACCGCGAAGGCGCCGAGCGACTGGCCGGCATTGCCGCGCAACCGCACCGTCACATGGCCCGGCTGCAGCCCGTTCATCCCGAATTTTCGGGTGATCATCGAGGACAGCCGCGTGCCGACCGCGCGATGGGTGTTGCGGATCGAATAGGTGAGCTGCGTCTTCTCGCCGAACTCGAACAGTGCCCCCGCATCCTTCAGCATCTGTGCATCGAGCGTGTCGGGCACCGGATTGCGGCCCTCGAGCGTGCAATAGGCCGCATAGGTGCCCGCGTCCGCCTTGGCGAGCAGCGGGTTGAGGTCGAGGTCGTCGAGATGCACGGCGCCGCGATTGACCTGCCGCAGCAGCTCGGTCCGGCCGATGATCTCGTTCAGCGAGCGGAAGCCGAGACGGGCGAGGATCTCGCGCACCTCCTCGGCGATGAAGCTGAACAGGTTGACCACCCGCTCCGGCGTGCCGGTGAACCGGGCACGCAGCGCCGGGTCCTGGGTGCAGACCCCGACCGGGCAGGTGTTGGAATGGCACTGCCGCACCATGATGCAACCCATGGCGACGAGGCTGGCGGTGCCGACGCCGTATTCCTCGGCGCCGAGGATCGCCGCGATCACGACGTCGCGCCCGGTCTTGATGCCGCCATCGGTGCGCAGCCGGATGCGGTGGCGCAGCCGGTTGAGCGTCAGCACCTGATGCACCTCGGACAGGCCCATCTCCCAGGGCACGCCCGCGAATTTGATGGAGGTCTGCGGGCTGGCGCCGGTGCCACCGACATGGCCGGAGACCAGGATGACGTCGGCATTGGCCTTGGCGACCCCGGCCGCGATGGTGCCGATGCCGGTGCGCGCCACCAGCTTCACCGTCACCTTCGCGTCCGGATTGATCTGCTTCAGGTCGTAGATGAGCTGCGCCAGATCCTCGATCGAATAGATATCGTGATGTGGCGGTGGGCTGATCAGCGTGACGCCGGGCGTCGAATGCCGCAGCCGCGCGATCTCGACCGTGACCTTGAAGCCGGGGAGCTGGCCGCCCTCACCGGGCTTGGCGCCCTGGGCCATCTTGATCTCGATCTCGCGTGCCTGGTTCAGATACTCGGCGGT
>CAYORM010000010.1:0-68825 GCA_964406375.1 uncultured Mycobacteriaceae bacterium | reverse complement strand
CGGGGAACAGGCGGCGGAACGCCCCCTCATGCGGGGTCAGGACGCAAGTGCCATGCAGCGCCGCAAACCGCGCCTGCGGCTCTGCCGCGAAGGAGGTCAGGGCATCGGCATCCAGCAGGCAGGCCTTGCCCCGGCGCAGCGCAGCCAGCACGGCGGCGCGCGTTTCCGGCCCGACGCCATTGCCCGGGCCCAGCAGCACGGCGTTGCGCCGCTCGTCTGCCAGCAGTTCGTCGAACGCCGCCGCATCCGCCGCCGCGGCCACCATCACCGCCGTGAGCTGCAGGGCCGCCGCCCGCGCCGCATCCGGCGCCGCCACCAGGGTGACCAGGCCGGCGGCGCTGCGCAGCGCCGCGGCGGCCGCCAGGCGGGCGGCGCCGGTGGCGGTGGCGCCGCCGGCGCGCACCAGCAGATGGCCGCGGCTGTACTTGTGCCCGCCGGCCTGCGGCCGCGGAAAGGCGTCGCGCCACAGTTCCGGCGCATTGCAGGCCTGGGCGGGCGCCAGTCCGGGCAGGATGGCGGCGGGGATGCCGATATCGGCCAGCAGCAGGTCGCCGCGCAGGCGGCGGCCCGGCAGCAGCAGGTGGCCCGGCTTGAAGCGGAAGAAGGTGGCCGTCGCCGCCGCCGGCAGGCAGCAGCCCCGCACCGCGCCGGTATCGCCGTCCAGGCCGCTGGGCACGTCCACCGCGATCGAGGGCAGGCCGGCGGCGGAGGCGGCCTGCAGCACTGCCGCCGCCTCCCCCGTCACGTCGCGGGCCAGGCCGGCGCCGAACAGGGCCTCCACCACCAGCGCCGCGCCGGACAGGACCTCCGGCGCCAGCGGCGCGATCCCGCCGTCCCAGGCGGCGCGGGCCAGGGCCGCATCCCCGCGCAGCGCCGCGGGATCGCCCAGGGCCGCCACCCGCACCGGCCAGCCGCGCCGCTGCAGCAGGCGGGCGACGACATAGCCGTCGCCGCCATTGTTGCCGGGGCCGCAGAGAACGATCACGGGACGCGGGCTGAAGCGCTCCATGACCAGGCGGGCGACGGCCGCGCCGGCCGCCTGCATCAGCTCGTAGCCGGGGATGCCGCCGGCGATCGCGGTCGCATCCGCGCGCCCCATCTCCGCCACCGTCAGCAGGGCATGGCCGGCCCAGGCGCGCGGCGCGATGCCGTGGCGGCGCAGCGCCTCCGCGCCTCCGGGGGCGTCGGCCGGGGAGGCGGAATCCGGGGGGACGGAAGCTGGATCGGCGGGATGCATGGGACCTCGCGGGCGGCGGCGCTACAGCTGTGGCCGCCGCGCCGCCCAGGGCCGCGCCTCCTCGAAGGCGCGGGCGGCGCGCAGCACCAGGGCGTCGGCATGGCGCGGGCCGACGATCTGCAGGCCGACCGGCAGGCCGGCGGCGGTGAAGCCGCAGGGCACGGTGGCGGCGGGCTGCTGGGTGAAGTTGAAGGGATAGGAGAAGGGCGTCCAGCCCAGCCAGTTGCGGTCCTCCCGTCCCTCCGGGTCCAGCCGCCCCAGCGGAAAGGCCGGCACCGCCAGGGTCGGGGTCAGCAGCAGGTCGTAGTCGCGGTGGAAACGGTTCATGTGGAAGCCCAGGGCGGCGCGCGCATTCTGGCTGTCCAGCACCTGGTCCACGGTGACGTCCAGGCTGTCCTCGAAGCAGAGCCGCAGGCCCGGGTCCAGCATCTCGCGCTTCGCCGGCGCCATGCTGCGCAGCAGGTTGCGGATGCCCAGCAGCCAGTGGGTCCAGAACGGCTCCGCCGGGCTGGCGAAGCCGGGATCGCGCGCCTCCACGGTCGCGCCCAGCTCGGCGAAGACCTGTGCCGCGTCTGCGGCCAGGCGGGCCACCTCCGGATCGACCTCGGCATAGCCCAGGTCGGCCGACCACGCGATGCGCAGCCCCCTCACCCCTTCGTCCAGGCCGATCGTGTAGTCCGCCCCCTCCGGCGGCAGCGCGTACCAGTCGCGCCAGTCCGGCTCCGCCAGCACGGTCAGCATCAGCGCGGCATCGGCGACGGTGCGGGTCATCGGGCCCAGATGCGCCACGGTGGTGAAGGGGCTGGCCGGCCAGGCGGGGATTCGGCCGAAGCTGGGCTTCAGGCCGAAGATGCCGCAGAACGAGGCCGGGATCCGGATCGAGCCGGCGGCATCGGTGCCCAGCGCCAGCGGCCCCAGCCCGGCCGCGATCTGCGCGCCGGCGCCGCCGGAAGAGCCGCCGGTGGTGCAGTCCAGGTTCCAGGGATTGCGGGTGAAGCCGGTCAGCGGGCTGTCATCCAGCCCCTTCCAGCCGAATTCCGGCGTGCTGGTCTTGCCGAAGGGGATGGCGCCATGCTCGCGCAGCCGCGCGACGACGGGCGCATCCTCGTTCCAGTCCTGGTTGCGCTCCACGGTGCGGGAACCGCGCAGGGTCGGCCAGCCGCGCGACAGCAGGATGTCCTTCACCGAGACCGGCACGCCGTCCAGCCGGCCCAGCGGCGCGCCGCGCTGCCAGCGCGCCTCGGACTCGCGCGCTGCTGCGAGCGCCGGCTCCGGATCCACCAGGACGAAGGCGTTCAGCTTCGGGTCCACCGCCTCGACCCGCGCCAGCACCGCCTGCATCACCTCCACCGGGGAGAGGCGGCGCTCCCGGAAGGCCGCCAGCATCTCCACCGCCGGCATGAAGCCGATATCCTCGTGCATCTCCCTTCCCCCTTCTGTCGCTCCGGGGTGCATGCCCCGGCTGCCTTCCTGGACGGGCTCCCCCGCGGTCAGCCGCCGCCCGTCTCCCTGTCCGTCTCCGCCGCCGCCGCGCCGCCTCCGTCCCGCTCGGCATGGCTGCGGCCCAGCAGGCGGAACACCGCGTCGGCGGCGGCAACCCGCCTCTCCCCCACCCGCGCCTCGCCGCGGACATAGCAGAGCGAGCGGGTCGCGCGGGTGACGGCGGCATGCCCTTCCACCCAGTCGCCGATCCGTGCCGGCGCCAGGAAGTCGGTGGTCATGCGCAGGGTGACGAAGCTGCCCCGGGCATGTTCCGAGACCGCCCTGGCCAGGACGGAATCGAGGAAGGACATCAGCATGCCGCCATGCACGATGCCGAGGGCGTTGGTGTGGCGCTCCTCCACCCGGAAGGCGCGGAGCGGCGGCGCATCGGGCTCCTCGGTCTCGTAGAAGGGTCCGGTCAGCCGGGCGAAGGGCCCGCGCGGCACACGCTCCCGCCAGCCGGGCGGCACCGGCCGATCGCCGTTCACGACGCGCCCCGTCCGGCGGCCGGCAGCAGCGGGTGCAGGACCCGGTCGCCGGGCCGGATGCCGCGGCGCGCCGCCTCCCCCGCCAGGATCTCCAGCACCGCGATCACCTTGCCGTGGGAGGCGATGCCGCTTTCGTCCAGCGGCCGGGCATGGGCATGGATGCTCTCGATCCGGCCATCCGGGGCGATGAACAGCAGGTCCAGCGGGACATAGGTGTTGCGCATCCAGAACACCGCCTGCTTTGGCGCCGGGAAGGGAAACAGCATGCCGGCATCGGGCGCCAGGCTGCGGCGGTACATCAGGCCGCGCTGCTGCTGTTCCGGGGTCGCCGCCACCTCGACCTCGAACTGCTGCGGTCCGGTCATGGCCTCCACCGTCAGGGTGGAGGTCTCCTGCGCCACCGCCGCCGGCGGCAGGCCGGCCAGGCAGAGCAGAAGAAGGGCCGTCGCGAGGCAGCGCAGCACCGCCTGGGCGGCATGGGCCGTCCGCGGCGCCGGGGAGGCAGGCGGGAACGGGTGAGGCATCGCGGGAGCTTTCCTGCGGCTGGATCCGGCCCCCTGCTTTAGCGCAAACCGGCGGCCGCGGTCACGCCGCGCGGCGGTGGATCGCGGCCAGCGCGCGCACCTCCGGCCGGACACCGCCGCCGCCGGGCGGATCCTGCAGGGTGGTGAACCAGTGCGCGGGCGGGTTCCGGCCCTGCGACCGGCTCCAGGTGACGGTCCGCAGCAGGGCCTCGGCCGCGGGCGGCAGCCGGTCGGGAAGCGGAATGCCGTTCAGCTCCGCCCAGACCCCGGCCCAGCAGCGCACCACGGCCCAGGGATTGTAGCCGCCACCGCCCAGCACCAGCAGCCGCTGGCAGGCCTGCCGCAGGGCGGCGGCCACCGCCCGGTGGGCATTGTTGGACAGCATCTGCCGGCTCAATGGATCGTCGGCCAGGGCGTCGGCGCCGCATTGCAGGACGATCGCCTGGGGCCGGAACGCCCCCAGCAGCGGCAGGATGGCTGCCTCCAGCAGCAGCGCCATCTCGGCATCGGTCATGCCCGGCGGCACGGGGAAGTTGCGCACCCGGCCGTCATGGCTGCAGGGCTCGGTGCCGGTGAAGGGCCAGCGGCCCAGCTCGTGCACCGAGATGACGAGGACCCGCGGATCCCCGGCAAGGGCATATTCGACCCCGTCGCCGTGATGGGCGTCGATATCGACATAGGCGACCCGCGCCAGCCCGCCATCCAGCAGGGCGAGGATGCCCAGCACCGCGTCATTGAAGTAGCAGAACCCGGAGGCCCGGTCGCGCAGGCCATGATGCGTGCCGCCCGCGGGGCTGTGCACGATTCCGCCGCGCTGCAGCAGCAGCCGTGCCGCCAGCAGGCTGGCACCGCAGGCGGTGGCCGGGCGGCGGAACATCTCGGGATAGATCGGGTTGCCGGCGCGGCCGATATTGTAGCGCTGGCGCACCTCCGGCGGCGCCCCGCCCTCCGCCTCAGCCTGCATCACCGCGGCGATGTAGTCCGGGGCGTGAAAGCGCGCCAGTTCCGCCGGCGTGGCGCGCGGGCTTTCCAGATAGACCTCGTCCGGCAGCCAGCCGAGCAGGCGCAGCAGGTCGATCAGCAGCGGGATGCGCGGAATGGCCAGCGGGTGGCGGCGGCCATCCTCCACCCCGGTATCGCGGTTCGCGTCGGCAATGGCCGCGGGCCCGCCGGACGGAGATGCCCGTCCGCCGGCAGCGGTCCCGCCGAAGGTCGAAACCCGGTAGATCTCGCTGCCGATCAGCAGCGGTACGCCGCGCGCCCCGCCGGGCGGAAGGGCGCGCGGATGACCGCTCTCAGGCGACGCGGACCTCGGCCACCTGGAGGCCCTTGGGGCCCTGCCCCACCCGGATCTCGATGTCCTGGCCGGGCTGCAGGTCGCGCACGCCGGCACGACGCAGGACCTCCATGTGGAGGAACACGTCCTGCGGGTAGGTCTGGCACAGCACGAAGCCATAGCCGCGGATCGGGTTGAACCATTTCACGGTCGCGGCCATGAAATCGCCTTCCGGCACGACCTCGACCGGCCGCCGCTGCGGACGGGCGCCACGATCGCCGAAGCCACCGCTGTCGCGACCGCGCCCGCGCGGTGCGAAATCCGGCTGCTCCGCCCCCGGCATGGAGACCGCGTCGAAGCCGCCGGCGCGGCGCGGACGCCCGTTCCACTGGCCGCCCTCCGCACGGTCCGCGCGCGAAGCGTGGCCGCGGGGGCCGCCCTCGCCCTCCTGGGCGGTGGACATGTCGAGGTTCAGGATCCTGACGGCCTGCTTCCCCTTCGCGCGCTGCGCGACCTCGCATTCGATGGTCGCGCCCTCGGCCACGCTGTCATGCCCGTAGTCGCGAAGGCATGTCAGATGCAGGAAAACGTCCCCCGACCCGTCGTCGGGCTTGACGAACCCGAATCCCTTGACCGCGTTGAACCACTTGATCTGGCCCCGGACTACCTCGACGCTCGCACTGCCCCCGCCCGGGAACTCACCTTCTTGCATAACGATGGTCCACCCGAATGACTTAAACCCGGCGTTAATAAGGTATCACAGCGCGTGAAACGCGCAATGTGTCGCAACGAGTCGTGGCGCCGGAAAGCCGCGCCTGCGGGCCATGCAAGCGTAGCGGCGGGACCGGCCCGGAAAGGCCCATCCCGCGGTATTCGGACAGCGACCGGGGGGCGGCTCAGTTGATGCGCCGGCGGGGCCGCCACTTGGTGATCCGGCGGCCGTCCAGGGTGAAGCGGACCTCGTCCTCCTTCAGGTGCAGCGGCTCGGGCTGCATGCCGTCCTGGCGCCGCCGGGCGGTCTCCATCTCCGGGTCGGCGAAGCGGCGCGGTCCCTGCCCCGTCCCGGCGGCGGGCCGGGCCGCCGCGGGGAGGGCCAGCGGGTCGGGCATCACCGCCGCGGCGGACGGTGCGGCGGCGGCGGGCGCGCTGCGCACCGGGCCCAGGATCTGTACCTCGCTGCCCGGTCCCAGGCGCCAGGCCTCCACCCAGGCCGGGTGCTGGGCCACCTGCTTCTGCAGATCGGAGGTGGCGGCGCGGCCGTGGCGCTGCCAGAAATCCTCCATGAAGTCGGCGGCAGCCAGCGGCAGGGCCGGCGCCCAGGGGCGCTTCAGGCCGCTGTTGATGACCAGGGTGACGGTGGGCTCGATCGGTCCCTGGCGGGTCACCAGGAAGGTCGCCGGCATCAGCTTGCGGTTGTAGCGGTCGGCGAACTGGGCCTGGGCCAGGTACAGCATGGCGCGCAGGCGCTTCGGCGGCAGCGGCCAGCCATCGGTCGCGCCGCGCTCCAGCAACCAGAAGGCGATGTCGAGGGCCGAGCGCGTGGCCGGACGCATCAGCACGCCCCGCCTTGCTGGCCCCGGCGTCGCCGCCTATCTTGCACGGCCTGATGCTGAGGCCCCTGCCCCTTCCGGGGGAAGGCGGCGGGCCGGATGCGGCATGCGCTGCCGGGTACGAGGGGAGACGACGCCATGGACATGAGCGGTGAGCAGTTAATCGCAGCCCCGCGGGGAAGAGTCTGGGAGGCGCTGAACGACCCGGACATCCTGGGCCAGTGCATCCCCGGGTGCGAAAGCATCGAGAAGACCTCCGATACCGGCTTCGAAGCAGCGGTGACGGCCAAAATCGGCCCCGTGAAGGCGAAGTTCAAGGGCGCCGTCGAGCTGCAGGACCTCGACCCGCCGAACAGCTATACCATCGTCGGCGAGGGCAAGGGCGGTGCCGCCGGCTTCGGCAAGGGCAGCGCGAAGGTGCAGCTCGAGGATGCCGAGGGCGGCACTCTGATGCGCTACGACGTGAAGGCCCAGGTCGGCGGCAAGCTGGCCCAGATCGGCTCCCGCCTGGTCGATTCCGCCGCCAAGAAGATGGCGGACGACTTCTTCGACCGCTTCAAGTCGATCGTCGAGGCCGGTGCCGCTGCCGCCGCAACGCCGCCCGCCGCGGAGCCGGAGGCCGAGGCGGCCGCACCCGCCGCTGCCGCCGCCGCGGCAGCGATCGCTCCGGAAGCCGGTGCCGCGCATGCCGCCGCGACCCATCATCCCGATCCGGCGCCGCACGGCGCGCACGAGGCGCACGGCGCGCACGGGACGAAGCCCCTGCCGCCCGCGGGCGGGCTGCCGGCCTGGGTCTGGGGCGCCATCCTGGTCATCGCCGTGATCGTCGTCGCCTACCTGGTCACGGGGCACTGACGGCCGCGCAGGATGGCATGCGCGGGCCTTGACCGGCCCGCGTTTCAGCGGCGAGACTTCGACGGGTTCAAGAGGCCGTGGAAGGCCCGTCCGGTGGCGCAACTCCACCGCGACCGATCGAAGGGAAAGGCATTACACAAACCCAGGCTCGGAGCGGCCGGACGAACAGCCGGCGAAGTGGCGGATGGCAGGGAAATCCCCCTGCATGTCCGGCCCGGCCGGTCCCGGTTCGGCACCGGCAAGCCGCTCTGCGGCCGGCCTGCGCTATCGGGGGCGCTTTCTTGGGACTTAGGAGGGAGTGAGCATGGTAACCGTTACCATCACGGTGAACGGCGAGCAGGTGACCCGCGAGGTCGAGCCGCGCACCCTGCTGGTGCAATTCCTGCGCGAGGAACTGCGCCTGACCGGCACCCATGTCGGCTGCGACACCAGCCAGTGCGGCGCCTGCGTCGTGCACATCGACGGCGAGTCGGTGAAGTCGTGCACCATGCTGGCGGCCCAGGCCGATGGCGCGTCGGTGACGACCATCGAGGGGCTGGCCGCACCCGACGGTACGCTGCACCCGATGCAGGAGGCCTTCCGCGAGCATCACGGCCTCCAGTGCGGCTTCTGCACGCCCGGGATGGTGATGTCGGCGATCGACCTGTTGCGGCAGAATCCCAACCCGACGGAGCAGGAAGTGCGCGAGGGGCTGGAGGGCAACATCTGCCGCTGCACCGGCTATCACAACATCGTGAAGGCCGTCCTGGACTGCGCCGAAAGAATGCGCGGCCAGCAGGCGGCGGCGGAATGACCGTCGCAGCGGCAAACCGGGAGGAAAGGACATGGCTCCGGACGGTATCGGCGCGCCCTTGCGCCGGAAGGAAGACTATCGCTTTCTGACCGGCAACGGTCACTACGTCGACGACATCAACCGGCCGGGGCAGGCCTATGCCTGGTTCGTGCGCTCGCCGCATGCCCATGCCCGGATCCGCAGGATCGACACGGCGGCAGCGCTGGCCTCGCCGGGCGTCGTCGGTGTTCTCACCGGCGATGATCTCGCCGCCGACAAGATCGGCGGGCTGATCTGTGGCTGGGCGATCACCCAGAAGGACGGCACGATCCACAAATCCGGCAACCACCCTGCCCTCGCCCAGGGTAAGGTGCGTTATGTCGGGGACCATGTGGCCGTCGTCATTGCCGACACGCTGGCGCAGGCCAAGGACGCCGCCGAGAAGGTGGTGGTCGATTACGAGATTCTGCCGGCCACCGTCGACCCGGCGCGTGCCCAGGCGGAGGGAGCGCCGCTCGTCCATGACGAGATCCCGCGCAATCTCTGCTTCGACTGGGAGATCGGCGATCGCGCCGCGACCGATGCGGCCTTCGCGCGGGCCAAGCATGTCACCCAGATCGACATCGTCAACAACCGGCTGATCCCCAACGCGATGGAGCCGCGCGCCGCCGTCGGCGAATATGATCGCGGTGCGGACAGCTTCACCCTGTACACCACCAGCCAGAACCCGCATGTCGCCCGGCTCGTGCTGTCGGCCTTCGTCGGCATCGCGCCCGAGCACAAGCTGCGGGTGGTGGCGCCGGATGTCGGCGGCGGCTTCGGATCGAAGATCTTCATCTATGCCGAGGAGACGGTCTGCGTCTGGGCGGCGAAGAAGGTCGGCCGGCCGGTGAAGTGGACGGCCGAGCGCAGCGAGAGTTTCCTCGCCGACGCGCATGGCCGCGATCACGTGACCAAGGCCGAGCTGGCGCTCGACGAAGAGGGACGGTTCCTCGGGCTGCGGGTCAACACGATCGCCAATCTCGGCGCCTATCTGTCGACCTTCGCGAGCTGCGTGCCGACCTATCTCTACGCGCTGCTGCTGTCGGGCCAGTACCGGATCCCGGCGATCTATTGCGACGTGCAGGGGGTCTACACCAACACCGCACCGGTCGACGCCTATCGCGGCGCCGGACGGCCGGAGGCCACCTATGTGGTCGAGCGCATCGTCGAGACGGCGGCGCGCGAATGCGGCCTGGACCCGGCGGAGATCCGGCGGCGGAACTTCATCCAGCCGACCGATTACCCGTACCAGACGCCGGTGATCATGACCTATGATTGCGGCGACTATCCCAAGGGGCTCGCCCTGGCGCTCGAGGCGGCCGACTACGCCGGTTACCCCCAGCGCAAGGCCGAGAGCGAGCGGCGCGGCAAGCTGCGCGGCATCGGCTTCTCCTGCTACATCGAGGCTTGCGGCATCGCGCCCTCGGCCGCGATCGGCTCGCTGGGGGCCGGTGTCGGCCTGTGGGAATCGGCGAAGATCCGCTTCAACCCGACCGGCAATGTGACGATCCATACCGGCTCGCACAGCCATGGCCAGGGGCATGAGACGACCTTCCCGCAGCTTCTCGCCTCGCATCTCGGCGTTCCCGTCGAGTCGGTCGAGGTGATCCACGGCGACACCGACAAGACGCCGTTCGGCATGGGCACCTACGGCTCGCGGTCGCTGGCCGTCGGCGGCTCCGCCATCGTCAAGGCTGCCGAGAAGATCATCGCCAAGGGGACGAAGATCGCGGCCCATCTGCTCGAGGCGGCCGAGGCCGACATCGAGTTCAAGGACGGCAAGTTCACCGTGAAGGGCACCGATCGCGCCAAGACGATCCAGGAGATCGCCTTCGCCGCCTATGTGCCGCACAACTTCCCGCCCGGGCTCGAGCCGGGGTTGGAGGAGAGCGCCTTCTACGATCCGGTGAACTTCACCTTCCCGGCGGGTTGCCAGATCTGCGAGGTGGAGATCGACCGCGACACCGGCGTCGTCCGCATCGACCGCTTCGTCGCGGTGGACGATTTCGGCGTGCTGATCAACCCGATGATCGTCGAGGGCCAGGTGCATGGCGGGATCGTCCAGGGCATCGGCCAGGCGCTTTTCGAGAACGGGGTCTATGACCGCGAGACGGGGCAGCTGCTGACCGGGTCCTACATGGATTACTGCATGCCGAGGGCGGATGACGTGCCCTCGTTCCAGGTCTCCACCTATGTCACGAAGAATCCTTCCAACCCCTTGGGTGTGAAGGGATGTGGTGAGGCCGGGGCGATCGCCGCCCCCGCCGCCGTGATGAACGCCGTGACGGATGCGATCGGGGCCGACCTGCAGATGCCGGCCACGCCGGAGAAGGTGTGGCGCGCGATGCGGGACCGGGGCCTCGCCGCATGACCACGGCCGCGTAACGTCAAGGAGCCGAGAAGATGTACGCCTTCGACTATCATAAGGCCGGCTCGGTCGCCGACGCGGTCGCCAAGATCGCCGCGGCCACCGACGGCAAGTTCCTGGCGGGTGGCCAGACCCTGCTGCCGACACTCAAGCAGCGCCTCGCGGCGCCGTCCGATCTGATCGACCTCAACGGCATCGCCGAGTTGCAGGGGATCCGCGAGGAGGCCGGCGGGGTGACAATCGGCGCGATGACGCGCCATGTCGCCGTCGCGACCTCCGAGACGGTCCGCCGCGTCATCCCGGCCTTGGCAGAGCTGGCCGAGATGATCGGCGACACGCAGGTGCGCAACCGCGGCACTCTGGGCGGGTCGGTCGCCAACAATGACCCGGCGGCTGATTATCCCGCGGCGCTGCTGGCGCTCGGCGCCACGGTGCGCACCAACAAGCGCACGCTGGCGGCTGCCGATTTCTTCCAGGGAATGTTCACCACGGCACTCGAGGATGACGAGATCATCACCGAGGTCCATTTCCCGCGGCCGGAGCGTGCGGCCTACGTCAAGTTCCGCAATCCGGCGAGCCGTTACGCGATGGTCGGTGTCTTCGTCGCCAAGACGGCCGAGGGGGTGCGCGTCGCGGTGACCGGGGCGGGCAATGACGGGGTCTTCCGGGCGACGGAGATCGAGGCCGCGCTGAATGCGAACTTCACGCCTGAGGCGCTCAATGGGGTGACAATCCCGGCGGACGGCATGAACAGCGACATTCATGCCTCAGCCGAGTACCGGGCGCATCTCGTCGTCGTCATGGCAAAGCGGGCGGTCGCCGCCGCTGCGGGCTGACCTTTCTTTCTTGCTGCGCGGTGCGGACGGCCGGGCTCGCCCGGCCGTCCGTTTGTGCGGCCGCTGCCCGGGCCTTCGCGCGGGCTGGCCTGAGACGGCGCGTTTCCCTACTGTCCGAGGCACAGATCGGCACCCGGCGAGCGATGATGACGCCTTCCCCCTCCTCCACTCCTCGCGCGATCCCGGCCTCGGTCGACGAGACGCTGACGCTGCTCGGCCAGGGCGACTACGTCGCCGACCGGCCGCTGGCCACCGCGCTCTTCCTCGCGCTCAAGCTCGGACGGCCGCTCTTCCTGGAAGGAGAGGCCGGCGTCGGCAAGACCGAGATCGCCAAGGTCCTGTCGACGACGCTCGGCCGCCGGCTCGTTCGGCTGCAATGCTATGAGGGGCTCGACATCGCCTCGGCCGTCTATGAGTGGAACTATCAGCGCCAGATGCTGGAGATCCGGCTCGCTGAGGCTGCCGGGCAACAGGATCGCGAGGCGATCGCCCGCGACGTCTTCTCCGAGCGCTTCCTCATCCGTCGGCCGCTGCTGCAGGCGCTCGAACCCGACCCGGCGGGCGCGCCGGTCCTGCTGATCGACGAGCTCGACCGCACGGACGAACCCTTCGAGGCCTTCCTGCTCGAGGTGCTGTCGGATTTCCAGGTGACGATCCCCGAGCTCGGGACGATCCGGGCCGCGACCCCGCCCGTCGTCATCGTCACCTCGAACCGCACACGTGAGATCCACGACGCCCTCAAGCGCCGCTGCTTCTATCACTGGGTCGACTACCCCTCGGCTGACCGCGAGCGCGAGATCCTGCGGCGCAAGGCGCCGGCCACGCCCGAGCTGCTCTCCTCGCAGATCGTGGCCTTCATCCAGAAGCTTCGGCAGATCGACCTGTTCAAGCAGCCGGGAGTCGCCGAGACGATCGACTGGGCGAGCGCCCTGAACGAGCTCGACGTACTCGAGCTCGCCCCCGAGACGGTGCATGATACCCTCGGTACCATCCTGAAATACCAGGACGACATCGAACGAATCCGCGGCTCGGAAGCGGCACGGCTGCTCGCCGAACTGCGCGTCGAGATGGCCGGCGGGAGCCGGGCCTGACGGAGACACCGATGGCCGATCCCGTCGACGGCCCGCGGGAAGGGTCCGGCTCACGGCCCCACCCGGGGTCCGCCCCCGGCTCCGCGAACGGGGCGCTGCCGGATGATCGTAGTCCACATGACGCGTCCGGGCTGCCGCCGGTTCGTACCGGTGGCCGCTTCGCCCTCAATGTCATGCAGTTCTGCCGGCTGCTGCGGGCGGCTGGCCTGCCGGTCGGGCCGGGCCGCACCCTGGCGGCGATCGAGGCGATCGCGACCGTCGGCATCGGCAGCCGCCAGGACCTCTATTGGGCGCTCCATGCCGCCCTCGTCAGCCGGCGCGATCAGAAGCCGATCTTCGATCAGGCCTTCCATCTCTTCTGGCGGAATCCTGACCTGCTCAAGCGGGCGATGCAGCTCTTCCTGCCGCAGATCGACCAGGGCCGGCGGGATGAGGGCGAGCCGGTCAATCGCCGCCTCGCCGAGGCGCTGGCGGAGGGGCGCCCGCCGGAGCCCGGGCGCGGCGAGGCGCCCGAGGATGCCGGCGAACCGGAATTCGAGATCGACGCGACACTCACCTTCTCCGAGAAGGAAAAGCTGCAAACCAAGGATTTCGAACAGATGTCGCGCGAGGAGATCGCGCGCGCCAAAGCGGCAATGGCGCGGCTCGCCCTGCCCCTGCGCGAGATCACGACGCGGCGCTGGCGGGTGGAGCCGCACGGTCGACGGGTCGATATGCGCGCCAGCATGCGACGGCTGCGCGGTGGCGCGGCCGGCATCGCGCTGGTGCGTCGCGAGCGGCGGCGCCGGCCGCCGCCGATCGTCGTCCTGTGCGACATTTCGGGCTCGATGAGCCGCTATTCACGCGTGCTCTTGCACTTTCTGCACGCGCTGACGACCGATCGCGACCGCGTCTTCAGCTTCGTCTTCGGTACGCGGCTGACCAACGTGACGCGCGCCCTGCGCCGCCGCGACGTCGATGACGCGCTCGCCCGGGTCGGTGGCGCCGCGAGCGACTGGGGCGGCGGCACCCGCATCGGCGCCTGCCTTGCCGAGTTCAACCGGCTGTGGGGGCGGCGCGTGCTCGCGCAGGGGGCGGTGGTGCTGCTGATCACCGACGGGCTCGACCGGGATGCCGGTGCCGCCCTTGCCCCCGAGATCGAGCGCCTGCACCGGAGCTGCCGGCGGCTGATCTGGCTCAATCCCTTATTGCGCTGGGAGGGGTACGCTCCAAAATCTAGCGGAGCGCGTGCCCTGATCCCGCATGTCGACGAGCTGCGACCGGTCCACAACCTCGACAGCCTCGAGGGGCTCGTCGAGGCGCTGGGAAGCGGGCCGCGCCGCGCCGCCGGCGATATCCGGCGGTGGCGTCGCTTGGCTGTCGAGGACCCGGCCGTCGAGGAGAAAGTCGCATGATCCCCGTCCAATCCCCCATCGCGCCCGATCCCCTCACCCTGGCTGCCGCCTGGCGTGCCGAGGGGCGCGACGTGGCCGTCGCCACCGTGGTCTCGACCTGGGGCTCTTCCCCTCGCCCGGTCGGCAGCAAGCTCGTCGTCGACGCCGCCGGCCGGATGGAGGGGTCTGTGTCCGGCGGCTGCATCGAGGGTGCCGTCGTTCAGGAGGCGCTCGCCGCGATCGCCGATGGCAGGCCGCGCCTTCTCGAATTCGGCGTGACCAACGAGCAGGCCTGGGAGGTCGGCCTCGCCTGCGGCGGCAAGGTGCGGGTCTTCGTGGAGCGCGTTGAATGAAGGCATCGCTGCTCGATGCGCTGCAGGCGGCACGGGCCGCCAAGCGGCCGGCGGCACTCGTGACCGATCTCTCGACCGGTGCACAGGCCCTCCTCGTCGAGGGTGAGGCCGACACCGGTGATCTCGCCGTCGATGACCGGCTGCGCGCGATCGTCCGGGAGCGAGTCGCGGCCGATCGCAGCGGTGAGATCGAGAACGGCGCGCTCTTCATCGAGGTGTTCACCCCGCCGCTGCGTCTCGCCATCATCGGCGCAGTCCACATCGCCCAGGCGCTGGCGCCGATGGCGGCGCTGGCCGGCTATGAGGTCACGGTCATCGACCCGCGCCGCGCCTTCGCCTCGGACGACCGCTTCCCCGGCGTGTCGATCAGTCAGAACTGGCCGGACGAGGCGCTCGAAGAGCTCCGCCCCGATCGTCGGACGGCGGTGGTCACCCTCACCCACGATCCGAAGCTGGATGATCCGGCGCTGCTCGTCGCATTGCGCTCGCCCGCATTCTACATAGCGGCGCTCGGCAGCCGGAAGACGCATGCGGCGCGGCTGGAGCGGCTGGCGGCGCAGGGGATCGACGCCGCGACGGCGGCGCGGATCCATGGTCCGGCCGGCCTCAGGATCGGCGCTGTCTCACCGGCCGAGATCGCCCTCTCGGTGATGGCGGAGATGACCGCCGTTCTGCGCGGTGCGGAGGGTCAATGATCTTTGGCGACACGCCGGTCGAGCAGGCGGCGGGGACCATCCTCGCCCATTCCATCGCCGTCGGCGGCACCACCTTCCGCAAGGGCCGGCGGCTCAGCGCCGCCGATGTCGAGACGCTGAAGCGGGCAGGCGTCGCCTCCATCGTGGCCGCGCGGCTCGAGCGCGAGGACATCCACGAGGATGAGGCGGCGGAGCGGATCGCCTCCGTCCTGCCCGGCCCCGGCATCCGCATCGCCGCCCCCTTCACCGGACGGGTCAACCTGTTCGCCGAAACGGACGGCGTGGTGAAGATCGACGCCGACCGGATCAACCGGCTCAACCGCATCGACGAATCGATCACAATCGCGACCGTCCCCGATTATGCCGGGCTGCGCGCCGGGCAGATGATCGCGACCATCAAGATCATCCCCTTCGCCGCCCCCTTCAACGCGGTGCTGCTGGCCGAGGCGATGGCCAAGCTGCCCGAGCGCGGCCCGGCGATCCGGCTCGCGCCCTACCGCCCGATGCGGATCGGGCTGATCCAGACGCAGCTCCCGCAGACCAAGCCCTCGGTCCTCGACAAGACGGTCGAGATCACCCGCCGCCGCATCGAGACGCTCGGCTCAACCCTCGCGATCGAACGGCGCTGCACCCATCATGCTGCGGCACTCGCCGCCGAGATCCAGAAGCTGCGCGGCGGCGTCGACATCGTGCTGATCGTCGGCGCCTCGGCGATCACCGACCGGCGCGACGTCATCCCGGCCGCGATCGAGCTCGCCGGCGGTACGGTCGAGCATTTCGGCATGCCGGTCGATCCCGGCAACCTTCTGCTCTCCGCCCGTATCGGCGCGATGCCAGTGCTCGGCCTGCCGGGCTGCATCCGCTCCCCCAAGGAGAACGGCTTCGACTGGGTGATCCGACGCATCGTTGCGGGCCTGCCGGTGACGCGTCTCGATCTGATGGCGATGGGGGTCGGCGGCCTTCTGACCGAGATCCCCTCGCGACCGCAGCCGCGCGAGGCCGCGGAGAACCGCGAGACAGCGCCACGCGCCCCGCGCGTCGCAGCGGTGGTGCTCGCCGCCGGCCAATCACGGCGGATGGGCAGTGAGAACAAGCTGCTGCTTCCGGTCGCTGGCACGCCGATGGTCACACATGTGGTCGATGCGGCACTGGCGGCCGCCACCAGCGGCGTGATCGTGGTCACCGGGCACGAGGCCGACGCGGTCAAAGCCGCACTCGCCGGCCGGAAGGCGACCCTCGTCCACAATCCGCGCTATGCTGAGGGGCTGTCGACCTCGCTGGCCGCCGGCATCGCCGCGGTGCCGGAGGATGCCGATGCGGCCATCGTGCTGCTCGGCGATATGCCGCGGATCACCCCGCGCCTGATCGACCGGCTGATCGCCGCCTATGCACCGGCCGAAGGTCGCGCGATCATCGTGCCGACGGCGCATGGCAAGCGCGGCAATCCGGTGCTGTGGGACCGGCGGTTCTTCGCCGAGATGCGCAAGGCGGCCGGTGATGTCGGAGCCCGGCACCTCATCGGCGAGAACGAGGCATCGGTGGTCGAGGTCGAATGTGGAGACCGGGCGGTCCTCCTCGACATCGACACGCCGGAGAGCTTCGCCGCGCTCAGCGGGAAGCCGGCGTGAGCGAGGCGCTCTATCAGAAGGCGATCGTCGAGACGGCGCGGCGGCCCGCCACGTGGCCGCTGGACGGTGCCGACGGGAGCGGCCGGGCCGACAATCCGCTCTGCGGCGACCGGGCGGAGATCGCCCTGCGCCTCGCTGCCGGCCACGTCACAGCCGTCGGGCATCGCGTGCGCGGCTGTCTGCTCTGCGAGGCTGCCGCCGCGGTGATCGCCGGGCGGGCCCCCGGGCTGACGTCCGCGGCGCTGCGCGCGATCGCCGATGCCGTCACGGCGATGCTCGAGACGGACGCGCCGCCGCCCTGGCCGGAGCTGGCGATCTTCGAGCCGGTGCGCCCACACCGCTCACGACACCAATGCGTGCGGCTGCCCTTCGAGGCGCTCTGCGCCGCTCTGGACGCGGCGGAGGCCGCTCAGGCCGGGACGGCCAGCGGCTGAACCTGCGCGACCTGCGCCATCCAGCGCTGCGCCAGCGCCCGGGTGAAGCGGCTCGCCGCCGGCAGATGGGTTTCGATCTCGGCCTCGGCCCCAGCGACGAAGGCCGAGACCGGCGGCGGGGTCGTCGGTCCGAACTCCTGCACCCAGTCGCGCAGGATCTCGGCCGTGACCTCCAGATGGAACTGCAGCCCGATCACCATCTCCCCGAGCGCAAAGGCCTGGTGCGGACAGACGGGGCTGGTGGCCAGCAGGCGCGCGCCGACGGGCAGATCGAACGTGTCGTAATGCCACTGCATCAGCGGTGGCAGCGGCACCAGCCCGTCGAGCAGCAGATGCGCCGTCCCGGCCTCGGTCGCTTCGATCGGGGTGAAGCCGATCTCCGGGGTATGGTGGCGCCGCACCGTGGCCCCGAAGGCGCGAGCGACGAGCTGCGCGCCGAGGCAGATCCCCAGCACCGGCCGCCTGGCCGCGGCAAAAGCGCGGATCGCCCGCAGCTCGGCCGGCAGATAGGGATGGGCGACATCATCTCCGGCGAATTGCGGACCGCCCAACACGATCAGGCCGCCATAGCGGGCGGCATCCGCAGGCACCGTCTCGCCCCGGTGAGGGAAGACGACATGCTCCTCGCCGCCAGTTTCACGGATGACCTCACCGACGAGGCCGGAGGGTGAGCGGTCGTGGTTCTGCAGCGTCAATACCGGCAAGGGAGCCAGAGAAGCGGCGGAGACGGTCATGACACTCCTCAAAACGCGTCGGCGACGCGATACCAGAGATAGGCCGCCTGCAGCCAGCGCCGCCGCCAGGCGGGGAGCGGGAAACGGCGCGGCGGCCGGGTGATGACGGTGGAGGGGCCGACGCTCTCCGCCCGCCGCCGCCCCGCGATCGCATCCGCGACGGCGCGACCGGCCCAGCTCGCGCCGGCAACGCCATTGCCGTGATAGGCAAGCGCATACCAAGTCTCCGGCTCATCGGGTACCCGTCCGAGCATCGGCGTCAGATTGGCCGAGAGGCAGACAAGACCACTCCAGAAATGCGTGGCCTCGATGCCGCTCCACGCCGGAAAGGTCCGGGCGAGCCGCCGCTCGAGCGCCCGCCGCACCCGGCGCGCGGCCACGGGCGAGCCCCAGGTGTCGCCACGGGCGCCGAACAGGAAGCGACCGTCGGGCAGCATGCGGAAATAGGCGAGCAGCGTTCGGCTGTCGGAGACCGGCATCTCCGTCAACCAGCCCTGTGCCGCGCGTTCGGCATCGGTCAGCGGCCGCGTGACGAGGATGTTCGACAGCGCGGGCAGGAAGGTGCCGGCGAGATACGGGTGCAGCGCGTCATCGGTATAGCCGTTCGTGGCGACCAGCACCCGCCGGGCGGTGAGCGTACCGCCCTGCGTCGACAGACGGTGCAGGCCGCCAGCCCGGCTCCAGCCCACAACCCGGCTCGCCCCGTGGATCTGCGCACCGCGCCGCCGCGCCGCCGCGGCGAGGCCGCGATGCCAGCGCAGCGGGTGGAGGCCGAACCCCACCGGCAGGAACAGACCGCCATGCACCTCCGGCCCGCGGCAGGCGCGCGCCGCCGTCTCACCCGCCGACCAAGCCGCGGCAGCCAGACCGTGACGCTCGCGCCACCAGCGCGCCTCCTCCTCGAAACCGGCCACCCGCGAGGGCCGATGCGCGACCTCGAGGATCCCCTCACCCTGGCGGTCGACGGCTATGCCCTCCTCCGCCGCCAGCGCCGCCACCAGCTCCACCGCCTCGATCTGGCCGCGCTCGAAACGGAGCGTCTCGGCCTCGCCGAAACGCGTGATCATCCGGCCGCGCGCCAGCTTCGCCGAGCCGATGCAGCAGAAGCCGCCATTGCGGCCGGAGGCGCCCCAGCCGAGCGGCCCGGCCTCGAGCACCCGGACCTCGATCCCATGATCGCGCGCCAGATGATAGGCCGCCGACAGGCCGGTATAGCCGCCACCGATCACGGCGACATCGCAGGCGGCATCGCCGGCGAGCGGCATGTCCGGCAGCGGCTCGCCGGCCGACGCCTCCCACCAGCTCGGCGCCCGGCGCGCGCTATCGTAGAGCGAGGCGTGAAACAGCATGGACCGAGGCTGCGGCCGCCACCCGCCGCGGTCAATGGCGAGACGATCTCGCCCCGGTTCCGCGACGCATGGCCGATCCGCCGGCCGCGACCTTGACCCCCTTCGAAGCGCGGCGCGAGATGGCAGCGGCCCGACAGACGGAGGATTCCATGCAGCACCCCTGGACCGCCGATGCATCCCGCTACGATGCCGTGACCTTCAGGCGCTGCGGCCGTTCCGGCCTCGACCTGCCGCCGATCTCGCTCGGGCTGTGGCAGAATTTCGGTGGTGCGGACGTGTTCGAGACCGGGCGCGCCATCCTCCGCCGCGCCTTCGACCGCGGCGTCACCCATTTCGACCTCGCCAACAATTACGGGCCGCCCTATGGCTCGGCAGAGGAGAACTTCGGTCGCTGGATGGCGCTCGACTTCCGGCCCTATCGCGACGAACTCGTGATCTCGACCAAGGCCGGCTACGACATGTGGCCCGGCCCCTATGGGAGCGGCGGTTCGCGGAAGTACCTCACCGCGTCGCTCGACCAGAGCCTCAGGCGGATGGGGCTCGACTATGTCGATATCTTCTACTCCCACCGGGTCGATCCCTCGACGCCTCTCGAGGAGACGATGGGTGCACTCGATCGGGCGGTCCGCCAGGGCAAGGCGCTCTATGTCGGCATCTCGTCCTATTCGCCCGAGATGACGCGGCGGGCGGCCGCGATCCTTCACGAGCTCGGCACACCCTGCCTCATCCACCAGCCCTCCTATTCGATGCTCAACCGTTGGATCGAGGACGGTCTGCTCGACACGCTCGAGGCGCTAGGGATCGGCTGCATCGCCTTCTCGCCGCTCGCCCAGGGCATGCTGACGACGAAGTATCTCGGCGGTGTCCCCGCCGCCTCGCGCGCCGCGAAGGGCGGCTCGCTGCGCGACGGCATGATCACGCCCGAGAATGTCGAGCGTATCCGCGCCCTCGACGCGATCGCCAAGCGACGGGGCCAGAGCCTCGCCCAGATGGCGATCGCCTGGGTGCTGCGCGATCCGCGCGTCACCTCGGCACTGATCGGTGCGCGCACGGTAGAGCAGCTCGATGAGAGCCTCGACGCCGTGAAGGCGGCGCCGTTCACGGCCGAGGAGCTGGCGGAGATCGATCGCTGGGCGACCGATGGCGGCATCGATCTCTGGCGGCGCTCCTCGACCGCGTCGGCGGGCTGAGGCCAGCCGCGCTCAGACCACCCGCAGCGCCCGCCGCCGCCTTTCGGTCTCCAGGCGGCGGGCGGCGGATTGTGCCGCGGCCGGGTCACGGAAGATCCGCCCCTCCAGCGCGTCGAACGGCCGGCCGGAGGAGAAGAAGCGATAGCCGCGCCCCACCGTCACCACGATGCCGGCGATCGTCTCGTCCGTGTCGATCACGAAGGCGTTGGGAGCGGCGGGTTCGGGCGCGCGAGCGTGATGCTGGAGCGAGCGGGGCGCGATGCCGCCGGCGTCATTGCGATTGGTCATGATCTGCCTGTCCGGGCCGCCCACGGCGGCCGTTCCGATGGTCCGAAGCGAGAGGCTAGTCCGCGTGGCGCGGCTGTCAGCGCATGCAGCGTCAACAGCGCCGGCACATGCGGAGGCAGAGGCCGCCGGTATGACGCCGCGACGAACGGAACGACACGGGGACGGGACGATCAGGCATCACGGTTCGGCCTTTCGACCGCCGGGCGTGCCGGGCACGCCTGGCGCTTTAGCGTTTGGTGACGCGGCGCAAGCTGCGAGTCAAATCACCGCGGTCTTCATGGACAATCGGATTCTCTTTCAACGCGACTTCGACGTCAATAGCGAACATGCGCAAGCCACTGTCGGCGGTGAAACGCGCAAAGCTCTGGCGCGTTCTCCTCGCGGAAGGGGACATCCCATCGCAGACCGGCTATCCTGCGGCCGGCGGATCCCCGACGTCGGAGGAGGTCGCGGTGTTCGAATTCGGTGCCATCAGCCTGTCGGTGCTCGCACTGGGCGGCCTTCTGTCGGCCGGCCTGCTGACGGTCGACGACATCACCATCGGCGAGTTCCATGTCCCGCCGGCGCTGGAATGGGATGGCTGGTCCGGCGAGGTCGTCCAGCATCGCCTGCACGACCATCTCGACCGGGTGATCGAGACGGCAGGCTCGGAGCTCACGGCGCTGGACCTGCATCCGACCACACTCGAGCGGTCGGTATCGTCGCTGCAGAACTATTTCGAGCTCGACACGCTGGCCGACGGCGCCCGGCTCGCGCTCGGGCTGATGCCCTACTACCTCTCAGGAGAGGTGACGCGGCAGGAGGGCGAGGTCCTCTTGACCGTCCGCGTCTATGATGATGCGAGCGACCATCCGGGCATCCACATCGTCCAGGAGCGCGGGACGGCCGCCGAGATGGACCAGATCCTGCGCGCCGCCGCCCTCGGCGTCCTCGAGGAGATCAACCCCTATCTCGTCGGCCTCTATCTTCGCCGGATCGAGGAGGCCGAAGGTCACCTGCGCTTCCCGCGGGCGCTGCTCGCCGCGGACCGCATCCTCGCGACGCGGCCGCTGGAGGAGCATTACCTGGCCTACGGCCTGCGGGGCCGCACCTTCATGCGCCAGGCCGAGCTGGCGACCGAGGCCGGCTTCGAAGCGCAGGAAGCCTCGTACCGGGAGGCGATCAACGCCTTTAGGGCGGCTCTGAGGCGGGAGCCCGGCTTCGCCTACGCCCATACTAATCTCGCGATCATCTATGCGGTTCTCGGGGATTTCGGGGCAGCGAACAGACATTTCGCGGAGGCGGTGACGCTGCAGCCGAACGATCTGCAGACCCGTATCCGCTGGGCGGAATCGCTCGAGCGCGAGGGCGATATCGTCGGCGCCGCCTATCAGTATGTGGCAGCGGTCACGCTCTCGCCGGATAATGCGCAGCTTCGCGACCGGCTGGGCGATCTCTACATCCAGCTCGGCCAGGTCGACGCCGCCCTGGTGCAGTATGAGGCGGCGATCGATCTCGATCCCGGCAACGACACCTATCGCGACGTGCGGCAGACGCTGATCGGCACGACGGAGTAGCTCTTCAGCAGAAGAGCCGTTCTCAACCGCTGCTCGGCGTCCGTTCGAAGAGAAGGCGCCGCACGATGCCCGGCGCCAGGACCGACAGCGGGTTCACGCTGACCGTCGGATCACCGAAGCTGCCGGTGACGGCATAGGTGAAGGCGATCAACCCGCCACTGTTGCCGCCCGTGAGGATGTCGCCGATCAGGGGGATGGCGCCGACGATGCTGTTGATCGCGTTCATCGGCGCCAGCGTGCCGGCGAGGTCGAGCCGCTCGGCATCGATCTCGATGCGGCCGTCAAAGGTCAGGCCGAGATCGGCCCCGGATGCGACGCCGTCACGCAGCACCACCTCCTGCGGCCGGCCGCGATAGGTGATGCCGGATTCAAGGCGGCTGAACCGCAGCCCGCTCTGGCGGAACGCTTCGATGATGCCGATCGGCGAGGTGAGCTGCAGCAGCCGGGCGACGGCCGGCACGTCGCGCAGGACGAAATCCGTCATCACCATGGTGCCGTCGATCGGCCCGATCGTGCCGTTCGCGGTAACCCCGTCCACCGCCAGCGCGCCGCCGCGCACCGTATCCGTCACATCGAGGGCGCGCAGGACCCCGCCCGCATTGTCCGACCGCAGCGTCAGCCGTTGCCGTGCACCGTCGGGCGTCAGGCGCAGCGTCACGCTACCGCCTCCGGGCGGGACGGCGACGAGATCGATCGACCGCCAGTCGCCCGGCCGCCCGAGCAGCGAGCCCCGGACCGCGCCGAGCGGCGCGGCGTCGGCGAGGATCAGCGTTCCGATGTCGAGGGCGACGCGGAGCTGCGGTCCTGTATCCGCCTCGTCGGGTGCGGCGTCGCCCTCGTCCTCGAACAGTGCGGAGAGGTCGAGACGCGAGCCGCGGAGCGTCACCTCCATCGCCCCGTCGGCGGCCACGGACACGTTGGCCGCGATATCCTGGTCACCGAAGGCGAGTCGATCGAGGACGAGGCTGGAGAGGCCACCCGCGGCATCGAGCGCGAGCGATCCGCGCGCCTCGATCCCTGCGCCGGTCAGGGTGAAGCGGTCGAGGCGGCTCAGCGTGCGGCCCGACAGGGCCGCCGACACCGTCGCCTGCGCCGGCTCGCCGCGCACCTTGCTCCAGGCGACGACCGGCAGCGTCACCGCCGCATCGGTCAGATCGAGCGTCGCGTCGAGACGACCGGCGGCGCCGCGCCTCGACACATAGTCCGCCTGCAGCCCGACGGTGCCCTGAAGGCCGGGAAGGTCACCGAGACCGAGCACCCGCCGCGCCTCTTCCGTCAGCATCGCCTGCGCCGACAGCCGCGTCTCGCCACCGGCTTCGAAACCCTCGGTCCAACGCAGCGTCGCCGGCACGCCGTCGAGACGAGCCGTCCCTTCCGCCTCAAGGCCGCTCGCATCGAAGGTCAGGCTGCCGGTCCCATCGGTCAGGTCGAATCCCGCCGCCACATCGCTGATCGCCAGCGCCTCGATATTGGCACGGCCGGAATAGCCGACTGCCTCGATCGGCAGATCGTCGAGCAGCGGGAAAGCGAAGTTCAGCCGCATTCCGGCCTCGCCGGCCGTGCGGGCCGGGTCGATACCGACTCGGGAGGCCAGGCCGAGCGGTTCACTGTCGATGATCTCGAGCGTGTCGCGCACCGGCCCCGCCAACGCCACCTGGATGTCGATCAGCTGGTCGGGCTCGTCGAAGCCGGTGATCTCGACCGTCGATGGCAGGATCGACAGACCCCGCACGCCGCCACCCATGACATCGATATACATTCCCCGCTCGTCGAAGCGGGCGACGGCGTCGGCGCCGGTGATCACCGGCAGCCCCTCGAGATAGGTCAGGGTCAGGCCATGCGCGGTGATGGCGCCGTTCATGGTGACGAGTTCGGTCGCATCCAGATCATCGGCCGGCGCACGGAGCTGGACGCCGATGTCGAAGCTCTCAATCTCGCCATGGCGCATGTTCTGGACGATCCAGTCGCGGCCTCCCGCCGTCAGACCCGGCGGCCAGACGGTCGCGATCAGGTCGACCGGCAGGTCGGACAGGCCGCCTGCCACGAAGGCTTCAAGACCACCGTCCTGTTCGTCGAGCTGGGCATAGAGCGACAGCACCGGCCCGCCGAAATCGATTGCGACATTGTCGAGGACGAGGCGTGAGCGGGCGAGATCCACTTCCCCCTCTACGACCGTCCGGCCGGCCGTGAAGGGCGCCGGCCACAGCGGCTGGAGATGCAGCAGCGTCGCATTGGCGTGCAGGCTGAACCGCGCATGCCGCGGCACGAAGCCATCGGCGAAGGCGACGTCGATCCGTCCGGCGACCGGGCTGCGGATCGCGTCCAGCGGCGCCAGGACCGAGGATACGCGCGTCAGCTCCGCCGGGACGATGTCCGAGAAACCAACCGAGATCTCCGCTTGGCGTGTCGCGCGGAAATAACGGGTCTCTGCCGCCAATCGTGCGACTCGGGAGCCGAGATCGACATCGATCGCCGCCTCTCCCTGCACGCCGGACAGGGTGCGGCTCAGCGAGATCGTCGCATAGGGCGCCACCCAGCGGCGGTCGAGCACATGGTCAGCGAGGACGACGCGGGCATCGACGATGTTCACCTCGCGCAGCGCGGCGAGCGGCGAATCGTTGTCGGAGGGCGGTTGATCGAGGGCGGCGAGCATCGCCTCCAAGGGATCAATCGCATCGGCCTCAGCGGTCGCGGCGCGCAGGCCGGGATCCTCCTCGATCGCCTCCTCCAGCGGCGCCGGGGCCGTGTCCTCCATCGCTGGCCCCACCGCGTCCGCGACATCGGCGACATCCAGCGAGAAATCGCCGCTTTCCAGCCGGATGACCCGCAGGCGCGGCCGGATCAGGTCGACCCGCGAGGGCTGGATGATGCCGCGCAGCAGCCGCGGCAGACTAAGATCGGCCGAAATCTCCGGGATCGCGGCGATCGGCTCGCCCGCCTTCGTCCGAATCCGCACGTCACGGCCAACGATGGTGAAAGGGCGCGAGAACCCGCCCCAGGACAGCGCGGTCGAGCCGATCTCGATGCGAACCGGCTGGTCGGCCAGGGCCTCCTCGATCAGCGGCGCGGCGAAATCGATCTCGAGCGGGCCGGTCGAGAGCCGCCATGCCAGCAGAACGATGGCGAGCGCGATGCCCGCGAGAACGAGCCCCAGCACCTCGAAGGCCAGTATCGCGATCCGCCGCATCGGCCCTCGGTTACCTCCGCCGCTTTGTCTCGGCTAGCGGAGATGCCACGATGGCGCCCGCCACGGGGAATCCTATGGGAATGAACAGGCAACTGCCACTTCTCGAAGCGTCGTGGGCGGCACCGGCGGACGCGGCGGCAGCCCGGGTCGGTCTGGAGCGCTGGCGCGAGCGCGCTCGCGAACTCGAACCGGCGCTCGGCGACCGGATGCGGTCGCTCGCCGACGACACGGCGGGCACGGCGATGTTGGCCATGCTGTTCGGTGGCAGCCCCTTCCTCTCATCGACGGCCCTGCGAGAGCCGGCACTGATCCTCGATCTCGTGGATCGCGGCCCCGACGCCGTCTTCGGAACGATCCTCGCCGATCTCGAGCGCGAGACGGCATCGGAGGACGACCGCACCCGGCTGATGGCGGCACTGCGGCGTGCCAAGCGGCGGACAGCGCTGTCGGTCGCGCTCGCCGACATCGCCTCGGCGTGGGATCTCCCCCGTGTCACCGATGCGCTGACGACGCTGGCCGACCGCAGCGTCGACGCCGCGCTCGCCCATCTCCTGCGGCGCGATGTGGCGCGTGGCCGGCTGCGCGCGACCGCGGCGCGGCCCGAGGGCTCGGGGCTGGTCATCCTCGGCATGGGCAAGCTCGGCGCGCGGGAGCTCAACTACTCCAGCGATATCGACCTGATCATCCTTTACGATCCGGAATGCGGGGTCGTCGACCCTGCCGAGGCGGGAACGGTCTGGGTGCGGATCACCCGGGATCTCGTGGCCCTGCTCGAGGAGCGGACGGCGGACGGCTACGTCTTCCGCGTCGATCTGCGCCTGCGCCCGGATGCGGGCGCAACCCCGCCGGCGATCGCGATCCCCGCCGCCGAGGCCTACTACACCAGCGTCGCGCAGAACTGGGAACGGTCGGCAATGATCAAGGCGCGCCCCATCGCCGGGGACCGCGCCGCCGGCGAGGCGTTCCTGAGCTTCCTGTCACCCTTCATCTGGCGGCGCAGCCTCGATTTCGCGGCGATCCGCGACATCCGGGCGATCAAACGCCAGATCCACGACTATCGCGGCCATGACACGGTGGCGGGCGGTACATCCGTCGAGGGCCGCGACATCAAGCTCAGTCGCGGCGGCATCCGCGAGATCGAGTTCTTCGTGCAGACCCATCAGCTGATCTGGGGTGGGCGCGATCCGACGCTGCGGGTCCGCGGGACGGTGGCGGGGCTCGAGGCGCTGGTCGCGGCGGGCCTTGTCGAGGCGGCGACGGCGGAGCGGCTGGCGGACGCCTATGCCGTGCTGAGGCGCATCGAGCACCGGCTGCAGATGATCGACGACCGGCAGACCCACGCCCTGCCCGCCGATCCCGAAGGCGTCGAGCGTTTCGCCCGATTCATGGGCCTCGCCGATGGCGCCGCGCTGAGCCGGCTGGTGCGCGAGACGACCGCGACGGTGGAGCGCTGCACCGCGCCGCTTCTGACCGAGGAGGCGGAGACGGCCGAAGAGGCCCGCCGGTTGAGCTTCGCCGGTGTCGACGAGCCGCCAGAGACGATCGCCGCGCTCGAGGCGATGGGCTATCGCCGACCGGCCGACATCGTCGCCATCGTGCGCGGCTGGCTCGCCGGCCGTCATCGGGCGCTGCACAGCGAACGCGCCCGCTCGCTGCTCGACCAGATGCTGACGCCGCTGCTGGAAGCCTTCGGGCGCGGCACGGATCCTGACGGCGCTATCGCCCGCTTCGACCGGCTTCTCGCCGGGCTGCCGGCCGGCGTGCAGCTCTTCTCGCTGTTCCGCGCCAATCCCGGCCTGTTCGACCTCGTCGCGGAGATCCTGAGCGTCGGCGGCCGCTTCGCGAGCCACCTGGCCGCCTCGCCACGGCAGCTCGACGCCGTGCTCGGCGGGGATTTCTTCGCCCCGTTGCCGGGCCGCGACGTGCTGGCCGAGACACTGCGCCCCCGGCTCGCGGCGACGACCGATTATGAGGACGCGCTCGACCTGCTGCGCCGCTGGACCAATGACCAGCGCTTCCGCGCCGGAGTGCATCTGCTGCGTGCGCTGGACGACGCCGATACCTGCAGCCGGTTCCTCAGCGAGGTCGCCGATCTCGGTCTTGCATCGGCGCTCGATGCGGCCGAGGCCGCCTTCGCCGCGCGACATGGCGGCTTCGGCGAGCGGCGCTTCCTGATCCTCGGGATGGGGCGCCTTGCGGGCCGCGAGCTGTCGGTGCGCTCGGATCTCGATCTTGTGATGATCTATGACGATCTGCCGCCCGATCTCGTCTCGGATGGGCCGAAGCCGCTGCCGGCGCCGACCTACTTCGTACGGCTGACCCAGCGCGTCGTCGCCGCGGTCACGGCACGGACGGCCGAGGGCGCGCTCTACGAGGTCGACATGCGGCTGCGCCCCTCCGGCAATGCCGGGCCCGTCGCGATCTCCCTCGACGCCTTCGGCCGTTACCAGGCGACGCAAGCCTGGACCTGGGAGCACATGGCGCTGACGCGCGCCCGGGTGGTGGCGGGACCCGCCGCACTCGCCGCACGGGTGGAGGACACCATCCGCCGCGTGCTGACCACGCCACGTGATGCCGACGCGCTGCGCGCCGATGTCGTCGCCATGCGGCGCCGCATCGCGGACCAGCATCCGGGAGACGGGCCCTGGGATCTTAAATATGTGCGCGGGGGCCTCGTGGACATCGAGTTCCTCGCCCAGTACCTGCAGCTCCGCGAGGCGGCGCGCGTCCCGTCGGTGCTGAACCCGAACACGCGCGCGGCACTCGCCGGGCTCTCCGAAGCGGGCGTGCTCGCGGCTGCGGATCATACGGCGCTCGCGGAGGCGCATCGCCTGTTCCAGGCCGTCCAGAGCTTCCTGAGGCTGACGACCGACGGGCCGGGCGATCTCGACGGCGCCTCCCCGGCCCTGCTGCGCGCGCTCGGACGGATCCTGGCGGTCGCGACCGGTGAGGCCGCGCTCGCCGAGGCGGAGGATCCGCGTCCCCGCGCCGCCGCGATCCTCGCCGAGCGGCAAGCGGGCGTCCTCGCCGTCTGGCACCGCCTCCTGGAACCCGGCCCCCTTGCCGGGGCGCCCGGCACGGGATAGGTCAAGCGAGGCCGTGCTGCGGCCCGTTTCCGTCCTTTCCTTTTCGAGGAGCGTTCCGCATGACCGTCGAGATCGGCGCACCGGCCCCCGACTTCACCCTGCCCACGGCGGGCGGCGGTACGGTCACGCTCTCCGAGCTGCGCGGGCGCAAGGTCGTCGTCTATTTTTACCCGAAGGCCGACACGCCGGGCTGCACCAAGGAAGCCTGCGGGTTCAGCGACGCGCTGGCGGGGTTCGCCGACGGCGGGCTGACGGTCATCGGGATCTCCAAGGATCCCGTCTCCGCCCTCGACAAATTCGCCGGGAAGTACGGGCTGAAGATCATCCTCGCCTCCGACAAGGAGAGCGACACGGTCGAGCGCTATGGCGCCTGGGTGGAGAAGTCGATGTACGGTCGGACCTATATGGGCATCGACCGATCCACCTTCCTCATCGATGAGGAGGGGCGCGTCGCCGCGATCTGGCGCAAGGTGAAGGTCACGGGGCATGTCGCGGCGGTGCTAAAGGCGGCCGCTGCCTGACCGCCTCCATCACCCGCGCCTGGCCGGACGCCTCCGGCCTGTCAGAAGGCGAAGGCGTCCATGGCGATGAAGCCATGCGCCTGGCTGCGGTGCAGGATTTCGGGCCGCACCGCCGCCGGACCATCGAGCATGCCGGCGCCGAGCGCCACGAAGAGCGGCATGAGGTGCTCGGGCGTCGGGTGATTGCGAGCCGCCTCGGGCGCGCGCTCGCGCCATGCGAAGAGATCCTCCAGCCGCCCCTCGGCAATCGCCTCGGCGAACCAGTCGGCGAAGGCGGCCGCCCAGGGCTCGACCGGTGCCGCCTCGTCCTGACCGCGGAAGGAACGGAGGTCGTGCGTCAGCGCGCCCGAGCCGAGAATCGCCACGCCCTCGCGGCGTAGCGGGGCGAGCGCCCGGCCGAGGGCCACGTGGTAGCGGGCATCCCGCTGCGGCTGGACCGACAGCGGCACGACCGGCACCTGTGCCTCCGGCAACATGCGGATCAGTGGCACCCAGACGCCGTGATCAAGCGGCCGGTCGGGGTCGATCGCCGCCTCCTCCATCCCCGCCCGATGCAGCAGGCCGAGCGCCTGCCGCGCCACCTCGGGCGCACCGGGCGCGGGATAGCGCATGGCGTGCAGCGCCGGCGGGAAGCCGAAGAAGTCGTGATAGGTGGCCGGTCGTGCCGCGGCACCCAGCCGCGGCTCGGCCGTCGTCCAGTGAGCCGTCGCCACCAGGATGGCCCGGCACTCGGCCAAGCGCGGCCCCCAGCTCTCGAAGAACCGCGCCGCCGGTCCGTGTGACAGCGCGGTCATCGGCGAACCGTGGCCGACGAAGACCGCCGGCGCAGGCGTGATGTCAGGCATTCCGGCGCTCATCCACCGCATGGGCACCCGGGCCCAGCAGCGCCACCGCGATCGACGAGGCGAGCAGGAACAGCGGGTACTCCCAGCCGCCATCATAGAGATGGACGAAGACGATCGCGCCGATCAGGATCACGGCGATCGCCAGCGCGACCCAGCGGGTCAGAACGCCGAGCAGCAGCATCACGCCACCGATCACCTCGACGGCGATCACGAGGTAAGCGAGGAAGCCGGGCAGACCCAGGCTTTCGAACATTCCGGCCGAAGCCGCGAAGCCCATGCCGATGGCCTTCATCAGCCCGTGCCCGACAGCCATCGCGCCCAGCGCGAGCCGCATGATGAGGGCGCCATAGGCAGCCGTATCGGTCATTTGTCACGCCTCCTTGAGGGGTGACCCCGATGGCCACCCGCGCGATGCAAAGATGGAACCCCGCGGGGCCCTTGATAATCTATCATGAAAGAGACGAACTGTTGCCCAGCCGTTGACGATAGGGGGAGGTGAGCACGGGTGGACCGGATCGAGGCGATGGAATTGTTCATCCGGATCGTCGAGACGGGCAGCTTCACCGACGCCGCCCATGCCCAGGGTATATCCCGCGCCGTCGCGAGCAAGACCGTCCAGGCATTGGAGAACCGGCTGGGCGTCCGGCTGCTGAACCGCACGACGCGACGCCTGTCGACCACCGAGGCCGGGCTCAATTTCTACCAGCGCGCGCTGCGCATCGTCGCCGATGTGACGGAGGCGGAAGAAGAAGCCGCGCGCCATCATGCGGTGCCGCGCGGCACGCTGCGCCTCAACGCGCCCGTCGCGCTCGGGGCGCGCTATGTCGTGCCGGTACTGACCGAGTATCTCGCCCGGCATCCCGAGGTGACGGTCGACCTCACCCTCAACGACCGCTTCGTCGATCTCGTCGATGAAGGCTATGACGTGGTGGTCCGGGTCGGACGGCTCGCCGACAGTTCGCTCGTCGCGCGGCGGCTGGCGCGGTGCCCGGTCCTGCTCTGCGCCGCCCCAGCGTATCTCGAGCGCGCCGGTCGTCCGGTCCATCCCGCCGATCTCGCGCGCCATGCCTGCCTGGCCTACAGCTATGGCGGGATGCGTGACGAATGGGTGTTCCGGCGCGAGCATCCGGCCCCCGACCGGGCCGGTGTGCCGCCGGGCGAGGCCGAGGAAGAGCGGGTGCCGATCCGCAGCCGGTTCCGTGCCAATAGCGGCGATGCGATCCAGACCGCGCTTCTCGCGGGGCTGGGCGTGGCGCTGCAGCCCTGCTTTCTGGTCGCCGACGACCTGCGCCACGGGCGGGTGGAGCGGCTGTTGCCCGGCTGGTCGGTGCCGGAGGCCGCGGTCCATGCCGTCTGGCCGGCGGGGCGCCACCTGTCGGCCAAGGTGCGCAGCTTCGTCGATTTCCTCGCGCGGCGCTTCGCACCGCTCCCGCCGTGGGATATCGAGGCGGAAACGGCCACCCCCGCCCGTCCGGCGGCCCGGGGCTGATGATGCGATGAGACGGAACGGATCGGGCACCATGGCCAAGAGCATCGCCGACATTGTGTGCTTCGCGACCGACCCGGCCGAGGTCTCGACCGAGCGGCCGGCACCGGAGAAGGTCGTCTCGGGCGACCCGATCCAGACAGTTCGCAACTATTACACCGATCCCAGCGGGCGCTTCTCCGCCGGTATCTGGGAGGGCGAGCCGGGACGGGTCCGGGTGGTCTACACCGAGGAGGAGTTCTGCCTGTTGCTCGAGGGCGAGGTGATCCTCACCGACGGGCTCGGCGAGCAGCGCCGCTTCACGGCCGGTGACGCCTTCGTCATTCCCGCCGGCTTCGTCGGCACCTGGGAGACGGTGGTGCGGGCGCGGAAATACTATGTGATCCTCGAAGCGGCGCAGCAGTGACGGCATCCGCCATGCCCGCGACGCTCGCCGAGGCGGCGTCGCAGGTCCTCACCACAGCAAACGCCCGGGCCAAGGCCGAGACGAGCCGCGCCTTCGCCGCCGCCTGGCGTGATGGCCGGATCACGGCGATCGGTCAGGCCGCGCCGCCCGCGCGCCCGGCGCGGCCCGCGCGACCGCCGCTCCTGCCGGCCGCGCAGATGCCCAAGCGGCGAAAGGGCGGCAGCCTGACCGGGCGGATCGCCCTCCTCCACGCCCTCGCCCATATCGAGCTCAACGCCATCGATCTGAGCTGGGACATCCTGCTCAGGTTTCCGCAGGAGGCGATGCCGCGGGCCTTTCACGACGACTGGGTCGCGGTCGGCGACGACGAGGGCCGCCATTTCCTCGCCCTGTCCGACCGGCTCGCCGCGCTCGGGGCCGCCTATGGCGATCTGCCGGCCCATGACGGCCTGTGGGAGGCGGCCGAAGCCACCGCCGACGATCTCGCGGCGCGGCTCGCGGTGGTGCCGCTGGTGCTCGAAGCCCGCGGCCTCGACGTGACGCCGCCGATGATCGCCGGGCTGCGCGCGGCCGGAGACGTCGCCTCGGCGGACATCTTGCAGATGATCCATGATGACGAGATCGGCCATGTTGCCGCCGGGCGGCGCTGGTTCGAATTCCTGTGCGCGCGGCGCGGCGTGGAACCCGTGCCCACCTGGCAGCGTCTCGTTACCGCCCGGTTCCGCGGCGTGCTGAAGCGACCCTTCAACACCGTCGCGCGCGAGCGGGCCGGCTTCGCCGCCGCCTTCTACGAGCCGATCGCCCCCTGAACCGGGCGGGAAGCCCGATTGCCCGTTTCCTGCACGTCGGCTATCGGTGCCGGCAACGAACGATTGGAGAGGACAGAGTGATGCGGATCACCCCACGCGTCCGGAAGATTCTCGCGAATTATGACAGCGAGCCGCCGGCCGTGAAGGCCAAGCTGCTGCAGATGTTGAGCCAGGGACGGCTTGGCGGCACCGGTCGCATGATCATCCTGCCGGTCGACCAGGGGGTCGAGCACGGCCCGGCGCGGAGCTTCGCGATCAATCCGGACGGCTATGATCCGCTCTATCACCACAAGCTGGCGATCGATGCCGGACTGTCGGCCTATGCCGCCCCGCTCGGCCAGCTCGAGGTCTCGACCGCGGTCTATTACGGGCAGATCCCGACCATCCTGAAGATGAACCACTCGAACAGCCTGAGCCGCGCGAAGGAGGCTGCGGATCAGGCCGTGTTCGCGTCGATCGAGGACGCGCTCCGGCTCGGCTGTTCGGCGATCGGCTTCACCATCTATCCCGGCTCGGATCAGGCATTCGAGCAGATGGAGGAGATCGGCGAGCTGATCCGCGAGGCACGCGCGGTGGGGCTGCCGACCGTGCTCTGGTCCTATCCGCGCGGTGGCGCCATCACCAAGGATGGCGAGACGGCGATGGATGTCGTCGCCTATGGTGCCCATCTCGCGGCCCAGCTCGGCGCCCATATCATCAAGGTGAAACTGCCGACGGCGGTGCTCGAGCAGAAGGAAGCGGAGAAGGAGTTCGCCGCCCAGAAGATCCCGGTGGCGACCCAGGCCGAGCGCGTGGCGGAGGTGATGCGCTCCTGCTTCGCCGGACGGCGCCTCGTGGTCTTCTCCGGCGGTGCGGCGAAGGGCGCCGACGCGGTGCTCGACGATGCCCGCGCCATCCGCGACGGTGGCGGCAATGGCTCGATCATCGGCCGCAACTGCTTCCGCCGCCCGCGCGAGGAGGCGCTGGCGCTTCTCGACCAGCTCGTCGACATCTTCCGCGACCGGGGCTGAGCCCTTGGAGGGCGGGATCTACCTCGTCGTCGGCCCGGCCGTCGCGACCGAGGCGCTCGCCGCCCGGCTCGCGGCGGGTGGCGTCGCCTGCGTCGAGCTCGACCCGCCCGACGCCGCGGCCGCGGCACGGTTGCGGCCGCTGGTCCAGGACCGGGACATCGCCTTCCTCCTCGCGCATGACGCGGCCCTCGCCGCGACCAACGGCTGCGACGGCGTGAGGGTCGATGGTGCGGATGCCTATGCCGCCGCGCGTGCCGCCGTGGGTGACGATGCGATCGTCGGCGTCGCGACCGGCACGAGCCGGCACGAGGCGATGGTTGCCGGCGAAGCCGGGGCCGATTTCGTCCTGCTCGCCCCGGAACTCGTCTCCTGGTGGACCGAGCTGATGGAGGTGCCGGTAGTCGCCGCGACCGCCGGCGCCGATTTCGTCATCGAGCGGCTATAGCCCCAGCAGCGCGCGCATCGCCGTCCAGACCGGCGGCAGGAAGGCGGCTCCCGCCGGGATCAGGTGCGGCAGCGTATTGAAGCCGTGGATCATCCCGGGCGCGTCGATGCTGCGGACTGGGGTTCCGGCCTGCTCCAGCATCCGGGCGAACTGCCGTGCCTCATCGCGCAGCGGGTCGCATTCGGCGATCAGGATGACGGTCGGCGGCATGCGCCGCGGCACCGGATGCAGGACCGGCGAGACCAGCGGATGGAAGGGCGCGTCGCGCACGCCGCTGGGCAGGTAGGAGGCGGCGAACCAGTCGAGATCGGCGCGCTCGAGACCGTAACCCTCGGCGAGATCCTGCACCGAGCGCTGCGTCATGGTGAGGTCGAGCCAGGGGCAGAGGAGATAGAGGAGCCGGACCCGCGGGCCGTTCTCCAGCGCCGCCAGCCGCGCCACCGCCGCCGCCAGCCCGGCCCCCGCACTGGTTCCGCCGATCATCAGGCGTTGCGGATCGCCGCCCAGTCCGGCGGCTGCGTGCGTTGCCCAGACGAGCGCGTCGTAGCCGTCATCGACCGCCGCCGGGAAGCGGTGCTCCGGCCCCTTGCGGTAATCGACCGTGACGACGATCGCCCCCATCTCGAGGGCGATCCGGCGCGCCTCGTCCTCGCTCTCCTCGATGCCGCCGAGCACATAGCCGCCGCCATGGAAGTAGAGGGCGACCGGCAGCGCCTCATGCCGCGGATTCGGCGGCACGAGGATTCGCATCGGCCGCCCGCCCCCGCGCCCGGGCAGCTCGCGATCCTCGACATGGGCCATCGGCGGCAGCGGCGGCCGGCGCGACAGCCTGCTCTCGCGGAACAACGCCCGCGCGCGATCGGCCGGCAGATCCGGCCAGCCGCTGATGCCCCGCTCGGCGCGCCAGCGCGCGACACCGGCGAGATAGGCCTCGCAATCGAGATGCAGCATGCCGGTCAGCCCCGCCCCGCCATTCGGCCGACGACGGGCGCCCACAGCACGTCCTCGATGTGCTCCGCTCCGGTGGCCAGCATCACCAGCCGGTCGAAGCCGAGCGCGATGCCCGCGCTCTCCGGCAAGCCGCCACCGCGGTCGGGGTCGAGGGCCGCGAGGAAATCGTCGTCAATCGGATATCGCACGCCGTACAGCTCCGCCTTCAGATCCATGTCCGCCTCGAAACGCCGCGCCTGGATCACGGGGTCCGTCAGTTCGCCGAACGCGTTGGCGAGTTCGAGCCCGCAGACATAGAGCTCGAACCGCTCCGCAACGCGCGGGTCGGCCGCGCTCGGCCGCGACAGCGCCGCCATCGAGACCGGCCAGTCGACAAGTACCGTCGGCCGGCCGATGCCCAGCGTCGGCTCGATGCGCTCGAGGAAGACCCGGAAGAACAGATCCTCCCAGCGATCCCCGGGCCGGGCGGGGATGCCGATCCGTGCGGTCTCGCGGTCGAGATCGGCGACCCGCGGGGTCCGGGGGTCCGGTGCGGTCGCAAGCAGGTCGATGCCGGTTGCCCGCGCGAAGGCCTCCGCGACGGTGATGACCTCGCAGGGCTGCGCCGGATCGCAATGCGCACCGCGCCAGGTGAGATGCTGCCGCCCCGCCGCGGCGGCGGCGGCACGCAGGACGCGCTCGCAATCCGGTATCAGCGCGCGATATCCGGCACCGGCCCGATACCATTCGATCATCATGAATTCGGGGTGGTGGGTCGCCGAGCGCTCGGCGTTACGGAAGACGTGGCTGATCTGAACGATCCGTTCCATCCCCGCCACGAGCAGCTTCTTCATCGCGAATTCCGGGCTGGTATGCAGATAGAGCCGCGCCCGGTCCTCCGGATGCGGACCGCGCAGCTCGGTCTCGAAGGCGACGAGATGCGGCTCGAGCCCCGGCGAGACCTGCAGCGCCGGCGTGTCGACCTCCACGAAGTCCGCCTCGGTGAACACGCTTCGCAGTGCTGCGAGGATCCGCGCCCGCGCCTCGAGAAACGGGCGCCGCCGGTCGAAGCCGTCGCGCCGCCACCACCGCCCGGCGACGCCGAGCGCCTCCTCGATCTGCCGTGTCGTGCTCATGAAGCACCGGTAGCCGCTCTGACCGGCAGGGGAAAGGGTGATCACGTCCCGCAGCATCCCAGTTGCGCCGCAGGCCCCGCGCGATCCCTCGGATTGCCACGCCCCCGGCCTTGCTGGTAGGGTCCGCGCCCACTCCGGACCCCTGCGCACCCACAAGACTAGACGAGGCCGCGGCTCGCCATGAAGGTCACTGCCATCACCATCCGTCCCGGCAACGTGCTCGAATACGAGAACAAGCTGATGCTCGTGACCAAGATCGAGATCATTCAGCCGGGCAAGGGCAACGCCGTCATCCAGGTCGAAATGAAGGATGTGCGGACCGGGACCAAGACGCAGAACCGCTTCCGTACGCAGGAGACGGTCGAGCGGGCCCGGCTGGACGAGCAGGAGATGCAGTTCCTCTATGCCGAGGGGGATGTCTGCACCTTCATGGACAATGAGAGCTTCGAGCAGATCCAGGTGCCGATGGACACGATCGGCGAGCCGGGCCGCTTCCTGCAGGAGGGCATGGTCTGCACGGTGACGCTCTATGAGGGCTCGCCGCTGTCGGTCGAGCTGCCGCCGACCGTCACGATGACGATCGCGGAAGCCGATCCGGTGGTGAAGGGCCAGACCGCCTCTTCCTCCTACAAGCCGGCGGTGCTGGAGAACGGAGTGCGCGTCATGGTGCCGCCGCACATCTCCTCGGGTACCCGGATCGTCGTCAACACCGCCGACGGTACCTATCTCGAACGCGCCAAGGATTGAGGCGCGCGCCCGCGCGATCGCGCGCCAACAGAAGACAGAAGCATGGCCGTCCGCTCCGCCCTCATCACCGTCATGATCCGCGCCGCGCAGAAGGCGGGGCGCAGCCTCGTCCGCGATTTCGGTGAGGTCGAGGCCCTTCAGGTCAGCCGCAAGGGGCCGGCGGATTTCGTCTCGGCGGCCGACCTCAAGGCCGAGACGATCCTCAAGGAGGAGCTGATGCGCGCCCGGCCGCGCTTCGGGCTGCTGATGGAGGAGAGCGGCGAGACCGGCGGTGATGACGAGGGCCGGCGCTGGATCGTCGATCCGCTCGACGGCACCTCGAACTTCCTGCACGGGGTCCCGCATTTCGCCATCTCGATCGCCATGGAGCAGGCCGGGGAGATCGTGGCGGGTGTCGTCTTCAACCCGGTGACCGACGAGCTCTACTGGGCCGAGAAGGGCGCGGGAAGCTATCTCAACGATCGTCGGCTGCGGGTCTCCGCCCGGTCCGCCTTCGCCGATGCGCTGATCGGCACCGGCATCCCCTTCCTCGGCAGCAAGGCCGACAAACCGGCCTACATGCGTGACATGGCCGTCGTGATGCCACAGGTCGCCGGCATCCGGCGCATGGGTGCGGCGGCGCTCGATCTCGCCTATGTGGCCGCCGGACGGTTCGACGGCTTCTGGGAGAGCGGCGTCTACCCCTGGGACATCGCCGCCGGGATCGTGCTGGTGCAGGAGGCAGGCGGTCTTGCCACTGGCCGCGACGGACGGTCCTTCCCCCTCCACGCGGGCGCGGTCGTCGCCGGCAACATCCCCATCCACAAGCTGCTGGTCTCCGCCCTCGCGCGTGCCAATCCGTCCGCCGCGGCCGGCTGAGGCCGTCGGATGTCCGCCGCCCGATGGCTTTGCTGGCGCGAACCGGCCGGATTGTGTGCCCGCCGAGCGATGGGGTATATCGGGCAAGGGGTTGCAGGACGAAGCCGATGGGCCGTGACGTGACGGTGCCCGGGGGGTCGGGCCCGACGGGCGGAGCGCCGAGGCGCCGCATTGGCGGCGGGGTTGCGGGGTCGCTGTTCGCAGCGCTGCTGTTCGCATCCGCCATCCCGGGAGCCGTCGCCCAGGATGCGCGGCTGTTCCAGCCCGATGGGTCGCCTGTCGCGGTACCGTTGCCCCCTGCCCTGCCGGATCAGCGTATCGCCGAGTTGGCGGTCGATCGGCCCGCCGATCCCGTGGCCGACGCGCCGGTTGCCGACATCACCGGCGAGACGGCGGATGACGGCGACACGGTCGCCGATGCCGGTGCGTCGGCCGACCCCATCGCGTCGATCGATCCCATCGATCCGCTGTTCGAGGATCCGTTCGAGGATCCGCCGGAGGAGCCGGTCGAGCTTGCCGTCCGGCCGCCGGCCGGACGCAGCGAGATCCCGCCCTCGCCGCTCGGCACCACCCTGTCGATCGAGACCGAGCTCGGCCCGGACGGGCTGCCGCCGCCGCTCGGCGCGACGATCGCGCCCGAGCCGCCGCCGATGGCGCGGGTGCAGCCGCCACCCGACGAAACCGTGGTGAGCCTGCCGGGCGAGGACGGGCTGCGCCTTCTCTACGCCTCGGGGTCCGACGCCGTCGACGAGGCGGTGCGCCAGGCGCTCGCCGGGCTCGCCGAGACCATCGCCGATGGCGGGCGGCGCATCGAGATCCGCGCCTATGCCTCCGGCACGCCCGACCTCGCGGCCCATGCCCGGCGCCTGTCACTCGACCGCGCGCTGGGGGTGCGCGGCTATCTGATCGACCAGGGGGTGCCGAGCGCGCGCATCGACGTCCGTGCGCTCGGCAACACCGCCGCCGAGGGACCGGCGGACCGCGTCGACGTCATCATCCGGTAGTGATCCAGACCGACGGGGATTGCGCATGACGGTTGCGGGAGAGGAGCGGCCGCGGACCCGCCGGCAGGCAGTGACGAGCCCCGGGCGCTATCTGGCCCGGATGATCGGCTTCGTGGTGGCCGTCGCCATCGTAGCGGCGTTGCTCGGACCCGGGCTGTTGGCGGCCTTCGCCGCCAACCCGGCGCTCAACAGCGTGATCCTTGCCGTCCTCGCCTTCGGCATCGCGTTCAGCTTCCGGGCGGTGATGAACCTTGCGCCGGACATCGCCTGGATGAACGCGCTGATGGGCCGCGGCGCCATCCCGAACCGGCGGCCGCGCCTGCTGACCCCGGTCGCCCGTGCGCTCGACGAGCATGGCGGCCGCTTCACCCTCACCGCCCCGGTGATGCGCTCGCTCCTCGACGGGATCAGCGACCGTCTGACGGAAGGCCGCGAGATCTCGCGCTATCTCATCGGTCTCCTGATCTTCCTCGGTCTGCTCGGCACCTTCTGGGGTCTGCTCGAGACGGTGAACGCCGCCGGTGGCGTCATCCGCGGTCTGTCGCTCGACGGTACCGATGTCGGGGCTATGTTCCGGAACCTCAAGGACGGGCTCGAGACGCCGCTCCTCGGCATGGGCACGGCCTTCTCCTCCTCGCTGTTCGGCCTTGCCGGCTCGCTGACGCTTGGCTTTCTCGAGCTGCAGGTCGGGCAGGCGCAGAACCGGTTCTTCAATGATCTCGAAGACTGGCTGTCCTCGAACACCGTCCTGACCCAGACGCAGGAGACGGGCGCGGGGGTGCAGGCGCCGGCCGCCGCCCGCCCGCTCGAGCTCACCGATGTCGCCGCCCCCGCCTATATCGAGGCCGTGGTGGCGCAGACGGCGGAGAATCTGGAGACGCTGCTGCAGGTCGCCCAGAGCACCGAGGAGCAGCGCCTGCAGGCCGACACGGTGATGGCGACGATCGCCGAGCGTCTCGGCACGCTCAATGAGAACCTGACGGCGCAGCGTGGCGTCCTCATCTCGATCGCCGAGAGCCAGGCCAGCCTGAAGCCGATCCTGCTGGCGCTGCACGAGATGCTGCAGAGCAACCGCATCGGCAATGACGAGGAGGTGCTCGCCCATCTCCGCAACCTCGATGCGACGGCGCGGCGGCTGGTCGACGAGACGGCGACGGCCCGCAACCAGCTCTCCAAGGAAATCCGCCACGAGATCAAGCTCCTGGCGCGGACGATCGCGGCCGTGGCCGACGAGACGCAGCCGCGCTGACGGGTCGCTGAGCAGGCGGCGGAACAGGCAGGGGCGCGATCATGGCAGGACGCAACGCGATGCGGCAGCGCGAGGTGGACGTCTGGCCCGGCTGGGTTGACGCCCTGTCCTCGCTGCTGATGGTCCTGATCTTCCTGCTGATGATCTTCCTGGTGGCGCAGTTCTACCTGACCTCGGCGATCAGCGGCCGGGACGACATGGTGACCAGCCTGAACCGCCAGGTGGCGGAGCTAAGCGACCGGCTGTCGATCGAGAGCAGCGCCGGCCGCGATCTCGGCGAGCGGCTCGACCGGGTGTCGAGCGACCTCGAAGCGGCGCTCGCCGAGCGCGACATCCTGGCCGGTCAGCTGGCCTCCCTCCTGACCGAGAAGGCGGAACTCGAGCGACGCCTCGCCGCGGCCGAAAGCCAGGTCGAGAGCCTGACCGCGGGCGGTGAGTACCGGGCCCGGCAGCTCCTCGACGCCGATCGGATGCTGCAGACGAGTCAGACGGTGCTCGACGAGCGGCTGCGCGAGATCGCGCGGCTGCAATCCGAGCTCGCGACGCTGGAGGCGGCGCGCCAGGATCTCGAATTGCAGGTGGCGGCCCTCGACCTCGCCCTCGAAGCAAGTCGCGCCGAGGCCGAGGAGGCCGGTGTCCGCGCCGAGCTGTCGGAGACACAGATCCGCGACCTCTACGCCGCAATCGCCGAGCGCGACGAACAGATCGCGTCCCTGTCAGCCGAACTCACGGCAAGCAGCGAGACGCTCACGGCGCGCGAGGCGCGCGTGCAGGCCCTCGGCCTCGAGCTCGCCAATGCAGTCGAGCAGGTCGAGACCCTGCAGACGACGCTGCGGCTCACCACGGCCGATCGCGATCGCCTGATGGAGGAGCTGGCGGCGATGCGCGAGCACGCCCAGTCGCTCGAAGCGCAGCTCGCCGCGCCCGACGAGGAGGCGCTGGCGCTGCTGAGCCAGCTCGAAGCCAAGGAGACGGAGGCCGCCGAGCTGCGGCGGTCGCTCGAGGACACGACGGCCGCCCTGACCGCCAATCGGGACGCGCTCGCCGCGGCGGAGAGCCGTGTCGGGCAGCTCGATGAACGCTTGGCCGAGCTGCAGGAGGAGCTGGCGCGTGTGCAGGAGGCGCTCGAAGCCTCCGAGGCATCGGTCACCGATCGTGAAGTCGAGATCTCCAACCTGGAGACGCGCCTCAACGAGGCGCTGCTGCGCCGGGTCGATGAGCTCAGCCGTTCGCGCTCGGCCTTTTTCGGCGAGCTCATCGACGTGCTGGGCGACCAGCCGGGCGTGCGCGTGGTCGGCGACCGCTTCATCTTCCAGTCGGAGGTCCTGTTCGCCCTGGGCTCGGCCGATCTTCAGGAGGGCGGGCGCGAGCAGCTCGCCGCCTTCGCCCAGACACTGACCGAGATCACGCAGCAGATCCCGCCGGATGTGGACTGGATCCTGCGCATCGACGGTCATACCGACCGCCAGCCGATCACGCTCGGCGCACGCTTCAACTCGAACTGGGAGCTGTCGACCGAGCGCGCTTTGTCGGTCCTCTACTTCCTCGCCGAACAGGGCATCCCCGAGGAGCGCATGGCCGCCGCCGGCTTCGGCGAATTCCAGCCGATCGATCCTGCCGACACGCCGGAGGCCTATGCGCGCAATCGGCGTATCGAGCTGCGCCTCGACGCGCGCGGTGATACGAGCGATAGCGGTCCGACCGGCGACACGCTAGGCTCCACCGTTGGGGGGCCTGATTCGATGACATCAGACATGTTGCCGGACGCCGATGGCGGCGCGGTCCAAAGCATCACGCGAACGCCGGAGGCCGAACCGTGAAGATCGTTGCCAAGAGCATGGCGCTGTCGGCGGCGGTCGTCATGGCCGCGACACCGGCCGTGGCCGACAACGACTTCCTGATGCTGGCCGCGGCGATGTCGGCCGCGGTGGCGGTCGGTGTGGTCGGCGAGCTGGCGGCTCCGGAGACGATCACCTTCGGCACCGTCGAGAACACGCCCTTCTCCGCCACCGTCGGGGCCGGCCTCTATGGATCGCTCGACGGTCATGAGGACGACACGCAGTACGGCATGGGCCGCGTCGAGCTGCGGTTCCCCGAAGCCTTCATCGGCCTGCGACCCATCCTGGGCGTCGAAGTCAGTGCCGGCGGCTCGATCTACGCCTATGGCGGTGGCATGATCGACGTGCGGATCGCCGACCGGCTGGTTCTGTCCCCCAGCCTGGCGGTGGGATATTTCCAGCCCGGTGATGTCCGGGATCTGGGTTCGGCAATCGAGTTCCGCAGCGGGCTCGAGGCTGCCTATGAGTTCGGCGGCGGCACCCGCATCGGCGTCGCCTACCACCACATCTCGAATGCCAATATCGACGACATCAATCCTGGCACCGAGATCATTTCGCTCAATTTGTCGCTGCCATTCGAGTGACGGAAAGGGCCGCGCCAATCGTGGCGCCGCGGCCGCCGATGTTGCTGATATGCAACACTGGTCCGGCATTTCGCCGATGCCCGGTACCGGGGGCTGGATTCCGAGCCCCGGCCGGGCACATTCGGTTCGTGGACAAACGATCGGCTCTGGCCGGTTGTGGAGAGAGGGGTGCTCCGTGCCAGGCGATAGGCTGACGAGAACAAGCGGACGGGCTCTGCGGCTGGCGGGGGCTACTCTGGGACTGGCCGGGCTCGGTGCCTGTGCCTCGGCGCCCGGCGACATGGCTGCCAATCCGGCCGATCCGCTCGAGAACTTCAACCGGGCGGTGTTCGGCTTCAATCAGGCGGTCGACGAGGTCGTGCTGCGCCCGACGGCCGTGGTGTACGACACGGTCGTGCCGCCGCAGTTGCAGTACAATATCCGCAGTTTCCTGCGGAACCTCGAATCGCCGCTGATCATCGCCAACAACCTGCTGCAGGGCGACACCGAGGGCGCCGGCCTCGCCTTCGAACGCTTCTTCGTGAACACGATCGTTGGCATCGGCGGCATCGTCGACGTGGCGGCAGAGATCCGACCCGAGCTGGCCTATGAGACGGAGGATTTCGGCCAGACCCTCGCCGTCTGGGGTGTCGATGCGGGTCCCTATCTGGTGTTGCCGCTGCTGGGTCCGTCCAATCCGCGGGACGCGGTGGGGCGCGGCGTCGATGCGCTCGCCGATCCGGTGGGCTGGGCGCTGCGCGCCGAAGGGCTGACCGAGCTGCAGATCGCCCGCTTCCTGGTCGGGGTGGTTGACGCCCGCGCGCAGAGCCTCGATACCACCGACGAGCTCGAGGCAACCTCCCTCGACTATTACGCGACGGTCCGCAGCCTCTATCAGCAGTACCGCGAAGGGCTGATCAACGAGGACGGCGCGGCCACGCTCGACATCCCGGATTTCGATGATCCGGAGGACGGGCCGCCGGCACCGGCCGCACCGCCGGCCAACGCGCTGCCGGACATGCCGGATGCCGATGCGCCGGCCGATGAGGTCACGCTGTGGATGACCAGCGCGACGCCGGCCCCGGAGCTGGTTGCCGAGCAGCCCGATGCGGCGCCGGCGGTCTCGGCCTTCACCATGGCGCCGGTCACCGCCGTGCGAATCGACGGGCCCGCCTCTGCCGCCATCGGCCCGGTCTGGGAGCCGACCCTGTTCCCCGACCAGCACTGAGCCGGCACCGGAACGCCGGCTGCCGAGGCGCGGATGAACGGGAAAGGGCGGAGCCACAGCTCCGCCCTTTCGTTTGCTGCCGGTACGGGACCGATCAGAAGTCGAAATCGGCGATGTTACTGGCGTCGAAGGTGGTCAGCTCCGCCTGGGTCAGGATGACGTTCTGCTCGCCGATCGTGATCTGGCCGAGCTCGGGCACCTCGAAGGTCTCGCCCGGCTCATTGGTGATCTCGCCCCCGAGTACGCCCACCGCGAAATGCGCAGCCAGCCAGCCTTCATTGTACGGGCTCCAGAGCTGGAAGGCCTCGACCGTGCCGTTCTCGATGAAGCGCCGCATCTGGTTCGGCGTGCCGAGGCCGACGACGCGCACCTGATCAGCCTTGCCGGCGGTCTCGACGACCTGTGCGGCAGCCGCCACACCGACCGTCGTCGGCGAGATGATGCCGCGGAGATCGGGGTAGTTGGCGAGCAGCGCCTCGGTCTCGGTCGTGCTCTTCTGCGGGTCGTCATCGCCATAGGCGATCGTGACCAGCTCCATGTTGGCGTATTTCGGATCGTTGGCGAGCACGTCCTCCATCGCCGCGATCCAGGTGTTCTGGTCCGGCGCGTCGGTCGTCGCCGAGAGGATCGCGATCTGACCCTCATAACCGATCTGCGAGCCGAGGAGCTCGACCTGCGACGGCCCGGTTCGGGTGAAGTCGACCGGCAGGATCGCCGCGTCGCGATGCTCCTCATTGCCCGGAACATCCGAATTGACGATGAGGATCATGATGCCGCGCGACCGGGCGCGGTCGAACACCTGGTTCAGCGCGTCGGGACTGTTCGGCGAGATCGCGATCACATCGACACCGCGCTGGATCTGCGCGGTGACGAAGGGGATCTGCGAGGTCGCCTCGGCGGTGGCCGGCGCCACGGTCGTGAACTCGCAGCCGAGCTGCGCGCAGGCATCCTCGAAGCCGCCGATGATGCTGTCGAAATACGGATTGCCGGTGTTCTTCGGGATGTAGACGATTTCCACCGGATCCTGCGCCATGGCGCCGGTGGCGAAGAGCGCGGCGGCGATCGCCACCCCTGAGGCGAGAGACTTGAAGCGCATGACGTTCCTCTCCTTCCCTGTCCTTGAACTCGCTGCGGAATCCGTCCGCCCGGTGCGCGGCGCCTATCCCTGCCCGCGCGCATAGATCGCGTTGGAGGCGATGATCGAGACGATCAGCAACAGGCCGAGCACGGTGAGCTGTGCCTCGATCGCGATGTTCGCGACAGTCATCCCGGTCTGGATGATGACCAGCAGCCACAGCGCGAGGAAGGTGCCGGTGATCGTGCCGCGGCCGCCGAAGATGTAGGTCCCGCCCAGCATGACGATCAGCACCATCTGCAGCTCGCCGCCGTCGGCGAGATCGTAGCGCACCGAGCCCAGGCGGGAGGCGGTCATCATCCCGCCGATCGCCGAGGCGACGCCCGAGGCCAGGAAGAGACCGGTCCGGATGCGGTCGACGCGGATGCCGGCATGTCGCGCCGCCGTCTCGTTGGTGCCGATCTGGTAGATCTGCCGGCCGAGGATCGTGCGTCCCATGACGATGGCGAGCAGCACGGTCAGCACCAGAAAGACGATGACCGGCACCGGCACGATCCACAGGCTGCGGAAATCGATCCCGACGAACCAGGCGGGGAAGCCGGCGATCGAGCGGTCGCCGGCCAGGATCTGCGCGATGCCGCGATAGAGCGTCATCGTGCCGATCGTCACGATGATCGAGGGCAACCGCAGCCAAGTGACGAGCAGCGCATTGAAGCCGCCCATGGCGAGCCCCGCGGCCAGCCCGACCAGGATCGCGACGGGGATGCCCAGCCCCGCGCGGTTGGCGATCGCGAACAGGCAGGCCGAGAGCGCCATCATCGCCGCGACCGACAGGTCGATCTCGCCCGAGATCACGACCATCGTCAGGACCAGAGCGACGATGCCGAACTCGATATAGAAGGTCGAGCTCTCGAGGATGAAACGGAGATCGGCGAAATAGGGCGAGAGCTGACCGCCAGCGATGACCGCGATCACCAGCAGGAGCAGCGTCATCATCTCCGGCCGGATGAGGAGGCGCTGCCATGCCGGCGCCGGCCGTGCAGCATCCTGCGGCGTCGCCCGCTCCTGCATCGCGCCCGACTGTTCCCCAACCGTCACGGCGCCCCCCTCCGTGCCCGTATGGCGATGCCGCCCTCGCGCACCGTCCGGTCGATCACCAGGGCCAGCACGATGATCGCGCCATAGATGGCACCCTGCCAGAAGCCGGAGATGCCGAGGATCGGCAGCGCCACAGTCACGGCGCCGAGCAGCAGGACGCCGAGCGTGGTGCCGAGGACGCTGCCGACCCCGCCATTGATGCTGACGCCGCCAATGACGATGGCGGCGATCACCGTCAGCTCGAAACCGACGCCGGTGATGCCGGGATTCACATAGCCGAAGCGGCCCGCATACATCAGCCCGGCAAGCCCGGCGAGTGCACCGGAGATGACGAAGACGAGGATGGTGACCGGCACGACGCGGATGCCGCGCAGCCGCGCCGCCATGGTGTTCGACCCGACCGCATAGATCTCGCGGCCGATGCGGCTATAGCGCAGGAAGAGATGCGCGAGCACCGCGACCGCGAAGGCGATCAGCACGATCCAGGGGATATCGATCGGCGAAGTCTGGGCCATCCGGATCAGCGGTTCGGGAATGTGGTTCGGATCGACCTGCCGCCCGCCCGACAGGATGAAGACGAGCCCGCGATACAGGCTGAGCGTACCGAGCGTGACGATGATCGAGGGCAGGTTGAACAGCGTGACGACGAGCCCGTTGACGAAACCCAACCCGGCGCCGATCGCCATGCCGGCGATAAAGCCGAGCCAGAGCGGGAAGTCGGGCTGATCGCGGAAGATCATGCCGACGGCGATCGCCGCAAAGGCGAGGGTCGAGCCGATCGACAGGTCGATGTGGCGGGCGACGATGACCATCATCTGACCCATCGCGGCGACCAGGATCAGCGGGATCGCGAGCAGGATGGCCCGCAGGCTGTCGGCGGACAGAAAACGCGGCTCGATCGCCCCGACGACGATGAAGAGCAGGGCCACCATCACGGCGATACCGGCCTCGCGGACCCGGAAGAGGCGCCAGAGCATGCTCACGCCGCGGCCCCCCGCGCCTGCCGCGGGACCGCGGCGTGCATGATCTTTTCCTGCGTCGCCTCCGCCCGGCCGAACTCCGCGGTGATCCGGCCCTCTGACATGACGAGGATGCGGTCGGAGAGGGCCAGGAGCTCGGGCAGTTCGGAGGAGATCAGCAGCACCGCCCGCCCCTCACGCGCGAAGGCGTTGATCATTTCGTAGAACTCGGCCTTGACGCCGACATCGATCCCGCGTGTCGGCTCGTCGAGGATCAGGATCCGCGGATCGGTCATCAGCCAGCGGCCGAGGATCGCCTTCTGCTGGTTGCCGCCCGACAGCTCGCCGATCGGCTGGCGCGGGGAGGCCAGGCGGATGCGCAGCCGGCGGATCGCATCACCCGCGAGCGCCCGCTCCACCGCGGCCCGGATGAAGCCGCGCGGTGCGATCGCGCGCGGCGCGGCGGCGGTGATGTTCTGCTCCACCGGCAAGGACCGGAAGATGCCGGCGATCGCCCGATCCTCCGGGACATAGGCGATGCCGCGGCTGATCGCGTCCTGCGGCCCCCGCACGACGACCGGCTCCCCGTCGATGCGAATGACGCCGCGATCGGCCGGGGCAATCCCGAAGATCGCCCGGGCCACATCCGTGCGCCCCGCGCCGACCAGACCCGCCAACCCCACCACCTCGCCCTTGCGGACGGCGAAGGAGATGTCGGCAAAGCGCCCCGCGCGCCCCAGCCCCTCGACCTCGAGGGCGGTCGCCCCGGGGGCGCCCTCGCGGCTGTGAAGGAACTCCTGCAGCGGACGGCCGATCATCAATCGGATAATGTCATCATCCGACAGGGCCGAGGTCGGCTCGGTCGCAACCTTGCGGCCATCGCGGAACACGGTGACGCGGTCGCAGATCGCCCGCACCTCCTCCAGCCGGTGGCTGATGAAGACGATGGCCCGCCCCTCGTCGCGCAGCCGCCGGACGATCGAGAAGAGCGTCGCGACCTCGCGCGGGGTCAGCGGCGCCGTCGGCTCGTCCATGATGATCAGCCGGCTGTCCTGCGCCAGCGCCCGGGCAATCTCGACCATCTGCTGGTCGGCAATCGACAGGCCGCTCATCGGCCGCGTCACGTCGATCGAGACGCCGAGGGCATCGATCAGGCCGCGGGCCTCCGCCTCCATCCGCCGCCAGCGGATGCGCGACAGAGCGCCCCCTTTGCCGCGCCCGACGAACAGATTCTCGGCGACGGTGAGATGCGGGAAGGAGATCGGTTCCTGATGGATGAGGGTGAGGCCGAGACGCTGCGCCTCGAGCGGCGAGTGGATCGCAACCTGCCGTCCTGCGAGCTCGATCGTCCCGGTCGTCGGCTGATGCACCCCGGCGAGGATCTTGGCGAAGGTCGATTTGCCGGCACCGTTCTCGCCGAGCAGCGCGTGCACCTCTCCGGCGGAAAGGGTCAGGTCGATATCGGCCAGCACCGGCACGCCGCCGAACGACTTGCCGATGCCCTTGGTGACGATGAGGGGCGCGCCGGTCATCCGTGCCACTCCGCCCCGACTGCCGGCCTGCCGGACTGCCGCGCATGCGGCCGGGTGGCGGCGGCACACCGTCGACGGTCATTCTCGCTGCGGGCTTCGGGCACGTCCTCTCCCCTGCGCGACGCTCCGACGGAGGGCGGACTGCCGGCGGGGCGCCACGTCCCCGGTCGGCCCCGGCCCGGCATCGGACGCGGTCTTACCTCCATATCTCGCAGCCCGGTGGAAACGTCAACATGCGGCGCCCCTCCGAGCAGCCGGCTCAGTGCGCCGATGATGAGGTGCACCGCACGACATTGCCGGCAGTGTGTCGAGGATGTGAATTGAAACGTTTACACTCGATCCCTCATGCATCGCCGCCAAACGCCTCCCAGGCCGGCGCCAGCACCTCGACGATCCGCCGCTGACGCGCATATTTCCGCGCCATCACCGCGATGCGATCGGGATCGGGCACAAAGCGGCGGGAGACATGGACCATGGCCGCGACCGCCGCATCGGCATGGGCGAAACGCCCGACGGCGATGGCGGCCATCATCGCGGCGCCGAGCGCGCCGAGTTCCTCTACCGCGACCGTCTCGACCGGCATGGCGAGGGTGTCGGCAACCAGCGCGGACCAGACGGCGCTGCGGGCCGCACCACCGGAGAAGCGGGCGACGGACGGCCGTCGCCCGAGCACGGCGGCGAGCGCATCGACATGGAAGCGGTGGTCGAAGGCGACACCCTCATAGATCGCCCGCAGCAGATGGGCTTGGCCGCAATCGCCGGTCAGGCCGACGAAGGCGCCCTTGGGCTCCCCCGCACCGCCATGGATGTAGGGCAGAAAGACGACCTCACTCGCGGCGGGATCAAGCCCGTCGACGAGGGTGTTGACCGTGCCGAAGTCGATGCGCGAGTCGAGCACCGCCCGCCGGAACCAGGCGAGGTTGGTCGCACCGGTCGGAGTGGCCTCGGCCAGGAAGTAGCGCCGCCCGTCATCCGCGAGCCCCTGGAATCCCGGCAGAGGCGGCTGCGTCACCGGTGCATCGGCGATGGTGAGGTTGATGCTCCAGGTGCCGGTGCTGACCATCACCCGGTCGGCATCCGTCACGCCGGAGGCGAGGCGGATCGCCTCGACATCCATCGCCCCGGTCGCGACCGGCGTACCCGCGACGAGCCCCGTCTCGGCCGCCGCCTGCGGCGTGACGTGCCCGGCAACGGCGCTGCCGGGCAGGATCTCGGCCGGCAGCTTGGCGAGCCAGCCGGGATCACCGAGGATCCGCCACATCTCCGGGTCGTAGCGCCCCGTCCGCAGATTCATCAGCCCGCTGCCCGAGGCGTCATTGGGGTCAGTGGCGAGGCGCCCCGTCAGCCGCCAGCGCAGATAGTCCTTTACCAGCAGGGCGTGGCCGCAGGCCGCGGCGCGCTCTGGCTCGTGTCGCGAGATCCAGGCGAGGATCAGCGCCGTCTCGCCATGGATCGGCCGCCGCCCTACCAGCTGCTCGAGCGCGGCGGCACGACCATCGCGCCGCATCTCCTCGAGTAGCCCGGCGGCGCGGGCGTCGATCGACAGGATGCCCGGACCGAGCGGTCGGAACGCCCGGTCGACGAGATAGGCGCCGTTGCCGTGCCCAGTGACGCAGAGGGCCGCGACATCATGCGCGGAGATGCCCGGTGCGGCGAGAACCGCGCGGATGGCGGCGACGGCCGCATCCCAGGCATCCTCGATGTGCCGTTCGGCATGGCCCGGCCGCGGGAACAGCCCCGGACGCTCATCGGCCGCCACGGCCAGCTGTCGTCCGGTATCGTCGAAGACCGCCGCCTTGGCCACCGTGGCCCCGATATCCACGCCGAGGAAGAGATCGGCCATGGCCCGCCCGCTCCCAGAGAGTCCGCCCCATCTGCCCGCCCTCTTCGGGGGCGGTGCGAGGCGACGATATCATGGGCGATGCGGCCGGTGACACGCCCTGCGGCCGGAGGGCGAGGATGGTCGAGGATCGGGCAGAGGGCCCGGCGGATGAAGGCAGGACGGGCTGTCGAAGCGGCGACGACCGTGTCACCATCGCCGCATGCGTCCCCTTCTTCTGATCCTCATCCTGCTGATTCTGCTTGCTGCCCTCTTTCCCTGGGTGCGTCGGCGCCTGACGGTGAGCGGCCTGCTCTTCCTTTCGGGTTTCGCGATCTTCCTGCTCGTCGTCAGCCTGACGCACAGCTATTGGCGTTGAACCGTCGTTCCGGCGGCGACACGCCGCGCGCCGTCATCGCGACGATCGGCCGATAGGCATCAAACCCCAGTACTTCGGCCCCGACGAGCCCGAGCGCCGCGCGCGCCTCCGCGGTGTCGGATGCTGATGCGACCTCGAGGACCGCCTGCCGCAGCAGCGCCGTCAGCGCCGCGGGGGCGCCTCGCCGGGTCACATAGGGCAGGCCCGGCACCGGTTCCGTCTCACCGATGACCCGCAGCGCCGCGACGGCCGCCGGCCGGTACCGGGCGAGAAGGCCGAAGGTCACACAGTCGATGGCGGCAAGATCCGCCTTGGCCGCCGCGACCGCCGCCAGGCTCGCCGCATGGCTGCCGGTGACGACGGCACCCGCGAAGAATGGCTCGTCAGCACCGAAGGCCGCCACAGTGGCCGCGAGGGCGTTCCAGCCGGACTGGCTGTCCCAGCCATTGACCGCGCAGATCGAGCCGCGCAGCGCCGCGAGCGACCGCACCGGGGCCCGGTCGGCGCGGACCACGATCACGCTGCGATAGAGCGGTCCCTCGCAGCCGGGAAGATCGTAGCAGGGCGTCGCCAGCGGCTCGAGCACGGCCCCATAGCGGTGCATCAACGGCCAGCCGCAGGTCTGGCTGAACAGCAAGCCGGGATCGGTCCACAAGGCGTGGAGATCGCCATCGCGACACAGCGCATCCGGCACGGGGGCGATACCCGCCGCAAGCAGCCGCTCGCGGATCGCCATCCACAGCCGGTCGGTCGCCCAGGCGACCTCCGGCAGATCATACATCGGCAGGCTCACCCGGGGCGGCGCCTGTCCCCTCACCCACCGGTCTCCGAAACCGGTTGGCCGGTGACGCGTGGCACGGCCGGGGGCGCGCCCTGCCCCGCCTCGCCCTCACGGACCGGCGGCTGTGCGGGGATCGGATAGTCAGGATGGACGATCCGGTCGAAGGGACGCAGCAGATGGCGCCACGCCAGCGCGCCATAGCCGTCCCACAGCCCCGCCCCCGCGGCCGCGATCCGTGACGCCCCGATCGCCCGTGCGTAGCGCGGCAGCCGGTACCAGGCGAGGCCTGGCCGAGCGTGATGGGCGACATGGAGGTTGTTGTTGAGGAAGAGGAGGCTGAAGAAGGGCCCGGACTCGACCACCGCCGTCCGCAGCCCTTCGGGTCCGGCGCGGTGCTCGGCGAAGGAGCGGACCATGCTGAGCGCGGTGCCGAGATAGCAGGCGACGATATAGGCCCAGAGCGGCATCCCGCAGGCCACGACCCAGAGCAGCACTGCCGCCACCCCCGGCAGATGCAGGGCCCAGGCGAGCCGACGTTCGCGGTCGCCGCGGGCGAGACCGACCGCCTCCTCCTTCCAAAAGCCGATCCAGGCGAGCGCGGGACCGAGCAGCATGCGGCCGAGGAAGGTCCGGTTGGCACGGAACAGGAAGCGCAGCACAGGCGGCAGCGCCGCCCAACGCGTGCCGGTCAGATACTGGCTCTCCGGATCCTCCACCGGGTCGGTCAGCAGCGGGTCGCGATGGTGGCGCAGATGCAGCGTCCGGTAGCGCTGATAGGGCAGCCAGAGGGCCAGCGGGACCGATCCGATCGCATCGTTGACGCCGCGCAGACGCGTCGGGTGGCCATGCAGCACCTCGTGCTGAAGCGAACCATGCCAGGCGATCAGGACGGCCAGCATCGCGATCGCGGCCCCCAGCCCGATCGCCTGCCAGACGATCAGGATGGCGGCCCAGCCACCGTGGATGGCAATGGCAACCAGCAGCGTCGGCCATTCGATACCGCCACGCCTGAAGCCCGTTTCGACAGACCCTCCCGCTGAAACCGCACCGGTGCCCATCTACCCTCCGAGCGAATGTAGATGCCGCGACTGTGCAACCGCGCGCGATGGGCGACAATGCGGCAATGCGCAATTTGCCGTGACATTGATAAACTCTCCGACTGTGTGGTTGACATTCCGCACAGTTGTTGCGACTGTGCCGCATGGACCGCCGTAACGTCGTTGAGCAGTTCCGGGAGCGCCTGCTCCGGGTGATCGCCGAATCCGGCCTCAGCCGCAGCGCTTTTGCCGCCGCGGTCGGGATAGACCGGTCGACGCTGTCGCAGATCCTCAGCGCCGAGAACGACCGGCTGCCGCGCGTTGAAACGCTGACAGCCATCGCCGCGGCGCGGCAGATCAGCCTCGACTGGCTGCTCGGGCTGTCGCAGCGCGGCGACGCCTCGGCCTCGATCATGCGCGAGACGACGGAGATCGAGCGTGATGCCGCCTCGCCCACCGATCGGAGGCTGGTCGCCTGGCATGCCGAAGCGGTCGGCTACAAGATCCGCTACGTCCCTGTCACCCTGCCGGACATCCTGAAACTGCCGGAGGTGATCCGGTACGAGATGGAGCGCGTGCCGACCGTCGATGCCGAGCAGCGGATCGAAACCGCGGCGGCGACGCTCGCTTATCAGCGCCGGCCGGAGACGGACATGGAGGCGTGCAGCTCGATCCAGGGGATCGAGGCCTTCGCCCGCGGCGAGGGCATCTGGCGCGGGCTCGACGCCGCGCTGCGCCGCCGCCAGATCCTTCACATGTCGACCCTGCTCGACGAGCTCTACCCGACTTTCCGCTGGTTCTTCTATGACGGGCGCGCACTCTACTCGGCGCCGGTCACGATCTTCGGGCCGCTGCGGGCGGCGATCTATCTCGGCGGCACCTATGTCGTTTTCAACGCGACCCAGCACATCCGGGCACTGTCCGAGCATTTCGACCGGCTGATCCGCCACGCCATCATCCAGCCGCCCGACGTGCCGGCTTTCCTGCGGCGGCTGGCGGCGGATTGCGGTCCGGCCGCGGACCGGTAGGATCGCAGGCGGCGCCCCCGGATGAGGGCGCCGACAACGCCGGAGGCGGCCATGGCAGACGGCAGGACGGTCCTCATCGCCGGGGAATGGTCGGGTGCGGACGCGCCGCCCCTGCCCGTCCTCGACCCGTCGACGGGGGAGGCCTGGGCTGCCATCGCGGCCGGCGGGCCGGCGGAGATCGACCGCGCGGTGGCGACGGCCCGTCGCGGCTTCGACGGCGGGTCCTGGGGCCGGATGGCGCCGGCCGAACGCGGCCGCATCCTCGCCCGCGCCGCTCGCGCGATCGAGGCGGAGGTAGATGCGCTCGCCCGGCTCGAGGCGCGCGACACCGGCAAACCGCTGCGACAGGCGCGCGCCGACATCGCCGCCTGCGCCCGCTATTTCGAGTTCTATGGCGGCGCCTGCGACAAGCATCACGGCACCACCATCCCCTATCGCGACGGCTACACCATCCTGACGCTGAAGGAACCGCACGGCGTCACCGGCCACATCATCCCGTGGAACTATCCCGCGCAGATCTTCGGGCGGACGATCGGCGGCAGCCTTGCCGCCGGCAATTGCTGCGTGCTCAAGCCCGCCGAGGATGCCTGCCTGTCGGTGCTCCGGCTGGCCGCGCTGCTGCTCGAGAGCGGCCTGCCACCTGAGGCACTGTCGGTGGTGACCGGGACGGGCACCACGGCCGGCACGGCACTCGCCGCCCATCCCGGCCTCGACCATCTCAGCTTCACCGGTTCGCCCGCGACGGGCACGGCCATCCAGGTGGCCGCGGCACGGCACAACCGTCCGGTGACGATGGAGCTCGGCGGCAAGTCACCGCAGCTCGTCTTCGAGGATGCCGATCTCGACGCCGCGCTGCCGCTCCTCATCGGTGCGATCGTCCAGAATGCGGGGCAGACCTGTTCGGCGGGCAGCCGGCTGCTCCTGCAGACGAGCGTGGCCGAGCGCGTCCTCGACCGCCTCACCGAGGCGTTTCGCGGCCTGCGGGTCGGCGCCTGGGACACCGACCCCGATTACGGGCCGCTGATCAGCGAACGCCAGCGCGGCCGCGTGCGGATGCTCGTCGATCGCGCGCGCGCCGATGGTGGCCGCGTGATCGTCGAAACCCCGCTGCCGGCGACGCTCGATCCGGGCGGCTTCTGGTTTGCGCCGATGATCATCGACGGGCTCACGCCCGACCATCCGCTCGCCCAGGAGGAGGCGTTCGGTCCCGTTTTGTCCGTCCACCGCTTCGAGACGGAGGCGCAGGCGATCGCGCTGGCCAACGGCACCCCCTACGGGCTGGTCGCTGGCGTCTGGACGCGTGACGGCGCCCGCCAGCTCCGCTGCGCCCGCGCGATCCGGGCAGGACAGGTCTTCATCAACGATTATGGCGCCGGCGGCGGGGTCGAGCTGCCCTTCGGCGGCATGAAACGCAGCGGTTTCGGCCGGGAGAAGGCCATGGAGGGCCTCGACCATTTCACGGTCACCAAGACGATCGCGCTGCGCCACGGTTAAGGGGGGGAGGACCATGCGTCTCGCCGGCAAGGTTGCCATCGTCACCGGCGCCGCCTCGGGTTTCGGTCGGGGCATCGCCTTGCGCTTCGCGCGCGAGGGGGCCCGCGTCATACTCGCCGATCTCTCCGACAGCCATGGCCGGGCGGCCCTGGCGGAGATCGACGACATCGCGCCGGGCCGTGTCCGTTTCGTCGCTGCCGACGTCTCGACCGAGGCCGGCACCATCCACATGGTCGAGACGGCGGTCGACCAGTTCGGCGGGCTCGACATATTGGTGAACAATGCCGGTCACACCCATCGCAATATGGGCATGGCCGAGGTCGATGAGGGCCTGTTCGACCGTGTCTTCGCGGTCAATGTGAAGGCGCTCTATTGGGCTGCGCGGCATGCCGTGCCGCGGCTCGTCGCGCGCGGCGGCGGCGCGATCCTCAACATGGCCTCCACCGCGGCGCTACGGCCGCGGCCGGGGCTCACCTGGTACAATGCCAGCAAGGGAGCGGTCGTCACCGCCACCAAATCGATGGCGGCCGAGCTCGCCCCTGTCGCCATCCGCGTGAACTGCCTTTGCCCGGTGCTCGGCCAGACCGGTATGACCGCCAGCTTTCTCGGCGAAGACACGCCCGAGCGCCGCGCCCAGTTCATGGCAACGATCCCGCTCGGGCGGATGTGCACGCCCGAGGATCTCGCCGCGGCCGCCGTCTATCTCTGTTCGGACGAGGGCGCCTTTGTCACCGGCGCCGCGCTTGAGATCGATGGCGGCCGCTGCATCTGAGCGCCGCCCCTATTCCGGGAACTCGATCACCACCTTGCCGCAGCGTCCTTCCGCCATCAGTGCGTAGGCTTCGGGCGCCCGCTCCAGCGGGAAGCGGTGGGTGACGATGCGGTCTGGATGCATCTCCCAGGCAGCGAGATCCTCGCAACACTGCTCCATATTGGCGAGGCTGGTGACCCAGGAGCCGATCAGCGTCCGGTGCCTGTGCATCAGATCGTCGCTGACCTGGAAGGTCACCGGGCCGGTCTCGCCGAGATAGACGATGCGGGCCCAACTCCGCGAACCCCGAAGCGCGAGAAGGCGGCCATCAGGATGGCCCGAGCAGTCCAGCGCCCGGCTGGCGCCACCGCCGGTCGCCTCCTTCACGGCCTCGGCCGCGTCCGGCCCGGCCGGGATCGCCACGTCGATCAGGCCGAGCGCGCGGGCCTGATCGAGCCGTTCGGCCTGGACATCGGCGCCGATAATCCGCCGGGCGCCGCGGCCGCGCGCCAGCATCGCCACGGCCATGCCGACCGGCCCCATGCCCACGACGAGCACCGTGTCGCTGCCGGATACATCGGCGCGCAGGATGCCCTCATAGGCCGTCCCGACGCCGCAGGAGATGAAGCAGCCATCGTCCCAGGTCAGCGGCTCGGGCAGCAGGATCAGGTCCTTCTCCTCGGCGAGGAGATAGGGGGCATGGCCGCCATCGCGCTGCCAGCCATAGGCCGCACGCCGGGGGCTGGTGCAGGAGATCTGGAAGCCCTTGCGGCACTCGCGGCAAAAACCGCAGCCCGAGATGTGGTAGACGACCACCCGGTCGCCCTCGCGGAAATGGCGGCAGCCCGGGCCGAGCCGCACGACCCTGCCGCAGGGTTCATGTCCGGCGACGACGTCCAGATAGGCCGTACCCTTGGCCTTGTCGCCCTTATGCCCGCGATAGATGTAGTGGATGTCGCTGCCGCAGATACCGGACGCGCGCATTTCGATCAGCACCTGCCCGATGCCGGGCTCCGGCACCGGCACCTCGCGCAGCGCCACCGTCTCGTCGCCCGGCAGGAAGGCTGCGAGCATCGTCGCCATGACCATCTCTCCCATTATGCGTGCCGGCTCAGCCGCGCCGCGGCACCGCCCGCGGCGCGAAATCGCTCTCGAAGACCGGCATCAGCAGATCTTCCATCTCCGTCACATCGACCCGCGCCGGCACCGCATCGCGGCCCGGAAAGCCGATCTGGCGCCTGACCGCGGGCGCCATGAAATAGGCGGCGGCGATGGTCTCGCAGAACGCGTCGAAACGCGCGCGATCATCTGCCTTGAGCGCCGCCAGCGCCGCCTCCGGCACGGTGTCGCCGGCATCGTCGACGACCTTCAGCAGCAGCACGAGCCGCTCCGGCGCATGGAGGGCGACACGGTCGAGCAGCGGGCCGGCGATGCCGGCGGCGCTCGCCGACAGATGCCCCTCGGCGGCCGGGATGAGCGCGTCGGCAAGGGCGGCGAGCCGCGCCCGCTGGCGGTCCGTGATGTGGATCTCGGTCATCCGGCGATGGCTTGGCTGCTGCGATTCGCAAGGACATGTGCTGCCGACCAGGAGGCGAAGGCCGCGATGGTCGCGGTCGGATTCACCCCGGCGGAGGTCGGCCAGACGCTGCCATCGACGATGAAGAGGTTCGACACCTCGTGGCAGCGGCCGAAACGGTCGACGACACTGGTGGCCGGGTCGTCGCCCATCCGTGCCGTGCCCAGGATGTGCCAGCCGCTCTCGCGCGCCTGCTGGGCGACGACGGTCTGATAGGCCCCAGCCTCGCGCAGTGATTCCTCTGCCCGCGCCGTCATGAATCGCAGCATGCGATGCGAGTTCTCGCCGGTACGGTAATGGATGCGGACCCCCGCCATCCCCGTCTCGTCCGGGCTGTCGGGGTCCAGCTCCACCCGGTTCTCCGCATCCGGCAGATCCTCGCAGATGATGCCCCAGGACAGCGAACGGCCGAAGCGGCGGCGCACCTCGTCGTGGAACCCTGGACCCCAGGGCTCGGCATCTCCCCAGGGCCACCGCCGGGTGGCCTGAAGCGGCCCGCCGGTCGGCTGCAGGCTCCATTTCGCGCCCCGCACGAAATCATGCTCCGGCCGGGTCTCGTACCATTGCAGGGTATAGGCCACCTGGCCCCAGACCCCGCGATAGGTCTCGAGCGGCTGGTCGAACAGCCCGACGACGGCGGCCGTCGGATGCAGCATCAGCCGCCTGCCGACGAGGCCCGAGCCGTTGGCGAGCCCGTCGGGATGGCCGGGTCCCCGCGAGGAGAGGAGAAGCCGCGGCGTGCCGATCGCATTGCCGGCGAGTACCGTGACGGCACCGCGCGCCCGGCGGCGCACGCCCTTGTCGTCCGCATAGATCGCGGCGCTGACACGGCCCTGCGGGTCGAGCTCGAGCTCGACGACGCGGGCGCCCCAGACGAGTTCGACGCCGCCGCGCGTGAGAACCGGCCAATGTGACCGGTCGGTGGAGACCTTGGCCTTCTCGATGCAGCCCCACATGCAGGCGGTGCGCTGCTGGCAGGGCTGCATCTCGCCGCGGGCGACGGTGGCAATGGCATTCGAACCCGGCCACCAATGCCAGCCCAGCCGGTTATGCGCCTCGGCGACCAGGCGCCCCGCCCGGGTCAGATCGGCCGGCGGCAGCGGGGGGTCGCAGGGCGGCGGGTACATCGGATCGCCGCCGACGCCCGAGACGTAGAACTCCTGCTCGGTCCGCTGGTAATGCGGCAGAAGATCGGTGTAGTCGATCGGCCAGTCGTCGGCGACGCCGTCAAGCGAGCGGACCTTGAAGTCGCTCGGCAGGTTGCGCATCCAGTTGGCTGCCCAGGAGATGCTCGAACCGCCGACGCCGTTCCAGTAGAGCGGCACGATGTCCGAGCCGCTGACATCGATCGGGAAGTCGCCCGGATTGGACCGCCGCGTCGGGACGTAGTTCCAGTCGCGGCCGCTGGTCAGTTCGAACTCCGGCCGGTCCGAATTGGCCCGGCCGTAATCGACCCAGCCGCCCTGCTCCAGGCACAGGACCGAGAGCCCGGCCTCCTGCGCCCGCTTGGCGAAGGTCGAACCAGCGGGGCCGGAGCCGATGACGAGGACATCATAGACCCTGTCCTCATCGGGCCAGGCCGGGCGGGCCGCGATCGATAGCGTCATGCGTCCCCACTCCCCTGCGGTCCCGGCCGCGGCGCTCCGCCCGCGCCCTTCAGGCGCATCCCCGCCATCGTCACCGCGCGCCGCCGCGCCCGGTGGCGAGCAGGTTCGCCAGCACCGCGCCGACGATGATGCCGCCGCGCACCACCTCCTGAAAGAACGGGTTGATGCCGAGCAGGATCAGACCGTTGCCAATCAGCGTGATGACGAAGACGCCGAGCAGCGTCCCGAGCATCGAACCCCGCCCGCCGGACAGTGCCGTGCCGCCGACGACGACCGCAGCGATGACGTCGAATTCGAGCCCGGAGGCCGCGCCGGCATTGCCGGAGCCGAGCCGCGCGGTCAGCAGGATGCCGGTGATCGCGGCGAGCAGCCCCGCGGTCGCGAACAGCATCACCCGCACCCGCTTCACCGGGATGCCGGACAAATGGGCGGCGCTGGCATTCCCGCCGATGGCATAGACCGAGCGGCCATAGGCTGTCTTGCGGGCGATGAAGGCGAACACCGCGAACAGCACGAGCATCACCACCGCCGAGGTCGGCAGGAACAGGGCGCGGCTGTCGAGGAAATCGAGGAAGTCGCTCGACCCGTAGCTCACCGGCAGCGCGTTGGTGATGAAAAGGCCCATGCCACGGAGGGCGCTCCACAAGCCCAAGGTCGCGACGAATGACGGGACGCCGAACTGCGCCCGCAGCAGGCCCGCGACCGAGCCGAGCGCCGTGCCGAGCAGGATCGCCGCCAGGATCGCGATCGGCATCGGTGTGCCGTACTGCAACAGATAGGCGAAGATGACCGAGATGAAGGCGACCATCGGCCCGACGCTGACGTCGATCTCGCCGGCTATGATGATGAGGGTCGCCCCCCAGGCGGCGATGCCGATCGCTGCGGCATCGCGCAGGATCGTCATCTGGTTGTTGACTGACAGGAAGCCGCGCGCGCTCTGCCAGAACACGATGTAGAGCACGAGAATCACGACGAGCAGCCCGATCTCGTTGATGCGCTGCGTGTTCCAGTGCCGGCGCGGCGCCGCGCGATTGGCGGTGGTGGCGGTCATCTCAGGACGATCCCCGTCTTCTCAATGCGCCGCGATGCAGGCCGCCAGCAGGCGGTCGGCGTCGATGCCGGGCGCGCGGAACTCCTCGGCGAAGCGGCCCTCGCGCAGAACAAGCACGCGGTCGCAGACATTGGGCAGCTCTTCGACTTCGCTGGAGACGAAGATGACGCTCTTCCCCTCCGCGGCGAGCGCGCGGATGATGGCGTAGATCTGCGTCTTGGCCTCGACATCGACGCCGCGCGTCGGCTCGTCGAGCAGCAGGATGCGGCTGCCGGCATAGACCCAGCGTCCGATCACGGCCTTCTGCTGGTTGCCCCCCGACAGCGTGCCGATCGGCGTCGCGGTCCGGTCGGTCTTGATGCTCATCCGCTCGATGATCGCAGAAGCCGCGGCGGCGATGCGCGACCAGGAGAGCACGCCCATATGGCCGACCTTGCTGCGGTCAGAGACGATGATGTTCTCGTCGACGCCGAGCAGCGGGAAGATCCCGTCCTCCTTTCGGCTCTCGGGCGTATAGGCAAGGCCGCGGCGCAGCATGGCGGCCCAATCGCCGCCACGTACCGGCGTGCCGTCGAGGCGGATCTCGCCGGCCGCGGCGGTGTCGATCCCGGCGACGGCGCGCAGCAGCTCCGTCCGGCCGGAGCCGAGCAGCCCGGCGATGCCCAGCACCTCGCCGCGACGCAGCTCGAAAGAGACGTCGACGAGCTTGGGCGGCACGGCCAACCCCCGCACCGCGAGCACGACCGGTGCCGTATCGGAAACCCTCGCCTCCACCATCTGATCGCGATGCTCGTCATGGCCGAGCATCATCCGGACGATCTCCCCGGTATCGGCTTCGGCGACCGGCACGGTGCTGGTGATCCGGCCGTCGCGCATCACCGTCGCGGTCGCCGCGATCTCGCGGATCTCCTTCATGCGGTGGCTGACATAGAGGATCGCGACCCCTGCCGCCGAGACGCGGCGGACGGCACGGAAGACGGCCTCCACCTCGGCAGCGGCCAGCGAACTCGTCGGCTCGTCGAGAATGACAAGGCGCGGTCGCCCCATCAGCGCCCGCGCGATCTCCACCATCTGCCGCTGCGCCGGGCTCAAGGTACCGACGTGACGATGCGGGTCGAGCTCGAGCCCGAGCAGCCCGAGGGCCTCACGGGTTTCGCGCGCCATCAGGGCATGGTCGAGCACGCCCGCCTGCGACCGCGGCCAGACGCCGAGGAACATGTTCTCGGCGATGCTCATGCCTGGGACGAGGCTGAGCTCCTGATAGACCGCGCGGACACCGAGCTGCGCCGCCTCGCGCGTGCGGGCTGGTCCGGAGGCGGCGAGCGGCCGGCCGCAGATCTCGACCCGCCCTTCATCCGGCGCCTCGGCGCCGGTGAGCAGGCGGATCAGCGTCGACTTGCCCGCGCCGTTCTTGCCGAGCAGCGCACGCACCTCACCCGCCCGGATCGAGAAATCAACCCGGTCGAGCGCGACGACACCTGGATAGCGCTTCGTGGCGCCGGCGACGCGGGCGACGATCTCTCGATCATCGCCCGGCACCGGCCGCGCGGAGGTGGCGGCGACCGACATCCGGCGCGGGCCGTCGATCAGGGCAGCCCGTCGGGATGCGTGTCGATCCACGCCTGCGCCTGCTCCGGCGTGGTGTAGAGATCGATCTCGATCGGCACGATCAGATCGGCCGCCTCGACGCCCTGCACCGCATTGACCGCCTGCTGGAGCGCCAGACGCCCGAGGCCCTGCCCCGAGACATCGACCTCGGCCTTGAGGATCGAATTGTCGATCAGCTCCATAGCGATCTCGGTCGTCATGTCGCTGCCGAAGACCACCACCTCGCCGACCCGACCGGCATTGCGCACGGCACGCACGGCACCGAGCGACGCCCCGCCCGACTCGCCGAAGAAGGCGTCGAGGTCGGGATGGGCGGCAAGGATCGTCTCGCCGACCGAGATGGCATTGTCGAGGATCGTGCCTTCCTGGTTGGCGACGATCTCGTAGCCCGGCACCTTCTCGCTCAGCGCCTGCTCGAAGCCGAGCCGGCGCTGCACGCAGACCTCGACGAACTCGCAGTTCAGCACGCCGATCTTCGGCTCGGTGATACCGGCCTCGATGAAGTACTCGGCCGCGGCAACGCCCAGCTTGTAGCCGAAATCGAAGGGATCGCCGACCGCATACGCGTAGACGTATTCGGCCATGTCGGCTTCGTTGATGCAGGTGTTGTAACAGACGACCGGGATGCCGGCCTCATGCGCGTTGCGGATCGCGCGGACCGAGCCATCGGCGGAGACGGCCGACAGGATGATCGCATCGACATCTGCCGAGACGAGCGTGTTGATGAAGGAGCTCTCTTTCGAGGCGTCACCCTGAGCGTTCGTCTCGATGATGCTGAGATCCATGCCGAGATCGGCGGCCTCGAGCTGCACGCCCTTCCGGACGCCGGCATAAAAGCCCTGCGCGTCGAGATAGATGGCGCCGATGACGAGTTCATCCTGGGCCTGCGCCGTCGAGGGCATGGCGGCAAAGGCTATCCCGGCCAATGCCAGACCGCAGGCGGACGCGAAGTAGCGACTGCGTGACATCCTTGAGTCCTCCCGTATGGGCGCGCCTGCGGCGCGCGATCCCGGATCGTTTCGGGTCCGGTCGCGGACCGGCTCCGTCACAATCCGATGATGGCCCTAGATGATCGTACTTAATCGCTCTGTCAATACGATATCCGGCCGGCAGTCGGGTCAGCCGGTCGGGCCGAGACCCATCCCGGACCGGGCCGCGACCGCCCGCCCGGATTCGCGGAGTTGGCACTCCTGGAGAATGTCCCGGGCGATCGGCGCGGCGACGCTGCTGCCGCCACCGCCATGCTCGACGACCACGGCGCAGGCGTAGCGCGGCGCGGCCAGCGGCGCGAAGCCGACGAAGAGGGCGTGGTCGCGATGCTCCCAGGGCCAGGATGACGGGTTGAGCCCCGCCGACCGCTCCGCCATCGTGATCCGCCGCACCTGGCTCGTGCCGGTCTTGCCACCCATCTCGAGCCCGGCGATCGGGATCTGGGACGAGCGCGCGGTGCCATGCGTCATCACCCGCGCCATTCCCGCCACGGCATAGTCGAGCGAACCCTGCGAGAAGCCGATCGGCGGATATTCGCTCGCCGGCGCCGTCGGCAGACCGCCGATCGATGCGGTGATCCGCGGCAGGACCGCCCGACCGCCATTCACCAGCCGGGCGGTCATGGTCGCGAGCTGCAGGGGCGTCGCCAGCACATAGCCCTGGCCGATCGCCGCGATCAGCGTCTCACCCTGCTGCCAGGCGGCGTCGAAGCGCCGGCGCTTCCATTCGCGATCGGGCATGATCCCGGCGCGCTCGGCCGGCAGGTCGATGTTCAGCCGGTGGCCGAGCCCGAAACGCCGCGCCGCCTCGGCGATGCGGTCGATGCCGAGGCGTCTCGCCATCTCGTAGAAATAGACGTCGCAGGATTGCGCGAGCGCATCGACCAGCGCGATCCGCCCGTGTCCACCGCGTCGCCAGCAATGGAAGCGGTGATTGCCCAGATCCATGTGCCCGGGGCACCAGACGGTCTGATCGGGCGAGGCCTCCCCCTCCTCCAGCGCCATCGCGGCGACGATCATCTTGAAGGTCGACCCCGGCGCATATTCGCCGCTGATCGCCTTGTTGTTGAGGACGCCGTAGGGATCATCGACCAGCCGCCGCCAATCGGCGCTCGAGATGCCGCCGGGGAAGAGGTTGGGGTCGAAGCCCGGATGGGAGACGAGTGCGAGCACATCGCCGCGATGCACGTCCATCACGACGGCCGCGGCGCTGAACTCGGTCTCGAGCCGCTGCTGGATGTATTCCTGCAGGCCGATATCGATGGTGAGCTGCACCTCGCTGCCCGGCCGCCCCTCGATGCGGTCGAGCTCGCGGATCACCCGCCCGACGGCATTGACCTCGACCTGCGAGCGCCCCGCCGACCCGCGCAACTCGAGATCGTGCTGACGCTCCACCCCGGTCTTGCCGATCTTGAATCCCGGCAGCGTCAGCACCGGATCGCCGTTGAGCTCGGATTCCGACACCGCGCCGACATAGCCGACGACATGGCCGGTCGACCGCGCGAAGGGGTAGCGCCGCACCTCGCCCACCTCGATCGCGAGGCCGGGCATCTCCGGCGCATTGACCTCGATCCAGGCGACCTGATCCCAGCTCAGATTCTCCTGCACCGTGATCGGCACGAAGGCCCGCCGCCTCTCGATGTCGCGTCTGACCCGCTGCAGATCGTCCTCCGACAGGGGGACCACGGTCTGCAGCTTCTGCAGCACCGACTCGACCCCGCCGGTCGCCTCCTCCGCCACCAGGACGACACGAAAATTCTGGTCGTTGATCGCCAGCGGCACGCCGAAACGGTCGGTGATGGGGCCGCGTGAGGGTGCGATCAGCCGCAGGCTGATGCGGTTCTCCTCGGCCAGGACAGTGTATCGGTCGCCGTCGACGACCTGCAGATAGTAGAGGCGCGCCCCCAACAGCCCGAACAGGCCGAGCTTCAATCCACCCAGGATCGCGACGCGGCGCGTCAGCATCCGCTGCCGGTCAGTGTCGCGGTCAATGCCCGCCATCGGTCAGTCCGCGCTCAGGAAGCCCCGGTGGATCTGGATGTAGACCCAGGCGATGGCGGGGAAAAGGCTGATCGTCAGCAGGGCGTGGACGAGCAGCGCCCCCACCGCCGCGGGCCAGAGCAGATAGAGCGAGACCAGCAGCCATTCCGCGGCGGAGATGGCCAGCATCGCAGCGGCGAAGCCGAGCCAGACGACCGGGAAGGGCTTGCCCAGAAGGAAGCGGCGCTCGGCCAGGACGCCGGCATGGAGCAAGAGGAACAGGAGCGCATGCAGGCCGATCGGCGCGGCCGTCAGCACATCCTCGAACAGCCCGACCAGGAAGACGAGCAGCCGCGGCATCAGGTCGGGGCGGTGGACGACCCAGTAGAAGATCGCCGTCAGCGGCAGCGCGGGTGCGACGAGGCCGAGATAGGGGATGTCGGTCGGCACGACGCCGATCATCACGGTGAACAGCGTCACGGCGCCCGGCGCGACATGGCGGGCGGCATTGTCGAGCCATTGCAGGACGGGCGTCGTCATCGCGCCGTCACCGCAGGAAGCCGCGCGCCATCTCCATCGCGATCTGGTCGCCGGTCTGGTGGAAGTCGACGATCTTCACGAAAGAGACCACGTCGAGCGCTTCGAACGGATCGACGCGGATCGCCCCGTCGGTCTGCTGGGCCACCGTCCCCACCGGCAGGCCGGGCGGGAAAAGCCCGCCCTCACCCGAGGTCACCACGCGGTCGCCGACCCGGATGGACGCATCGGGCGGCAGATAGAGCAGCCGTGGCCGTTCGGTGTTGTCGCCGCCCAGGATGGCCGGCTGGCCGGTCCGCTCGATCACGACCGGAACGCGGAAATTGAAATCGGTCAGCAGCAGGATGCGTGCCGAGCGCTCCCCGGTCTGCACGACCCGTCCCAGAAGGCCGCGCCCGCCCATCGCCGCCTGGCCGTCGGCTATGCCGTTCACCGCACCGAGATTGATCGTCAGGCTGCGTACGAAGGCGCCGGTATTGTCGCCGATCACCCGCGCGGTGACGAAGGAGTGCGACCAGTCCGGCGTGTAGTTCAGCAGGGTGCGCAGGGTGAGGTTCTCGGCCTCGAGCCGGAAGGCGACGTCCTGGAACTGACGGAGCGCGGCGATTTCCTCACGCAGCCGGGCATTTTCGGCACGAATCTCGACCAGCGTCTGAACTTCGTTGACGATCTCCCCAACGGAAGCCGCGGGCCGCGACAGCGCGTCGAGGATCGGTGCCACCGCATCGGTGACACGGGTGCGCAGCCCGTCGGTCGAGATCGCGTCAGTCCGCTCCACGATCAGTAGAGCAATGCCTAGCAACCCAAGAACAGCAAAGGAGAATCGGTGTGAGACGGCACGCAGCGCGGCGATACGGACGACGGGACGGCTGCGAAGGTTCACGGACACCCCTTCCTGCATGGCGTCGAGGGTGAGAACGGGTCGCCGGTCGGTGCGCTGCGGCAGCCGACGGGTCCGTTCTACCAGATTCGGAGGGAGGGTACAGGAGAGTCGGCGCCGCTCAATACATGTTCGTCAGGACGTGCTTGAGCGTCTTGAACTCGTCGAGCGCCCGGCCCGTCCCCAGCGCCACGCAGGACAGCGGATCCTCCGCGATGGTCACCGGAAGGCCGGTTGCGTGGCGCAGCACGAGATCGAGATTGGAGAGCAGCGAGCCGCCGCCAGTGAGCACGATGCCCTTGTCGACGATGTCGGCGGCGAGTTCCGGCGCGGTATGCTCGAGGGCCACCTTGACCGCCTCGACGATGGCGCTGACCGGTTCGGCGAGGCTCTCGGCGATCTGCCGCTCGGAGATGACGATCTCCTTGGGCACGCCGTTGAGCAGGTCGCGGCCCTTGATCTCCATGAAGCGGCCCTCGCCCTCTTCCGGCGGGGCGGCGGAGCCGATCTCCATCTTGATCCGCTCGGCCGAGCCCTCGCCGATCAGAAGGTTATGGTTGCGCCGGATGAAGGCGATGATCGCCTCGTCCATCTTGTCGCCGCCGACCCGCACCGAACGCGAATAGACGATGCCGCCGAGCGACAGCACGGCGACCTCAGTCGTGCCGCCGCCGATATCCACCACCATGCTGCCGGTCGGCTCGGTGACCGGCAGCCCCGCGCCGAGCGCCGCCGCCATCGGCTCCTCGATCAGGTGACCACGCCCGGCGCCGGCGCTCTCCGCCGATTCCTGGATGGCCCGGCGCTCGCCCGCGGGCGAGCCCGAGGGGCCACCGACGATGATCTCGGGCGTCCCCCCGCCGCGGCGGTGATGCGCCTTGCGGATGAAGTGCTTGATCATCTCTTCGGCGACCTCGAAATCGGCGATCACGCCATCGCGCAGCGGCCGGATGGCCTGGATGTTCCCCGGCGTACGGCCGAGCATCTGCTTGGCCTCGTCACCGACGGCGACCACCTGCCGCCGCCCCTTGACGGTGGCGATCGCCACGACCGATGGCTCGTTCAGCACGATCCCCCGGCCCCGGACATAGACCAGAGTGTTCGCCGTACCGAGGTCGATGGCCATGCCGGCCGGTCGCAAACCGAGGAATTTGAACATTCGATGGCCGTATCGTCAGGGCGTCCGTCCTGCGCTCCGGTCGCGGGCCCAAGCCGGGTCCGGCGCGGCAAGCATGACGGGGAGCGCAGGACAGCCGGCGTCCCCGATGGTCGGTCTGCTTAGACCAGCGGACCGGCGCACTCAAGCGCCATCCCGCCGCGGCTCAGTCGCCGAGACCACGCATCACCTCGCTGATGAAGTGCCCCTGTGGCGGCGCACAGCCGCCGTCCCGGCGCCAGATGCAGCTGTTCCCGCCCCAGCATTCCTCGAGCGCATAGCCCCATGCGGCCGCGAGCGGTGCTTCGGGTGGACCGAGAACGTAGTTGAAGGCCTCGCGCTCACCCTCCAGCGTCGCCGGATCGGGCGACCAGAGCACCGGCACGTCGCGATGCATGCCGACATAGCCGGCGAAATCGCCCCAGGACAGGAAGACGCCGAGCCCGCATATATCCGCGCGGTGATGGAGCGCGGCCGTCGCCTCGATCTGCGGACCGGAGCGCTGCCATTCCGGCATCCAGCCGCCACGCGTCGCCAATGCCGCCGAGACGCCGCACCAGATGAGCACCAGCCCGACCGCTACTGCCGCGAGCGACAGGTCGAACCGCCGCGAGAGCCATCGGGCGAGCCGCGCCGTGCCGATCGCCGCCACGGCCAGGATGAAGGGCAGCGCCGGCAGGACGAAGCGGTATTCCTTGTGGCCGACGAGGCTGTGCGACAGCACGATCGCCACCGGCACCGCCCACAGCATCGGCCGCCCCCGGCCGCCGAGCCAGGCGAGGCCCAACATCGGGATGCACCAGAGCCACCAGCTCCAGAAATAGGCCTCCAGGTAGAAGGAGACCGGCATCACCCCGTATTTGTGGCTGCGTTGCTCGACGATGTTGACCCAGAAGTTCTTGATGACCGACTGCAGCGGCCAGCCGAGCGTCGCCCAGTCGAGCAGCGCCAGCGCCGCCAGAGGCAAGGCGCCGCCGAGGAGCAGCGGCTGCCAGCGCCGCAGGTCGCGCCCGCAGGCGATCACCGCCACCACCAGCAGCGCCGGCGCTAGATGGAAGCGCACCATGAAGACCGCACCGAGCAGCACGCCGATCAGAAGGAAGCGCCGCCGGTCGTCCGGCCGGGCGGTCGCACCGAGCCAGGCGGCGGCGAAGAGCGGTGCCGTCGCGATCGATTCCGTCAGCGCCGCCGGCGCGAAATAGACGAGCTCGAACCAGGAGGCGGTGATCGCCGCCGCCATCGCCCCTGCGAGCAGACCGGCGCTGCGCCGCGCCCAGAGGAAGGCGACGGCGATGATGGTGAGTGACAATACCGACCAGAGCGCCCGGCTGGCCACGAAATAGGCTTCCGGCCCGCCGATGGGCTCGAAGATCCGCATGATCCCGGCGAGCAGGCCGGGCAGCAGCCAGGACCGGATCCCCTCGCGATACTCCCACGGCACGACGCCCTGGCCGAAGGCGAGCCGATACGCCTGCTCGTAATACTGAAAGAGCTCGTCGGGATGATGATAGCGCGGCAGTGCCAGGCCGAGGCCGAGCCGGATGGCGAAGGCGGCTGCGAAGAGCGCGACGAGGCAGAGGAGCTGGCCGCGCGGCGTCGCCAGCGCGGCGGCGAGGCCCCGTCCCCAATCCGCCGTGGCGGGGATCGGCGGGGCTGCGGAGCGGAGCGCGATCGGCTCGACACGCGGGGGGTCGATGCGGGAGGGACGTCTCGCGTAGATGTCGTCGGGCATCGAGGGGCTTCGCGGGGCCTGGTCAACGAAGGGCCGGGACGTGCCCGCCAGGGCCGACACGACGCGGACGAACGCCGCGAACAGGTCTGGCCGATTTCATCACGGCGGGCAAGCCGCCGGTCACGCGCGCGCCGGTTTATCGCGCAGTGCGGCACCGGCCCCCGCGCGGCGCGCCCGGGCGATCGCAGCCGGATGGCTGGCGATCGCCCGGGCGCCGGTACTCAGTTGCGGGCCTTGTCGACCAGCTTGTTCTTGGCGATCCACGGCATCATGGCGCGGAGCTTCTC
>CAYORM010000009.1:63864-73680 GCA_964406375.1 uncultured Mycobacteriaceae bacterium | reverse complement strand
CAGACCCGGTCGGGCCCCAGCGAGCGCAGCGTCGTCGCCGGGTGCGAGGTGCCTGCCCCCACTTCCATGTCATAGGGTTGCAGGATGACGCATCCCTGGGCGGCCCAGAAGGACTGCAGCCGGAGGATGATGTCCTGGAAGCTCTTGGGCGGCGCTGCGACGCTCGGCACGATGGCGGGTCCGTCAGGGGTACGCACGGGGCGCGGCTTCTTGATGTGCGGCGCACCATAGGGCGGCGGTCAGGCGCGGATCAAGCCGCAGCGCGGCCCGCCCCCGGGGGTGCGGCGCATTGTGGCGACCGCGTCTCAGCGCGTGCAGGCGTGCTCCTTGCCCTCCGGATGGTAGACGCCGCAGTGCGGGCAGCGGACGAGATCCTCCGCCTCGAGTCGCGGCGGCTGGCCGCGGCCGCGCATGCGCCGGACGCCGCCGCGCGGCGTCTTCGGCCGGCGCAGCGCCAGCGCCAGTCCGATGACGATGGCGATGACGAGGAGCGTCAGTCCGACCTTGCCGAGCATGCCAGCCGCCTTCCCTCACAATCCGTAGCGGCGGCGCAGCAGCCGGTCCTCGCCGGCACCCAGCACCGCATCGGCGGCGGCGTGCCCGGCGGTGGCGGCCAGCGCCTCCAGCCGGATGCGCCGCGCGAGCCAGCCACCGGAGCGGGCGATCGGCACGAGCCGCGCCTTCATGCCGAACTTGGCACGGATCACCGGCTCGAGATGCCCGATATGGTCGACGAGGCCGAGCGCACGCGCCGTCTCACCTGTCCAGAACTCGCCGGAGAACAACCTGGTGTCGTCGGCATGGAGACGGCCGCCGCGGCGCGTCTTCACATGGGCGATGAACTGCGCGTGAACCTCGGTCTGCAGCTCAGTCAGTTTCGCAACGTCCTCCGGCGCCTCCGGACGGAAGGGGTCGAGGATCGCCTTGCGCGAGCCGGATGTGTGGACGCGCCGCTCGATGCCATGCCGCAGGATCAGCTCGTGAAACCCGAATCCCGCGGAGACGACGCCGATCGAGCCGACGATCGAGGCCGGGTCCGCCCAGATCTCGTCGGCGGCACAGGCCAGCCAATAGCCGCCGGACGCCGCGACATCCTCGACGAAGGCGAAGAGCGGAACGCCCTTCTCATCGGCCCGGTCGCGCAGCCGGCGGGCGATCAGCGAGGATTGGACGGGTGAGCCGCCCGGCGAGTTGATCGCGACGGCCACTGCCTGAAGGCGCGGCAGCGCGAAGGCTCTGTCGATCGAACGGGCCAGCCCTGCCAGCGTCAGGCCGGAACGGCCGGTACCGATCGCACCGTCGAGGCGCAGGACGGCGATGGCGGGGTGGCGGGAACGGAACAGCGGCATCGTCTCGGATCCGGTGGCGCAAGGCCCGCACTATAACGGAAGCGGCGCGCCATGGCGCAGGATCGCCTCGGCCTCGGGCGTGAAGCCGCCCCCTGCCTCGTGCAGGACGAGGCCCGGCAGGAGCCGCGCCGGCGAGCGGGCACCGCGCCGGGCGCGTACCAGCACGCGGCGGGCGGCCGCGCCCCGCCGCGGCCAGAGCGGGCAGATGACGACCTCGCCGAAGGTGGGCAGGAGCGCGGCGCAGAGCGCATCCAGCCGGTCCGCGCGATGGATCATCGTCAGCCGGCCGCCGCGGCCGAGCAGCCGCGCGGCGGCGGCGGTCCAGCCGGCGAGATCGAGCCCCGCCTCCATCCCCGCGGCGCGCCGCCTCGGCCGGGGCGAGGCGGTACCGGCGCCGTCGGGCAGGAAGGGCGGGTTGGCGATCGCCTGCTCGAAGGGTCCGAGCGGCGGCGGTGTCGCGAGATCGGCCGTCACCACGTCGCAGCGATCGGCAAGACCGTTCAGGCGGAGATTGTCGCGCGCCAGGGCGGCCATCGCCGGATCGCGCTCGATGCCGGTGACTCGGCACGCGACGAGGCGCCGGGCGAGGCACAAGGTCGCAGCCCCGGCACCGCAACCGAGGTCGGCCACCTCGGTCCCGCAGGCGGGATCGACCGAGGCGGCCAGCAGCACCGGATCGATCGCCGCACGGTAGCCGCCCGCCGGCTGGCGCAGCACCACCCGGCCGCCGAGCAGCCGGTCCTCGGTGACCGCCTCTCCGGTTCCCGTCGCGCTCATCCCTCCGACACGGCGGCGAGGATACGGACGGCCTCCTCCCAATCCTCGTCGGCGACCATCAGCCGCCGCGGCACGGCGCCGATGCTGCCGTCGGCGATCGAGGCGTGGGTATCGAAGACGAGCGAGCCGATCCCCTCCCCCTCGAGAATGGCGGCGATGTAGGAGAGGCGCACGGCATCATTGGTCCGCAGCAGCTCTTTCACGGCAGCCCTCGCACTGTAGCCCTTCCGCCCCGGGGGGTTCTCGTCTAAAGCAACGGCGCCGGCCGGACCGTCAGCCGGACGGCCGCGATCGGCCGGAGCGGACCGGCCGGGAGCAGGCGTGGGACGGATCTGTCGCGGTTGCACCGCCGGCCGTCAACCGCGGAACGCAGGCGATGGAGAAGACGTGACCGCGATTGCCGGATCGATGTCGACCGACGCCCCGAAGGAGACCACCCCCTCGGGTGCCGAGGGCAGCGCTCTCGACCGCCTCGCGGCCCTGTTCGCCGACGACATGGCGGCGGTCAACGCGGTGATCCTCGAGCGCATGCAGAGCTCGGTGCCGCTGATCCCGGAACTCGCGCGCTATCTCATCGCCTCCGGCGGCAAGCGCATCCGGCCGCTCCTGACCGTCGCCTCCGCCCGGCTGTGCGGGCATGAGGGCGAGCGCGCCATCGGCCTCGCCGCCGCGGTCGAGTTCATCCACACTGCGACGCTCCTCCATGACGATGTCGTCGACGAGAGCGACCTGCGCCGCGGCCAGGCCTCGGCCAATGTCGTCTTCGGCAATCAGGCGAGCGTGCTGGTCGGTGATTTCCTGTTCTCCCGCGCCTTCCAGAGCATGGTCTCGGACGGCTCGATCGAGACGCTCGCAATCCTTTCGGAGGCCTCGGCGGTGATCGCCGAAGGCGAGGTGCTGCAGCTCGCCGCTACCAATGACACGGTGACGAGCCGCGCCACCTATCTCGACATCATCCGCGCCAAGACGGCCGCCCTGTTCGCTGCGGCGACCGAGATCGGCGCCGTGGTCGCCGGCGGCACCCCCACCCTGCGCGAGGCGATGCGCCGCTACGGGATGGAGCTCGGCATTGCCTTCCAGCTCATCGACGACGTGCTCGACTACTCGGCCGCCCAGGCGCGGCTCGGCAAGACGGTCGGCGACGATTTCCGCGAAGGCAAGATGACGCTGCCGGCGATCCTGGCGATCGAGCGGGCCGATGCCGAGGAGCGGGCCTTCTGGCAGCGGACCCTGGCGGAGGGCGAGCAGCGTGAAGGCGACCTCGACCATGCGATCACGCTGATGCAGCGCCACGGCACGCTCGCCGAAACGGCGGCGCTCGCTCGTGCCCATGCCGCCGCCGCCGCCGAAGCGCTCGCGATCGCGCCCGACGGGCCGTTGCGCCGCGCGCTGCGGGATACCGCCACTTTCGTCGTCGATCGCGATTTCTGAAGGCTTGCGGGCCGCCAGCCTTGCCGCTATAAGCCGCCTCGCCGGAACGGAGTGTAGCTCAGCCTGGTAGAGCACTGTGTTCGGGACGCAGGGGCCGGAGGTTCGAATCCTCTCACTCCGACCACCGATCCGGCAGCGAGATCAATGATTTGGGCGCCTCTCGGGGCGCCCAACTCGTTTCTGGCCTCCGCTCCCGGGCCGCCCTCGGAAGGCATCCGGAGCGCTCCCGGCCGGATCCCGGGCGGCAAGATCCGCCGACCCGACCCCTCATCCCTCAGCCTTCGCGGCCAGCACCTTCTGCCGCTCACCCTCCGGCCACTTCCCAAACGCGATGAACGCACCGTTGAGGTGACCCGGCTTGCCGTAGGCGAGGGGTTCGCCGGTCACGGCGTCGATGATGACGCCGCCGGCCGCCCGCAGCACCGCATCGCCCGCCGCGGTGTCCCATTCCATCGTCGGACCGAAGCGCGGGTAGAGGTCGACGGTCCCCTCGGCGAGACGGCAGAATTTCAGCGAACTGCCGACGCGCCGCCGTTCGACCGGCCCCAGCCGGGCGAGCAGCGCGTCGAGCTGCGCAGCGCTGCCATGCGAGCGGCTGGCGGTGACGATGAGCGGTCCCTCGCCCGGGGTCCGCGCCACGATCGTCCGCGTCGGACCGCCCGGCGCGTGCATCAGCGCCGCGCCAGACAGCGGGTCCGTCCACCAGGTGAGGCCGAGTGCCGGAGCGTGGACGACGCCGAAGCACGGCCGTCCCGCCTCGATGCGCGCGATGTTCACCGTGAACTCGCCATTGCGCGCGATGTACTCGCGGGTGCCGTCGAGCGGGTCGACCAGCCAGAAGGCCGGGCTGTCGCCGAACCAGACCGGATCCCCGGTGAAACGCTCCTCCGCGACGACCGGCTCGCCGGGGAAATGGCGGTCGAGCCCGTCGAGAATCACCGCCTCGGCCGCTGCATCGGCGGCGGTGACCGGTGAGCCGTCCTCCTTGGCCGCGACGCGGCCGGGGCCGGCCTCGTAATGGTCGAGGATCGCCCGACCGGCGCGCTCCGCCAGCGCCACCAGCGCCGCCCCCGCCTGACTCGTCAACCCGCCCATCACCCTGCCCTGTCGTGACGCTCTGACGCGTTCCTGGTACTGTCCCGGCGCTTTCGCAACCAGGGTCCGACCATCCCGCCATGCAGCCACGCTTCTTCGCCGGCGTCGACGGCGGTGCGACCGGCACGCGCGCCCGCCTCGCCGGGGCGGATGGGCGCGTGCTGGGCGATGGCGAGGCGGGACCGTCGAGCCTGACACTCGGAGTCGAGGCGGCCTGGACGTCCATCCGTGCGGCGCTGGGCGCGGCCGGCGCGACCGATGAGATGCTGCGCGAGACGGTGCTCGCCTGCGGCCTCGCCGGCACCGGATCCCCTGCGAACCGCACCCGCTTCTTCGAAACGGCGCCGCCCGTCGCTCGGCTCCTCCTGTGCTCGGACGGGCATGCGACAGTGCTGGGCGCCCATGGCGGGGCCCCGGGCGCGGCGGTCGCGATCGGCACCGGTACGGTCGGCAATGTGCTGCGCGAGGACGGCTCGACGGCCCAGGTCGGCGGCTGGGGCTTTCCCATCGGCGACGAAGGCAGCGGCGCCTGGATCGGGCGGGCGGCGCTCGCCGAGGCGCTGGCGGTACTGGACGGCCGCGCCGTCGACCCACCGGGCGGCACCGGCCTGCATCGGGCGCTGCTCGATCTCTGCGGCCCCTCCCCTTCGGCGCTGCTGGCCTGGCTCTACCCGGCCCCGTCGACCAAATATGCGAGCCTCGCGCCGGTCGTCGTGGGCTACGCGCAGCAAGGCGATCCCGCTGCCCGCCGGATCCTCGCCGGCGCGGCCGCGGAGATCGCCCGGATGATCGAGGCGCTCGACCCGGCGGCGCGGCTGCCGCTGGCGCTCGGCGGCGGGCTGGCGCCGGTGATCGGGCCGATGCTCGCCCCTGACATCCGCGCGCGGCTCCGGCCGGCGATGGGCGATGCCCGCGACGGTGCGCTGGCCCTGGCGCGCCACGGCGGACCGCTGGAGCAGTTCTGGGAATGAGTATCACCATCCTTTCCGGACGAATCGTCACCCCCGACGGCATTCTCGACGGCCGCATCCTCTTCGACAGCCACATCCGCGCGATCGAAGCCGCCCCGGTGGCGGCAGACGCGCCCTACATCCTGCCCGGCTTCATCGATCTGCACTGCCATGGCGGCGGCGGCGCCGATGTGATGGATGGCGGCGAGGCGGTGCGCACTCTCGCGCGTACCCATGTGCGGCGCGGAACGACCGCGCTGCTGGCGACGACGATGACGGGGCCGGTCGCCGAGGTCGAGGCTGCCCTTGCGGGCGCCGCGGCGGTGATCGCCGAACGCCGCCCGGGCGAGGCGAGGGTTCTCGGCGTCCATCTCGAAGGCCCCTTCATCGATCCGGGCAAGCTGGGGGCGCAGCCGCCCTTCGCGATCCCGGGCGATGCGGCGCTGCTCGACCGACTGATCGCAATCGCGCCGATCCGTGTCTTGACCTGGGCGCCGGAGGCCGATCCCGACGGCTCGTTCCGGCGGCATTGCGCCAGTCGCGGCATCCGCGTCCAGCTCGGCCATTCGAGCTGCGATTACGAGACCGCCGCCGCAGCCTTCGCGGAAGGGGCCGTCGGCGTCACCCATCTCTTCAATGCGATGTCGCCGCTGCACCACCGCGCGCCGGGTGTCGTCGGCGCCGCCCTCGCCCATGCCGAGACGGCCGAGCTGATCCCCGACTTGCTGCACGTCCATCCCGGCGCGATTCGGGCGGCGCTTCGGGCTGTCCCCGGCCTTTACGCCGTCACCGACGCCACCGCCGCTGCCGGCATGCCCGACGGCGATTACCGGCTCGGCCGGCATACCGTCCGCAAATGCGGCAACGGCGTGCGGCTCGCCGACGGCACGCTGGCCGGCAGTTGCCTCACCATGGATCAGGCGCTGCGCAATCTCGTGGCGATCGGCCTGCCATTGGCCGAGGCGTCGCGGCGGACCGCGACGATCCCGGCCGACCGGCTGGGTCTTCGAGAGCGCGGGCGGCTTGCTCCCGGTGCCGTCGCCGACATTGTCTGCCTGGATGCGGATCTCGCCGTCCGGGCCGTTCACGTGGAAGGAGAGGCGATTGACCTCGCTGATGCACGCTGAGGCGCTGGAGGCGCCCGCCCGGATCGCGGAGCTGCTGGCGTCCGACCCCGAACCCTATGAGACGCTGGCCCGGCGGCTGCGCGATCAGCGGCCACGCTTTGCCATGACGATCGCACGTGGCAGTTCGGACAATGCCGCGGCCTTCTGCGCCTATCTCATCGCCAGCCGGGCCGGGGTGGTGACCGCCTCGCTGCCCCCCTCGCTCGAGACACTGTCGCATGCCGAGCTCGATCTCGATCGCAGCCTCGCCATCGCGATCTCCCAATCGGGTCGCAGCCCCGACGTCGTCGGCCCGCTGCGCCGGGCCGGTGAGCGCGGCGCGCTGACCGTCGCCATCGTCAACGATCCGGCGAGCCCGCTGGCGCGGGAAGCGCTGGTGGTGTTCGACCAGCAGGCCGGCAAGGAGCGCGCGGTCGCGGCCACCAAATCCTTCATCGCAAGCCTCGTCGTGCCGGTGCGCCTCGTGGCCGCCTGGACCCGCGATCCGGAGCTGACGGCGGCACTCGACCGGTTGCCGGAACGGCTCGAGGCGGCGACCCGATGCGACTGGAGCCCGGCGATCGAGGCGCTGCTCGAGGCCGACCGGATGATGGTGGCCGGCCGCGGCCTCAACCTCTCCGTCGCGCAGGAATGCGCACTGAAGCTGAAGGAGACCTGCATCATCCAGGCCGAAGCGATGTCGGCCGCGGAGATCATGCACGGGCCAAAGGTGCTGGTCGAACAGGGCTATCCCGTCCTCGCCCTGGCGCCGAACGACCCCGGCCGGTCGAGTGTGCTCGCGATGGCAGAGGAGTTCCGCGCGCTCGGGGCCTCCGTGCTGCTCGCCGGGGCACCGGAGGTGCCCGGCACGACCTTGCCGCTGCCGCCGCCCCTGCACCCGGCGGTTGACCCAATTGTGGCCGTCGCCGCCTTCTACCCCTTCGTCGCCCGGCTCGCAGTGGCACGTGGCCTGTCCCCCGACGCCCCACGCCATCTGAAGAAAGTGACCGAAACCCTTTGATCGGGCCTCCGGGAGCGATTGCCGGTCGTTCAAGGATCATGCGACAGTCCGGCGGAGGCTGGAAACGCGACAGAGGGGGACAGGGCGTCGTGCGGGGCTTCACGGGATGGGCAGGCGGCACGCTGGCCGCAGGACTAATCGCGTGCATCATCGGCGCTGCCGGATCGACCGCGGCTGAGGAGATGGCGCCGGAGCGCGTCGCGCTCTGGGGCTTTGTCTCGGAGGTGCGGGTCTCGGTCGCCAATCACGATGTGGACTTCATCGACCTGCGCGGCGACATCACGCTGGACCCGTTCAGCCATGACGTCGAGGACGGGCTCGACATCGGCGGGGAGCTGCTCTTCACGGCGCCGGAGGGGCTGGCCTTTCTCGGCTCGCCCCGGCCGCATATCGGCTTCGGCCTGTCGACAGCGGGCCAGACGAACCACGCCTATGCCGGCCTGACCTGGGGCTACACCTTCGAGCCGGGTTTCTTCGCCGAGGGCTTCCTCGGGCTTGCCGTGCATGACGGCTACATCCATGACGAGGATGCGCCGGAGGACCGGCTGGCACTCGGCTCGCCCGTCCTGTTCCGTTTCGGTGCCGATCTCGGCTGGCGGTTCGACAACGGCTTCGGCGTCTCCCTGTTCTGGGAGCACATGTCGACCGGCGCGATCCTCGGCGATTCCGACGAGAATCCGGCGATGGACAATGTCGGTCTCAGGATCGGCTACCGCTTCGACTGAAGAGGCCTGCCGCCCGGCCGGTACTGCTGCCGCGACGCCCCCGGATGAAGCGGCCGGTCCGACGAAAAGAGAAAGGCCCGGCCGGATCGCTCCGGCCGGGCCTCGTTCATTCGGCGCCGCTCGCCAGGGCTCAGCCCTGGCTGTCGGACCGCACCTCGCGCTTCTCGGCGATCCGGGCCGACTTGCCGCGGCGGCCGCGCAGGTAATAGAGCTTCGCGCGCCGCACCGCGCCGCGGCGCACGACGACGATCGAGTCGATCCGCGGGCTGTACAGCGGGAAGACGCGCTCGACGCCCTCGCCATAGCTGATCTTGCGGACCGTGAAGTGGCTGTTGATGCCGGCGTTCTTGCGGCCGATGCAGACGCCCTCATAGGCCTGGATACGCTCGCGCGTCCCCTCGACCACCTTCACATTGACACGCAGCGTGTCGCCCGGGCCGAAATCCGGCACCGGACGCTCGGCGGTGAGCTTGTCGATCTGCTCCTGCTCGAGCTGCTGGATGAGGTTCATGACGACCGTCCTTCTTTCCTCTTCTCGTCGGTCGCCGCAGCCGCTGCCGCAGCGTCGGACGTAGTGTTCCCCGGGCGCTTTCGGACATGGCCTGCCCCTTTGGGGCGCTCGCCGCCAGCCGCGGCGAGGTAACGTTGCCAGAGGTCCGGGCGTCGCTCCCGGGTGATCCTTTCCGCCTGTTCCAGCCGCCACCGCTCGACCTTCCCGTGATGGCCGGAGACCAGGACCTCCGGCACGGCACGGGGCACGCCGTCGGCGCCCTGCCATAAAGCGGGCCGGGTATAGTGCGGATACTCCAGGAGTCCCGCACCGAACTCGGACCCGAAACTCTCCTCGCCCGCGCTCTCGGCATTGCCCATGACGCCCGGCAGCAGCCGGACCACAGCATCGATGAGCACGAGCGCCGCCGGCTCGCCGCCGGACAGCACGAAATCGCCCAGGCTGACCTCCTCCGCCGCATGAGCGTCGAGGACGCGCTGGTCGACCCCTTCATAACGACCGCACAGCAACACGATCGCCGGCTCCGCCGCCAGCTCGCGTACCAGCGCCTGATCGAGCAGGCGCCCGCGCGGGCTGAGATAGAGGAGCCGCTCCCCGGGTCGGCGGGCGGCCGAGATCGCAGCATCGATCGGCCCCGGAAGCATGACCATGCCGGCGCCACCCCCGAAGGGTGCGTCGTCCACGGAGCGGTGCTTATCGCGCGCGAAGTCGCGAATGTCCACCGTTTCCAGCCGCCAGTCACCGCGGGCGAGCGCCCGGCCGGCCAGCGACTGGCCGAGCGGGCCGGGGAACATCTCCGGGAAGATCGTCAGGACGCGAACGGTCCAGCTCACCGTTGCCCCTCCGCATCC
>CAYORM010000009.1:0-63764 GCA_964406375.1 uncultured Mycobacteriaceae bacterium | reverse complement strand
CGCATCCTCGGACACATCCCCGGGCGGCTCTTCTCCGGCCCCGCCGCGGCGGGGACTGTCGAGAAGGCCGGCGGGCGGATCGACGACGAGCCTGCCGCCGGCGATGTCGATCTCCGGTACCGCCGCGCGGGTGAAGGGGACCATCACCGACGGTCCCTCGTCCCGCACGATCTCCAGCATCTCGCCAGCACCGAAATCATGCACCGCCCGGACCTGGCCCAGCACCCCACCCGCCGCCAGATCAGCCCGCAGGCCAATCAGGTCGGCATGGTAGAAGGTGTCCTCGTCCTCGGTCGCCGGCAGCGCCGCACGGTCGACCCACAAGGTGGTGCCGCGCAGCGCCTCGGCCGCGCCCCGATCGGCGACGCCGTCGATCTCGGCGAGTACCGTCGCCTGGGCGCCGCCGGGCGCAGGGCGCACCGCACGAACCACGAAACGGCGCAGCCCCGGCTCGTCGGCGAGCGGGCCGTAAGCGCGCAGCGCCTCCGGATCGTCACCGAACAGCCTGACCTTGACGAGGCCGCGGACGCCATGGGCGCCGGCGATCCGGCCGATGCAGATGCGGGTCGCAGGCATGATGCGGAAGGCGGCACCTCAAAGCCCCCGGCCGCAGCCGAGGGCCGCCCGGCGCCGTCGGATCGGACTCAGCCGGCCTCGGCCGCAGCGGCCGCCGCCTTGGCGCGCTCCTGGGCCTTCGCCTTCGGCGCCGACTTCTTCGGCGTCTCGCGCACCGCCGGCGCCTCGATCACGCCGGCCTGCCCCAGAAAGCGCGCGACGCGATCAGTCGGCAGCGCCCCGACCGACAGCCAATGCCGCGCCCGGTCGGCATCCAGACGGACACGATCGGGATGGTCACGATCGACCATCGGGTTGTAGGTGCCGATCTTCTCGATGAAGCGCCCGTCGCGGGGGCTGCGCGTGTCGGCGACGACGATGGAATAGAAGGGGCGCTTCTTGGCGCCGCCCCGGGCGAGGCGGATCTTCACGGACATGCGCTGGAACTCCTGCTTCAGTCTATATTGATCAATGTTGCGCGTCAGCCGATCACATCTTGAAGCCGGGGGGGAGGCCGCCCGGAGGCAGCATCCCGGGCGGCAGCTTGGGCATGCCGCGCATCAGCCCGGCCTTCCCCAGCTTCTTCACCCGCTTCATCATGTCGGCCATCTGCTGGTGCTGCTTGAGCAGCTTGTTGACGTCCTGCACCGTCGTGCCCGAGCCGGCGGCGATGCGCATCTTCCGCTTGGCGTGGATGATCTTCGGGTTGCGGCGCTCAAGCACGGTCATCGAGGAGATGATTGCCTCCTGGCGCTTGATCATCCGATCGTCGAGCCCGGCCGTCTTCATCTGCTCTTTCATCTTGCCGATGCCCGGCAGCAATCCGAGCAGTCCCTGCACCCCGCCCATCTTGCGCATCTGGCGGAGCTGCGCGGCGAGATCCTCGAGGTCGAACTCCCCCTTCTGGATCTTCTTGGCGAGCTTCTCCGCCTCGGCCTTCTCGAAGGTCTCCGCCGCACGCTCGACGAGGCTGACGACGTCGCCCATGCCGAGGATGCGGTTGGCGATCCGGTCGGGATGGAACGGCTCGAGCGCGTCCATCTTCTCGCCGACGCCGATCAGCTTGATCGGGCGGCCAGTGACGGCGCGCATCGACAGCGCGGCACCGCCACGCCCGTCACCGTCGACGCGGGTCAGCACGATCCCGGTGACGCCGACCCGCTCGTTGAAGGTCCGCGCGACGTTGACGGCGTCCTGGCCGGTCATCGCATCGGCGACCAGCAGCGTCTCGACGGGCCGCACCGCGTCCCGGATCGCCACCACCTCCTGCATCAGCGGCTCGTCGATCGCGAGGCGGCCGGCGGTGTCGAGCAGGACGACATCGAACCCTTCGAGGCGGCCGCGCTCCATTGCACGCCGGGCGATCGCGACCGGCTCCTGGCCGGGAATGATGGGCAGGGTGGCGACACCCACCTGCTCGCCGAGGACGCGCAGCTGCTCCTGTGCCGCTGGACGGCGGGTGTCGAGCGAGGCCATCAGGACCTTCTTGCGCTCGCGCGTCTTCAGGCGCAGCGCGATCTTGCCGGTGGTCGTGGTCTTGCCCGAGCCCTGCAGGCCGACCATCAGCACCGGAACCGGCGGCACCGCCGCGAGATCGAGCGGCAGCGGGCCCGCCATGTCCGGCGATGCTCCCGGCGTGCCGCCGAGCATCTCGACGAGGCAGTCATGGACGATCTTGACGACCTGCTGCCCCGGCGTAACCGAACGCAGGACCTCCTGCCCGACCGCGCGGCTGCGGGCCGCCTCGATGAACTCCTTGACGACCGGCAGCGCGACATCCGCCTCGAGCAGTGCGATCCGCACCTCGCGCATCGCCGCCTGGACGTCGGATTCCGACAAGGCGCCACGGCGGCGCAGCCGGTCGAAGATGTCGCCGAGACGACCGCTCAACCCATCGAACATCTGCCCATCCGCCGGTTGGTGCCGAGACCTGATACCGTCCGCCCAAAGCAAAATCGCCAGTGCGCGAGACTCGCGGACCGGCGGGCGCCCAGAGGCGGCCGGGCGGCGCCGTGCCGCCCGATGCCGGGTATCTAGACCCCTCGGCGCCGCCGGTCAACCGCGGCGGGATCCGGCCTCCGCCCGCACCGGCCGGTCGAGGAGCCGCAGCACCGCCTCGTCGATGGTCAGACGGCCGGCGAGCACCGCATCGACCGCCTCGGTCACCGGCAGTTCGACGCCATGGCGCCGGCCGAGCGCGAGGGCCGCCGCCGCCGTGAACACACCCTCGGTGACCGGACCGCCGCCCCCCTCCCCCGCCGCCCGGCGCTCGCCGCGCGCCAGCGCGATGCCGAAGGCGGTGTTGCGGCTGGTGGCGCTCGTCGCCGTCAGCATCAGATCGCCGAGGCCGGCAAGCCCGGTCAGCGTCTCCGGACGACCGCCGAGCGCGGCGCCGAGCCGCATCATCTCGGCGAGGCCGCGCGTCAGCAGCGCGGCGCGCGCATTCTCGCCGAGGCCACGGCCCGTCACGATGCCGGCAGCGATCGCCAGCACATTCTTCAGCGCCCCGCCGAGCGCCACGCCGCGGACGTCGTCGGTCCAGTAGCAACGGAAGGTCCGCCGCGCGATGGTGCGGGCGAGCCGGGCGCCGAGTGCCTCGTCGCGGCAGGCGAGAGTCACCGCGGCGGGCAGGCCGCGGGCGACTTCGGCGGCGAAGCTCGGCCCGGAAAGCAGCGCCACCGGCGCCTGCGGCAGCGCGCGCGCCGCCACCTCGTCCATGAAAAGGCCGCTCTCCCGCTCGATCCCCTTGGCAGTGACGACGAGCGGCACCTCTCCCGCCGCTACCGCACCTCCCCCGGTGAGCCCCGCCAGCAGCGCACCGAGATGCTGGGCGGGCACGGCGAGGATCAGCATGGCGGCGTCCGCGACCGCGCCGGCCGCCGGCCCCGCGACGACGGCGAGCCGCGGATCGAGCGTCACGCCGGGGAGATAGGCGTCGTTGCGGCCGGTCCGGGCGATCGCCGCCGCCCGGGCCGCATCGCGCGCCCAGAGCGTGACCCCATGCCCCGCCCCGGCCAGCATGGTAGCGAGCGCCGTGCCCCAGGCCCCGGCGCCGAGCACCGCGATCCGTGTCACGCCTTGACCCCGGCGAAGGGGGCGGGCGCGGCACCGGGATCGAGCGGCCAGCGCGGGCGCGGCGCCACATCGAGCGGATCGGCGAAGCCGAGCCGCAGCCGTTCGAGCCCGGCCCAGGCGATCATCGCCGCATTGTCGCCGCACAAGGCGGGGGGCGGCGCGATGAAGGGCAGCCCGGCACCCGCGGCCACCGCGGCGAGCGCCGTCCGCACCGCGCGGTTGGCAGCGACGCCGCCGGCGACGACAAGCGCCCCCTTGCCGGGATGAAGCGCGGTGAATCGGGCCGCTGCCCGCGCAGTACGATCGGCGAGCGAGGCCGCGACCGCCGCCTGGAATCCCGCGGCGAGATCGGCGACGTCCTGCGCCGGCAGCGTCCCGCCTGAAGCCGCCGCGCGCGTCTCGACGAGACGCCTGACCGCGGTCTTGAGGCCCGAGAAGGAGAAGTCGCAATCCGGCCGGCCGATCATCGGCCGGGGCAGTGCAAAGCGCGTCGGATCGCCGCCGCGGGCCGCGGCCTCGACGCGCGGCCCGCCGGGATGGCCGAGGCCGAGCAGCTTCGCCGTCTTGTCGAAGGCCTCACCAACCGCATCGTCGATGGTCGTGCCCCAGCGGCGGTAACGGCCGACCCCCTCGACCAGCAGGAGCTGGCAATGCCCGCCGGAGACAAGGAGCATCAGATAGGGGAAGTCGATCCCCTCGGTCAGCCGTGCGGTCAGCGCATGACCTTCGAGATGGTTGATCGCGAGATAGGGCAGCCCCGTCGCGGCGGCGATCGCCTTGGCGGTCATCGTGCCGACGGCGAGGCCGCCGATCAGGCCCGGCCCCGCGGTCGCGGCGATGCCCGCGAGATCGCCGAGCCCCTTGCCTGCCTCGGCGAGCGCCCGGCGCAGCACCCCGTCGAGATGGGCGAGATGGGCCCGGGCCGCAACCTCCGGCACGACACCGCCATAGGGAGCGTGATCGGTGATCTGGCTCAGCACGACATTGGACAGAATGCGTCGGTCATCGGCGACCAGGGCGGCCGCGGTTTCGTCGCAGGAGGTTTCGATGCCGAGCACGATCATGGCGGGTCCCCGGGAGCGGCCCCGATATAGCCCCCGGGCCCCGCCGAGGAAACCATGGCGGCCCCGGCGCCGGCCGGGGATGCGCGGGGGACGCTGCGTCGGCCGGTCTCGCCTGCGCGCCGCGCGGTTGCACCCGCCGGCACGTTCTGCCATGCAGGTCGGCCATGGTCGAACCCCCGGATACCGCGGATCGTCGCAGCGAGGCGGAGCGGCGACGCAGCCGCGAGGCGGCAGCGCTCAGGGAGAACCTGCTCAAGCGCAAGGCGCAGGCGCGCGCCCGGCGGGCCGCGATGACGGGGACGCCGCCTGCGACGGGCGGGCGGCCGGATGCGAGTGGCCCGGCGGGCGTGCGGCCGGGCGAGGAAGGCGGTGGCGGATGACGATCATGTCCGATAGCTGGATCCGCGAGCGGGCGCTTGCGGATCGGATGATCGAGCCCTTCGTCGAGCGCCAGCATCGCGAGGGCACGATCTCCTACGGGCTGTCGAGCTATGGCTACGATGCACGGGTCTCCGACGATTTCCTGATCTTCACCAATGTCGACAACGCCCTCGTCGACCCGAAGAACTTCTCCTCGCAGAGCTTCGTGGAACGAAAGGGGCCGGTCTGCATCATCCCGCCTAACTCCTTCGCCCTTGCCCGGACGGTGGAGTATTTCCGCATCCCGCGCGACGTGCTGGTCATCTGCCTCGGCAAATCGACCTATGCCCGCTGCGGGATCATCGTGAACGTCACGCCGCTCGAACCGGAATGGGAAGGGCATGTGACGCTCGAGTTCTCGAACACCACGCCGCTGCCGGCGAAGATCTACGCCCATGAGGGGGCATGCCAGTTCCTCTTCCTCAAGGGTGACCGCCCTTGTGAGGTCTCCTATGCCGACCGCGCCGGCAAATACATGCGGCAGACCGGCGTGACCCTGCCCAAGCTCTAGGCCGCCCGCCCCTCAGCCGAACGCCGGACCCAGACCCGATGGACAAGATCCGTATCCGCGGCGGCCGCCCTCTCAGCGGTCAGATCCGAATCAGCGGCGCCAAGAACGCGGCGCTGCCGCTGATGGTCGCGAGCCTGCTCACCGACGAGCCGCTGACGCTGACCAACCTGCCGCATCTCGCCGACATCACCACGCTGGCGAGCCTGCTGGCCCAACACGGCGTCGACATCGTCGTCGACGGCAGCAATGGCGGCGCCGGCGCGGGCATGACCACGACGCTGACGGCGCGGCGCATCACCAGCACCACCGCCCCCTACGACATCGTGCGCAAGATGCGGGCGAGCGTCCTGGTGCTCGGCCCGCTGGTGGCTCGCGAGGGGCAGGCCCGGGTATCGCTGCCCGGCGGCTGCGCCATCGGCACCCGGCCGGTGGATCTACACGTGATGGGGCTCGAGGCCCTCGGCGCCGAGACCACGGTGGTGGAGGGCTATATCGAGGCGCGGGCGCCGCGCGGGCTGACCGGCGCGCGCATCGTCTTTCCCAAGGTCTCGGTGGGGGCCACCGAGAACGTCATGATGGCCGCCACCCTCGCCCGCGGCGAGACGGTGCTGGTCAACGCCGCCCGCGAGCCGGAGATCGTCGATCTCGCCACCTGCCTCATCGCCATGGGCGCCCGGATCTCGGGCGCGGGGACCGACACGATCCGCATCGAGGGCGTCGACCGGCTGCACGGCGCCCGCCATCATATCGTGCCCGACCGGATCGAGACCGGCACCTATGCGATGGCCGTGGCCGCAACCGGCGGATCGGTCGAGCTGGTGGGGACGCGGGTCGAGCTGATCGAGGCGGCCGCGAAGCTGCTGCGCGAGAGCGGGGTCATCATCGAGCCGACGGCCGACGGGATCCGGGTGTCGCGCGCCGGCGCGCTGCTCGGCGTCGACGTGATGACCGAGCCGTATCCCGGCTTCCCGACCGACCTGCAAGCGCAGATGATGGGGCTGATGACGACGGCCGAGGGTGCCGCGATGATCACCGAAACCATCTTCGAGAACCGCTTCATGCATGTGCCGGAGCTGGCGCGCATGGGCGCGAACATCACGGTCCACGGCGCTTCGGCGCTGGTCCGTGGCGTGCCGAAACTGACCGGCGCACCGGTGATGGCGACCGATCTGCGCGCCAGCGTGTCGCTGGTGATCGCGGGGCTGGTCGCGCAGGGCGAGACCGTCCTCAACCGCGTGTACCATCTCGACCGCGGCTATGAGCGGCTGGAGGAGAAGCTCGCCGCCGTCGGTGCCGTGGTCGAGCGGGTGCAGGACTGAGCGCCATGCCGGAGCGTGACCCGCGCGCGACACCCGACGGGGATACGCCGCTGCGGCTGAGGGCACGGGACGAGGAGGATCTCGCCATCCTCTCGGCCCAGCTCCAGGACGCCATCCTGCCGGTGCATGACATGACCTGGGAGCCGGTGGCCCGCCGCTTCGTGATGGTCGTCAACCGCTTCTGCTGGAACATCCCCCCCGCCGAGGTCGACGGCCGGACGGTGTGGAGCCGGACCCTGTGCGGCGTCCGCTTCGAATCCGTCACCACCGTCCGTCGGCGCGGCATCGACCCGGCGGGCGAGCGCGGACGGATGCTCTCCGTCCTGGCGGTGCGGCTGGAGAAGAAGGACATCCTGACGATCGACTTCGCGGGCGACGCGGCGATCAGACTCGTCATCGATGCACTCGATGTCCGGCTGGAGGACCGCGGCCTTCCCTGGCCCACCTTGTGGCGACCGCGCCACGACGCGGTCGAGGACGGGCGGTCATGACCCCCCTTGAGGCCGGGCAGCAGACCGCGTCGGAAGCGGCAGCGGCGGACGGCGCGCTGGTCATCGCCGTCCCGAAGGGCCGGATCCTCGACGAGGTGCGGCCGCTGATGCGGGCCGCGGGGCTGGAGCCCGAACCCGCCTTCGACGATCCGCGCCATCGCGGCCTGTCCTTCGCGACCAACCGGCCCGAGGTCAGGCTGATCCGGGTCCGGTCCTTCGACGTCGCGACCTTCGTCGCCTTCGGCGCCGCGCAGCTCGGCATCGCCGGCAACGACGTGCTGATGGAGTTCGACTATCCCGAGATCTATGCGCCGCTCGATCTCGCGGTCGGCGCCTGCCGCCTCGCCGTCGCCGAGCCCGAGGCGCTGGCCGAGACCGATGACCCGCGCCGCTGGAGCCATATCCGGGTCGCGACGAAATACCCCGCGGTGACGCGGCGGCATTTCGCGGCGCGCGGCGTGCAAGCCGAGTGCATCAAGCTGAACGGTGCGATGGAACTGGCGCCGCGACTCGGCCTGTGCCGCCGCATCGTCGACCTCGTCTCCTCGGGCGCCACGCTCAAGGCGAACGGTCTGCGCGAGGTCGAGCACATCGCCGACATCACCTCGCGGCTGATCGTCAACCGTACCGCCGCCAAGACGCGACCCGAGGAGGTCGCCTACTGGCTCGACCGTTTCCGTGAGGCTGTGGATGGCCATCAGGCTCGACACGCGTGATCCCGGCTTCGAGGCCGCCTTCGCCGCCTTCGTCGGCCGACGCCGCGGTGCCGAGGCCGATGTTGCGGCCGCGGTCTCTGACATCCTCGCCGAGGTCCGCCGCGACGGCGATGCGGCGCTCGAACGGCTGACCTGGCGCTTCGACCGGCATCGCGCGCCGCTGCGCGTCACGGCGGAGGAGGTCGAGGAGGCCGAGCGGCAAGTCGATCCTGCTCTTCTTGTGGCGCTCGACCTCGCGGCCCGGCGGATCGAGGCGTTCCATGCGCTGCAGCGCCCGGCCGATCTCGCCCATACGGATCCGGAGGGTGTCGGCCTCGGCATCCGCTGGACCGCGATCGATGCGGTCGGCCTTTATGTCCCCGGCGGGCTCGCGAGTTATCCGAGCTCGGTGCTGATGAACGCCCTGCCCGCGCGCGTCGCCGGCGTGCAGCGGATCGCGATGGCGGTACCGGCGCCGGAAGGTCACCTCAACCCGCTGGTACTGGCGGCGGCCCGGCGGGCCGGAATCGACGAGATCTGGCGGATCGGCGGCGCGCAGGCCGTCGCCGCGCTCGCCTATGGCACGGCGACGATCGCCCCGGTCGACAAGATCGTCGGCCCTGGCAACGCCTATGTCGCGGAGGCCAAGCGCCAGGTCTTCGGCACGGTCGGGATCGACATGATCGCCGGCCCCTCGGAGATCCTCATTGTCGCCGATGCGGCGAATGATCCGGCCGACACCGCGATGGACCTCCTGTCGCAGGCCGAGCACGACGCCGACGCCCAGGCGGTGCTGATCTGCGACGATGCCGGCTTCGCCGATGCGGTGGCCGCCGCGGTCGACCGCCATCTCGCGACTCTGCCGCGCGCCGCGATCGCCGGCGCCTCCTGGCGCGACCATGGCGCGATCATCCTGGTCGGCTCGCTCGCCTCCGAAGCGCCGCCGCTGGTCGACCGCATCGCGCCGGAGCATCTGGAACTCGCCGTCGCCGATCCGCACGCGATCTTCGCCCGCATCCGCCACGCCGGCGCGGCCTTCCTCGGCCGTCATGCACCGGAGGCGGTCGGCGACTATGTCGCCGGCCCCAATCACGTGCTGCCCACGGCACGCAGTGCGCGGTTCTCGAGCGGTCTTTCGGTCTTCGACTTCCTCAAGCGCACGACCTATGTCGATTGCCCGCCCGGCGCGCTCGCCGCGATCGGCCCGGCGGCGATCGCTCTCGCACGCGCGGAGGGGCTCGAGGCGCATGCCCTGTCGATCGCCCGCCGCCTGCCCGCCTGACCCGGGTGCGGCATGACGGTGCGCGACCCGCGCCACCGGCTGATTCAGGTCACCCTCGACGGCCGGATCGCCGCACCGCGTTCACCGGAGGCGGCGCATGAACGGCAGGTGGCGGTACACGACCTGATCGCGGACAATCATTTCCGGCTGATCACCGGACCGCCTGGCCCCTATCGGCTGCATCTGCGACCGGCCCCGGCGCGCCTTCTCTTCGACCTGCAGGCACAGGATGCGCAGCCGCTCGGCAGCTTTCATCTCGGCACCGTCCCGTTCCGGCGGCTGGTGCGCGACTATCTGACGGTCTGTGACAGCTATTACGAGGCGATCCGCAGCGCCGCGCCGGGCCGGATCGAGACGCTGGACATGGGGCGCCGCGGCCTGCACGACGAAGGGGCCGATCTGCTACGCGAACGGGTGGCGGGCCATGCCGAGATCGATCATCCGACGGCGCGGCGCCTGTTCACCCTGCTCTGCGCCCTGACGAGCCGCGGCTGACCGCCGCCCCTCAGATCCGCCCGATCGGCAGTCCGGCGGAGCCGCCGACCCGGCGGCGGAACTTCTGCAGCTTCTTGCCGGCGAGGGTCCACCACAGCGTCTTCGGCAGGCGCCAGGGATCGTGCCGGCGCTCGATCTCCGGATGGGCGTCGAGCCAGCGGCGCTCATACGCCCAGCCATGCATCGGAATGCCCCGCGCGGTGAAACCGACGAGGATGAGGGGAACGGGCGGACGTCCGTCCACGGCCTGCAGCCGCCTGGCCCAGCGCAGCAGGAGCAGCATGGCAAAACCGGTCGAGGGCCGCTTGTCTGCCGGATAGTCCGGCACCTCGTCCCGCCCCCGGCCGGGCGTCGGCACGATGACGGTCAGCCGGTCCCGCCGCGCCTCGAGCCAGCGGCCGACGACGCCGTCGGGCGCCGGCGGCTGGCCGGTGACGAAGATCATCGCCGCGCCCGGGCGCTCGTCGAACGGGTGGATCGGCCGGTCGCCATCCAGAAAGCCGGGCTGCTCGATAATCGTGCGGTTGACCGCATAGGCGCGATGGCCGGGTCGCTGCCGCAGCCGGTCGAAATGCAGGCAGGCGTTGAATTGGATGACGAGGTCGCGGTCGCCGATCGCCAGTCGCTCGAACAGCCCGTCGCCGAGGATCGGGTTGTTGGCGACGAGCAGGATCCTGTCATAGTCGCGGCCGAGGACATCGACCGCGGCGACATCGCCTTCGGAGAGGCCGACGCCGTGGCGACCGGCCGGAACGCCGCTATCGGTGGGCGCATGCATGGCGCGATGTCGCCCGACGGGGCCGGTGGCGGCAAGCCCGAATCACGCGCCTCATGGTCGGTCGGGCCGCGGTGGATCGGCGCATGGGGCGGCCGGTGAAGGGGAGCCTCGCCGCGGTTGCATGACCCGCGGCTTGCGCCGGAGCGCCCGCGCCGCGACATTCCGCGCGAGCTTGAGAGGCACGCGATGAACCACCTGCCCTTCCGGAAGATGCATGGCATCGGCAATGATTTCGTCGTCGTCGATGCGCGGGAGCGGCCGGTCAGGATCCCTCCGGCGCTGGCGATGCGGATCGCCGACCGCCATCGCGGCGTCGGCTTCGATCAGCTCCTCGTGATCGAACCACCGCGGCAGCGTGAGGCCGATCTCTTCATGCGCATCCTCAATGCTGATGGCAGCGAATCCGAGGCCTGCGGCAACGGCACGCGCTGCGTCGCTGCGCTGGCAATGCACGAGAGCGGCCGCGATGCCGTCACGGTCGAGACCCGTGCCGGATTGTTGCCCTGCTGGCGAGCGGCGGACGGCCTGGTTGCGGTGGATATGGGCCAGCCGCGCCTCGGCTGGGCGGACATCCCGCTCGCCCGCGAGCTCGACACGCTGCATCTGCCGATCGCGGTGGATGGGCTCGCCGACCCGGCCGCGGTCTCGATGGGCAACCCGCACGTCGTCTTCTTCGTGCCGCAGGCGGAAGCCGTCGATCTCGCGGCCGTCGGCCCGAAGATCGAGCACCATCCACTCTTCCCGGCCCGGACCAATGTCGAGATCGTCGAGGTGGTCGATCGGGGCCGGCTGCGGCTGCGTGTCTGGGAGCGCGGGGTCGGCATCACCCTCGCCTGCGGGTCGGGCGCCTGTGCCGCCGCTGTCGCCGCGGTCAGGCGGGGCCTCGCCGACAGGCGGATGGCGATCCGGCTCGATGGTGGCGAGCTGGCGCTCGAATGGCGCGAGTCGGATGCCCATGTGGTGATGACCGGCGCGGCCGAGACGAGCTTCGAGGGGTGCCTGCCCCTGGGCTGACGGCTCGCCCCGGCCGTGGGCGGTCGGGCGCTGCGCCTGCGCCGCCTTACGGATTTTGAGCCCGGGGTGTAGGAAGGGGCATGACCGAAGAAGCACAGGACGCCCCGAAGAAGGGCTGGTTCGCGCGCCTGAAGGACGGGCTCGCCAAGTCGTCGAGCAAGCTGACCGACGGCATCACGAGCATCTTCACCAAGCGCAAGCTCGACCATCTGACGCTGGAGGAGCTGGAGGAACTGCTCATCCAGGCCGATCTCGGACCGGCGACGGCGGCCCGGCTGGCCGAGACGCTGGGGCGCAACCGGTTCGGCAAGGATGTCAGCCCCGAGGAGGTGCGCGAGACCCTCGCGGCCCAGGTGGCGACAATTCTCGAGCCGGTGGCGGTGCCGCTGACGCTGGACCCCGACAGGCGACCGCATGTCGTGCTGGTCGTCGGCGTCAACGGCACCGGCAAGACGACGACGATTGGCAAGCTCGCCCATCAATGGCGCGACGAGGGCCGCTCAGTGATGATCGCCGCCGGCGACACCTTCCGCGCCGCGGCGGTCGAGCAGCTCAAGGTCTGGGGCGATCGGTCGGGCTGCCCGGTTCTCACCGCCCCTTCCGGTTCGGATGCCGCCGGCCTCGCCTTCGACGCGCTGGCCCGGGCCCGGGCCACCGGCACCGAGGTGCTGGCGATCGACACGGCCGGTCGCCTGCACAACAAGGACAATCTGATGGCCGAGCTGGCCAAGATCGTCCGGGTGCTGAAGAAGCAGGATCCGACGGCGCCGCACAGCGTGATCCTGGTGCTCGACGCGACCACCGGCCAGAACGCCCATGCCCAGGTCGAGACCTTCCGCGAGATGGTCGCGGTCAACGGCCTCGTCGTCACCAAGCTCGACGGATCGGCGCGTGGCGGCGTGCTGGTGGCGCTGGCCGAACGCTTCGGCCTGCCGGTGCACGCCATCGGCGTCGGCGAGGGGATTGACGATCTGAGACCTTTCGACGCCCGGAGCTTCGCCCGCAGCCTGATGGGTCTCACATGACACCATCCGAAGCGCTGACGGCCGAGCCCGCCCTCTTCGATTCGGCGGAGGCCGCCGTCGATCGGCTGGAACAGCTCTATGGCGCGGCGGTCGGTCACCTGCAGACCGCCTTCGCCCGCTTCGTCGCCGGCGCGACGCCGGAGGGCCGGGTCCGCGCCTGCTACCCCTATATCCGGATCCGTGTGACGGATTTCAGCCGGGCCGATACCCGGCTGGCCTATGGCTTCATCGACCAGCCGGGCGACTATGCCACGACGATCACCCGGCCCGACCTGTTCCGGCGCTATCTGACCGAGCAGCTCGAGTTGCTGCTGCGCAACCATCAGGGTCCGGTCGAGATCGGCATCAGCGACACGCCGATCCCGGTCCATTTCGCCTTCCCCCACGGGATGCATGTCGAGGCCGATCTCGACCCCGGCCATATGCGCGGGCTGCGCACGCTGTTCGACGTGCCGGATCTCGCGCTGATGGATGACAGCATCGTCAATGGCACCCATCGCGTACCGCCGGGTGAACCGGCGCCGCTCGCCCTGTTCACAGCGCCGCGCATCGACTACTCGCTGCACCGACTGAAGCACTATACGGCGACAGGGTGCCAGCACTTCCAGAACTTCGTCCTGTTCACCAATTACCAGTTCTACATCGACCAGTTCGTGCGCACCGCGCATGCGCTGATGCAGGGCGATGGCGGCGGCTATACCGCCTTCGTCGAGCCGGGCGAGCGGATCACCCTGCCCGGCGGCCGCAGCAAGGGCCCGCCGGCCGGTCGGCTGCCACAGATGCCGGCCTATCACCTGGTCCGTCCCGGCCATGCGGGCATCCCCATGGTGAACATCGGCGTCGGCCCGTCCAATGCCAAGACGATCACCGACCACATCGCGGTGCTACGCCCGCATGCCTGGCTGATGCTGGGTCATTGCGCCGGGCTGCGGAACAGCCAGAAGCTCGGCGATTACGTGCTCGCGCATGGCTATGTGCGCGAGGATCACGTGCTCGACGCCGATCTGCCGGTGTGGATCCCCATCCCGGCCCTCGCCGAGATCCAGGTCGCGCTGGAACGGGCGGTGGCGGAGGTCACCGGCCTCAGCGGCCTTGCGCTGAAATCGATCATGCGCACCGGCACGGTCGCGACGATCGACAACCGCAACTGGGAGCTGCGCGACCAGCGCGAGCCGGCGCAGCGCTTCAGCCAGAGCCGGGCGATCGCGCTCGACATGGAAAGCGCCACGATCGCCGCCAACGGTTTCCGCTTCCGCGTGCCCTATGGCACGCTGCTCTGCGTCTCGGACAAGCCGCTGCACGGCGAGCTGAAGCTGCCCGGCATGGCCGATGCCTTCTACAAGCGGCAGGTCAACCAGCATCTCGAGATCGGGCTGCGCGCGCTCGAACGCCTGCGCGAGTTGAGCCTGTCGGAGCTGCACAGCCGCAAGCTGCGCAGCTTCGCCGAAGTCGCCTTCCAGTAAGCGTCGCGCGAGGTCCACAAGAACCGGGATGTCTTCCGCCCCCTACCCGAAGAGCCCGGTCGTCGGCGTCGGCGCGCTGGTCTGGCGCGACGACCGGCTGCTGCTGATCCGCCGCAACAAACCGCCGCAGGCCGGCGAGTGGAGCATTCCCGGCGGCCGGCAGGAGATCGGCGAGACGCTGTTCGAGGCGGCGGCGCGGGAGGTGCATGAGGAGACCGGTATCACGGTCGTGCCGGTGCGCATCGTCACTGCCGTCGACAGCATTCACCGCGATGCCGACGGGCGCCCCGAATGGCACTACACCATCGTCGACGTCGCCGCCGAATGGCAGTCGGGTGAGCCGGTTGCCGCCGACGATGCGCGGGAGGCACGGTGGGCGACGCTGGCGGAGGCCGAGGCGCTGATCGCCTGGCCGGAACTGCGCCGGGTCATCCGGTTGTCCCATGCCCAGCGCGCCGATGCGCGGGCCACGCGGCTGCGCCCCCGGCCGGATCTGCGGCGTTTCCTGCGGGGGCGCATCGGCGCCTTCGTCGCGCGGCCCTGGCTCGACAGCGTGTCACTGGCGCTGTTCCGCGACTGGTGGTTCCCGATGTCGCGCGCCTGGGCGGCGGCGACCGCCGCGGGCGGCGAAATCGCGCCCTTCGCCGAAGGCGTCGGGATCGAGCAGGGCGCCCTCACCCGGTTGGGCTGGCTGCAGCGGGCGCTGGACGAGGTGGAGACGCTGCGCCTGAGGGCCGAGACCGCCGAGCAGGACTGGGCGATGCTCATGGCCTCCTCCGCCGGACCGCTGGCCGAAGCGGTCGCGGCCGAGGAGTCGCGGCTCGATGCCGCGCATGCGCTGGCCACGGCACGCTTCCGCTTCGCCTTCCTCGCACGCAACCGGCGGGTGCCGGCCTGCCGCTGGGACACCCCGACCGCCGAAATGGTCGAGGCACGGCACGGTGCGCGGCTGGCCGATCCGGACACCGCCTACGCCCTGCCCTTCGACCTCGCCCAGGCGGCGCAATCCGTGGTGCCGACGCGGCGCCTGCCCGGCCCCTGGGGCGATGAGTACTGGATCCAGTTCGGTCCCTCTACCGGGTGGATGGACACGCCCTGCCGCGCCCATGTCTGGGAACCGAGCGGCGTCAGCAACCCGCCGACCGTCCTGCATCTGCACGGCATCGGGATCGAGAGCGACCAGATGCGCATGCCCGTCGGCGAGGTCGAGCGGCTGGTGCGCCGCGGCCTGCGGGTGATCGCGCCCGAGGCGCCATGGCATGGCAGCCGCCGCCCGCGCGGCTGGTATGGCGGCGAGCCCTTCGTCGCGACGACGCCGCTCGGCCCGCTCGATTTCTTTGCCGCGGCGCTGCCGGAGCTCGCCGTCCTCACCGCCTGGGCGCGGCGGATCGGCGGCGCGCCGGTGGGCTGGGTCGGACACAGCCTCGGCAGCCTCACAGCGCAACTCGCCGCGACCCATGCCCAGGGCTGGCCGGAGGCGGCACGACCCGATGCCATGCTGCTGTTCACGACGGCGGAGGGGATGGATCTGATCGGTCTCTCCGGAACGCTGGCCCGGGCCTTCGGGCTCGACCGCCAGCTCCTCCGGCGCGGCTGGACGGCCCCGGCGCTGCAGCGATGGAGCGTGCTGACCAACCCGCTCGGCATGCCGGTGATGGGGCCGGAACGGATCGTCATGGTGCTCGGCCAGAAGGACAGCGTCACGCCGTTCGAGGCCGGCCTCGCCATCGCCCGGCGCTGGGGCGTCGCTGCCGACCGGCTGTTCCTGCGGCCGCAGGGTCATTTCTCGGTGCCCGCCGGCCTCGCCGTCGACGAGACACCGATCGACGTCTTCGTGCGCACCCTCTCGGCGGCACAGGGCTGAGGTCGGTCAGGGTGCCGTAGACCGCCAGCTCCGGCGGGATGAAAAGCCCGCATACCATTGGGCGAGGCGCGGGCGCGAGGGGCGCCAGGGCTCGTCGGCGAACCGCAGATCGAGATAGGCGAGCGCCGCTGCGACGGCGAGCGCACCGATCGTCGGCATCGCGGCAGCAGGGTCGCCGAGCGCGGCCACCTCATCCTCGAGCCGGTCGCAGGCCGCCGCGGTTTCGGCGGCGTATTTGGCGAGGGCGCGCGGTGATTTCTCGCCATCGGGCCGCAGGCTCTCACCGCGGCGGGCGACGGCCGCATCGCCGATCCCGTCACCCAGCGCCTGCAGACGCAGCGCCGTCCAGCGCGCCGCGCCATCCGCCGGGAACAGGCGATCCCCGCCGGCGAGCGCGTCGAGATACTCGCAGATCACCCGGCTGTCATAGAGAAGCCCGCCATCATCGAGGATGAGCGCCGGCACCCGGGCGAGCGGGTTGGGATTGTCCGGGCCGGCCGGCGGCGTCTCGATGATCGCGATGCGGTCGGCGAGGCCGAGCTCGATCGCCGCGGCGTGGCATTTCCGGCCGAAGGGCGAGGTCGCCAGCGTCAGGAGGCGCATCGCGTCAGCCCCGGAACTCGTCCTTGCGCCGGCGGACCGCGGCGAACACCTCCGCGGGAGCCGCCCCCTTCATCCCCACGGCCTCCTGGAAAGCCGGCACATCGCAGCGCAGGAACGGGTTGGTCAGCTTCTCGCGGCCGAGCTGGGCCGGGATCGTCGGCGCGCCGGCACGACGCATCGAGGCGATGTCCTCGGCATAGGCCTCGAGCACCGGATTGGCAGGATCGATCGCGCGGGCAAAGCGCGCATTGCTCTCGGTATATTCGTGGCCGCAATAGATCCGGGTCGTATCCGGCAGCGCGCGCAGCCGCAGCAGGCTCTCCCACATCTCGGCCGGGGTGCCCTCGAAGACCCGCCCGCAGCCGAGCGCGAACAGCGTGTCGCCGCAGAACAGGGCCTTGCCGGCCTCGATATAAAAGGCGATGTGGCCGGAGGTGTGGCCCGGCGTCTCGATGACCCGTGCGACGACGCTGCCGAGTGGCACCGAATCATCCTGGCCGACGCCGCGGTCGAGCCTGGGGATCCGCGCAGCATCGACCGCCGGCCCGATCACGGTGGCGCCGTAGCGGGCCTTCAGCTCCGGGATGCCGCCGATATGGTCGTTGTGGTGGTGCGTCGCGAGGATCACGTCCAGCCGGCCCGAGGTGCCGTCGATCGCCGCGGCGACAGGATCCGCCTCGGCGGGGTCGACGACGACGACGAAGCCGGTCTCTGGATCTTCGATCCGATAGGCGTAGTTGTCGGAGAGGAGCGGGATCAGCGTGATGGCGAGGCGGGGCATGACGTGCCTTCGCTCAGGGAATCGATGTGGCATCCTGCTATGGTCGCTGCACGATGCACAACGACGTCCTCGATCTGCGCGAGTTCTACGAGACCAGCCTCGGTCTCATGGCCCAGCGGATGATTCGCCGTCGCATCCGCCTCTTGTGGCCAGATGCGAGTGGGCAGATCCTGCTCGGGCTGGGCTACGCCACGCCTTATCTGCGCCCCTTCCTGGCCGAAGCGGAACGTGTGCTGGCGATGATGCCGGCCGAACAGGGGGTCACCCGCTGGCCGCCCGATGGGCGCGGCGTCACGGCGCTGGTGGAGGAGACGGACCTGCCGCTGCCCGATATGTCGGTCGACCGCGTGCTGCTGGTGCACGCGCTCGAGACCACCGAGCGGCTCGAGGCGCTGATGCACGAGGTCTGGCGGGTGCTCAACGGCAGCGGCCGGCTGCTGATCATCGCCCCCAATCGCCGCGGCATCTGGGCGCGGTCCGACCGGTCGCCCTTCGGCACCGGCCGCCCCTACACGGTCCGCCAGGTGCGGGAGATGCTGCGCAGCCACAATTTCGTGCTGGAGCGGGTGGAGCGCGCGCTCTACCTGCCGCCCTGGCGCTGGCGCTTCATGCTGTCGACGGCAGGCGCCTGGGAGAAGGTCGGCCGGCGCTGCTTCGAACGTTTCTCCGGCGTCGTGCTGGCCGAGGCGTCCAAGCAGATCTACCAGCTCACCCCGTCGCGGGTTCAGCGGGTGCGCAGTGTTCGCCCCGGGCTCATGCCTGCCCCCGTCGCGACACCACGCGGCGCCGGCGCACCGCGGGCCTGATCGCGATCAACCCCAGGGCAGAGTCGCGAGCGCGCGCAGCTCGGCAGTGGCCCGGCGGAACAACGCCAGGCGCGCGGCAGCACGGGCGCGACGGTCGGGCCGTGGCAGGAACCTCCGCGCACTCGGCGCCACCGGGACCGGCCAGCCGAGCGTCGCCGCGGCGATACGATAGCCGCCGAAAGCGGTCGCAGCGGCCGGAAGGTCCAGCACCTCGACCGGCACGTCGCAGATATCGGCGATGAGCTGCGGCCAGATCCGGCTGCGCCCGCCGCCACCGGTCAGCCGCAGCCGCGTCGTTGCGCCCAGCGCCTCGAGATTGACGGCGAGGGCCGCAGCGACGCCTTCGAGCACCGCATGGTGGAGCACGGCCCGCCCATGCCCGGCATCGAGCCCGAGGAACGCGCCGCGCAGCGCCAGATCGACGAAGGGCGAGCGCTCGCCCTTGAGATAGGGCAGGAACAGCGGCGCGGCCCGCCCGACGGTCGGCGGGCTCACGTCGAAGGCCGCGGCCTGGGCGTCGAGAAGGTCGATCTCGGTGCCGGCGATGCCGCCGAACCAGGCCGCGGCATCGCCGGCCGACAGGATCGGCGCGATCTCGATCACCCGCCCCGGCTCGGGATGGGCGAGGCTGTAGAAGGGGCGCGGCAGGATCGCAGGATCGAGCACCCGGCCGCGGGCAACCCAGCCCGTCGTGCCGAGATAGAGATGCGCCTCGCCCTCGGCCCCCGTCTCCGCCCCCATCGTCGAGGCGCCCGCATCGCCGCTGCCATTGACGACCGGGATGCCGGCGGGCAGGCCGATTGCCGCGGCGGCGCGCGGTAGCAGCGGCCCGAGGATACGGCCGACCGGGTGGATCGCCGGCAGCAGCGACAGGGCGATGCCGTGCGAGGCAGCCAGCGGCGCCGACCAGTCCCGGCGGGCGAGATCCATAAGCCCCGTCGTCGTCGCCGTCACCGGATCGGTGGCGGCTTCTCCCGCAAGACGCAGCGCGAGGACGTCCTTCGCCCCGGGCAGGATGAGGCGGGTGGCCGCGGCCGCGCCCGGCTCGGCGGCACGGAGCCAGCCGAACTTGAACGCCGTCATCAGCGGCTCCGGCGCATTGCCCAGGATCGCGGCGGCCCCTGTCGCCTCCGCTGCGTCCGACCAGGCTGCGAAAGCAGCGGCGCCGCGCGCATCGCTGTAGAGCATGGCGGGTCGCACCGGCCGCCCCTCGCCGTCGAGCACGACGAGGTTCTCCATGGTGCCGACCGGCACGACGGCGGCGACACGCGCCCGCTCCGTCGCCGGCAATGCCGCGCAGGCGTCGATCGCCGCCGCCCACCACGCCTCGGGATCCTGCTCCTGCGCCCCGTCCGGGCCGCCGCGGGTGGGATAGGCGGCGGTGGCGCTGGCCACCGCCGCGCCTCCCCGGTCAAACAGTACGGCCTTGAGCGCGGAGGAGCCGAGATCGAGCGCGAGGATGCGGTCGCTCACCGCCAGCCCTCGCCGCGCCTGCCGATGCGGCGCAGCAGCACCGCACCGACGATGATCGCGCCGGTCACCATGCGCTGGAAGAAGGGCTCGACCTGCACGATGGTCAGCCCGTTGGCGACGACAGCGATGATCGCGACGCCGACCGCCGTGCCGCCGATGGTCGGGCGCCCCGCGGCGAAGGCCGTCATGCCGAGGAAGGCGGCGGCATAGGCCGGCAACAGCATCCCCTCGCCCATCGTGTGCTGGCCGCTGCCGAGCCGCGCGGCGAGGAGGATGCCGGCGATGCCCGCGAGGAGCGCCGCAATCGCGAAGACCGCGACCGCCGTGCGCCGCACCGGCAGACCGGCGAGCCGCGCCGCCTCGCGGTTACTGCCGATCGCGATCAGCCGCCGCCCGAAGCGCGTCCGTGCGAGGACGATGGCGGCGACCACGAGGATGGCGACCATCCAGAGCGTCAGCACCGGCACCGGCCCCAGCGCCGCCCGGGCGATGGCAGTGAAGCCCGGCGGGACACCCTGGAAGACGCTCGCGCCGCCGGTGATCCAGTAGCTGGCGCCGGAGACGATCGTGCCGATCGCCAGCGTTGCGATGAAGGAGGGTGCGCCGAGCCTCGTGACGACGAGGCCGTTGGCGAGGCCGATCACGGCGCAGCTCGCCAGCACGGCCAGAACAGCGACCGTTGGCGGCACGTCACCGCCGATGAGCACGAGGCTCGCCACACCGGCCCAGGAGGCGACGAAACCGACCGACAGGTCGAACTCGCCGATCACCATGACGAAGGTGGCGGCGGTGGCGACGATCGCCAGCACCGCCATCTGCTGGGTGACGTTCAGGAGATTGGTCGCCGTCGGAAAGGCGTCGGGTCGCGCCACCGAGAAGGCGAGCACCACGACGACGAGCGCCGCGAGGGTGCCCCAGCGCTCGACCAGCCGCCCGGCGCGCCGGCCGGCCGGTTCCGTCACGGACAGGACACGCCCAGGCTGTCGCGGGTGATCAGCGTGACCGGCGCATAGAGTTCCGGCGCCTCCGGCGCGCCACCGGCGAAGATGGCGGCCAGCTGTTCGGTCGCGATCGTCGCCATCTCGGAGAAGCCCTGACGGACCGTGGCGACGAAGGCCGTGCACTGGCCGATCAGCTCGACGGCCTGCGGATTGCCGTCGATGCCGGTGATGATCACGTCGTCGCGCCCCGCGGCCTGCAGGGCGAGCAGCGCACCGATGCCGGGCTCGTCCCAGGCGGCCCAGACCGCGTCGATCTCGCCGGGTGCGGGGCGGGCCGCGAGCATGCTCTCCATCGCATTGCGCGCATCGTCGATCTGACCCGGCACCTGGACGTAATGACCGGCGACCTCCTCAATGGCCGGATGGGCGGCCAAGGCGTCGTCGAGCGCGATCTCGCGCTGGCGCACGCCGGGATGGGCGGAATGGAAGAACCGGACGATCTGCCCCTCGCCGCCAAGGGCCTCGAACAGGAACTGCGTCATCGTCTCGCCGAGCACGTAATTGTCGGAGGTGACATTGAGCGTCACCCCCGGACCCGTCGCGCCGTCGAGGGCGATGACCGGAATGCCGGCGGCATCGGCGCCGTTCACCTGATCCTGCACCTGGGCGGGGTTGATCGAGACGAGGATGATGGCGTCGACCGAAGCGGCGACGACATCGTCGATCCGGCTGGCGAGCACCCCGATATCCCCGGCCGTATCGACCACCGACACCGTCCAGCCGCGCCCCTCCGCATCGGCACGGAACGCCTCGACGATCTCATTGGTCGCGATCGCCGACAGATAAGGCGTCAGCACCGCCACCGTCTCGGCCGCGGCGGGCGCGACGAGTCCGGCCGCGAGAACGAGGCCGGCGGCGGCACGACCGGTGGTCGGGATCAAGCGCATCGGGAAACCTCCCCCAGGACCGAGGCATCGAAGAGACGGGTCCGGTTCTAGCTTCCGCGTCGCGCCCCGGCAACGTCATGCGGGACAACGGCCCGGCGGGCGTGCCGTCAGAAGCTCCAGCGCAGCGTCAGGCCGAAGGTGTGGGAGGCGAGATCGGCCTCGGTCTTCCCGACCGTCACCCGGCTGGTGCCGGAGGGACGCTCGACGGTGATCTCACCGGCATCGGTCCCCACCACGCCGAGATCGGTGTAACGCCAAGTGAAATCAACCGCGAGCCGGTCATCGACCGGAACCGTCAGCCCGGCGCCGGCCCGCCAGGCGAAGGCCGTCCGGTCGCCGCCCGGGGTCGTCGTCGTCTGATCGAGCGCCGGGAAGCGGAAGACCATCGGGTCGAGCCGGTTCCACGCCACGCCCAGCCCGGCGGTGATGAAGGGCCGCAGCGTCCATCCCTCCCAACCGGCAAGCGAGACGAGGTCGAGCTCGGCATCCGCGAAGGCGGTCCAGCTTTCGACCGAGGCCGTCACCCTCTCCGGTGTGCCGGCGTAACTCGTCCCATCGAGAAAATTGCTGGTGCCGCTGATGCTCCGCTCCGGCAGCCAGCCGATGCTGGCGGACAGGCGCAGCCCATGGCCGAAATCCCAGCCGAGGCCGGCTTCGACATGCGCACCGGCCGCGATCTCGGCCTCCGTCGCGTAACCGGCACCGTAATACGGCACGGCACCACCCGACCCGCCGCCGGCATCCTCGAAGCGCGTATCGTGATCGACCACGACCGCACCGCGCAGCAGCAGGAACGGCTCCGCCGCGGCCTCGGTCGCGAGCGTGGCCGGCGCGAGCGCCAGCAGCAGCGCCGCAGAACAGCGGCACCGCGTGCGCCGGATGCTGGTCATCATGCCGTTCAATGAACCACCCCGTCAGAATGCCAGACGAAGGCCGACATTGGCCGTCCAGCCATCCTCGCCTTCGTCGTCGAACGCCACACGCCTCCCGACATCGAGGACGAGGTCGGTCCGATGGTCGAGCGCCGCCGAAACGCCGGCGGCCAGGGTGCCGGTGGTGCCGCCGCCGGGCGCGTCGAAACGCACGCCGCCCAACTCCACCTCCGTATCCCCGCGCAGCTCGTGCGAGACGCCGAGTTTGGCCCAGGCCGTGGTGTCGTGCCAGACCGCCTGAAGGGTCAGCCCGCCCGCGAGCCGGAGGCTCTCGACCGTCAGCGGGGCTACCGACACCCCGTCAGTGTCATCGAAGCTGTCCAGCCGGTGATGCTGCCACAGGATCCCGGCATGCGGGGTCGCCGTCACGCCCGGCCCGACCGGCAGCCGCCAGCCGGCGTCGAAGCCGGTCACCACGCCCCAGCCGCCCGTGTCACCGACATCGCCGCGCTGCGCGGTCTCAACGCTTGCGTCCCAGCGCAGGATTTCGGCCGCGGCCGTCAGCCTCAGCCCGTCAAGCCCCTCATAGCCGTAGCCGGCGGCGAGACCCCATCCGGCGAGGTCGACGCCGGCATCATCGACATCGAGGCGCGATCGGACGTGCAGGATGGCAAGGCCGCCCCGATGGACGTCGCCATCCTCGTCCTCACGACGGAAGGGATCGAGCCCGGCGAGGGCGAGCCAGCGGGTCTCGTCGACATCGCGGCCCTCCGGCCCGCCACGCGTGCCCTGCCCACCTTCGACGATGATCCAGCTGAGCGCGTTGCGGTCGCCCATCCCGGCACCACGCCGGCCGAAGGCGTCGAGCGACGCCTCACCGAGCCCGGCAAGGCCGGCGGGAAGGGCGAGGTAGCCGACCGCCTGCGGCACGAGCGCGGCGCTGTTCTGCAGCCTGACATCCCAGAAGGTGGTGGCACCGACATCGGCCAGCAGCGGGTCGAGCCCATCCGCGAGCGTGTCGCCGGGATCGAAGGTGGCGAGGCGGTACTGGAAGGGTCCGCCCGCGACATAGCCGCCGGCGAGCCGGGGGCCGAGTGCCGAGGCGTCGCCCGCCACCTGGATCAGCGAGACGCCGTCACCAGGCCCCCGTCCCGGCGCCGCAAAGGCGCGGTCGACCGGTTCGACGGCGAGGGTCAGCGCGCCTGCCGCGTCCCCCGTGACGAGCAGCCGATCGGTCACGCCATTGCCGACATCGAAGCCGACCGTGCCGCCCGCGGCCTCGAGGTCGCCATCGATCAGGACGCGGTCGCCCGCACCGCCGTCGCGCATGTCGAGCGCGCCGGCCAGGCCGATATCGGCGATGAGTGCCGTCACCGGCGCGAGCGTCCGCAACGTCCCGCCGCCTTCGATCACGATGCCCGGCGCCGACGGATCGAAGGGCGACAGGTCGCTCACGCCGAAGCTGTAGCTCTCGCCGGCAAGGCCGATATCGGCACCAGCGCCAATCTCGAGCCGCTCCCAATCGGTCACCGGAACGGACAGGCTGCCGGCGATGCTCTCGAACCGCAGCACATCGGTATCCTCGCCGCCCGCGAAGGCAGCGACGGCCGGGAGGTTGAAGCCGTTCGACACGGTGACGCGGTCATCACCGCTGCCGGCGTCCACCGTCCCGTCGACGGTGCCGGCGCTCAGCGTGATGACATCATCGCCGCCGCCCGCCATGAGATCTTCGAGCACGGTCCCGCCAGAGACGATGAGCGTATCGGCCCCATTTCCGCCGATGACGGTGATCGCGACACCGTCGGCGATCTCGATCGTGTCGTCGCCCTCGCCGCCGTCGATCGCACCATCGACGATCGCGCCGCTGAGCAGGATCACATCATCATCGTCGCCGCCCGAGACCGTCGCCACCGTGCCGGCCCGCAGCGTGATCACGTCCGCGCCGGCATCGCCGGTGATCGCACCGGTGATCTCGGCACCGTCGAGCAGGATCGTATCGGCGCCGTCGCCGCCGGCGATCGAGCCGGAGCGGCCGAGCGTGGCGATCAGCGTATCGTCGCCGGCCCCGCCATCGATCGAGCCGACGGTCGATCCCTCCAGGCTGATCCGGTCGTCGCCTTCGCCGCCCAGGATGCCGTCGGCCGAGCCGGCGACGAGCTCCAGCGCGTCATCCCCCGCCCCGCCATCGATGGTCGTGACGGTACTGCCGGTCAGGCGGATCGTGTCGGCATCCTCGCCGCCTTCGATCGTCTGGGCTGAGCCGCTGACCAGGAGGATCGTGTCGCTGCCCCTGCCACCGGCCAGAACGCCCGAGACGGTGGCGCCCAAGAGTTCGATCCGGTCATCGCCGTCGCCGCCGTCGACGCCACCCGCATCGCCGCCCGACAGCAGGATCACGTCGTTGCCGGCGCCGCCGCTGATGATGCCGTCGATGTCGCCGGCCGACATCTCGATCCGGTCGTCACCTTCGCCGCCATCGACACCGCCATCCGCGGCGATGATGGTGCCGCCGGCAATCGTGATGACATCGGCGCCGGTACCGCCCGCTATGCGTGTGCCGATAACCGCGCCGGCGAGGGTGATCGCGTCATCTCCCTCGCCGCCGTCGACGATATCGGCTTCGCCTTGCGAGAGCAGGATCACATCGGCGGACCCGCCGCCGGCCAGCGTGCCGCCGATCGTCGCGCCGTCCAACGTGATGGTGTCGGCGCCGTCGCCGCCATCGACCGCCCCGGCGCTGCCCGACAGAAGAAGAAGTGTGTCGTCGCCCTCATCGCCGCCGACCGTCCCGATGACGGAGGTGCCGTTGAGGGTAATCGTGTCGGCCCCTGCGCCGCCCCGGACATCGCCGGAAATGGTGCCGTCGGTCAGCACCGCCTGGTCGTTGCCCGCCCCGAGGAACAGGCTGCCGTCGTCCAGGCTCGCCTGCCAGTCGACCGCGTCATCCCCGGCGAGCGCGTCGACGTCACCGGGGATGCTTCCGGTGCAGGCGACGGTGTCGGCCTCTTCGGTGAAGCCCGGATCACATTCCGCCTGCGCCGGCGTGATGCTGGACAGAAGAGCCGCCGCGGCCCCGCCGAACACACCGGCCAGCAGCAGAGATCTGCCCCGGCAGCGCACCATCATCTCCTCGACATCCATCCCGGAGCGTCCCGCTCATCTGGTTACCTACATGAGCTTTGTCAGCGGCGCCATGATCTTGCGCCGGACCACGAAGGGTCGGACGATGGCAGCAATGGAGGAGACGCCCTTGCCGTTCCGCCTGTCGTTGCCCATCGCCGGCCTCATGGCCCTCATCGCCAGCCCCGTCGCGGCGCAGACCCTCTGCGTCGATGCCGGCGCGACCGACCGCTCGACGCTCGAACGCATCGCGACCGAACTGGGGAAGATCCCCGGCGTGCGGACCGATTGCGAGGCCTTCGATGTCCGCTTCTTCCTGTTCGTCGAGCCGGTCGCCGCGTCCGACGGCACCGTCCTCGGCTGGCAGGCCGCGCTCACCTACCGAACCGCCGAAATGGACCCGTTGGAGCTCAATCTCCGGACCTATACCGGGCCGGCCTATGACGACGTATTCCTGCCGGCGTTCTTGCGGGTCGCGGTCGAGGTGATCATGCCGCGCCTGCGTCAGCCTTGAAGTCGAGACGGCCGGAGGCGGCGTGACGGATCTCGTTGGGACCATCGATCAGGGCACGACCAGCACGCGGTTCATCATCTTCGACCGCGACGGACGTGTCGTCGGCGCGGCCCGACGCGAGCATCGCCAGATCTGCCCGCGGCCCGGCTGGGTCGAGCACGATCCGGAGGAGATCCTGCGCAACACGCTGGCCGTCGCCGCGGAGGCGCTGGAGGCGGCGGGGCTCTCGGCCCGCGACCTCGCGGCCATCGGTATCGCCAATCAGCGGGAGACGACGCTGCTATGGGACCGCCGGACCGGGCGGCCGCTCACCAATGCCATCGTCTGGCAGGACACCCGTGTCGAGCCGCTGGTCGCGGCCTTCGCCGCCGAGGGCGGGCAGGACCGGTTCCGGGCGCGGACCGGCCTGCCGCTCGCCAGCTATTTCAGCGGGCTGAAGCTGCGCTGGCTGTTCGACACCGATCCCGAGCTGCGGCTAAAGGCTGAAGCCGGGGATGCGCTGTTCGGCACGGTCGACGCCTGGCTCCTGTGGCATCTCTCCGGCGGGGTGCACCAGACCGACGCGACCAATGCCAGCCGGACCCTCCTGATGGATCTCGCCACCCTCGACTGGGATGCGGGACAGCTCGAGACGATCGGCATCCCCGCCGCCTGCCTGCCCCGCATCGGGCCGTCGAGTGGGGTTGTCGCCGAGGCGGTGACGGGCGCCCTGGCCGGCGTGCCGATTGCCGGCATCCTCGGCGACCAGCAGGCGGCGCTGGTCGGACAGGCCTGTCTCGCGCCGGGCGAGGCGAAGAACACCTACGGCACCGGCTGCTTCCTTCTGATGAACACCGGCACCGTGCCCGTCGCCTCAACCGCCGGCCTGATCACCACCGTCGCCTATCGATTCGGTGACGGGCCCGCCCATTACGCGCTTGAAGGGTCGGTGGCGATCGCGGGTGCCCTCGTCCAATGGCTGCGCGACAATCTCGGTCTCATCGCGGCGAGCGAGGAGATCGAGGCGCTGGCCGCGGGCGTACCGGACAATGGCGACGTCTATGTCGTCCCGGCCTTCTCCGGCCTTTACGCCCCGCATTGGCGGGCCGATGCGCGCGGCATCATCGCCGGGCTCACCCGCTATGCGACCAAGGCCCATCTGGCCCGCGCCGTGCTGGAGGCGACGGCCTATCAGACGCGCGACGTGCTCGCGGCGATGCTGGATGATTCGCGGATCGCGATCCGCGAGCTGCGCGCCGATGGCGGGATGACGGCCAACGCCCTGCTGATGCAGTTCCAGGCGGACATCCTCGACCGGCCGGTCGTCCGGCCGGAGGTGACGGAGACCACGGCGCTGGGGGCCGCCTATGCCGCCGGGCTGGCCTGCGGGCTGTGGCGGGGCGCCGAGGAGATCCGCCGGAACTGGCGGGCCGATCGGCGCTGGCAGCCGGCGATGGAGGCGGCCGATCGGGCCCGACTGCTCGCCGCCTGGGAGAAGGCGGTGAGCAAGTCGTTCGGCTGGGTGGATTGAGGCGCGCCGCTCCGGCCTTGCGCCGCACGGCCCGCAGGCAACGGTTTCCTTTGCGTTCCCCCGGGCACCGCTCTACATCTCGGACGCTCCCAGGCCGGTGACGGCCTCCTTCCCGCTTGCCGTTGCCTCTCCGGATGTCCGACACGCCTTCCCCGACGATCGAGACGCTCCGCCAGCGGATCGACGAGATCGACGACGCGATCCATGAGCTGATCATCCAGCGCGCCGATATCGTTCGCGAGATTGCAGGCGCCAAGCACGCCGCGAAGGGCGGCGACGAGCGCGTCTTCGTCCGCCCGGGACGCGAGGCGAAGATCCTGCGCCGCCTCGCCGACCGCCACCGGGGCGATTTCCCCCTGCCCGAGCTGACCCGCATGTGGCGCGAGATGATCGTCGGCTCGACACGCATGCAGGGGAATTTCGCCGTCTCGGTCTGCCTGCCCGACGAATCGCACACTGATCTGTGGGATCTGGCACGCGATCATTTCGGCAGCCATACCCCGATCACCACCCATGGCAACCCGCTGACCGCGCTGCGCACCGTCCTCGACGGTCAGGCGACGATGGCGGTGCTGCCCTGGCCCGAGGATGCCGACCGCGATCCCTGGTGGCGGGCATTGACCTCGGATGATCCGCGCACGCCGCGCATCGTCGCCCGGCTGCCCTTCGTGATGACGGAGCGGCTGCGGGAAGGCCCCTCCGCGCTGGTCGTCGGACATGTCGATGCCGAGCCGACGGGCGATGACCGCAGTTTTCTCGTCGTCGAACTCGGCGAGGATGTCAGCCGCTCGCGGCTGAAGCAGGTCGCGGATGCGACCGGACTGCCGGCGATCCATTTCTGGACCAGCGCCCTGCCGGTCCCCGAGCGGCCGCCGATCCTGATCGAGGTGGCCGGCCATGTCGCACCCGGCGACCGCAAGCTCGCCGCCTTCCGCGGCGGACTCGGCGACACGGTCCGGCAGCTTCGCGCGGTGGGCAGCTATGCCGTCCCGCTGTCGCTCGACACCAGGAAGGGTTGATCCGGTGAGCGCGCCCCATCCGATGCCCCGTCCGGGGATCATGGACATCGACCCCTATATCGGCGGTGAATCGCAGGCGCCGGCGAATCCGACGCTCGGCCGCCCGATCCGGCTCGCCTCCAATGAGGGTGCCTTTGGCCCCAGCCCCGCGGCGATGGAGGCCTACCGCGCGGCCGCCGCCGACATCCACCGCTACCCCGATGGCGGCGCCACGGCCCTGCGTGCCGCCCTCGGCGAGACCTTCGGCCTCGATCCGGCACGGATCGTCTGTGGCGCCGGATCGGACGAGCTGATCGCGCTGTTGACCCGCGCCTATGCCGGTCCGGGCGACGAGGTGCTCTACAGCCGCCACGGCTTCCTCATGTATCCGATCGCGGCGAAGACGGCCGGGGCCACTCCCGTCGCTGCGCCCGAGACCCATCGTCGGACCGATGTCGACGCCTTGCTCGCCGCCGTGACCGAGCGGACGCGCCTTGTCTTCCTCGCCAATCCGAACAACCCGACCGGGGCGCTGCTGCCGGCCGCCGAGATCGCCCGGCTGCATGCCGGATTGCCGCAGACGGTGATCCTCGCCATCGACGCGGCCTATGCCGAATATGTCGAGGATCCGGCCTATGAGGCCGGCGCCGCGCTGGCCGCCGATGCCCCCAATGTCGTGATGCTGCGGACCTTCTCGAAGATTTTCGGGATGGGCGGGCTGCGGCTCGGCTGGGCCTATGCCGCGCCGGGCATCGTCGACGTGCTGAACCGCATGCGTGGCCCCTTCAATGTCGGCGCGCCGGCGCAAGCCGCCGCCGTCGCTGCACTGGGCGACACGGCGTTCCTCGAGCGCAGCCGTGCCCATAACCGTGTCTGGCGCGACTGGACGGCCCGGGCGCTCGCCGATCTCGGTCTCGACGTCGTCGGGCTGCAGGCGAACAACCCGACGGCCGGCAACTTCCTTCTCGTGTCCTTCGGTGATCGCGACGCCGAGGCAGCCCGGCTCGCGCTGCGTGAGCGCGGCATCCTCGTCCGTCAGATGGGGGCCTACGGCCTGCCGGACTGCCTGCGGATCACCATCGGCACCGAGGCGGAGATGCGCGCGCTGATCGCCGCCCTCGCCGAGCATCTCGGGCGATGAGCGAGGCGGGCGAACCAGGCCCCGTCTTCGACAGGCTGGCGCTGATCGGCATCGGGCTGATCGGCTCCTCGATCGCCCGGGCCTGCCGGCGCTTCGGCCTCGTCCGCGAGATCGTCGTGTATTCGCGCCGTGCGGAGACCCGCGCCGATGCCGGGCAGCTCGGCCTCGCCGACCGGATCGAGGCCGATCCGGCCGCCGCGGTGCGCGGCGCCGATGCCGTCATCATCTGCACGCCGATGCGCAGCTTCGCCGAGGTGGCGGCGGCGATGGCGCCGGGGCTCGCGCCCGGCGCCATCGTGTCCGATGTCGGCTCGGTCAAGGGATCGGTCGTCCAGGATGTCGGGCCGCATCTGCCGCCCGGGGTCCATCTGGTGCCGGCCCACCCGATCGCCGGCACCGAGCACTCCGGCCCCGCGGCCGGCTTCGCCGAGCTCTTCGTCGGCCGCTGGTGCATCCTGACGCCGCCGCCGGAGGCCGACCCCGCGGCGGTTGACCGGATCGAGGCGCTGTGGCGCGGCATGGGCATGATGGTCGAGCGGATGGACGCCGCCCATCACGACCGGGTGCTGGCCATCACCTCGCACATCCCGCACCTCATCGCCTATACGATCGTCGGCACGGCGGCCGACATGCAGGAGGACGCCAAGGCCGAGGTCATCAAGTTCTCGGCCGGCGGCTTCCGCGACTTCACCCGCATCGCCGCCTCCGATCCGGTGATGTGGCGCGACGTGTTCCTGACCAACCGTGAAGCCGTCCTCGACGTGCTGCAGCAGTTCACCGAGGATCTGACGCGGCTGCAGCGGGCCATCCGCCGCGGCGAGGGCGACCTGCTCGAGGCGCTGTTCACGCGCACCCGCGCCATCCGTCGCGGCATCATCGATGCCCGCCAGGCGGAGATGGAGCCGGAGAAGGCGGCGCGCCTCGCGCTGGGTGCGCCGCCGACCGAGCGCTGATCGGCGCGCCCGGCGGACCGAGCCGCCGGCCCGTCATTCGGGCCAATTGATCTCGGGCAGCCGCGCGACGGTGAAGAACAGCGCCGAGACCCGGCGATCGGTGATCGCAAGCGCGATGGAGGCGGCCGGATCCTCGGCATCCGCCGACCCGCTTTGCGCCGAGAAGAGCTGCAGCGCGGCACCGAGCTGTTCGGCCGCCGGACGCGCCACGAGACCCGCCTCGACCGCCGCCTCGAGCGCCGGCCGCCAGCCGCGGATCGCAACCGTCACCGAGCCCTCGGGCTGCAGGTCGGCATCGAGCACCAGCTCACCCACCGCCTCGACCGTCAGCGGCCCCCAGACAAGCCGGACCGCATCGATCCGCAGCCGTCCACCCGCGGCGCGCCAGGCCGCCATGTCGGCGGCACGCGGTGAGACCAGCGGGGCGCCGGTGACGCTGACCTGCGCCTCGGCCAGCTCGACCGCCGGCGGCAGCCCTTCCACCTCCGGCACCGGCAGGGCGATGGTGAGGAGCCGCAGCACGCCGGTCGCGATCGCATCGGCCGCAACGCCCGGCATCTCGGCCGCCAGCGTCGCCGTTTCGATGCCGAGGGGACCGGGCAGCGCGGGGCCGGTCACCGTGATGTCGGGAAGATCGAGGCGGACGGAACGGAAGCGGCCGTCGAAATCGAGAACCACCTCGCCCGCGCCGTCGCTCTCCATCACCGCGTCGAGAGCCGGTTGCCCGGGAACGGCAAGGTGCTGCGGCGCGGCGAGGGCCAGCGAGACCACCGGCAGACGCCAGGGCACGACGCTCGCCTCGATCCCCTCGCCCCACCAGGCGATGCCGGACGGCTCGCTGATCCGGAACGGGGCGGAGGCGACGGCGAAGACCAGCGGGAATCCCTCGACCTCCACTCCCGCGGTCTCGACGGCGATGCCCGCGGGCGGGCGCCCGAGCAGCTCCGCTGCCATGGAGCGGGCCCTGTCGGCGGCCCAGAACCAGCCGACCGCGTAGACGGCGAGAATGATCAGCACAAGGCCCAGCAGGACGTAGGGCCAGCGACGGCGGCGGCGGGCGGGCTTGCCGGCTCGGGTCTGGTCGGTCATGGATGCTCCGGTCGGCGCGCGGATCGGGGCTCGCCCCGATCGGTTGGCGTAGACGATCGCCCGGGAACCCGCAACGGTTCCCGCGGGGGCGGCGTCGCCGACGCCCGTCGTCGTTCTGGGTCACGACCAGCCGGATGCCCTTCATGACGCAAGCCGAGACATCGCCAGCGCCCCCCGGGTCTCCGTCCGCGCGGATCGGCATCCTGCTCTCCAATCTCGGCACGCCCGACGGGACCGATTACTGGTCGATGCGGCGCTACCTGAAGGAATTCCTTTCCGACCGCCGGGTGGTCGACACCAACCGGCTGCTGTGGTGGCCGATCCTCAATCTCGTGATCCTGACGCTGCGGCCTCGCCGCAAGGGACGGGACTATGCGCGCATATGGAACCGCGAGCGCAACGAATCGCCGCTGCGTACCATCACCCGCGCGCAGGCCGACCGGCTGGCAGGGCATTTCGCGCCAGAACCGCGGATCGTCGTCGACTGGGGCATGCGCTATGGCCGCCCCTCGATCGGCGAGGCGATCGAGCGCCTGGCCGCCGCTGGCTGCGACCGTCTGCTCCTCTTCCCGCTCTATCCGCAGTATTCCGCCGCGACCACGGCCACCGCCTGTGATGCGGCCTTCGCCCGGCTGGCGGCGATGCGCCGGCAGCCTGCCCTCCGGGTGGTACCGCCGTATCACGACGACCCCACCTATATCGAGGCGATCGCCGGCTCGATCGAGGCAGGCATCGGCACCCTCGATTTCGAGCCGGAGGTAGTGATCGCCTCCTTCCACGGCCTGCCCCGTCGCTATGCCGAGGCGGGTGACCCCTATCACCTCCAATGCCTGGAGACGGCGCGGCTCGTCCGCGACCGCCTCGGCCTGCCTGAGGCGCGCTTTCGCGCAACCTTCCAGTCGCGCTTCGGGCGCGAGGAATGGCTGCGCCCCTATACCGACGAGACGATTGCGGCGCTGGCGCGCGCCGGCACCCGGCGGATCGCCGTGGTCGCACCGGGCTTCGCCGCCGACTGCCTCGAGACGCTGGAGGAGCTGGACGTCGAGAACCGCGACATCTTCCGCGCCCATGGCGGCGAGGCCTTTGCCTATATCCCCTGCCTCAACGACAGCGAGCGCGGCATGGCGGTGATCACCCGTCTCGTCGAGCGGGAGCTCTCCGGCTGGATCGCGCCGGAAGGCGCGCCGGAACGCGGGCAATCCGGCTGAAAGGCGGGCGACGAGCCGCCGGGCGATCAGCCGCCGGGCGATGCAGGGCCGCCCTGGACAGGCCGGCGGCTTTTCCGGCAGAAGGACGCAGACGCTCCCGCCGCGCATTGCCATGCCACACCCTGGGCCGCCGCCCGGACCGCGATCGCTTCTCCCGCCCTCCGGTGCCCCCTTCTGGGTCTTCGGCTATGGCTCGCTGATGTGGGATCCGGGCTTTGCCTATGAGGAGCGCAGCGATGCGGTGCTGCATGGCTGGCACCGCCGCTTCTGCATCGTCTCCCATCGCTATCGCGGCACGCCGGAACGGCCGGGCTTGGTGCTCGGCCTCGACCGCGGCGGCTCCTGCCGCGGCGTCGCCTTCCGCGTCGCCGAGGCCCGATGGGAGGAGACGGCCGCCTATCTGTGGGAGCGGGAGATGCTCTACGCCGTCTACCGTCCGCAGCGCGGCCGTCTGCGGCTCGGGGACGAGACCGTCGAGGCGGCGTTCTTCGTCGCCAATCGCGCCCATCCGCATTTCTTCGCCGACGCCTCCGACCCCGGCCGCTGCGCCGCGGTGATCGGCAGCGCCGCCGGCCAGCGCGGGCGCAATCTCGACTATCTGCTCAACACCCTCGCCCATCTCGCAGGGCTGGGCATCCGCGACCGCCATCTCGAAGCGATTGCGGCACTGATCGTCGGTGCCGACCGGACACCGAGCGCGTGACGGCGACGGGTCCCGGTGCCGCTTCTAGCAAGGCGGTCTGACGACAGTCTGGAAGGAAGACACCGCCCCGGCTAGGCTTTGGTCGGGCGGTCACCTCCGGGGGGGGGAGTACCCACACACCGTCCACGCAGCCAGCGCTCGCGTATGCGCATCTTTGACATTGTGAAGAGAAACAAGAGCTTCTATGGTAGAGGTTCCCCCGCACACGCGGGGATAGACCTTCGCATCCCGATGCTGGCGGGCTGGGACGAAGGGTTCCCGGCACACCGGGGGAGATAGACCCTACGGCTCGACGGCCACCATCGACCGGTCACTCTATGGCCCGCTGTGGCAGCCCTGGCTCGCGCTCTCGACATCTCGGTCGCCTCCCGCACTCGCGGGCAATCTGAGCTGACCACAATATTGAAGCTAAAAGCAGAAACCTCCTGCGCGCGGAGTGACCCACAGTCCGACGGCCGACCTTCTCGATCCAGTTCCCGCACATGCGGGGCCCGTGAAGATTGCCAGGTCCAGGTGTCCGGCTATGGCTCCCCCACACCCGTGAGATAGACCCGCTATCGTTTCACGTGAAACGTGCCAATGTCGGCACCCCCGCGCGCATGGGGACTGCGAGAGCCGATGGCGTCAGCGGCCGAGGCGGGCCATCAGGGCGGTGACGCGCGCCGCTTCGACCTCGTTCCACCAGACGCCGTCACGCTTCAGCGCGCTCGCGACGATCACGCCGTCGACGATCTCGAGGATCGCGGCGACATTCTCCGGGGTGACGCCGCTGCCGACCAGAGCGGGCAGGCCCGAGGCGCGGGCGATCATGCCGATATAATCGAGATCGGCGGCGTGGCCGGTGCGCTGGCCGGTCGCGATCACGGCGTCGGCGTCGAAGAAGGCGACGTCCCGCACCAGCTCCTCGACCGGGCGGTCGCCGACGATCGCATGGGCGCCGTGCTTGACATGGGCGTCGGCGAAGACCCGGATGCCCTCGGCGCGCAGCCGGGCACGGTAGCGCAGGGCCTCGGCGGCCGCGCCCTCGACGAAGCCCTCATTCGCGACATAGGCGTTGGCCCATTGATTGACGCGGATGAAGGCGGCGCCGGCGGCGGAGGCCACCGCCAGCGCCGGGATGGCGGCATTGGCGAGGACGTTGACACCGACCGGCAGCCCCGTCTCGGCGCGCACCGCCTCGGTCAAAACGGCCATGTGCGCCGCCGTCTCTGGTCCGATCGCTTCGGGCTTGGCGAAGGGGATGTCGCCGTGATTCTCGACGATCAGCCCGTCGACGCCGCCTTTGGCATAGGCTGCCGCATCGGCGAGCGCCCGCGCGCGGATCGCCGCCACGTCGCCGCCGAAGCGCGGGGCGCCGGGCAGCGGCAGCAGATGCACGACGCCGATCACGACGCCGCTGCGGCCGAAGATCTCGCGGATCGCATGGCCGCGATCCATCGCCACCGGCTTCTCGTCCATCGCCGCCCCTCACTTGCCCATCCGCCCGTGGCGCCCGCTCGGCGCGGGGCCGCCGCCTCTCAGCCGCGCGCCGTCGCCCAGTCGAGCGCCTGGATCCACAGCCGGGCATAGCCCTCCCAGGCCACGAACTCCGGCGGCAGCCAGTGCGGCCCGATATCGGAGGTCCAGGCGACGGTGCGGCCGCGCCCGTAATGGCCGGCGACGAGCAGCGGCAGATCCCCATAGTCGGCGGAGACGGTGGCGAGGACGGTCGCCTCGGGCTTCGGCTTCACCTCGTTGAAGCCGAGCAGCTTCGGCCAGCCCTCCGCCGGCAGACCGGCGAGGATCGGATGGCCGCCGCGATCGACGATGCGGGGGGTGAAACCCTCCGGAACCTCGACCCGGTCGTCATATGGCAGGCATTCGACCGGCAGCACCGCCTCCACCGGGGTGCGGTGGTAGCGGGCCCCGCCATTTATCCCCTGGAAGCTGAAATAGCCGCCGAACATCAGCAGCGCCCCGCCGCCCTCGACCCAGGCCTGCAGCGCCTTCAGCCGGTTCGGGGTCGGCTTCGAGTGGATCCAGGTGTCGGGGTGCAGCAGCAGCGTGTTGGCGCCGATGTCCGACAGGATCACCGCGTCATAGGCGTCGAGCGCCTCAACCGTCTGCGGGAAACCGCGCTGGGCGTCATGCGCCGGCATCCAGGTGATCTCATAGGGGCTGTCCTTCAGCGCCTCGACCAGCGGCTCGGCGCCGAGATGGAAGGTGATCGAGGCGAACTGGTCGAACCCCTTGATGTGCGTCGCCGCCGACACCCAGCTCTCACCGGCCAGCAGCACCTTCTTCTTCGCCATCAGCTCCCTCGTCAGGCCTGGGCGGCGGAGAAGACCCGCCGCGGATTGTCGATCAGGATCCCGTCGATCGTGCGCCGGTCGACGCCGTGGCGCAGCAATCGCGGCACGAAATGCTTCAGGATGTAGCCGTAGCCGAAGCCGCCATAGCGCGTCAGCATCATCTTCAGGAAGACGTCCTGCGACAGCAGCAGCCGGTCGGCATAGCCGTCCGCGATCAGCGCGGCGATGGCGCGCGCATTCTCCTCATCACAGGGGCTCTGCGCCTGCTGGTCGGCGAAATAATAGTCCATTCCGATCATGTCGTATTCGAGGAAGGCGCCGCGATCGGCCAGCGCCTTCTGGTAGGCGAGGTCGGCATGGCTCGGATTCATGTGGCACAGCACCGTGTGCCGGAGATCGGCCCCTTCCTCCTCGATCACGTCGAGCACGCGATGGGCGAGCCGCTCCCAGCCCGGCAGATGGATCGACAGCGGCACCTCCGTCTGCCGTGCGGCACGGGCCGCGGCCCGCAGCGACTTCTCCTCGGCCGGGGTGAAATCCTTGCTGATGCCGATCTCGCCGATGATGCCGGCGCAGACCTCCGGCATCGTCTCGCCGCCGCCGACATCCTCGATGATCTTCCGCGCGATCTCGTCGACCGACATCGTCCGCACATCCGCGGGATGCGACGGCTCGAGGTAGTAGCCCGACCCCATGACGATGTTGAGCCCGGTGCGGCGGCTGATGCGCTGCAGCGCGCCCGGATCACGGCCGATGCCGAAATTCGTCGGATCGACGACGGTACGCCCGCCCAGCTCTACGAAGCGCGTCAGCTCCTCGATCGCGAGCTCGGTGTCCAGAAGGACGCAATTGTCGCGGTTGAGGAACGGGTTCATCCGCAGTTCGCCGAGGATCGTGATGTCGATCGGCTGTTCGGCGAGATGCATCTCGCTGGCGCAGCAGGGCCGCCGCCAGGATTTCGACGCGTCGAGCAGGATGTGCTCATGCATCAGGGTGATTCCCATCGCTTCGACGGGGATGGGCCCGAGCACCGTCATCACCTTGCCGGAGCGGACGCCGACCGAAGGACGCATCATCGCTGGCTCACCTGTGTGGGACCGCGGTCCGGAAGATCCTGAAATTCAGCCAGATCGCGATCAGGATGATCGCGCCCGTGACGATCGGCGTCAGGAAGGGCGACATATGGGCGAGGATCAGCCCGTTGCCGATCACGGCGACGGTCAGCGCGCCGAGCACGGTCCCGACCATCGTCCCGCGACCACCGAACAGGCTCGTTCCGCCCAGCACCACCGCGGCGATGACATCGAGCTCGAAGCCCTGCCCCGCATTGGACGAGCCGCTGCCGAGACGGGCGGCGATGACGATCCCGGCCAGCGCCGCCGCGGTGCCGGACAGCACATAGACCGCCATGATCACGCGGCGGATCGGCACGCCCGCCCGGCGCACCGCCTCGGCATTGGCGCCGACGCCGGTCACATAGCGGCCGAAGCGCGTCTCGTTGAAGACGATCGTGCCCGCCACCAGCACCAGCACGGCGATGATCGCCGGGAGCGGCAGCCCGACCACCCAGGCGCGGCCGATCGAGACGAAGGGGTCGGCCTGGTCGATCGGGATCGAATAGCCCTGGGTGATGAGCAGTGCGACGCCTCGGACGATGCCGAGGCCGGCCAGCGTGACGATGAAGGCAGGGATGCCCTCATAGGCGATGAACCAGCCCTGCAGCGCACCGACCAGAGCGCCGGTCGCCAGCATCGCCAGCACCACGACCGGCCAGGGCAGGCCGGCCTGAAGCAGCACGGCCGACAGCGCGCTGACCAGGGCGAGCGTCGAGCCGACCGAGAGATCGATCCCGCCGGTGGTGATGACGAAGGTCATCGCGGTGGCGACGATCAGCAGCGGCGCGCTCTGCCGCAGGATGTTGAGCAGGTTGTTCTGCGTCAGGAAGGTGTCGGTGACGATGGCGAACAGCACGCAGACCGCGACGAAGAACACGGCGATGCTGGCGACGCCGCCGCTCGCCGCGAAGCGGTCGCGGATGGTCAGGCGGCGCCGGCGCTCCTGCCGGGTTGGGGATTGCGCGCTCACGGCGTCACCTCGCCCTGGCCGGCGACACCCGCGGGCGGCGGCCGATGGGCCGCGGCCGACCGGGCCGAGAATTTGCGACCGACGATCAGGTTCACGATGTCCTCGAGATCGGTCTCGCCGATCGCCCGCTCGGCGACGCGCCGGCCCTCATACATCACCATGATCCGGTCGCAGACGATGAAGAGATCCTGCAGCCGGTGGGTGATCAGGATCACCGAGACGCCGCGCGCGCTGACAGTGCGGATCAGTTCCAGCACCGCCTCGACCTCGGCGACGGCCAGCGCGGCCGTCGGCTCGTCCATGATCAGAACCGCCGGATCGAAGGCCGCCGCGCGGCCGATCGCGATGGATTGGCGCTGCCCGCCGGACAGCGTCTCGACCTTGAGGCGCGTGTCGGGGATGCGGATGCCCAGCCCCTCGAGCATGCGGCGCGCCTCGGCATGCATCCGCGGCTTGTCGAGGAAGGGCAGCCCCAGTATCCGCCGGCGCGGCTCGCGCCCGAGAAAGAGGTTGCCGGCGACATCCACCGTGTCGCACAGCGAGAGGTCCTGATAGACCATCTCCACCCGATGGGCGCGCGCATCGGCCGGGCTTTCGAAACGCACCGGCACGCCGTCGATCTCGATCCGCCCCTCATCGGGGACGACGGCGCCCGAGAGGACCTTGCTGAGCGTCGATTTCCCGGCGCCGTTGTCGCCGACGAGGCCCAGCACCTCACCCGGATAGAGTTCGAGATCGACGCCATCGAGCGTCTGGATCGTCCCGTATCGCTTGCTGATCCCGGTCATGCGGACACGGGGCTTCCTGTCCTCCAAGGCTGGGCTCCCTGCGGTCGGCGGACGATCGGAGGCGGAGGGCGGGAACCGGCGGGGCGGCGCCTGCCGCCCCGCCTAGCCCTTCTCAGTCGAACATCGCCCGGAACTGGTCGACATTCTCCTGGGTCACGATCGTGACCGGGATGTAGACGACGGGGTCGACCGTGCCGCCGCCGATCATCGTCAGCGCCGCTTCGACCGCGGCCTTGCCCTCGCCATAGGGGTCCTGCTGGACAACGGCCTCGATCCAGCCCTCGTCGATGCCGGTCACCGCCTGCGCGGTCAGATCCCAGCCGAACACCTTGACCTGCTCGGTCATGCCCTGGCTGATCACGGCGGAAATGGCGCCGATCAGCGCCGGCTCACCCGTCGCGTAGAGCGCGGTGATGCCGGGATTGGCGGTGATCAGGTTCTCGGCCGCGGTCAGTGCGACGTCCTGCACGTTCTGCCCGTCGACCGTGTCGAGGAAGGTCACGTCGACGCCCGACTCTTCGACCGCCTTCTTGAAGCCGTCGAGCCGCTGGTTCTGGATGAAGGAGTTGAGCGCGCCGATGATGCCGAGCTGGGCCGAGCCACCCATCTCCGACTTCACGTGATCGGCGAAATAGGCGCCGATCAGCTCGCCTGCGGCCATGTTGTCGACGCCGATGAAGGTGTCGTTGTCGCCGTCCGGAATCTGCGCATCGATCGCGATGACCGGAATGCCGGCCTCGCTGGCCGCGGTGATCGCCGGCTTGACGCCGTTGACGTCGATGGCAACGACGATCAGCGCATCGACCCCCTGGGCGATGTAGTTCTCGATGGCATCGTTCTGCGCCGCCGGCTCGTTATTGGCGTTGAAGATCACGAGCTCGGCGCCGGCGGCCTCGGCCGCGTCGGTCGCACCGTCGTTGATCTGGTTGAAGAACAGCGCCTGCTGGTTGATCGTCACCAGCGCGATGGTCTGTGCCTCGGCCGCACCGGCCGAGGCGGCGAGTGCCACGGCGCCGATGCCGGCGAGCTTCCCGGCGAGTCCCAGTGTCCGCTTCATGATCCTCTCCCCCATCTCCCGCCGTCACCGAAGGCACGGCGCGACGCTTCGACCGATGCCCGGCCCGCGCCGGGCAGGAAGAGCATTCAAGAGCACCGAAAGGTCGTCAAGCCTCTTGAACGCCCATTCATCACGGCGGCCTCAGAAGGTTGCCGGCGTGTTGACCCAGAAGATGCTCGCCGGCTCCTCGCCGAGGTTGCGGTAGGCATGCGGCAGCGTCGACCGGAAGACGAAAGCGTCGCCCGCACCGAGGACATAGGCCCGGCCGTCGACCGTCAGCTCGATCCGGCCCGTCAGCACCAGCCCGACCTCCTCGCCGTCATGTTCGATCGGACCGGCACTGCGCCCGCCCGGCTCGACATGGTGGATGTTGCACTGGAGCAGGTGGCCGTCATTATACGGGATGACCCGCTCGAGGGTGATGCCCTCGCCCGAGCGCAGCGGGTCGAGCGTGATGATCGGACGGCAGCCGGCGCGGAAGACGATGCCCTCATCCGCCGGCGTCTCCTCGAACATCCAGCCGATATTGGTGTCGAGCTCGCGGACGATGCGATGCAGCATCGGCAGGGAGGGCGTCGCCCGGCCATTCTCGAATTTCGACAGCAGGCTCTCCGAGCAACCGGCGCGATTGGCGAGCGCCTTGAGCGTCAGCCCCTTCAGCTTGCGCGCGAGGCGCAGCCGCGTCGCGAACGGCCCGGCGACGGCCGCGTGTCGCGGGCCGGCCGCGGCGGCTCCGTCCTTCCCGGTTCCGGCCCCGCCATCCCTGCCGTCGGACCCCCTGTTCCCCTGCACGCCGTCGGCGCTGTCCATCGCGCATTCCTCCTGGGCGAACTTTAGCGACGTTCAACCTCCTTTCAAAGCAGCACGTCGACGGGGTGAGTATCGAGGACGGCGAGGGGGCGGTCGCCCGCCCCCTCCCGCGATGGTCAGCGTCCGCTCCCGTGGCCATGACCATGGCCGTGACCATGGCCGTGACCGTGACCGTGATGATGTCCGTGATGATGACGGTGATGGCCGCCACCCCAGGGCGCGGGGACGGGCGGCAGCACCCAGACGCTCCCCGGCGCGCGCCAGTGCACGATCGGCGGTGGCGGCGGGGGTGGCGCCACCGGGCGCCAGACCCAGCCGGAGCCCGGGCCGCCGGCCGGACCGGGAGGATTCCAGACCCAATCGGCCTGCGCGGCGAGGGGGGCGGCGAGGACGACCAGCGCGGCACCGGCCGCGAGAAGCTTGCGCATGTTCTGCTCCTGCGAGAAGACGGCGGCGCGCGGCCACCGCATCTCCTTCACGCGCGGCGCACCCGTCTCCGTCGCAGGCTTTTCACTCGGGGAGCGGCAGCGGATCGGTCTCGTGCGGGATCGGCGTGAAGCGACCGGCCTTCCAGTCGGCCTTGGCGCGTTCGATCAGCGCCTCGTCGCTGGCGACGAAATTCCACCAGATGAAGCGGCGCCCATCGAGGGGTGCGCCGCCGAGCAGCATCAGCGTCGTCGCTCCCGCCGCGCGGATGGGGATGCGCCCGTTCGGTGCCAGCACCGCCATGGTCCCCGCTTCATGGCGCCCGCCATCGATCACCGCCGCACCGCGGACGACATAGACACCGCGCTCTTCATACTCGTCGTCGAGCGTCAGCTCGGCGCCATCCGCCAGTTCGGCATGGGCATAGAATAGTGGAGAGGGAGGCGCGGCCGGGGCCGCGGTCCCGAAGCCGCTACCGGCGAGCAGGCGCAGCGTCACGCCGTCGCGACGCATCATCGGAAGGGTCGCGACCGGATGGTGCAGGAAGAACGGGTCCTCCTGTTCGAGCGCGCGGGGCAGCGCCACCCAGGCCTGGATGCCGGCGAGCCGCGGCGCGGGATCGGCGAAGCGTTCGGAATGGACGATGCCGCGTCCGGCTTGCATCCAATTCACATCGCCGGGACGGATCGTCTGCACGACCCCCAGGCTGTCGCGATGCCGGACCGCACCATCGAGCAGATAGGTGACGGTGGCGAGGCCGATATGGGGATGCGGTCTGATGTCCGCCTCCGGACCGGGCGCCGGCTCCACCGGCCCCATCTGGTCGAAGAAGATGAACGGGCCGACCGTACGGCGCAGCCGGTAGGGAAGAACGCGCCCGACCTCGAGCCCGCCGATATCACGGCGCCGGGCCGGGATCACCAGATCGACGATCGTCGCCATCGGCTGCCCTCCTCCAGACCGTCGGCCGCCTCAGCCGTCATGGATATAGCGCCGCGTCTCGGCCAGCGGCAGAAAGCCGAGCCGTTCGAGCGTCGGCCGGGTCTCGGCCGCGGCCTCGACCGTCAGACAGGCAGCGCCCCCCTGCGCCGCCTCAACGCCGCGCAGCGCGACCAGGACACGATAGAGCCCGCGCCCGCGCCAGTCGGGGTGGACGAGCCCGCCTTCGAGCGTCGCGAAGGGGGTGCCGGGATGCAGCCGCAGCCATCCCGCCGCGACTGCCGCATCACCGGCGAGCGCCAGATAGATGGAGAGGCGATCGGGTGCCGCCTCCATCTCCTCGGCGAGGATATGGGCCAGCTCGATCCCCGCGCCCGGATGCACCGCCTCGTGCAGCGCATCGAGGGGCGCGAGCCCGTCCGGTTCCCGTACCCGGAACACAGTGACGTCGTGGGGAAGCTCGGGCGCCGGAAGGCGCGACCAGGGTGCCTCGTCGACCGCCGCGACCATCACCGTCTCGGCCTCGGCCTCGGCGAAACCCGCGGCCGCGAGCCGCGCGCCGAGATCCTCCGGCTGGTCATGACCGAACAGTCTCCATTCGAAGGCGCGGCCCAGCCCGGAGAAGAAGGCCACCTCGCGGGCGATGGCGGCCTCGGCCGTCGCCGCGTCGAGATCCGACCACAGCACGGCGTTGTCGAATGCCTCGTCGGTCGGCCCGACCAGGCGGGTGACATCGGCAAGCATGTCGACGCGCCAGTCGCCGCCCGGCGCCTGAGGGCTGCGCCGCATGCGCTCGTCATAGAGGGCGCGGACGGCTGCGAGGTCGATCGCCATCGCTCTGCTCTACCCGCTCGACGCTCGAGCCGCCATCCGATTCTCCGTTTTCCGGCTGCCAGTCCTCGACGCATTGTCGCCAAGCGAGGGGTTGCCGTCGCGCCTTCGGAATGCGAAGTGGACGGCATGGCCCCGAACGACCTGACGCTCGATGATGCGCTCGGCCCGGCCTGCTCGGGCGAACCGGTCCGGGCACTTGGCCTCGACGGCGATGACACGCTCTGGCACAGCGAGAGCGAGTTCGAGGCGACCCATGCGCGCTTCCGCGAGATCGTCGCCCGCTACACGGATGTGCCTACGGAGGCTCTCGATGAACGGCTGCTGGCCATCGAGGTCGCCAACCTTCCGGTGTTCGGCTACGGGGTGAAGGGTTTCACCCTGTCGATGGTCGAGACCGCGATCGAGGTGACGGAGCGGCGCATCCCGGCGACCGCCATTGCCGAGATCGTCGAGATCGGCAAGACGATGATGGCGCATCCGGTCACGCTGATCGACGACGTCGCCGCGACGGTCGAACGCCTCGCCCGCGACCATCACCTCATCCTCGTGACCAAGGGCGACCTGTTCCACCAGGAGAGCAAGGTCGCGCGGTCCGGCCTCGCCGATCTGTTCCACCAGATCGAGATCGTGTCGGAGAAGGACGAGGCGACCTATGAGCGGGTTCTGCGCGCGGCGGGGGTGCCGCCCGCACAGTTCATGATGGTCGGCAATTCGCTGCGTTCGGACGTGATGCCGGTGCTGGCTCTCGGCGGCCGCGCCGTCCACATCCCCTATCGCATCACCTGGGCGCATGAGGTACCGCCGCCCGACCGCGAGGTGCCGTCGGGCTTTTTCCGCCTCGATCGCCTGTCCGAGCTGCCGGAGCTGCTCGAGACGCTCGGCAACGGCATGAAGGGCGGCACCACCAGGTGAGCGGCGACGACACCGACGGTCTGGCCGCACGGCGGGCGGCGCTCGCGCTGATCGAGGCGGTCGGGCGTGGGGCGACGATGGACACGGCGCTCGCCGCGCTGCCATCGCTCGAGCCGCGCGACCGGGCCTTCGCACATCGGCTCGCGGCCGGCTTCCTGCGCCGGCAGGGCACCGCCCGGGCGCTGATCGATGGGCTGCTCGACCGCCCGCTGCCGCATGCTGCGCGCGGCGTGCGTGACATCCTGGCGCTCGGCGCCGTGCAGGCCCTTTTCCTCGGCACTCCGCCGCATGCCGCGGTCGACACGACCGTCCGGCTCGTTGAAGAAGCCGGACATCCGCGTCTCAAGAGCCTCGCCAACGCCGTGCTGCGGCGGCTTCTGCGCGAGGCGGAGACGCGCCTTCACGCGCTCGACACGCTGCGGCTCGATACCGCCGACTGGCTGTGGGACCGGCTGGTCGCCGCCTATGGCGAAGCGATGACACGGGCGATCGTCGCGGCCCAGAGCGAGGAAGCGCCGCTCGATCTGACCGCCCGGGCCGATATCGGCGGCGAGGCCCTCGCCCGCGCATTGGAGGGGACAGGCGCGCGGCTGCTGCCGACGGGCTCGGTCCGGCTGCCGGCGGGCACCGCGGCGGGTGAGCTGGCGCCGATCGCGGATGGCACCGCCTGGGTGCAGGACGCGGCGGCGGCGCTGCCGGTGCGCCTGCTCGGCCCGGTCGCGGGGCTGCGCGTCCTCGATCTCTGCGCCGCGCCGGGCGGCAAGACCCTGCAGCTCGCCGCGGCCGGGGCCCGCGTGACGGCGCTCGACCGTTCGGCACCGCGGCTCGAGCGACTCGCCGGCCATCTCGCGCGGACGGGCCTTTCGGCCGAGATCATCGTCGCCGACGCGACGGCGTGGCAGGCCCCCTCCCCCTTCGATGCGGTGCTGATTGATGCGCCCTGCAGCGCCACGGGCACCGTCCGCCGCCATCCCGAACTGCCCTGGCGGCGCGGCGCGGGCGATCTCGCCGCGCTGACGGCGCTGCAGGACAGGCTGCTCGCGCGGATAACCGACCTCGTCCGGCCCGGCGGCCTCGCCGTCTTCTGCACCTGCTCGCTGCTGCCGGAAGAAGGCGAGCAGCGGGTCGAACGGGCGCTCGCCGCAACATCGCGGCTGAGGCATGAACCGGTCGACGCGGCGGCGATCCCCACCCCCTTCCGCACGGCGGACGGCGCGCTGCGCACGCTGCCGCATCTTTGGGCCGCCGAGGGCGGCATCGACGGCTTCTACGCCGCGCGGCTGCGCGTCAGTTGAGCCTGATCCGGGGGTCGACCAGCGGCGCCAGGAGGTCGGCGACGAGGTTGCCGATCAGGATGAAAAGGGCGGCGATCAGCGTCACCCCCATGATGATCGGCACGTCGACGCGCTGGATCGCCTGCCACATCAGAAGCCCGATGCCCGGCCAGCCGAACACGGTCTCCACGACGACCGCCCCGCTCATGAAGATGCCGATGTCGAGGCCGATCATCGCAATGATCGGCAGCATCGCGTTGCGCATCGCGTGGCGGAACAGCACCCGGGTCGGTCCCGCCCCCTTCGCCCGCGCGGTGCGGATGAAGTCGCGGTGCAGGACGTCGACCATCGCCGAGCGGGTCATCCGCGCATACCAGCCGCCGCCGAGGATGCCGAGCGTCAGTGCCGGCAGGATGAGGTGCTCGTCGATGCCGCCATAGCCGCGCATCGGCAGCCAGCCAAGCTGCGCGCCGAAGATGTAGAGCAGCAGGATCGCCACGACGAATTGCGGCGCTGAGACGCCGACGAAGGCCGCAACCATGATCGCCCGGTCGGTGCGCCGGCCGCGGCGATGGGCGGCCAGCACCCCGGCCGGCACACCGATCGCGACCTCGAAGGCAATGGCGCCCAGCATCAGGACCAGCGTCGCGGGCAGCCGGCTCCAGATCAGCTCGCCGACCTCGAGCCGCTGCGCATAGGACCGGCCCAGATCGCCCTGCACGAGCCGCCAGATATAGTCGCCATACTGGACCAGCAGCGGCCGGTCGAGCCCGAGCTGGGTGCGGATCGATTCGACCGTCGCCGGTGGCGCGTTGCGCCCGGCCAGAAGCCGCGCGGGATCGGCCGGCAGGATCGCCACCAGGGCAAAGGTGACGATGGTGATGCCAATCAGGATCAGCACTGTCTGAAGGAGCCGGCCGGTGAGGAAGCGCAGCATCACCGGCGCCCCTTCAGCGTCGGGTCGAGGCGGTCACGCAGCCAGTCGCCGACGAGGTTGAAGCCGAGCGCCAGGCACAGGATGGCGGTGCCGGGGATGAAGACCAGCCACGGTGCGGTGGCGAAATAGGTCTGGTTCTCCTGGATAATGTTTCCCCATGACGGGGTCGGCGGCCGCACGCCGATGCCGAGGAAGGAGAGCGTCGCCTCGAGCAGCACGGTCGTCGCGATGCCGAGGGTGGCATAGACAAGGATCGTCGGCACGAGATGCGGCACGATGTGCACGAACAGGATCCGCAGCCGCCCGGCACCGAGGCCGCGCGCGGCGCGCACCCATTCGCGCTCGGCTAGCGCCGTCGTCTCGGTGTAGACGATCCGGGCGATCTGCACCCAGTTCACCAGCGCGATGACCAGCGCCACGATCCACAGGCTGGCGCCGATCACCGCCGCGAGGGTGATGGCGAGCAGCAGCGCCGGAAAGGCCATCATCAGGTCGGTGAACCGCATGATTGCGGTGCCGACCCAGCCCCGGGCAAAGCCGGCCAGCACGCCGAGCAGCGTGCCGATGACGACGGAAGCGCCATTGGCGACGACGCCGATCAGCAGCGATGTGCGCGCCCCCCAGAGCATGCGCGAGAAGAGATCACGGCCGAGCGTGTCGGTGCCGAACCAGAAATCGGCATTGGGCGGCAGCGGTGCGCCTTCCAGCGTCAGCCCCTCGAAGCGCTGCTCGGTGTAGTCGTAGGGCGACAGCCAAGGCGCGCCGATCGCGGCCACCAGGGTGAGGGCGATGACGAACAGCCCGAACCAAGCCGACAGGGGAAGCTGCTTCATTCGGCCTCGCCGGCCTCCTCCGGCATTCCCGGACGCATCGCGGCCGCCGTCATCCGAAGACGATGCGCGGGAAGTAGAACCCCACCACCCAGTTCGGCATGTCGACGATCTCCGAGATCCGCAGATCGCCGCAGACGCTGCACAGCATGTAGGCGTCGACCGCTGCCAACCCGTGCTCGCGGCCCAGAAGATCGATCATGCCCGAGACCGCATCGCGCGCCGCCTGGAACAGATCGGGCCCGATGCCGGTCGTGACCTCATAGCCGGCCGCATCGAGATGGCGCGAGACCGGCCCCGGCGTGCGCAGCCGGGGAAAGGTGAGGCCGGCATCCTTCACGAGATCGAGGCGGACCGTCACGGTCATCGGACTCTCGATCGCCGTGCCGCAGACCTCGCCGTCGCCCTGCGCCGCGTGGGTGTCGCCGAGCGAGAACAGGCCGCCATCGACCTCGACGGGCAGCCACAGCTCGGTGCCCGCCGCCATGTCACGAACGTCCATGTTGCCGCCCATGCGGCGCGGGGGGACCACCGAATGCTGGCCCGGCTCGGCCGGCGCTAGGCCGATCGTGCCGGTGAACGGCTTGAGCGGCACCCGCCCGCCGGGCCCGAACATCGCCGGTGCCAGAGCCACTGGATCGTAGCGCCAGATATGCAGCGCCGGATCGGGGAACTGGTCGGCGAGAAGACCGAAGCCGGGGATGTTCGCCGTCCAGCCCCAGCCGGTCTCGCCGGACAGATGCGGCACATAGGACAGGAGCGTCACCCGGATCGCGTCGCCGGGTTTCGCGCCATCGATGGCGATCGGCCCGGTCACCGGATTGACGCGACCGAAATCGAGGTCCCGGAGATCGTCGATCGTGCTCGTCGCCGAGAGCTGCCCGCCGGAGCTGTCGATGGTCTCGATGTCGACGGTGCTACCCGGCGCGACCGTCAGGACCGGCGCATTGTCGCGATTCCAGCCGAAATGGTGCTGATGGCGGTGGATCGTGTGCGCGGGATGCGCATGGCCATGACGGCCATGCGCATCCTCGCCCCGAGACCCGCGATGCGTGTCACTCGGCATCGTTCACCCAGACGCGATCGTAATGGACCGGGATGTGGACGGGATCGACATAAAGGGTGTCGTCACCCGCCATCCGGGCCGAGCGCATGGTGAAGCGCTGCTCGTTGAAGATCGGCGCCCAGGGAGCGTCCTCCATCACGCCGGCATAGATCTCGCTCCAGATGGCGTAGCGCTCATCCGCCCGTTCCGGCGCGACGATGGCATCCGCCTCGGCCGCGAGCGCATCGAGCGCCTCGTTGCAGTACCAGGACCAGTTCCAGCCGCCCGGCACCGCACCGCCGCAGCCGAGGATCGGCGCGTAGAAATTGGCAGGATCGGGGAAGTCGGCGATCCAGGCCATGCCACCGGACCAGATCATCGGCGCGGTGCCCTCGGTGCCGCCGGCATCGATGACGCTTGCTTGGGCGAGGCTCATCAGCTCTGCCCGGATGCCGATCGCCGCCAGATCCTGCTGGATCGCCTGGGCGATGCGCGGGTTCGGGTCGGTGTTCATCACATAGAGCTGGGTATCGACGCCATCGGCGTAGCCGGCCTCGGCCATCAGCGCCTTGGCGGCCTCGACGTCGAACGTGTAGCCCTCGAATGCCGGATCGTAGCCGGGCATCGAGGGCGGCAGCACCTGATTGGCGGCGACCGCCCGGTTGTTGATGATCCGCAGGACGCGGTCCTTGTCGATCGCCATGTTCACCGCCCGCCGGACGCGCACATCGTCGAAGGGCGGCATGGTGACGTTCATCGCCAGATAGCCGGTGTGGAGCTGCCCGCCCTCGACGATCTGGCCCTCATAGTCGGGGCTCGAGGTGACATCGACGAATCGCGCCGGCGGGATGCCGTCGCCGAGCACGTCGACCTCGCCATTCTCGAGCCGGAGCAGCGCCACCGAGGGGTCCTGCCCGACCTCGAAGACGATCTGGTCGAGATAGGGCACGCCCTCATGGTGGTAATCGGGGTTCTTCTCGAAGACGAGCCTTTGGCCGGGCGTCCATTCGGCGAGGCGGAAGGCGCCGGTGCCGACCGGGTTGCGGCCGAAATCCTCGCCGAACTCCTCGACCGCCTCGCGCGGCACGACATGGGCGAAGTTCAGGGCCAGCACATGCAGGAAGGTCGCGTCCGGCCGTGACAGGGTGAAGACGATCGTCCGTTCGTCCGGTACCTCGATGCCGGAGAGCTCACTCGCCTCGCCCGAAGCCATGGCATCGAAGCCGGCGATCGTCGCGAAGAAGCCCTGGCCGGGACTGCGCGTCGTCGGGTCGACGACCCGCTCGATCGAATACTTCACATCCTCGGCGGTCATCGGCCGCCCGTTGTGGAAGGTGACGTCGTCGCGCAGCGTGAAGGTGAAGACGGTCCCGTCCTCGGATATCTCGTAACTCTCCGCGAGATCGGTGACGAGCTCGGTCGTGCCCGGCTCGTAATCCATGAGCCCGTCGAACAGGCTCTTGATCATCGACCAGTTCTGCCAGTCGTAGCCGATCGCCGGATCGAGGGTCGAGACATCGTCATTGTAGGTGATGACGATCGAGCCGCCGGCGACGGGCGCCTGCTGGTCAGCCGCCTCTCCGGAGGCGTCCTGGGCAGTGGCGGGACCGGCGATCGCCAGGGTCCATGCCAGCGCGGTGACGGCCGCGGCCGCGAGCAAACGGTGACGCATGATGCCTCCTGTCCCTGGTTCCACCCCGAAGGGCTCGCCGGCCACTTCTTCTCTCGGCGGCCATAGCGGGAAGCCTAGCACGGCCGTGCAGCAACGCCATCGGGCGAAGCGGCGAGCCGTCATGACGGTGCCACATCGCGGCGGCAGCATGCCGCCGACACAGGTGAGAGGAGTTCATGACGGCATTGCGCATCATTGCCGCTGCCGTGATCACGGCAGCGTTGGCCGGCACCGCGTCGGCACAGGAGCGGTCGGGGTTCTACGCCGCCGCCAAGGTAGGATTCGACGCACCGGAGAGCGGCGATTTCGACTATCGGGGCGCACTGACCGATGTCGATGTCCGGCGCGACCACGGCGCGGCGGTCCTCGTCGCCCTCGGCTACGATTTCGGCACGCTACGGGCGGAGATCGAGTTCGGCTACCGCCACAACGGGCTCTCCACCTTCGATTTCGGCGCGCCGGCGGGCATCGAGACCGACGGGACACAGCGGAGCTGGTCCGGCATGGCCAACCTCCTCTACGACCTCGAGATCGGCGATATCACCCTGTCGGCCGGTGGCGGCGTCGGTCTGGTGCATGCGACGATCGAGCTCGACGGCAGCTCCGATGATGCCATCTATCCGGCCTGGCAGGGCATCATCGGTGCGGGATACAGGCTCACGCCGCAGATCGCGTTGACCGGCGAGTACCACTACATGGAGGCGTTCGACGACCCGTCCTTCCGCCTCTACGGCTATGACCTCAGCGGAGCGGAATATCTGCACCACACGCTGCTGGCCAGCATCCGCTACGATTTCGCGCCGGCCTCGCCGTGATCGCTGTGGGGCGGCTCAGCTGAGCGCGGCGGGCTTCGGCCCGCCGGTCGCCCAGTCGAGCAGTTCGACCGTGTGGACGATCGGCAGCCCGGTGCCGGAGGCGATCTGGGTGATGCAGCCGACGTTTCCGGTCGCGGCGAGGGCGGCCCCGGTCGCCTCGATCGCGGCGACCTTGCGGTCACGCAGACGGACGGCGATCTCCGGCTGCAGCAGGTTGTAGGTCCCGGCCGAGCCGCAGCACAGATGCCCCTCCGGCACCTCGCGCACCTCGAAGCCGGCGCGGCGCAGCAGTGCGCGCGGCGGCTCGTGCAGGCGCTGGCCGTGCTGCATCGAGCAGGCCGAATGATAGGCGACGGCGATCCCCGACGGCGCTTCGGGTGCCCGCAGGCCCAGCCCTTCCATCACCTCGGTGACGTCGCGCGCCAGCGCCGCGACGCGCGCGGCCTTCGGCGCCCATTCCGGATCGGTCCGGAACATGTGGCCGTAATCCTTGACCGTCGTGCCGCAGCCCGAGGCGTTGACGACGATCGCATCGAGCCCCTCGCCATCGGCCTCGCGTAGCCAGGCGGCGATCGCGGCCTTGGCCTGGGCATACGCCGGTTCGGTGCGTCCCATGTGGTGGACGAGCGCGCCGCAGCAGCCGGCGCCGCGGGCGATGACAACCTCGGCGCCGTGACGGGTCAGCAGCCGGATCGTCGCCTCGTTGATCTGCGGCGCCACCACCGTCTGGGCACAGCCGGCGAGGAGTGCCACCCGTGCCCGTCGCGGCCCCTCCGCCGGGAAGATCTGGGGTCGGTCGACAGGGCTCGGGGCGGGCAGCCGGCGCGGGGCGAACCGCGCGATCGCCCCCAGGCGCCCCGGCAGCCGCCGTGCGACCGGCGCCGTCAGCCACGCCCCCAGAAGGGCGAGACGAAACAGCGCCGGGCGCGGCAGGATGCGGGCGAGCAGGCCCCGCAGGACACGATCGCCGAGGGGTCGACGATAGGTCTCCTCGACATGTGCACGCGCATGATCGACCAGATGCATGTAATGCACGCCCGACGGGCAGGTCGTCATGCAGGACAGGCAGGACAGGCAGCGGTCGAGATGGGTCGCGACCGTCTCCGTTGCCGGCCGCCCATTCTCGAGCATGTCCTTGATCAGATAGATCCGGCCGCGCGGACCGTCGAGCTCGTCGCCCAGCAGCCGGTAGGTCGGGCAGGTCGCGGTACAGAATCCGCAATGCACGCAGGCACGCAGGATGCTGTCGGCTTCCGCGATGTCCGGATCGGCGAGCTGGGCGAGCGAGAATCGGGTCTGCACGGCGTCAGGCGGAAGCGCGTCCGAAGATGATCCGGTAGATGATCAGGATGATGATCGCACCGATGACCGAGGCGATCAGACCCTCCCAGAACCCCTCGATCGTCCAGCCGATCGCGTCTGCGAGGTAGCGTCCCACGAAGGAGCCCGCGATACCGAGCAGGATGGTGATGATGAAGCCGCCGGGGTCGCGACCCGGCATCAAGAGCTTGGCGATCAGGCCGGCGACGAGGCCGACGATGATGATGACGAGCCATTCCATGCGTGCGTCTCCTCTCATCCGGAGGCAGGGCGGTCGTCGCCCGGCTAGGCAAGGTCAACTGCCACGCGGCGTTATGCAAGAGGCGTCGTGACGGCCGGCTCTCGGGACGGGGCACATTCGCGACCGGAGGGCGTTCCTTGGCGGACAATCTGGAGACAGGAGACAGGCGTGCTGCGATGGCTGCGCGAGGAGGCGGCGGCGTGGCGGTACCGGCGGGGACTGCGCGCGGCGCGCCGCGGCCTCGTCGCGGCATGGCGGATCGAGGGCTGGACGCTGGTCACGATTCTGCTCATCGCCGCCGCGCTGTGGGGGTTCGTCCAGCTCGCGGACAAGGTGACCGAAGGCGAGACACATGCTTTCGACACCGCCCTGTTGCTGATGCTCCGCAATCCAGCCGATCCATCCGATCCGATCGGTCCGGGCTGGGTGGAGGAGCTGGGGCGGGATCTCACCGCCCTGGGCGGCGTCGGCGTGCTGACGATGCTGACCCTGGCGGTCGCCGGTTTCCTGTGGATGCAGGGCCGGCGCCGCGCGATGTGGCTGGTGCTGGTATCGGTCGGCATCGGCCAGCTGCTGAGCACGCTGCTCAAGCACGGCTTCGACCGGCCGCGGCCCGATCTCGTGCCGCATGGCTCGATCGTCTACACGGCGAGCTTCCCGAGCGGCCATTCGATGATGGCGGCGGTGACCTATCTGACGCTCGGCGCCCTGCTCGCGCGGATGGAGCCGAGCCGGCTGGTGAAGACCTATCTCTTCACCCTCGCCGTGCTGCTGACGGTCGGCGTCGGCATCAGCCGCGTCTATCTCGGCGTCCACTGGCCGACCGATGTGCTCGCCGGCTGGACCGCCGGCGCCGCCTGGGCATTGTCCTGGTGGCTCGTCGCCCGCTGGCTGCAGCGCCGCGGCGCGGTACGGAGCGCGGGCGAGCCCGATCCGGCGCCACGGGACGGCTTGCAGTGACCGTACCGGCGCGCGACGCTGGGCGTGGACAGCAGACCGAGGAGGCGAGGCGACGATGACGACGCGCCTGGACGAAAAGCTCGCGGAGATCCGGCGCGACCCCTCGGGCAGCCGTGCCTTTCTGATCTGTGATGCGAAGGATCCCGACATGGGGGCAGGCCTGCCGGCGACGGGTCCCGTCCGCGACTCCGAAGGCCGCCCGACCGGCCGTTTCCGTTCGCGCGCCGCATTTCTCGATCAGATCCGTGCCGTGGTCCGCCAGGACGTGGTCGACCTGATGCTCACCTCGATCTCCAATCTCGAGGTGCTCGTCGAGGAGGGGCTGTTCAGCGGCAGCCGCGTCGCCACCGCCATCCGCGCCAATGACACGACCGACATCTGGAGCGTGCGTCACGGCCGCTATGCCGGCCAGCCCTCCTTGCCGAACCGGTCGGCGTTGATCGAGCATGCGATGTATGGCCGGCTCGGCGTCGCCCCGGGGACGAGACCGACGCTGACCGATCTCGGCCTTTACTCGATCACCTTCATGAACGATGCCGCCCTCGACCGCGAAGCGGGCGAGGCATATCGCGCCTTCCGCATCGAGGCCGAGCGCTGGGGCTTCCGCCACTTCCTCGAAGTGTTCAACCCGAATGTCGGGCATGACCGGCTCGATCGGGCCGAGATCGGCGCCTTCGTCAATGACAGCATCGCCCGCATCCTCGCGCCGATCCCGCGCTCGGCCCGGCCGGAGTTCCTGAAGATCGCCTATAACGGCCCGAAGGCGCTTGAGGATCTCGTCAGCTACGACCCGACCGTGATCGTCGGGATCCTGGGCGGCAGCGCCGGCACGACGCGCGATACCTTCGAGCTGCTCGCCGCGGCCCAAAAATACGGCGCCCGGCTCGCGCTGTTCGGGCGGAAGATCAATCTCGCCGAGGATCCGCTGGCGCTGATCGCGCTGATGCGGCGCGTGGTGGACGGTGATCTCTCCGCCGAAGAGGCGGTGAAGGCCTACCATGACGCGCTGGGCAAGAGCAGGCTCCGCCCGATCCGTCCGCTCGACGACGATCTCGCGATCACGGAAGACGTGCTCGCGGCATGAGATGCGGGCTCAGCCCGCCGGCTGCTCCGGCTCGGGTGTCTCCGCCCGCTCGCCGCCCGCCCGCCACAGCAGCGCCGATCCGACCAAGCCGGCGAGAAGCGAGGCGAGGAAGATCGCGATCTTCGCCGCGGTGAAATCCTCGGCCCGCGGAAAGGCCTGCCCGGCGATGAAGAGCGACATGGTGAAGCCGATGCCGCCGAGCGCGCCGGCACCCGCGAGCTGCCGCCAGGTATAGGCGGCCGGCTTCACGGCGATGCGGAAACGCACCGCGACCATGGCCGCAGCGACCATGCCGACGGGCTTGCCGATCACCAGCCCGGCGATGATCGCCAGCATCGGCAGCGCGTGGTCCGACCAGACACCGGCGGACAGCACCACGCCGGCATTGGCCAGCGCGAAGACCGGCAGCACCAGATAGCTCGACCAGGGCTCGACCATCTGCAACAGCTTGTCGGCCGGCGAGGCGATGCGGTCATGGATGGCATTGAGGGCCGCCATCGCCGGCTCCGACGGCCCGTGCCGCAGAACGTCGCTGCCCGCCTGCGCCGTCTCGGCCTGGATCACGGTCTCGGCCTGGGCCAGCAGGGCGCGGAGATTGGCCGGCGGCCGGGTCGGGGTGACAACGGCGAGGATGACGCCGGCGAGGGTCGCATGCAGCCCTGCCTCGTGCAGCGCCGCCCACAGCGCGACGCCGACGATTGCATAGGGCAGCGGATGATAGACCCCACCGCGGTTCAGCCCGCCCAGCAGCCCCGTCAGCGCGACCGCGGCAGCGAGGGCGAGAAGGCCGATCTCACCGGAATAGAACAGCGCCACCACGGTGATCGCGACCAGATCGTCGACGATGACGGCGGCCGTGAGAAAGACGCGCAACTCGACCGGCACGCGGTGGCCGAGCAGCACGATGAGCGCGATTGCAAAGGCGGTGTCGGTGGCGATCGGTACGCCCCAGCCGGCACGGAACGCGCCGGCCGGAACGAGCGTGAGGTAGATCAGCGCCGGCAGCACCGCACCGCCGATCGAGGCGGCGACGGGCAGCGCCGCGGCCCGCCGGTTCGACAGCCGCCCAATCGTGAACTCGCGTTTGATCTCGAGCCCAACGACCAGGAAGAAGGCCGACAGCAGCCCGCTGTTGACCCATTCCTGCAGCGGCATGGCAAAGGACGCCGCGCCGAAGGAGAGGCCGAAGGGTGTATGCCAGAACGCCTCGAAGGCCGGTCCGACGGGCGAGTTAACGAGGAGGATCGCCAGCAGCGACATCAGCAGCAGCAGCAGCCCCGTCGACGGTGCCCAGCGGGCGAATTCGACCGAGGCGGCATGCAGCCGGTGGCCGAGCGAGCCGAGCATCGCCTCACCGAGGCTGCTCTGGTCCCATGGCCCTTCATAGCGGCGGCCATTGATGAAGAAGGTCGGCGTGACCAGCGCACCACTGCGGCCGGCGCTGCGCATGTCCGCCTCGACCCGCAACCGCGCCACGTGACGGGTCTCGGGATCGATGGCCTCGCCGTCCTCGGGCGCGAGCTCGCCGGCGACGAGCTCGAGCTCGCCCGGGCTGAGCTCGGGACCACGCCTCATCAGCCGGTCGTGGACGGGCCAGAAGCGGTCGGCCGTCATGCCGGCGCATTCGGCCAGTTCGGCGGCCCGCCAGGCCAGCTCGTTGCCGGTCAGCGGCCGATGGCGGAAGACGTAGCGCATGCGGTCGCCAAACCGGTCACGCAGCTCGGCGATGATCGCGTGGGCCGCATGGCAGGAGGGGCAGGCGTAGCTGCCGTATTCGACCAGCGTGATCGCGGCGTCTGGACGGCCGAGGATGTGGTCGCGTCTCGGATCGACCGGCCGGTCGAGCCGGTTGGGCCGCTGCGACACCGGATCTCAGGCGGAGTGCAGGAGGAAGCCGCGTCGCGGCATCGCCCGGACGGTCCGATCGGGCCAAGCCCCGTCGCCGGCACTGCCCCCGCGCCCGTTCCGCATGCCTTGCCTCCAACGTCCTGCCGCGCTGTGCGGCCCGAGCATAGCGCCGGCCGCGCCGCGCGTCTTGCGCCGCGCGAGCCGATCGGCCAGCACTGCGCCTTGACCCGTGTCAATGGCGGCACGCCACCGAGGGGGCAGGATCCGAAGGCGCGCGGACCCGCCGAGATCATCCGTGAAGAGCCACCACATCCTGATCGTCGAGCATGACGACGCCGTACGTCATTCGCTGCGCCTCCTCCTCGAAGTGTACGGCTACGCTGTCGACGATTTCGGCGATGCCGCAGCGTTGCTCGCCCATGACACGCTCGAGGGCAGCCATTACCTGGTGATGGATGTCGACCTTCCCGACATGAACGGCGTGGCCGCCCTCGAGGCGCTGCGCCAAGCGGGCCACGCGGTCCCCGCCATCCTCATCTCAGCCCGGGGATCTGAGGCGCTGCGCGCACGGGCGCGCGATCTCGGCGTCGCGGCCTGGTTCGAGAAGCCCGTCGACATCGATCGGCTACTTGCACAGATCGCCGGCGGCGTGAGCGGGACGGTGCCGGCATGAGGCTCACCAGCGCGACTCCTCATCGCCCTCGCCTTCCCCGGCGATGAAGGACATGCGGACCACCTCGGACAGCGAGGAAGCGCCGAGCTTGGCCATCACATTGGCCCGGTAGATCTCGACCGTCCGCGGGCTGATGCCGAGCTCGTGCGCGATCACCTTGTTGGCTTGGCCGGCGACGAGCCCGTCGAAGACCTGCCGCTCACGCGTCGAAAGGGTCGCGAGCCGGGCCCGCACCGCCGCCCGCCCCTCCTCGCGCTCGAGGCTCCGGCTGCGGAAGGCGAGCGCGGAGCGCACCGCGTCGATCATCCGTTCATCCTCGAAAGGCTTCTCGACGAAGTCGAAGGCGCCGCTCTTCAGCGCCTCGACCGCGAGCGGCACGTCGGAATGCCCGGTCATCACGATCACCGGCAGATGCTTGTCGAGGCTGCGCAGCCGGCGCAGCAGCTCGATGCCGCTCAGCCCTGGCATGCGGACATCGGTGATGACGCAGCCGGAGGACAGGCCCGGCAGCGCCGCGAGGAACGCCTCGGCCGATTCATGCGCCACCGCGTCGAGCGCAGCCGAGCGCAGCAGGAAGACGAGCGAGTCCTGCATCGCCTCGTCGTCATCAACCACATGGACCGGTCCCGTCTCACTCATCCCCCTGCTCCGCCTTCACATGTGCCAGGGTGAAGCTGAAGATCGTGCCGCCGCCGGGGTTGGGGGTGGCCTCGATGCGGCCGCCATGTGCCTCGACGATCGTCCGGCAGATCGACAGGCCGACCCCCATCCCATGGGGCTTCGAGGTGACGAAGGGTTGAAAGAGCCGTTGCGCGACATCAGGGTCAAGGCCGGTGCCAGTATCGGCCACGGTGATCTCGACGTGGTCGCCGCGGCGGGCCGTCGCGATCGTCAGCTCCCGCCGTGGCGAGAGTTCCATCGCCTCGACGGCATTGCGGATCAGGTTCAGCAGCACCTGCTGGACCTGGATCTTGTCGGCGAGGACGAGGTCGGCCGCGGGATCGAAGCGGAAGCGGACCTTGATCGCCCGCTCCTTGGCGCCGACCAGCGCCAGCGCGCCGGCCTCCTCGACCAGTTTCGATACGCTCTCGATGGCACGCTCGCTCTCGCCGCGCGCGGCGAACTCGCGCAGCCGGGCGATGATACGCCCCGCCCGCACCGCCTGCGCCGCGGCACGATCGAGGGCCTGTATCAGGGTGGGTGTCGTCTCCGGCCCGCCGGCGGCAAGCAGCCGCTGGCAGCCCTTCATGTAGTTGGCGATCGCGCTCAGCGGCTGGTTCAGCTCATGCGCGAGGTTGGAGGCCATCTCGCCGAGTGCCGTCAGCCGCGAGACATGGACGAGCTCGGCCTGCAGCTCCTGGAGGCGCGCTTCGGTCTGCTGCCGTTCGGTCAGGTCGCGGATGAAACCGGTGAAGAACCGGCGGTCGCCGCTGCGCATCTCGCCGACATTCAGCTCGATCGGGAAGGTCGAGCCGTCCTTGCGCTCGCCGACGACGACGCGGCCGATGCCGATAATCCGTCGCTCGCCGGTGCGCAGGTAGCGCTCGAGATAGCCGTCATGGCTCTCGCGATAGGGCGAGGGCATCAGCAGCGAGACGTTGCGGCCGATCACCTCCTCCGGCTGATAGCCGAACTGGCGCTCGGCACCCGAGGAGAAGGATTGGATGATGCCGTGCTCGTCGATCACCACCATGGCGTCCGGCACGGTATCGAGGATCGACCGCAGATGCGCCTCGCGCGCCTCCAGCGCCTCCACCATCGCCGTCTTGTCGGTCATTGCACGGAGGACAACGACGAAGCCGCCCCCCGACGCGGCATCGAGGGGGGTGACGATCGCGGTGGCGACGACGCTCGACCCGTCGCGGCGGATGCGGATCCCCTGCGTCTCGCACCGGCCGGTGCGCAGCGCGAGGGCGAGATCGTGTTGGGGGCGCCCGGCCGCCGCCTCATCGCGGTCATAGAGCAGCGCGAAGGGCCGGCCGACCGCCTCGGCGGCGGGCCATCCCGTCAGGCGCTCCACCCCGCCATTCCAACGCGCCACCCGCCCCTCGGCGTCGAGCATAAAGACGGCGTGGTCGGTCACGACCTCGCTCAGCCGCTCCAGGCAGATGGCGTCATCCCCGGCGCACCGGGCGGCCGCAGCCCCATCGGTCACGATCTCCGTCCCTCGCACCGCCGCCGGCAGCCTGACAGGCAGGACGCACCCGCCCCCGATGCCGCGGCGGCCAGATCACCGAAATCGCCCCGACTATGCGCCCAGGCGGCGACCGCCCGCCACCCCCGGAACCGTCCCCCGCCCGCGGCGGTTGCGCGCGACGGGCCAAGCCCTTGCGGCCGCCGCCCCGATGCGCAGACGAGGACGATGCAGATGGTCGAGGAGTCCGGGCGGCTGCCGCCCCAGCACCAGCACCACCAGCCGGGCAGCGAGGCCGAGATGCAGCCACGCCCCCGTTCACAGGGTCGGCACTACCGGGCGGCCGGCAAGCTCCACGGCAAGGTCGCCGTGATTTCCGGCGGCGACAGCGGGATCGGACGGGCAACGGCGATCGCCTTCGCCAAGGAGGGGGCGGATCTCGCCATCCTGCTGCTCGAGGAAGCCGAAGACGCTGCCGAGACGCGCAGGGCCGTCGAGGCGGAGGGCCGGCGGTGCGAGGTGCTGTTCGGCGACATCGGATCCGCCGGCTTCTGCCGCGACGCGATCAACCGCATCGTCGAACGCTTCGGCCGGATCGACATCCTGGTCAACAACGCCGCCGAACAGCATGTCTCGGAGGATTTCGCGACCATCGACGAGGCGCAGATCGAGCGGACCTTCCGTACCAATGTCTTCGGCGCGATGTTCCTGACCCGCGCCGCGCTGCCGCACATTCCGGAGGGCGGCGCGATCGTGGTGACGACCTCTGTCACCGCCTTTCGGGGCAATCCGAAGCTGGTCGATTACTCGGCGACCAAGGGGGCGCTCCTCGCCCTCACCCGGGCGCTGGCCATCCAGCTCGCGCCGAAGGGGATCAGGGTCAATGCGGTCGCGCCGGGCCCGGTATGGACGCCGCTCATCCCGTCGAGCTTCTCGGCCGAGGATGTCGCGAAATTCGGCCAGAGCAATCTGATGGGCCGGCCCGGCGAGCCCGACGAGATCGCCCCGTCCTTCGTCTTCCTGGCCTCGGACGATGCGTCCTTCATGACCGGGCAGGTGCTGCACCCCAATGGCGGAGAGATCGTCGGCTGAGAGCGGCGCTACGCAGCCGCGTCCTCGGTCGCGGTGCCCGCGACGCCACCCTCGAGGCGCACGACGCGATCGACGCTGCCCGCCGGGAGGTCGGCATGGGTCGCGAGCAGTACCGTCCGGCCCGCGGTCGCCCGGGCGAGGTCGCCCAGGAAGGCCGCCTCGGTCGGACGGTCCAGCCCGGCGGTCGGCTCGTCGAGCGCCAGGATCGGCGCCGGCGACAGCAGCGCGCGGGCGAGGCAGAGGCGCCGTGCCTGGCCGGTCGAGAGCGTTTGCCCCGCCTCGCCCAGCCAGGTGTCGAGCCCCTGCGGCAATGTCTCGATGAACCCGCCGAGCCCGGCCGCATCGAGTGCGCGGCGGAGGGTGTCGTCATCGGCCGCCGGATCGCCGATCAGGAGATTGTCGCGGACGGTGCCGAGGAAGACGGGCGCGTCCTGCGGCATCAGCGCGACCAGCCGGTGAAGATCGGCCTGGGCGAGCGTGCGGATGTCGGTGCCACCGATGCGAATGGCGCCCGCTTCGACATCCCGCAGCCGGAGCAACAGGTGCAGCAGCGTCGACTTGCCGCTGCCGCTCGCGCCCACAAGCGCCAGCCGCTCGCCCGGGGCTATGGCCAGCGACAGCGCGCGCAGCACCGGACGGCCCGGCTCGTGGCCGAAGGTGACCCGGTCGAAGACGATGTCATGCCCCTCGGGCGGCAGCACAGGTGTCGGGGGATCCTTGACCGCCGGCTCGGCTTCGACGAGCTCACCCAGGCGGCGGGCCGCCGCGCGGGCCTGACCGAGGCGCGCCATACCGCGCAGCACCGGCCCCGCCATCTCGAACAGGCCGAGGATCGCGAGGACGAGGCCGACGAGCATCGGACCACCGAGCCGCCCCTCGGCGACCGCCGCTGCGCCGAGCCACGCGATGATGACGAGCGTCAGCCCGGCCGCCAGCTGGACCAGTACCGTCCCCGCCGCCGCGACCGCCGCCTGCCCCAGCCTTGCCCGCCCGAGCCGGCGCGCCTCGATCCGTACCCGGTCGGCGGCCTGGCCCTCCGCCCCATGGGCGCGAAGATCGGCATGACCCTCGACCGCGTCGACCAGCGCGGTGCGTAGCGCCGCTGAAGCCGCGGTCGCCGCCTCGCCCGGCCGCCGGGCGAGGCGCGCCGTGGCGGCAGGCAAGAGGAGCGCCGTGAAGCCGATCGCAGCGGCCAGCGGCCAGGCGGCTTCGGGAAGAACGAAACCAAGGGCGGCCACGGCCAGGGCCGCGACGGCGACCAGGGCAAGGATCGGGCTGATCGCGGTGAGGAAGACCGTGTCCAGCGCATCGACATCGGCCGTCAGTCGCGCGACGAGATCACCGCCACGGAACCGCCGCCGCGACAACGGCACCAGCGGCACGAGGCCGCGGAACAGCCAGACACGCAGATCGGCGAGCAGCCGGATGGTCGCGCCATGGCCGACCAGCCGCTCGGCGTAACGCGACAGGATCCGCAGCATCGACAGGAAGCGGATCGCGGCGGAGGGCGCGAAGAGGTTGAAGGTCGCGGCGCCGCCGGCCCCGGCGAGAGCCGCCCCGGCCAAAAACCATCCCGACACGGCGAGCAGCGCGACGCCGGCAATGAGGGTCAGCATGGCGAGCACGAGGGCCAGCAGGAAGCCCCGCGCCTGCGGGGCGAGCAGGCGGAGGATGAGCGGCAGCACTGTCATGGCCGGAGACCGTCCCGGCACGCGGTGTCCGGCACGGCGGCCTGCCGGTCGGCCGGCGATGACGGGACCGGGGCCGTCGCCACCGGCTGCAGCATCGGCAGGAGGCGGCCGCCGGCGAGCCGGAGGAGGCGGTCCGCATGGCGGGCGATCGCCGCGGAATGGGTGACGACCACCACCGTCCGGCCGCGCGCGAAGGCGAGAAGACTCTCAATCACCGCCGCCTCGGTCGCACGGTCGAGATGCGCCGTCGGCTCGTCGAGCAGGACCAACCCGGCCTTTCCCGGTCCGGCCGCGTCGTCGCCGGCAAGGAACACCCGAGCCAGGGCGACCCGCTGCGCCTCGCCACCCGATAGCCCCTCCCCGCGCTCGCCGACCGGCGTGTCGAGTCCGGCCGGGAGGGCACGGGCGAAGTCGAGGACCCGCGCCGCCTCGGCTGCGCGCAGGAGGGCGGCGTCCGGGGCGTCGGGCCAGGCGAGGCGGATATTGTCCGCGATCGTGCCATGGATGAGGCGCGGCCGCTGGCCGAGCCAGGCGATACGGCGAGCGAGCCGCTCGGGCGCCATCTCCCGCAGGTCCCGCCCATCGATCGCCACCGTGCCGGACTGCGTCTCCCGCAGGCCGCGGATCGCCTCGAGGAGGCAGGATTTGCCGGCGCCGCTGGCGCCCAACACCACCGTCAAGCCGCCCGGCAGCGCTTCGAATGAGGCGCCGTCGAGCACGCGCCGCCCGTCCTCGAGCGTCACGACGAGGTCGCGGACCGCGAGCGTCGCCGGCGCCGGCGGCAGCGGTGCGGCGGCACCCTCCGCACGCTCCGCGCCCTCGGTCCGCGGTCCTTCGGCTGGCATCTCCGGCAGACCGTCGAAGAGATCGTCCAGCGCCGCCACCGCTGCCCGGGCCGCGGCGCGGTCGTGGTAATGCGCGGCGAGCTGGCGCAGCGGCAGAAAGACCTCGGGCGCCATCAGCAGGCAGAAAAGGCCGGTCGCCAGGGTGAGCGGCGTCGCCCGCAGATCGACGAGGCCGAGATGGCTGAGCCCGACATAGAGCGCGACGCCGGCGACCGACAGCGCCGCGAAGAATTCCAGTACCGCCGAGGAGAGGAAGGCGATGCGCAGCACCGACAGCGTGCGGCGGCGCAGATCATCGCTGGTCCGGCGGACGACATCGATCTCCGCCTCGGCGCGGCCGTAGAGCCGGAGTGTCGTCAGCCCGCGCAGCCGATCGGCGAACAGGCCCGAGAGCCGCGCGAAGGTATCGATGTGGCGGCGGCTTGCCGCCTCCGCCCCCCATCCCGCCAATGCCATGAAGACCGGAACCAGCGGGGCCGTGACGAGGAAGAGCAGCCCTATCACCCAATCGACCGGCACGACGACGATGGCGAAGGCCGGCGGCAGGAACGCGGCGGCGACCATCGCCGGCAGGAAACGGGCGAAATAGCCGTCGAGCGCCTCGACCTGCTCGATGACGGCACTGGCGACCACACCCGCCGGCCGCCGCCTTACCCAGTCCACCGGACGCGCCATGAGGGTGTGGAAGAGCGTCTCGCGCAGCGTGGCCTTGATCGCTTCGGCCGCTGCGGCGCCGGCGAACTCCCCTGCCCCGGCGAGCATCGCCCGCACCACGACCAGCCCGGCGACCCAGGCGAGCGGCGCGATGAGGTCCGCGTCCGCCACGCCCTCGACAACGGCACGGTGAAGGAGGTCCGCGAGCAGCCAGGCCTGCAGGAGGAGCAGCACCCCGCCGAGCAGAGGCGCGGCGACCGCGATCGCCAGCCGGCCGCGGGCGACGCGGCCGAGCCCGCTCATCCAGCGGCGCTGCGCCGGCGCCAGCCGCAGCGCCACGGCGGACGGATCGTGCTCGACCGCCGAGCGCGGCGCGGACGGCCCGAAGATGGACGGCGAGGCCGCAGGGCCGATCGGGCTGGCGAGGGCGTCGGACATGGCGCCGTTCATGCGACGGAACGCGCAGCACGCCCTTGATGCGGATCAAGGCGGGGGCTTTTGCCCCGCGCGATCAGGACGCTGCGGGCCCACCGCGCTGATCACGAGGCGTACCCATGATCGATCTCGACGTCGTGGACCTGTCGCGGCTGCAATTCGCCGCGACGGCCATGTACCACTTCCTGTTCGTGCCGCTGACGCTCGGCCTGTCCTTCCTGATGGCCATCATGGAGAGCGTCTACGTCATGACCGGCCGCCGCATTTGGCGGCAGATGACGATGTTCTGGGGCACCCTCTTCGCGATCAACTTCGCGATGGGCGTCGCGACCGGCATCGTGATGGAGTTCCAGTTCGGCATG
>CAYORM010000008.1:43714-78118 GCA_964406375.1 uncultured Mycobacteriaceae bacterium | reverse complement strand
TGCATCTGCCGCGCCGGATGCTCGGGCGGGATGTTGAGCGCCGTGAAGTTGTGGAAATCGTCCTCGATATGCGGCCCCTCGGCGACGGTGAACCCCATATCGGCGAAGATCGCGATCATCTCGTCGAGGGTCTGGCTGATCGGGTGGACCCGTCCCATCTCGCCCGGCCGCGCCGGCAAGGTGACATCGACCCGCTCGGCTGCCAGCCGCGCCTCGAGGGCGGCCCGTTCCAGCGCCTCGCGGCGGCTCTCGATCAGCGCCGCCACCTCATCCTTCAGCGCGTTCAGCGCCGCGCCCGCCTCGCGGCGCGCCTCGGGGGCGAGATCGCGTAGCCCCGCCATCATCGCCGTGATCCGGCCCTTGCGGCCCAGCGCCTCGACACGCAGTGCGTCGAGCGCGGCGAGGTCCGGCGCCGCGGCGACGGCGGCGGCGAGGTCGCGGCGCAGGCTGTCGATATCGGTCTCGGCCGGCTGGCTCATGGCTGGTCAGGTCCCGTCTTCGAGGTGCCGGGGCTCGGTGTCTCGGGGCTGTACCCGGCGATCGGTATACGTGTTCTGTGCTCGGACATGCGAAGGGGGTCGAGCGCGAGGCCCGACCCCCTGAACCATTCCCCCTTCGGGTCGGGCGCCGCGCGCGGCGGCAGGCCCGTCAGGCGGATTTCAGCGCGGCCTGGGCCTTCTCGACCAGGGCCTTAAACGACTCCGGCTGCAGCGCCGCGAGATCGGCGAGGACCTTCCGGTCGATCTCGATCCCGGCCAGCTTCACGCCGTGCATGAACTGCGAATAGGTCAGCCCGTGCTCACGCACGCCGGCGTTGATCCGCTGGATCCACAGGCCGCGGAAATCCCGCTTGCGGTTGCGCCGGTCGCGATAGGCGTAGCGCAGCGCCTTCTCGACCTTCTCGATCGCGACGCGATAATTGGTCGAGGCGCGGCCGCGGTAACCCTTGGCGAGCTTGAGGATCTTCTTGTGACGGGCGTGGCTGGTGACGCCCCGCGAGACGCGTGCCATGGCGGTTCCGCTCCTTCAGCTCAGCCGTTCACCAGCATGTAACGCTTCACCTTCACGGCGTCGGCGTCACACAGGATCTTGGTGCCCTGGTTGCGCTCCTTCGCCGCCTTGTCCTTGGTGAGCAGGCGGTGGCGCCGATAGGCGGAGTTGAACCGGACCTTGCCGGTCGCGGTCAGGCGAAAGCGCTTCTTCGCGCTCGAATGGGTCTTCATCTTGGGCATTTCGGGTCCTTCGGGAAGGATCGGGATCACGGGCGGTTGGGCATGCCCCGGGGTCGTCCCCGGCCTCGCCGTCCGAACGGAGCGCGCGTTATAGACGTGCCCCGCGACGTTGACAAGCGGCCGGCCGGCCGTGTTCAGTCGCCGCTTCCGCAACCCCCCAATGCAGTCTCGGGGCCCCCCATGATACCCGTCGTGATGCCGACCTATGCGCGTGCCGACCTCGTCTTCGAGCGGGGCGAGGGAGCGTATCTGTTTACGGCCGACGGGCGACGATACCTCGATTTCGCCGCGGGGATCGCGGTCTGCGCGCTCGGCCACTGCCATCCCCATCTCGTCCGGACGCTGCAGGACCAGGCGGCGCGGCTCTGGCACACCTCGAACCTCTACCGCTCGGCTGGGCAGGAGAAGCTGGCCGGGCGGCTGGTCGAGGCGACCTTTGCCGATACCGTCTTCTTCACCAATTCGGGCGTCGAGGCCTGGGAGGGCGCGGTCAAGCTGTGCCGGCGCTTCCACTGGGCGCAGGGTCAGCCGAAGCGCTGGCGCGTGATCACCGTCACCGGCGCCTTCCACGGGCGGACGATCGCCGCCATCGCGGCCGCGAAGTCGGAGAAGCTGACCCAGGGCTTCGGCCCGATGGCCGACGGTTTCGACCAGGTTGCTTGGGGCAACATGAACGAGCTGCGCGCGGCGATCACCGACGAGACGGCGGCGATCAATATCGAGCCGGTGATCGGCGAGGGCGGCATCAAGGCCGCCTCGACCGAGTATCTGCAGGAGCTGCGCCGGGTCTGCGACGAGTACGGGCTGCTCTTGTTCTTCGACGAGATCCAGTGCGGCTACGGCCGGACCGGCCGGTTGTTCGCCCATGAATGGGCGGGCGTCACGCCGGATGTCATGTGCGTTGCCAAGGGGATCGGCGGCGGCTTCCCGCTCGGTGCCTTCATGGCGACCGAGCGCGCCGCCGCCGGCATGGTGCCGGGCACCCATGGCAGCACCTATGGCGGCAATCCGCTGGCGATGGCCGTCGGCAATGCCGTGCTCGACATCATGCTCGAACCGGGCTTCTTCGACGGCGTCCAGACGACGGCGGCGCGGCTGCGCGCGGGGCTCGAGCAGGTGGCGGCGCGCCATCCCCGCGTCTTCGCCGAGGTCCGGGGCGTCGGCCTCATGCTCGGCCTGCGCTGTCATGCCGGGTCAAACGACCTCGTCAAGGCGCTGCGCGAGGCCGGGCTGCTGACGGTCGGCGCGGCGGAGGAGGTGATCCGCATCCTGCCGCCGCTCAACATCGGCGAGGCGGAGATCGCGGAAGCGCTCGACATCATCGACCGGGTGGCCGCGGCGGCATCCGGGAACCAGGATGCAAAGCAGGCGGTGCCCCATGGCTGATCAGCGCCATTTCCTCGACCTGCACGAGCTGTCGAAGGCCGATCTCCGCGCGATCCTCGACCGGGCGCGAACGCTCAAGCAGCAGGATCCCCGCGGCGAACGGGTGCGGCCGCTTGCCGGCCGCACCCTCGCACTGATCTTCGAGAAGCCGTCGACGCGGACCCGCGTCTCCTTCGAGGTCGGCATGCGCCAGCTCGGCGGCGAGGTGGTGATGCTGACCGGCGCGGAGATCCAACTCGGCCGCGGCGAGACGATCGCCGACACGGCGCGGGTGCTGTCGCGCTATGTGGATGCGATCATGATCCGCACCCATGCGGAATCTCGGCTGCGCGCGCTGGCCGAGGCGGCGACGGTGCCGGTCATCAATGGTCTGACCGATGACAGCCATCCCTGCCAGCTCATGGCGGATGTGATGACCTATGAGGAGCATCGTGGACCGATCGCCGGCCGGGCGGTCGCCTGGAGCGGCGACGGCAACAACGTAGCCCGGTCGTGGATCCGGGCCGCCGCGATGTTCGACTTCGAGATGCGGCTGGCCTGTCCCGACCCGCTGTCGCCTCCGGCCGATCTGGTGCGCTGGGCCCATGCCCAGGGCGCGCGCATCTCGGTCGGCACGGATCCCGACACGACGGTGCGCGACGCCGATCTGGTGGTCACCGACACCTGGGTGTCGATGGGCGACAAGGACGCCCCGCACCGTCACAATCTGCTGCGCCCCTATCAGGTCGATGAGCGGCTGATGGCGCTCGCCAAGCCGGATGCGCTGTTCATGCACTGCCTGCCGGCGCATCGCGGCGAAGAGGTGACGGATGCCGTGATCGACGGACCGCAATCGGTGGTGTGGGACGAGGCTGAGAACCGGCTTCACGCACAGAAGGGCATCCTTCTGTGGTGCATGGGAAAGCTGTGACATCGTGAACCCCGTCGACCCGGCGGCCGTCACCGATGATCTCGTCCGGCCGTTCCAGATCGAACTCTCCGGCCTGCGCGGCCGGCTGGTCCGGCTCGGCCCGCTGATCGACGAGATCCTCCGCCGGCACGACTATCCCGAGCCGGTGGCGCGGCTGCTCGGCGAGACCATGGTCGTCGCGGCGCTGCTGGCGAGCGCCCTCAAATACGAGGGCATCTTCACGCTGCAGGCCCAGGGTGACGGAGCGGTCAGGCAGCTCGTCGCGGACGTCACCTCCGGCGGGGCGGTGCGGGCCTATGCCGCCTTCGACACCGAGGCGGTCGCGGCGGCCGCCACCGACGACCTGCCGGGGCTGATGGGGCGCGGCTATCTCGCCTTCACCGTCGATCAGGGCGAGCATACCGAGCGCTACCAGGGCATCGTCGAGCTCTCCGGCAGCGGGATGGCGGAGGCGGCGCGCCACTACTTCCAGCAATCCGAACAGCTCCAGGCCGGCATCGTCGCCTTCGCCGCGCGCGGCGCGACCGGCTGGCGTGGCGGCGGCATCATGCTGCAGCGCCTGCCGGTGCCCGGCGAGGAGATCGTCCCGATGGACCGGGAGGATGACTGGCGCCGCGCGATGCTGCTGCTCGACACGGCGACGCCGGCCGAGCTGCTCGATCCCGCCCTCGATCCCGAGCAGCTCCTCTGGCGGCTGTACAATGAGGACGGGGTGCGCGCCTGGCCGGCCCAGGGGCTGCGTTTCGCCTGCCGCTGTTCGCGCGATCGCGTGTCGGCGATGCTCGGCACCCTGCCCGCCGACGAAATCCGCGAGCTGCTCGAGGACGGCTCGGTCAGCGTTTCTTGCGAGTTCTGCGGAACGACCTACCTCTTCGACGAGTCGCAGCTTGATGCGATCTACGGCGAGGAGCGGAGCGATGGGCGGTAGCAGCCGGAGGGTGTTCCTGGTCGGGGCACTTGCACCTGCGGTGCTGGCGATGGCGGGGTGCCAGTCGGTGCGTCCCAGCGGTAGTTCGGTCTATGATCTCGGCCTGCCGCCGATCGCCCTCGACGTCGCGCAGATCGAGGTGGTCGACGCCTATGCCCCGCCGGGCGGGGGGACCCATATCGAGCATCTCGTCGCCAATCCGCCCTCGGCCGCGATCCGCGACTGGGCGACCAACCGGCTGGTCGCGGCCGGTCGATCGGGTTCGGCCGTTCTCGTCATCGAGCGTGCCTCTCTTGAAGAGGTCGCCGATCCGCGTCCGGGCGGGGTCGGCGGCATGTTCAGCATGGGCTGGCGCTACACGCTGCAGCTCGCCGTCCGGCTCGAGTTGCGCGGCGTGCCCGGCGTCACATCGGCCTTCGCCCGCGCCGATGTCGAGCGGCGGGCGCGGATCGGCGATCTCGCGGGACCGGCCGAGCGCGCCCGGATCCAGGAGGAGATCGTCGCTGACGGCATCGTCGATCTCGACCGGCAGATGCAGAGCAGCATCCGGCAATATCTCGCGCGGGCCGTGCGGAACTGAGCCGGCGGCGCGGCGGAACCGAAGCGGCTGGCCGGGTCTTCTGAAGGGCAGGAGCCGCCGGCCGATGCTTTCCTCCCCGGATGGGCTGTGGCAGAACGGCCGCAAGGCCGTCGGGCCCGCGCGCCGGCGGCTCCTGTCCGACGCCAGCGAGGATGCGTAATGCCGCCACCGGTCAAGGTCGCCGTCTTTCCCGTCGCGGGGCTGGGCACTCGGTCGCTGCCTGCGACCAAGGCGGTGCCCAAGGAAATGCTTTGCGTCGTCGATAAGCCGGTCATCCAGTATGCGGTGGAGGAGGCGAAGGCGGCCGGGATCGAGGAGTTCGTCTTCGTGACCAGCCGCGGCAAGGCGGCGATCGAGGATCATTTCGACCAGCATCACGAGCTCTATGCGGTGCTCGAGGCACGCGGCAAGGCGGCGGCGCTGGCCGCGGCGCGCGATGCGGAGCTGCCGCCGGGGCGCTTCGCCTTCGTGCGCCAGGCCGAGGCGCTGGGGCTCGGCCATGCCGTCTGGTGCGCCCGCCGCATCGTCGGCGACCGGCCCTTCGCTGTGCTGCTGCCGGACGAGATCTTCAAATGCGAGACCCCGCTGCTGGCGCAGATGCGCGCCGCCTATGAGCGGGTCGGCGGCAATGTGATCGCGGTGCGCGAGGTGCCGCCGGAGCACACCGCCCGCTACGGCATCCTCGCCATCGGCGCGGATGACGGTGTGCTGGCCGAGGTCACTGGCCTCGTCGAGAAGCCCAAGCCGGAGGACGCGCCCTCGACCCTGTCGATCGTCGGCCGCTACATCCTGCAGCCCGAGATCTTCGCGGCGCTCGATCGCCATGAGCGTGGTGCAGGGGACGAGATCCAGCTCACCGACGCCATGGCCCGGCTGATCGGTCGCCAGCCTTTCCATGGCATGCGTTTTGAGGGCGACCGTTTCGACTGCGGCGACAAGGCCGGATACATCGCGGCCAATCTGGCCTTCGGGCTCGCCGATGCCAGCCTCGCGCCGTCGCTGCGCGCGGCGGTCGCCCGCCTGCTGTGATTATCCCGCCCGGATGCCGCGCATCCGGGCCCCCTCGCATGGATCGTGACCGATGCGCATCGCGATGATCGGAAGCGGGTATGTCGGTCTGGTGTCCGGCGCCTGCTTCTCCGAATTCGGTGTCGACGTGACCTGCGTCGACAAGGATCCCCACCGGATCGAGAACCTGCACCGCGGCATCATGCCGATCTACGAGCCGGGGCTCGAAGATCTTGTCGAGAAGAACGTCCGGAGCGGGCGGCTGCATTTCACCACCGATCTGCCCGGCGCGGTCGACGGGGCGGATGCGGTGTTTCTCGCCGTCGGCACGCCCAGCCGGCCGGAGGACGGATCGGTCGATCTCGGCTATGTGTTGGCCGCGGCGGAGGAGGTGGTGCAGGCGGCCACCGCGCCGACGATCCTCGTCACCAAATCGACGGTGCCGGTCGGCACCGCGCGCCGCCTGCAGGCGCTGATTCGCGATATCGGCCCGAAAGCGCCGATCGAGGTGGCCTCCAATCCCGAATTCCTGCGCGAAGGGTCGGCCATCGGCGATTTCATGCGGCCGGACCGGGTGGTGATCGGCGCCGAGAGCGAGCGGGCGCGCACGGTGCTGCAGACGCTCTACCGGCCGCTCTATCTGATCGAGCGGCCCTTCGTCATCACCGGGCTCGAGACGGCCGAGCTGATCAAATATGCGAGCAACAGCTTTCTCGCGATGAAGATCACCTTCATCAACGAGATCGCCGATCTCTGCGAGGCCGCGGGGGCCGACGTCCACGACGTCGCGCGGGCGATCGGGCTCGACGGCCGCATCGGCCGCAAGTTCCTGCATCCCGGCCCCGGCTTCGGCGGCTCGTGCTTTCCGAAGGACACCCGGGCCTATGTGCATATCGGGCGCAGCGCCGGGCGGCCGCAGCGGCTGATCGAGACGGTCGTCTCGGTCAATGAGCAGCGGAAGCTGCAGATGGTCGAGCGCATCCGCGAGGCGTTCGGCGGCTCGCTCACGGGCAAGCGCATCGCGGCGCTGGGCCTCACGTTCAAACCCAACACCGACGACATGCGCGAGGCGGCCTCGCTGGTCATCCTGCCGGCGCTGGTCGAGGCGGGGGCGGAGGTGGCCGCTTTCGACCCCGCCGGGATGGACCAGGCGCGGCAGCTGATGCCGGCGCTCACCTATTGCGACAATGTCGATGCGGCGCTGACCGGAGCGGATGGCGCGGTGCTGCTGACCGAATGGAACGAGTTCCGGGCGCTGTCGCCGCGGCGGATGCGCGAGCGGATGCGCGGCCGGGTCTTCCTCGACCTGCGCAACGTGTACGATCCTGCGGCGATGGAGGCCGCGGGCTTCGCCTATCACAGCATCGGCCGGCCGATGCGTGACGGCGGCGCGGCCAATGCGGATGGGATGCCGCACAGCAGTTCCGGTTTGGCCCGGCAGAGCTTGGGAGGTTGAGCACGATGGCGCACCGCTTCGATCCCACTGTCCTGCGCGAATACGATATCCGCGGCGTGATCGGGAAGACGCTCCGCCCCGCTGACTATCGCGCGGTGGGCGCCGCCTTCGGCAGCATTCTGGTGCGTGGCGGCGGCAAGAGCGTCTGCGTCGGCTATGATGGCCGGCTGTCCTCGCCCGAGCTCGAGGCGGCGATCGTCGAGGGGCTGGCCTCGACCGGTCTTGCGGTCAGCCGCATCGGACTCGGCCCGACGCCGATGCTCTATTTCGCCACCAAGCATCTCGATGCGGATGCCGGGGTGATGGTCACCGGCTCGCACAACCCGCCTACCTATAACGGCATCAAGATGCTGACCCGGTCGGGTCCGGTCTATGGCGAGCAGATCCTCGACATCGGCCGGGTCGCCGAAGAGGGCCGGCTCGAGACCGGCGAGGGGATCGTCGAGACGGTCGACATCCGCGACGCCTATGTCGCGCGGCTGCTGCAGGATTACGACGGCCCCCGCGACCTGACGATCGTCTGGGATGCCGGCAACGGCGCCGCCGGCGAGGTGCTGCGGCGGCTGACCGCCAAGCTGCCGGGCCGCCATCACCTGCTGTTCGATCAGATCGACGGCACCTTCCCCAATCACCACCCGGATCCGACCGTCGCCGAGAACCTTGTCGCGCTGCAGCAGAAGGTGGCCGAGACCGGGGCTGATATCGGCATCGCCTTCGATGGTGATGCCGACAGAATCGGCGCGGTCGACGAGACGGGGCGGATCATCTGGGGCGACCAGCTTCTGGCGATCTATGCGGCCGATGTGCTGAAGCGCCACCCGGGGGCGATGATCATCGCCGATGTGAAGGCGTCGAAGACGCTGTTCGACGAGATCGCCCGCAATGGCGGCCAGCCGCTGATGTGGAAGACCGGCCATTCGCTGCTCAAGGCAAAGATGGCCGAGACGGGCTCGCCGCTGGCGGGCGAGATGTCCGGCCACATCTTCTTCGCCGATACCTGGTACGGCTTCGATGACGCGCTTTATTGCGGCATCCGGCTCGCGGCGCTGGTCTCGCGTGCGGGCCGCCCGCTCTCGGCCCTGCGGGACGTGCTGCCGGAGACGATGTCGACGCCCGAGGTCCGCTTCCAGGTCGATGAGAGCCGGAAATTCGCCGTCGTGAAGGAGGTGCAGGACCGGCTGAGGGCTGCCGGCGCTCAGGTCGACGATATCGACGGGGCGCGGGTGACGACCGAGGATGGCTGGTGGCTGCTGCGCGCCTCGAACACCCAGGACGTGCTGGTCGTGCGGGCCGAGAGCCAGACGGAGGCGGGGCTGGAGCGGCTCAAGGCGCAGATCGTCGAGCAGCTCGCGGCGAGCGGCCTGCCGGCACCGAGCTTCACCGGCGGCGGCCACTGAGCCGCCGCCGTCCCTGCCGGCCGGTCTCGGTCAGGAGGTGGCGTCGAGCAGCAGCGCCTGAACCGGATCGCGCGGCGCGGGCAGCCGGCGCGGGATGGGGATGACGCCGAAGCCGGGGGGCAGTGCTGCACCGCCGCTCGCTTCGACGAGCTGTGCCTCGATCGTGTCGGGCAGCGGCGACGGCGCCGTGGTCGCGGCCAGGATGGTGGCGATGGCGTCGGGGGGCGCCGGTCCGGCGACGGTGATCTCGAGCACCGTGGTGCCCGGCCGCCGTGGTGGCAGCGGCGGCAGGAAGGGTGGAGGCGCCGTCGCCACTGCGACCCCGGTGGCGAAGGGCCGTAGCGCCACGCCTGCGGCCACGGGCGGGCCGGTGAGCGTCGGTGTCGCCAGCATGGGGTCGGTCAACCCGTTTGCGCTGGCCGCGACCGCCCCCGCGGTGTCGACGATGGGAGAGGCGTCGACGAGGCGGGGAGGGGCCACCGGCGCCACCGGTGGGGCCGCCGGCCGGACCGCTACGACATATTCGCCGGTGCCGCCCGAGGCGGCGAAGGCCGATTCGAGCAGCGCTGCGACACGCGTATTGCGGTCTTCGATCGTCTCGCCGCCGAACACCACCGCGATGAAACGCCGGCCGCCGCGGATCGCCGAGGCGGCGAGATTGTAACCCGAGGCGCGGATATAGCCGGTTTTCAGCCCGTCGGCGCCGGCGACGGTGTCGAGGATGCGGTTGTGATTCTCGAAGACGCGACCGTTCCAGCGGAAGCTGCGGGTCGAGAAGTAGCCGTAGTATTGGGGGAAATCGACGATCAGTGCCCGCGCCAGCAGCGCCATGTCGCGCGCGGTCGAGACCTGTGCCGTATCGGGCAGTCCCGAGGCGTTGCGGAAGACGGTGCGCGTCATGCCGAGCGCCGCCGCCTGCTGGGTCATCTGACGGGCGAAGGCCGATTCGGAGCCGCCGAGCGTCTCCGCCAGCACCACCGCAGCGTCATTCGCCGATTTCGTGACGAGGGCGAGGATGGCGTCCTCGACCTTCAGCCGTCCGCCAGTCGGCAGGCCGAGCTTGGAGGGCGGCTGCCCGGCGGCATGCGCCGAGACCGGCATCGCCGTATCCAGAGTCAGCTCCCCCGCCGCCAGCGCCTGGAAGGTGAGGTAGAGCGTCATCATCTTGGTGAGCGACGCCGGGTAGAGTGGGCGGTCGGCCTGGACGGCGTGGAAGACCTCGCCGCTCGCCGCATCCATCACGAAGGCGGCGTAGCGTTCGGACTGCGCCGCCGCCGGCGCGGCTCCGAACAGCCAGGCGAAAAGCGGCAGGAGCACCCAGAGCAGACGGTGCCGTGATCCTCCCGACGGGCCGGCGAAACGGGACCGCGGGCACGCCGCACCCGGCAGACTCTCCGCCTGGCTCATGCCTCCTCCTCGCATATGGTCTCAGGAGGATAAATTAAGCGTTTGATAAGTGTCCAGTTTCAATACGGCGTCCGGCCCGCGTGATCCCGGGGCGCCGATGCGCAGGCGGATATGGCAGGCCGATCGCGGCACGGCGTCGCCGCGACCGGCCCTCTGTTCAGGCGGCGAGCCGCGTCTCGGTGCGGCCGCCCTTCAGCACCCGCGCCCACCAGGCCAGCTCGTCGAGCATCGTCGCGGCGGACTGGTTGAGGAAATCGTACTCGGCCAGCGAGCGGCCCTCGCGGGCGACCTCCAGATAGGGCTGCAGCCCGATATGCACGCCGTTGCGCATCGGCGCCATCTGCAGCTCGACCGAGATCAGGCGCAGGTGTTCGATCGCCCGGGCGCCGCCGGTCCCGCCATAGCCGACATAGGCGGCCGGCTTGCGGGCAAATTCGGCATAGGCGTAATCGAGGGCGTTCTTCAGCACCCCGGGGATGCTCCGGTTGTATTCGCCGGTGACGAAGATGAAGCCGTCCAGCGCCGCGACCTTGCGCCCCCAGCGTTGCGCAACCGCATCGCGCGGCGTGCCATAGGCGGGCGAGGTCGGCTCATCGAAGAAGGGCAGGGGATAGTCGCGTAAATCGACGATCTCGAGCGCGAGGTCGCCGCGCGCCGCGCCAGCCTCGGCGATCCATCGCGCCGGCGCGTCGGCGAACCGCCCCTCACGCGTGGTGCCGATGACGATGCCGATCTGAGGTATGGCCATGGGATGCTCTCGCATAATCCATCTGACAGCGCCTTCGGCCTTGGTTTCCGAAGGCGACCAGGTCCATATGGGAGAGTGGCGAAACCCCGCAATACGGCACTTCTACGTGACCCGGGCACCCCGATGAAACCAGTGAACCCGCATCTCACCGGTGACTGCCGGCCCGTCGGCGAAGTCCTGGCGCTGGTGGGCGACAAATGGTCCGTGCTGGTCGTCATGCAGCTCGGCGAGGGGGTGATGCGCTTCAGTGCGCTCCGGCGGCGGATCGGCGGCATCTCGCAGAAGATGCTGACCGCGACGCTGCGCGGGCTCGAGCGCGACGGCTATGTGACGCGGGCCGTTTATCCGACGATCCCGCCGCGTGTCGAATATGCGCTGACCGATCTCGGGCGAGACCTTCTGGAGCCGGTGACGGCGCTCGGCCGCTGGGCCGTCGACAACCGGCATCGTGTCGAGGCGGCGCGCCGGCGTTATGACGCCGCCCGGGCCGCCGAGCCCCCGCAAGCGGGCGCGTCCGGGGGCGCGGGCTATGCGGACGCTGCTCAGTAGGGCGGGGCGTTGACCCACAGGATCCGGGCCTCGCCGGGGCCCGGATTGCGGTAGCTGTGGGGCAGGCTCGAGCGAAAGAAGAAGGATGCGCCCGCATCCAGCGTCCATGTCTCGCCATCGACCGTCAGCTCGATGCGACCGGCCACGATGAAGCCGACCTCCTCGCCCTCGTGCCGCAGCGCGCCGCCGATCCCCGACCCTTCCGGCACCACGTGCAGATTGGCGTTCAGGATCCGCCCCTCGGTGTGCGGGATCAGGCGCTGCAGCCGCAACGGGGCGCCGGTCGCGACCGAGGCCACCAGCGCGGATGCTGCGCCGTCGCCGGCCGGCGCGCCGTGATCGAGCAGGATCACGGGGCGTTCGCCCTCCTGGTAGATGGCCACCCCGGCCGTGGCATCATCGCTGAACAGCGCCGCCACCGTGGTGTCCAGAACGGCGGCGATCCGGTGCAGCGTGTGCAGCGACGGCGCCACCTTATTGGTCTCGATCTTCGACAGCAGGCTCTCCGAACACCCGACGATCCGGGCCACGTCCTTCAGCCTCAGCGCCTTCATTTTCCGGGCGTGCCGGATGCGGGCGCCCAGATCCGCGAATATCGTCGCGATGGGCGCGTTGCCCTCTACCCTCTCTGGCATTCGTCCCCTTACGGTAGGGCAATATCCCGCTGCCGCGGCGCCCCGCTTCTGACTATGGAATTAAATCAAGAGGCGACGACTAGCCGGTTTTTGAGACGGCGGCGACCAAAAATGTACCGATTGACGGCTTACATGCCTAGAATATAATTCAAGATCGTGAAAGTCGGGCCTGGCGGCCCGTCAGGAGAGGGGACCAGCGATGCATCGGAACACGTTCTCGGGCCGCCGCTTCGGGCGACGGTCGCTCCTGAAGGGGTCGGTGGCGCTCGGTGCCGTCGCGGCAGCGGGTGCCAGCCTGCCCGCCTTCTTTGCGCGGCCTGCGGCGGCCCAGGAGGAAGCGGCCGGCGAGCCGGTGCGCGGCGGCGTCCTGAAGGCCGCCTTCTCGGCCGATCCGGCCGGTTTCGACCCGGCGCGCGGGCCGAGCGGCATGTCGCATGTCGTGATCGAGCAGGTCTATTCGACGCTGATGGGGCTCGATCCGGATGCCAACCCGTATCCCGATCTCGCCGAGAGCTACGAGGTCTCCGAGGACGGGCTCGAATACGTCTTCCATCTGCGGCCCGGCGTCACCTTCCACAATGGCGATCCGGTGACGGCCGAGGACGTCGTCTACACCTTCGAGCGCCTGACGGCGCCGGACAGCGGCTATTCCTATGCCTCGCAGGTCGAGACGATCGCTTCGGTCGAGGCGGTGGACGAGCTGACGGTCCGCTTCACGCTGAGCAAGCCCACCGGGCCGTTCCTCATCTACATGGCCTTCCCCGGCTCCTCCATCGTGCCGAAGAAGCTGCTGGAGAGCGGTCACGACCTGAACGCCCATCCGATCGGCAGCGGGCCATTCAGGTTCGTCGAGTACCAGCCGCGCACGATCATCCGCTTCGAGCGCAACCCCGACTACTACGAGGAGGGGAAGCCGTATTTCGACGCGATGGAGTACCACCTGATCCCGGACGTCACGGCGCTGACAAACGCCGTCGTCGCCGGCTCGGTCAACTTCTCCAACGAAATTCCGCCGAAGGACTGGGCGATGGTGTCGGCGACGCCCGGCCTCGTCGGACAGACGCTCGAGGGGTCGCGCTATTATTGGCTGCTGCCCAACAACACCCGCCCGCCGATGGACAATCCGAAGGTGCGCCAGGCGATCGCCCATGCCATCGACCGGCAAGCGATCGTCGCCGGCACCTTCTTCGGCCAGGCGGTGCCGCTGCTCGGCGGCGTGATCCCCGAATGGAACTGGGCGCATCCGGGCATCGCGTACTTCTCGCCCACCGCCAATCCCGAAAGGGCGCGGGAGCTGCTGGCCGAGGCGGGCTATCCCGACGGCTTCGAGACGACGATCACGGTGGCCTCCTCCTTCCCAGCCATGGTCTCGATGGCGCCGATCCTGCAGGCCAACCTCGCCGCCGTCGGCATCCGCGCGACGATCGCCACGATGGAGATCCCGCGCTACTGGGACGAGGTGTGGGCGCCGAGCAATTTCGACATCACCACGATGTACTGGGTGAGCCCGCTCGCCGATCCCGACGACTTCGTCGCCAGCAACTATCGCTGCGATACCGGCATCAACGTCCAGAAGAGCTGCAGCGAGGCGATGGACGCGCTGCTCGAAGAGGCGAAGACCGGCACCACGATGGAGGCGCGGAAGGACGCCTATCGGCGGCAGCAGGAGCTGGCGCTGGAGGAGATGGGCATCGTCCCGCTGGTGAACTCGCTGCTGCTCATCGCGCACACCGATACGCTGGTGAACTACCGGCCGATGCGCACCGGCTTCCTGAAGACCCTGAAGGATGCGTGGTTCGCCAATTGATCGGGACCGTACCGCATAGCATCGGGCGGGCGGCGGAGTTGGGGGCGGGCGGCCGAGTGCCGCCCGCCTGCCCTTGTGCCCCCCCGTTCCGTACCCGCGCGTCGCACGGCGGCGGAGCCGCGCGATGATCAGGCTCGTGGCGACGCGGCTCGTCGCCTTCGTGCTGACGCTGCTCGCCGCCTCGGTCGTCCTGTTCATCACGATCAATGTGGTGCCGGGTTCGGCCGCCAAGGCGGCGCTGGGCATCGACGCCACGCCGCAGGCGATCGCCCGGTTCGAGCACCAGCACGGGCTCGACCGGCCCCTCCTCGAGCAGTATCTCGAGTGGCTCGGCCGAGCCGTCCAGGGTGATTTCGGCGTCAGCTTCCAAAACCATGTCCCGGTCGGGCCGGAGGTGCTGGCGCGGCTGCCGGTGACGCTCGAGCTCGCCTTCCTGGCCTTCCTCATCGCCAATTTGATCGCCGTGCCGCTCGGCGCCTGGGCCGCGATGCGCCATCGCAGGCTGGCCGACACGACGATCTCCTTCCTGGCGACGGTGATGGGGGCGATCCCGAATTTCTGGCTCGCGACGCTGCTCGTCCTCGTCTTCACGCTGACGCTGCGCTGGCTGCCGCCGGGCGGCTTCACGCCGATCGCCACCGATCTGTGGATGAACCTCAAGCAGATGGCCATGCCGGCGGTGGCGCTCGGCGTCGTCTCCTCGGCGCTCCTGACCCGCATCATGCGCACCTCGATGCTCGAGGTGCTGACCACCGACTTCATCCGGACCGCCCATGCCAAGGGTGCGACGGAGAGCGTGGTGCTGTGGCGGCACGCGCTGCGTAACGCGCTCATCCCCTATCTGACCGTCGCGGCCGTCGAGTTCGGCTTTCTCGTCGGCGGGGTCGTCATCATCGAGGAGATCTTCCTGTTGCCGGGCATCGGCTCGCTCGTGCTCGTCGGCATCATCAACCGCGACTATCCCGTGCTGCTCGCCGCGGCACTGGTCATCACCCTCGTCGTGCTGACCATCAACCTCCTCGTCGACCTCGCCGCAACGCTTCTCGACCCGCGGCAGGTCAAGGCGAAATCCTCGTGAGCCTGACGCGGATGCAGACCGGTACGGCCGCGCCCCGCGGCGCCGCGCTCGCCTATGCCTGGCGACGCTGGGGCCTGCTCGCGATCGGCGGCACACTCGTTGCGCTGGTCCTGGCGACGGCGCTGTTCGCCCCCTGGGTCGCACCCTACTCGCCCTATGATCTCGACGTCGCGGCGATGCTGCAGGGGCCGAGCGCGGCGCATTGGCTCGGCACCGACGAGCTCGGCCGCGACGTGCTGGCGCGGACGATCTTCGCCGCCCGCATCTCCGTCGAAGTGGCGCTGGTCGCGGTCGGTGTCGGGCTGATCGGCGGCACGCTGATTGGCCTCGTCGCCGCCTATTTCGGCGGCGTCGTCGACATGGTGCTGATGCGGCTGATGGAGCTCGTCTTCTCCTTCCCCGCGATCCTGCTCGCGGTGGTGCTGATGGCGAGCCTCGGCACCTCGATTCTCAACGCCATGGTGGCGATCGGCATCATCTTCATCCCCGGCTTCGCGCGGCTGGCCCGTGCCTCCACCCAGGCGGTGCTGCGCCAGCAATATGTCGAGGCGGCGCGCACCATCGGGATGAGCGACGGCCGGATCCTGCTGCGCGAGATCCTGCCGAACATCCTCGCCCCGCTCGTCGTCGAGGCGGCCGTCGCCTTCGCCTATGCCGTCCTTCTCGAATCCGCCCTCAGCTTCCTCGGCCTCGGTGCGCAGCCGCCGGAGCCCTCCTGGGGCAATATGCTGAACACCGGCCGCGGCTTCATGGCCCAGGCCCCATGGCTCTCGATCGTGCCCGGTATGGCGATGTTCCTCACCGTGCTCGGCTTCAATCTGCTCGGCGACGGGTTGCGCGACCTGTTCGACCCGCACATGAAGGAGTGAGATGGCTGCGCAGGAGACCGCCCCGCGCCGCGATCCAAAGCGTCGCCACGCCCGCGACGATCGCCCACCGACGCTCGCCATCCGCGACCTGACGGTCGAGTTCACGACCCGGCGCGGCATCTCGCGGGTCGTCGACCGCGTCGGACTCGATGTCTGGCCCGGCGAGATCGTCGGCGTGATCGGCGAGTCGGGCAGCGGCAAGTCGATCACCGCTATGACCGCCCTCGGCCTCGCGCCCAAACGTGCCCGTGTCGCCTCGGGCTCGGTGGCACTCGCCGGGCGCGAGCTGATCGGTCTGTCCGAGGCCGAGCGGCGGGCGCTGCGCGGCGACCGCATCGCGCTGATCCCGCAGGATGCGCTGCGGGCGCTGAACCCGACGCTCCGCGTCGGCTTCCAGGTCGGCGAGCCGCTGGTGCTGCATCGGGCCACCCGCTGGGAGCGCGCTAAGGCCCGGGCGGTCGAGCTGCTGGGCGCGGTGCATCTGCGCGAGCCGGAGCGCCGGGCGCAGGAATATCCTCACCAGTTCTCCGGCGGCATGCAGCAGCGCGCGATGATCGCGATGGGGCTGGCGCTCGATCCGGAGCTGTTGATCGCCGACGAGCCGACAACGGCGCTGGATGTGACGGTGCAGGCCCAGGTGCTGTCGCTGCTGCGCGAGATCCGCGACCGCAGTGCCACCTCGATCCTGTTCATCACCCACGATCTCGGTGTCGTCGCCTCGCTCTGCGACTGGGTCTATGTGATGTATGCCGGCACGATCGTCGAAAGCGGTCCGGTCGATGCCCTGTTCGACAGCCCGGCGCATCCCTATACGCGGGCGCTGCTGCGCGCGACACCGACCATCGCGTCGGTCGCCGAGGGCGCGCTCGCGGCGATCCCTGGCCAGATTCCCTCACCGCTCGACCTGCCGCCGGGATGCCGTTTCGCCGATCGCTGCCCGTTGCGGATCGAGCGCTGTTCCGAGGCGCCGCCGCTCGAGCCGGTGGGCGAGGCCCAGCACGCGGCCTGCTGGCGCGCGGGAGAAGCGGCATGAGCGGCAGCGGCGCGCTCGTCGAGATCCGCGACGTCTCCAAGGCGTTCGGCAGCCGGGGGCTGTTCGGATCGATTGAGACAGGCCCGCGAGCGGTCGACGGGGTCAGCCTCACCGTGGCGCCCGGCGAAACGCTCGGCATCGTCGGCGAGAGCGGCTCGGGCAAATCGACGCTGCTGCGCATGGTGCTGCGGCTGATCCGGCCGACCACGGGGACGATCCTCGTCGAAGGGCGTGACGTCTGGGCCCTCGGCGGCAGCGAGCTCAAGGCGCTCCGCCGCCGCATGCAGGCGGTGTTCCAGGACCCGACCTCCTCCTTCAACCCGCGGCAGACGATCGGCAAGGTGCTGGCAGCGCCGCTCGAGGTGCACGATGTCGGCACGCGCGCCTCGCGCCGTACCCTGGTCGGCGAGACCCTGGAACGGGTCGGCCTCGACCCGCGCATGGCCGACCGTCTGCCGCACCAGCTCTCGGGCGGGCAGCGCCAGCGCGTGGCGATCGCCCGCGCGATCATCCTGCGCCCGGCGCTCGTCCTGGCGGATGAGCCGACCTCGGCCCTCGACGTATCGGTCCAGGCGCAGATCCTGAACCTGTTCAAGGAGACCGGGCGCGAGCTCGGCCTGACCTCGATCTTCGTCAGCCACAATCTCGGCGTGATCCGCTATGTCGCCGACCGCGTCGCGGTGATGCGCCAGGGACGGTTGGTGGAGGAGGGCGAGGCGGCGGCGCTGTTCGCGGCGCCTCGCCACGAATATACGCGCGCCCTGCTCGCCGCGGTCCCCGATCTCGGTGCACGCAATTCTGCCGACCCGGCCACCGCGCCGCGGTACAACGAATCCCCCAATCCGCAAGCGAGGAGCGGAGGAGCATGATCCATCTCGCCACCTTCTCGATCGCCGCCCGCTGCGCGCGCACCGGCATGTTCGGCGTCGCGGTGTCGACCGCCGTACCCGCCGTCGGCGGGCTTTGTCCCTTCGCGGCGCCGGGCGTCGGCGCCATCGCCACGCAGTCCTGGGTGAACCCCTATCTCGGCATCGACGGGCTGCCGCTGCTGGCCGAGGGGAAGAGTGCCGCGGAAACGCTCGAGACGCTGATCGCGGGCGATGAGGGGCGGAACGTCCGTCAGGTCGGCATCGTCGACGCCGAGGGCCGCTCCGCCGCCTGGACGGGTTCCGACTGCGTGCCCTGGTGTGGGCACCGCACCGGGCCGGATTATGCCGTCCAGGGCAACATGCTGACCGGCGAGGAGACGATCGCCGCAATGGAGGCCGCCTTCCTGCGTACCGACGCGCTTGACCTGCCAGAGCGGCTCCTGGTGGCGCTCGAGGCCGGGCAGGCGGCCGGCGGCGACAAGCGCGGCAAACAGTCGGCGGTCATCAAGGTCTATTGGAAGGAGGCCTATCCCTGGCTCGATCTCCGGGTCGACGAGCACCGCCACCCGGTTGCCGAACTGCGCCGCGTCTTTGAGGTGGCGCGCCATCAGCTGCTCCCCTTCGTCGGCGGGCTTCCGAGCCGGACGGATTCCGGCAGCCCGCTGCCGGCGGCGGTCACCGAGATGATTCTGCGGCCGCCGCCCTACCGGCCCGGCGGCGGGGGAGGCCTGTGATGAGCGGCCGCGACACCGTCTCGCTGCTCGGCGAGCTGATCGGCTTCGACACCACGAGCCGGTTGTCCAACCTGCCGCTGATCCACCGCATCCGCGACATCCTCGCGGAATGGGGTGTCACGGCCGAGTTGGTCGCAAGCCCCTGCGGCACCAAGGCCAATCTCTGGGCGACGATCGGCCCGGCGGACCGGCCCGGTGTCATCCTGTCCGGCCATACCGACGTGGTGCCGGTCGACGGGCAGGACTGGACCTCCGATCCCTTCACCATGGTCGAGCGTGACGGGCGGCTTTTCGGCCGCGGCGCAGCCGACATGAAGGGCTTCGTCGCCGCGGCCCTGGCGGCGGTGCCGCGGATGCTCGCGGCCGATCTGAAGACGCCGTTCCACCTTGCCTTCTCCTTCGACGAGGAGGTGGGCTGCACCGGTGTCCGCCATCTGCTGGCCCATGTCGCGACCCTGCCGGTGCGGCCGGCCCTCTGCATCGTCGGCGAGCCGACCGAGATGCGGCCGGTGATCGGTCATAAGGGTGGGCGCGGCTATCGCTGCCATGTGCGTGGCTGCGAGGCGCATTCGAGCCTCGCGCCGCAGGCGGTCAACGCCATCGAGTATGCCGCCGAGCTCATCGTCTTCATCCGCGGACTGGCGCGGGAGATGGCGGAGAGCGGGCCGGTGGACGCGGATTACGACGTCGTGCATTCGACGATCTCGACCGGCCACATCGAGGGCGGCACGGCGGTCAACATCGTGCCCAATGCCTGCGATTTCGTCTTCGAGTACCGCCACCTCGCCCCGGTCGATCCTGAAGCGATCTTCGGCGCCATCGAGGGGCATGCCCGTGCGGTGCTCGAGCCGCAGATGAAGGCGATCGATCCGCAGGCGGGCTTCGGCTTCGAGCCGGTCTACGAATACCCGGCGCTCGACCTAGCCGCCGAGCACCCCCTGGCCACGACGGTGAAGGCGCTGGTCGGCCGCAACGATCATGGCAAGGTCGCTTACGGGACCGAGGCCGGCCTGTTCCAGCGCGAGCTGGGATTGCCCTCGATCGTCTGCGGTCCGGGGTCGATCGTCCAGGCGCACAAGCCCGATGAGTGGATCGCGATCGAGCAGCTGCGCCGCTGCGACGCCTTCCTCGACCGTCTGATCGCGCGCGCCGAGCGCGACCGCTTCCTCGACACCGTCTGAGGCGCCCAAGAAAAGGCCGGCTCCCCGAAGGGAGCCGGCTGGAGAGACGGGGAGGAAGGGGAAGGCTGGTCTGTGTTGCCTTCGGCAGGAAGAACCCGGCCGGCGCCGGCCGGTTCCCCGCCGTCGCCCGCCGTCAGGCGCGCAGCCGTTCATTCTCCGGGTCGAAGGGCGATTCGGGGATCACCACCGCTTCGTGCCGCCGGCCCAGCACAACGACCTCGAGCCGGGTGCCGACCTCGCCCAGCTCTGGACGGACCATGCCGAGGGCGAGCGACTTGCCGAGGCGCCAGCCATAGCCGCCCGAGGTGCACCGGCCGACGATCTCGCCATCCTTCAGGATCGGTTCGGAGCCACGGGCATCGGCATCCTCGACATCGAGCAGTTCGAGGGTGACGAAGCGGTTGGCGAGGCCCCGCTCCCGGCCGGCGATGAGGCCCTCGCGGCCGCGGAACGGACCCTTTTCCGGGCGCAGGAAACGGTCGAGGCCGCTCTCATAGGCGTTGTACTCGATCGACAGCTCGCGCGGGATCAACCGGTAGGATTTCTCGATCCGCAGCGAATCCATCGCCTTGATGCCAAAGGGCCGCAGCTCGAGATCGCGCCCGGCCTCCATCAGCAGGTCGAAGATCGTGTTCTGCATCTCGATCGGGTGATGCAGCTCCCAGCCCAGCTCACCGACGAAATTGACACGCAGCGCGCGGGCCTGGGCATGGCCGATGTCGATCGTCCGGCCCGACAGCCAGGGGAAGGCGGCGTTGGAGAGGTCGGCGTCGGTCAGCCGCGACAGAAGTTCACGTGACCGCGGCCCGGCGAGGACGAAGACGCCGTATTGGGTCGTCACCTTCTGCAGCTCGACCGACCCGTCGCGCGGCCGGGCGCGCCGCAACTCGTCCCAGTCGTGCCGCTCGAAGGCGCCGGCGCCGACGAGGTAGAAGCTTTCCGGCCCCTCGCGGAACACAGTGAACTCCGAGCGCACGCCGCCCGCTTTCGACAGGAGATGGGTGAGTGCGAGCCGGCCCGGCTTCTTCGGTAACCGGTTGGCGAGCAGCCCCTCGAGCCAGGCCTCGGCGCCGGGGCCCGAGACCTCGTATTTGGCGAAGGCGGACATGTCGAGCAGCCCGACCTTCTCGTGCACGTGGCGGCATTCGCGGCCGACGAACTCGAAATAATTCGAGCGCCGGAAGCTCCACTTCTCGCGCGGGGTCTCGCCCGGGGCGGCGGGCGGGTGGTTCTCGGCGAGCAGCACGTCGGGGCGGGCGAGTTCGGCGTCGGAGAGGGCGTAGCCCTCGGGCGCGAACCAGCCGGGACGCTCCCAGCCATAGACGGTGCCGAAGACCGCCCCCAGCGCCTTCAGCCGGTCATAGCAGGGCGAGCGCTTCAGTGGCCGGGCTGCGACCCGCTCCTCGTCGGGATAATGGACGGTGAAGACCGCGGCATAGGCCTCCTCGTTCTTCACCTTCAGATAGCCGCGCCCGGCATAGGGGCCGAAGCGGCGCGGGTCGACGCCCATCATGTCGATCGAGGGCTCGCCCTCGACGATCCATTCGGCGAGCTGCCAGCCGGCACCGCCGGCGGCGGTGACCCCGAAGCTGTGGCCCTCGTTCAGCCAGACATTCGGCACGTCCCAGGCCGGACCGATGATCGGGTTGCCGTCGGGCGTATAGGCGATGGCGCCGTTGTAGACCTTCTTGACGCCGACCTCGCCAAAGGCCGGGACCCGGGCGATCGCCGTCTCGATATGCGGGGCGAGCCGCTCCAGATCCTCCTGGAACAGCTCGTACTCGGCCGCTTCGTCCGGCCCGTCGACATAGCAGACGGGGGCACCCTTCTCGTAGGGGCCGAGGATCAGCCCGCCATTCTCTTCGCGCATGTACCAGGAGCTGTCGCTCTCGCGCAGCACGCCCATCTCGGGCAGACCCTGCGCCCGCCGCGCCAGGATCGCCGGGTGTGGCTCGGTGACGATGTACTGGTGCTCGACCGGCATCACCGGGATGTCGAGCCCGAACATGGCGCCGGTCCGGCGGGCGAAGTTGCCGGTGGCGCAGACGATGTGCTCGCAGCGTATGTCGCCGCGGTCGGTCTTCACGCGCCAGATACCGCCCTCGCGCTCGACGCCGACCACCGTGGTGTTGCGGTAGATTTCCGCGCCGCGCGCCCTGGCGCCGCGGGCGAGCGCCTGGGTCAGATCGGCGGGCTGGATGTAGCCGTCCTCGGGGTGGCGGATCGCCCCGATCAGCCCTTCGGTCTCGCAGAGCGGCCAGAGCGCCACCACGTCGGCCGGTGTCAGCACCTCCACGGGCACGCCGATCGTGTCGGCGACGCCCTTGTAGTACATGTACTCGTCCCAGCGGTCGCGGGTCCGGGCGAGGCGGATGTTCGAGACCTGGCGGAACCCCACCGTCTGGCCGGTCTCGGCCTCCAGCGTCTTGTAGAGCGCGACCGAATATTTGTGGATTTGCCCCACCGAGTAGCTGACATTGAACAGCGGCAGCAGCCCGGCCGCGTGCCAGGTGGAGCCCGAGGTCAGCTCGCGCCGCTCGAGCAGCACCGCATCCGACCAGCCCTTGCGTGCGAGATGGTAGAGGGTGCTGACCCCCACCACGCCGCCGCCGATCACCACTGCGCGCGCCTCAGCCCTCATCGTCACGATCGCTCCCTTCGCGGGTCTCGCCGGCACCGCATCCCCGGCGGCCCTTCCCCCGGGGTCACTCTCGCCATGGCGTGGGCGGGATGATAGCGCTGCTGCGACCTCCGGTGACGCTTCCCCGCCACACCTCCGACGAGAAATCACGTGGGGCGCATGCCGGTGCATGCGGATTGATTGACATTCATGCAATGCCCAGTATTGTAGTAAAAATACTGGATGGCTGCGCGCCCTCCGGTCGAGACGTATGAGAGGGCGGCCACTATGAGCTTCGGTGTCCGACACATCGCCCTGATCGCCGCCTGTGCCTTTGCGCTGACCGCGGTGACGGCGCTGGCACAGGAGTCGACCGAGGACGCGGAAGTCGTGCTGACGGTTTCCGGCGCTGCCGAGGCCGAGTACACGATCGAGGCGTTGCGCGCGATCGGTACCGTCGAGCTGGTGACCTCCACGCCCTGGACCGAAGGCGAGCAGACCTTCGAGGGCGTGACCGGCGCCGCGTTCGTCGAGGCGCTCGGCGTCCACGGCCAGGAGGTCGTCGCGACCGCGCTCAACGATTACAGCGTGGCGATCCCTTTCGCGGCCTTCGACAGCGCGGACACGCTGCTCGCGCTGGAGCGGAACGGCGAGCCCATGTCGGTGCGCGACAAGGGGCCGATCTGGATCGTGTTCCCCTTCGACCAGCCGGAATACGACCGGGATGTCTACCGCTCCTATGCGATCTGGAGCCTAGCACGTCTCGAATTCCGTTGACCAGCCCCGGCGCCGGCGCCCTTCTTGCATCATGCAGTAAGGGAGCTCGTTGCCGGTCTTGACTGCACGGCGCCTCCTCGTCGCCCTTCTCGGCTGTGCCTATCTGGCGCTGCTGGTGGCGCCGCTCGGCCTGTTGATTCACGGGCGGCAGCTTCGCGAATCGGTCGCCACCTTCGTCGCGGCGGAAGACCGTTGGTCGGCCTATCGCACCCAGATCGAGCATGGCGAGCTGCTGACTCTGCTGCACCGGGCGGCGCTGGGCGACGAGACGGTGACGGTCGACGACGTCACCGAGGCGGTGGACATCCTCTACAGCCGCAATGACGGGCTGAAGAACAACCGCGACAACCCCTACTTCCTGTCCTTCGAGGGCTATCTCGGCACGCTCGATGCGATCGACGCGGCGATCGCCCAGGCCGACGAGCTGTTGCCGAAGGAGCCGGGCCCGGCGCTCAGGCCGGAGACGGCGCAGGTGCTCCTCGCATCCGTCCAGGCCGTCGCGGCGCCGCTCTCGGCGCTGCAGCGCGAGGTCCAGGCCTTCACCGTCGTCAACAACGACATGCTGCGGGTGCAGATCGCCAGCCAGAGCCGGCTGGAGATCGCGGCGATCCTCGCCCTCATCATCGCGACCGTGGCGACTGTCGGCGGGCTCGTCTGGAACAACCGGCGTCTCGCCAAGCTGACCGCGCTCGCCCAGGAGAGCGAGGCGCGGCTGCGCGGTTTCATGGAGAACGCGCCGACCACCATGGCGGTGAAGGATCTCGACGGGCGCTACCGTCTGGTCAATCAGCGCATGGAGGAGGTCTATGACCGGCCGGCCGCGGAGATGATCGGCCGCACCGAGGCGGAGATCCTCGGCGAGGCCGCCAATGCACGGATCGCCGCCATCGAGCGGCAGGCGATCGGCGCGGATTGCAGCGCTTCGGCCGAGGTCCGGCAGCGTCGCGACGGGGTGGATACTTGGTCGGCGGAGGTGCGCTTCCCGATCCGCGACGCGGCCGGGCGCACCACGGGTCTCGGCGCGATCGGGCTCGACATCACCGAGCAGAAGCGCACCGAGATCGCGTTGATCGCCGCGACCCAGCGGGCCGAGGCCGCCAACCGCGCCAAGTCGGATTTCCTGGCCAATATGAGCCATGAGCTGCGGACGCCGCTCAACGCGATCATCGGCTTCGCCGACATCGTGGCGAACGAGACCTTCGGCACGCATTCGAACCCGAAATACCGCGAATACGCGCAGGACATCGTGCGCAGTGGTCATCACCTGCTCGACCTCGTCGCCGACATCCTCGACCTGTCGAGGGTCGAGGCCGGTCAGTACCCGCTGCAGGAGGCGCGCTGCCACCCCAAGAACGTCGTCGACAGCGCGATCTTCTTCGTGCAGGAGCGCGCCCAGATGCGCCAGCTGCAGCTCTCGGTCGAAGTGGAGCCCGATCTGCCCGACATGCTCGCCGACCGGCGGGCGTTGCTGCAGGTGCTGGTCAACCTGCTGACCAATGCGGTGAAGTTCACGCCCGAAGGTGGCCGGGTGCGGCTGACCGTCGGCCGCAGTCCGGAGGGCGAGATCGTCTTCGTCGTTGCGGATACCGGCGTCGGCATCGCTGCCGTCGATCTGCCGCGGGTGCTGGAGCCGTTCGGCCAGGTCGACGATCCCTATATCCAGCGGCGAGACGGCGCCGGGCTGGGTCTGCCGATTGCCCGCGGCCTCGTCCAGAAACATGGCGGCACGCTGACCATCGAGAGCACGCCGGGTGTCGGCACCACCGTGACGGTGACATTGCCGGCCGAGCGGGTGTTGCAGCCCGAGCCCGCCGAGGCGCATTGACCCGGCCGGCGGCGGCCGCGCCGTTCACTCGGCGCGCGGCGGCGTCACGGATTCGCGGCAGACGAGTTCCGGTTCGAAGACGATCTGCACCCGCTGGCCCTCGTAGCGGTCGATCCGCTGCAGCACCAGCCGCACCGCCTCGGCCCCCATCGCCTCCACCGGCTGCCGGATCGTGGTGAGACGCGGCCGGAACGCCTCGGCCCAGCGGAAATCATCGACGCCGGCGACCGAGATGTCGTCGGGGCAGGCGCGGCCGTGCCGGGCGATCGACAGCATCGTGCCGACCACCATGTGGTTGTTGGCGGCGAAGATCGCGGTGGGCGGCTCATCGAGCGCCAGGAGGGCGTCGCAGGCCCGGTGGGCCTCGTCCTGCAGGAAGCCGCCGAAGCGCAGATACCGCTCCTCGAGCTGCAGGTCGCGCTCCGCGAGCGCCTCGACCACGCCGCGCAGGCGCTCGCGCCCGGTCAGCGTGTGCTGCGGCCCGGCGATGGTGGCGATCCGCCGGTGTCCCTGGTCGAGGATGTGGCGCGTCGCCTTGTAGCCGGCGACGAAGTTGTCGATGACGATCGTGTCGGCCTGCAGCCGCTCCGGCGCGTTGTTGACCAGCACCAGAGGGAAGCCGTCGACCACCGGCTTGACGCGCGCATAGGCGTCGTTGGTGCCGAAGGGGGCGAGGATGATGCCGTCGACCCGGCGTGTCCGGAGGAGCTGGAGCAATTGCCGCTCGCGCTCGGCGTCATGCCCGCTGCCGCACAGCACGATCGCATAGCCGAGGGCGCGGGCGGCGCGCTCGACCGCATCGGTCAGCTCGGTATAGAAGGGGTTGGTAATGTCGGGAACGACAAGGCCCAGCGTATGCGTCGTGCGGCGGCGCAAGCTCTGTGCCACGCCGTCTGGCGCGTAGCCGAGCTGCTCCACCGCCCGCATCACCCGCTGGCGGGTGGTGTCCCGGATGTAGCCCTTGCCCGAGATCGCAGCGGACACGGTCGCCGGCGACACGCCGGCGAGCTTCGCCACATCCTTGATCGTCGCCATGACCTCCCCGCGAGTTTCTTCCGGCGCGCCCGCGCTCACTCCCTTGGATCAGGTCTATCGTCCCGAGGCCGCTGACGGAAGCGCGGTTACGCCGCAACCGGCCGGTCGGCCTTCTTCAACGCCGCCAGATTGGCCGCGAGATGGGTCGCGGCGCGCAGCGCCATCGCACAGATCGTGCTGGTCGGATTGGCCGCGGCGCCGGTCGGCATGGCGCTGCCATCGATCAGGTAGAGATTGGGAACCTCCCAGCTCTGGTGCCACGGCGTGGCGACGGACTGGGCCGGATCGGTGCCGATCCGGCAGGTGCCCATCAGATGCCAGGCCGGCGTCTGATAGTCGGCGCGGTCGCCGACATAGTCGTTGATCACATAGTCGAAGGCATCGATCGCCTTGGCCAGCTCCTCCAGCCGGCGTGCGGCGAAACGCATCATCCGCCAGTCATTCTCGTGCGGGGTGTAGCTGATCTTCGGCGCCGGCAGGCCGTCGCTGTCGACCAGCGTATCGGACAGGGTGACGCGATTGTCGGCCTGCGGCAGGTCGTCACCCATCGCGAAGGCGCAGAAACCGTGCGAGAAGCGGCGGCGGAACCAGGCGTGGTGCTCGCTGCCCCAGGGCGCCATGCGGGCATTGTAGAAGGAGCCGAGCGTCTGTGTGCCGGCGCCGCTCGACCGCACGACGAGGATGTTGAACCCGTTGACGAAGCCGCGCGAGGGGTCGGTCTCTGAGAACTGCCGCGACACGAGCGCGCCGGCGGCACCGACATGCGACAGGAGCGGCGCGTCGGTCCACATCTCCGAGGCGACCAGCGTGTGGTGCATCAGATAGCGTCCCACCTGATCGGCATTGTTCGCGAGCCCGCGGGGGAAGCGTGCACTGTCGGAGAGCAGCAGCAGCCGCGGCGTGCCGATGCCGTTGCAGGAGACCACGACGATATCGGCCGGCTGAAACACCCGCTCGCCGGTCGTCCGGTCGACATAGGTGACGCCGGTCGCGCGGCTGCTGCGGTCGGTCTCGATCCGTTCGGCCCGGGCATGGGTGCGCAGCTCGACCCCCGCGGCCAGCGCCCGCGGCCACAGTGCCATCGAGATGTCGAGCATCGAGCCGCGCGGGCAGCCTGACTGGCAATCCCCGCAATGGTTGCATGCAGGGCGTCCGTCATATTCGACCGAGTTGACGGCGCAGGGCGTCGGCCACCAATGCCAGCCCAGCCGCTCAAAGGCCCCGCCGACCGTCGTGGCGAAGGGCTCGAGCGGCAGGGGCGGCATCGGGAAGGGCTCTTGCGCCGGCATCGCCGGATCGCCCGCAAGTCCGCTGACGCCCAGCAGCCGGTCCGTCTCGGCGTAGAACGGCGCCAGATCCTCATAGGTGAAGGGCCAGTCCGGGGCGAGCCCGTGCTCGGTGCCCTTGCGGAACTCCGACGGCTTCATCCGCGGCCATTGCGCGGTGTAGACCGCGGTCGAGCCGCCGACGGCGTTCCACATCAGCGCGTTGGAGGTGCGGGTATCGACCGGGTAGTCGTCGGGGCGGCGGCGGACATTGGGGTTGGGCGACCAGTCGGTCAGCCGCCGCCACTCCCAGTCGCGCCCCTCATGCGGATGATCGGCGGGGCGGGTCCAGCCACCCTGCTCGAGGACGACCGTCCGCGCCCCGGCCCGGGCGAGCGTGTGGGCGACGATGGCCCCCGACGGCCCCGAACCCACAATCACGACGTCAACCCTGTCCTTCATCGGACGTCCCTCCCGCGCGCCGGGCCGCATCGTCTCGGGGCGGCGGCCTCCGGCTAATGGTGGCCCGCTGTGGCGCTGCCGGCGAAATCGGGCAGCGGCAGGCGCTTCACGGCCGCCGTCGGGACATAGCCGCCGATCCCATGCCGCGGCGCCTGCTCGGGTCGAAACGCCGGCAGCGGATAGCCGGCCGGCTGGGGTGTGTCGTTGTAGGGGATGCCGATCGCCCGGATCGCCGCGACGACCTCCGGCGCCTCGTAGTAGCTGAGATAGGCGATGGTCAGCAGCCGGCGGAAGGCGGCCGGCTCGGCCCGCTCCCATGCCGCGACGGCCTCCGCCCGCGCCGCCGCGTCGCGTGCCGCGAAGGGCGGCGTGCCTGCCTCCAGCCAGGCCCGGAGCCGAGCGGCGAGCGCCGGGTCCGTCTCCTCGACCCGCCGGGCAAACAGGGCCGGGGTGTCGGTGTTCGCGGCGTCGGGAAAAGCGTCATCGCCCGGCAGGAGGGTCGAGAGCAGCGCGGCGACGGCTGCGCGGTGACCGTCCGTCGCCCCGGACGCCGTCACCCCGGACACCGCCGCCGCCACGACACCGCCGGTCGCAGGCGCGGTCGTTCCGGTACGGTCCGTCTTCCCGGTGCCGGGATCCGGCGTGCCGGAGGACGGCTCTTCGAGGGGCAGCCATTTCAGCAGGCCCGTCGCCACTGCGGCCAGCGCGCCCTCTTGGGTTTCGACCGTGATCTCGGCCGTGGTGCGCCCGCGCTCGGCATCGACGGCGGTGATCCGGTAGCGCACCGTCACCGTGTCGCCGATCCGCACCGGACCGACGAAGCGGATCCGATCATAGCCCAGCGCCACCGCGGTCCAGTTCGGGTCGCGCGCCAGCCCGCGCTCGATCAGCATGGTCGAGGTGGTCGACATATAGCCGATCAGCAGCGCCCCATGGGCGATCCGCCCGCCGAAGCGGGTCGTCCGCATCCGCTCCTCATCCACATGGTTGGGCGAGAAGTCCCCGGTGATGCCGGCGAAGCCGTAGACGTCAAACTCGCCGACGGTCTTGGAGAAGACGACGGTATCCCCCACCGCGACCGGCAGGGTGGGCGGCGACGGCGGTGCGGCGATGGTCATGCGGTCTCCCCTGACGTGGCGAGGGTCACCCGACCCTCGGCGGCGAGCCGGGCGATCTCGGCCTCATCATAGCCGAGCTCGAGCAGGATCTCGTGCGTCTGGGCGCCGAGCGGCTGCGGGGCGAGGCGGATCTCGGGCGTGCCGCCATCATAGCGTACCGGATGCCCGACAAGGGTGAGGGGGCGCCCGCTCGCGCCCTCGCAGGCGATGAAGCTGCCATTGTGGCGGACCTGCGGATGGTCGACCACCTCGGCATAGCCGTTGACGCGCGCGTGCCAGATCTTGTGCGCGGCGAGGATCGGCAGCCATTCCGCCGTCGGCCGCGACCGCAGGCGGGGTGCGATCGCCGAGACGATCGCTTCGGGGCGCGTGTAGAGATCGGAGGGCTGCATGGCGTTCAGCTCCGGCGCGTCGAGCGCGCGGGCGAGATCGGCCATGGTGGCGAAAGAAATCGCGATGGCGCCATCCGCCGTCGGATAGACCCCGTAAGGCGCGGGGTAGTACCAGCCGGCGAGGCCGGCCCGACGCTGTGCCTGGATGCCCGGCGGTCCGTTGAGATAGGTCGTGAAGGACTCGGCCTGCAGGTCGATGGCGGCGGAGAGCAGGTCGACATCGATCCGGCGGCCGGCGCCGGTGCGGTCGCGCGCGATCAGCGCGGCGAGCACGCCCATGGCCAGCAGCGCCGCGCCGTGATGGTCGACGACCGAGCAGCCGACCGCATGAGCGGCCTCGCCCTCACCGGCGGTGATCGAGGCAAGGCCGGAGACGGCCTGCGCCAGGAGATCCTGTCCCGGCTCTTCGGCCATCGGCCCGTCGCGCCCGTAGCCGCTCGCCGCGGCGTAGATCAGCCGCGGATTGCCCGCCCGCAGCGTCTCGTAGCCGAGACCGAGCTTCTCCATCACGCCGGGGCGGAAATTCTCGCAGACGACATCGGCGCTCAAGGCCAGCTTGCGGGCGATCTCCCGTCCTTCCGGCGATTTCAGATCCACCGCCAGGCTACGCTTGTTGCGGTTGGCGGTCAGGAAGAGCGCGGATTCGCCATCCACCCAGACATCGGCACCCGACCATTTGCGATGGAAGGCACCCTCGGTCGGCTCGACGGCCACGACATCGGCCCCGAGATCGGCAAGCATCTGCATCGCCAGCGGGCCGAGCAGAAAATGGTTGAAGCTGACGACCCGAATACCGTCGAGGAGATGCATGGGGATGGCTTGCTATAGTCAAAACGATTTGACAAATAGCAGTGCCATGCCGTGCCGGCTGCTGTCAATCCGTTGCGCCGCTGCCACCGGCGTGGGAATGTGACGCGGCCGCCGGCCAGCGGTGATGCGCACAGTCGACCGGCCGGCCGCCGCCGTGAGCTGGACGGTTCAGGGCCGGGCCGCTCAGGGTTGGCAGGTTTCACAAAACGATTAGACATGCGGAACGGGAGGATGCTCCATGACCGGTGAGGACAGCGCGGCGCTCCGCGAGGTGCTCGATCTCGCCGCCGAGAAGCTCGCGGCCGATGAGCCGACCCTCGGGGTCGCCTTCCCCTACGTGACCGGCCCGGACGGGGCGTGGCGGACGATGCTGGCCTCGCGCTCGGCCGGCTATGACGGCGCCGCCTGGAGCCACGGCAACTGGTTCTGCGGCTTCTGGGTGGGGCTGCTGCTCGCTGCGCACCACCATACGGGCGATGCACGCTTCGCCGCCTGGGCAACCGAGCGGATGCGGCTCGTGGCGCAGCGGGCCGACGATCCGAACACGCACGATATCGGCTTCATCTTCTGGAGCTCCGCCGTCCCCTTCCACCGGATGACCGGCGATGCGCGCCATGCCGAGGTCGCGCTGCGGGCGGCGGACCGGCTGCGGGCGCGGCTGGTCACCACCCAAGGCGGCGCCTATGTCTCGGCCTGGGGGCCGCATGATGATGCGCGCGGCCGGGCGAGCTCGGCGATCGACACCATGGCGAACCTGCCGCTCCTTTACTGGGCGGCAGAGCAGGCGCGGGATGCGAGCTTCCGTCTCGCCGGTGAGGCCCATGCGCTGATGACCGAGACGGCCTTCATCCGGCCGGACGACACGCTGTTCCACGCGGTCGAGTACGATACGATCACCGGCGCGCCGACCCGCCGCTTCACCTTCCAGGGCTATGCCGACACCTCCTCCTGGTCGCGCGGTGCCGGCTGGGCGGTGCTCGGCTACGCGGCCACCGCCCGGGCGACGGGGCGCCGGCGCCATCTCGACCTGGCCGAGCGCCTCGCCGAGCGCTGGCTCGCCCAGCTCGGCGATGCCGACTGCCCGCCCTGGGACTTTTCCGATCCGTCGCCGCAGCCGACGCTCGATTCGGCGGCGGGGGCGATCATGGCGGCAGCGCTGCTCGATCTCGGCGCGCTGCATCCCGATCCGGCGGCGCGTGAGCGCTGGCACCGTCGCGGGCTCGACCTGCTGCTCGGCCTCGCGCGCAACCATCTAGCGCGGGATCCGCAGCATCGCGGGCTTTTGATGCATGGCTGCTACTCCAAGCCCCACAATGACGGCACGGACAGCGCCACGATGTTCGGCGATTACTATTTCGTCGAGGCAATCATGCGCTGCCTTTATCCCGGCGCGTTCGTTCCCCAACCGGAGCCGCTGCCCGCCTGACGTCCCCCTTGCCCCGCCCGCCGCTTTCCCGGATAGAGTGAACGTGGCGACGGTGCCCCTCGGGGCCCAACGGGAAGCCGGTGCGAGACCGGCGCTGCCCCCGCAACTGTGAGTGGCGAGTCCGCCGCCGGCCACTGGGTCTTTCGATCCGGGAAGGCCGGCGGCACCAGCGGACGGGGACCCACGAGCCAGGAGACCGGCCGGCGCCAGCGTGCGGTCCATGAGGCGGCGGGCCTCGAAAGGAGTGACGTTCATGAAGACGAGTCATTGGCTGGGGGGCGCGGTCGCGGCGCTCCTCGCGGCGACACCGGTGCTGGCGCATCACGCGGGCGAGATCGTGGCGGCTGGCGATATCCGGGTCAGCCATGCCTGGACCGAGGAGACGGCGGCAATGGCGCATGCCGTCGAGGTCTATCTCACGGTCGAGAATGTCGGCGAGGCGGCCGACCGCCTCGTGGCCGCGCGTACCGATTTCAGCCAGGACGGCGTGTTCCAGGCCACGGTGCTGGATGCCGACGGTTCGGTCGTGGTGCGGGAGGTGGCCGCGGTGCAGGTCGCACCGGGGCAGTCGATCACCTTCCAGCCGGGCGGCATTCACATTGTGCTCAACGATGTGAAGCGTCATCTCGTGGCCGGCGAGCATTTCGACCTGACCCTCGAATTCGAGACCGCGGGCACGCTCACGGTCGAGGTCGAGATCGAGGAGCACGGCGATCACGAGCACGAGCCCTCCGTCTGATCGGGGCCGGGGCGCCGCGCCTGGCCGCGGCGCCCTCCGATCCGACCGCGCGCTGGTCCGATGACACCGTCACGCACGGCCGTGGATGCACCCGTCGATGTCGCTCCCGAGGTGCGGGCGGCGCTGGCGGAGGGGCGGGCGGTGGTGGCACTCGAATCCACCATCATCACCCATGGCATGCCGTTTCCGGCGAATCTCGAGACGGCTCAGTCGCTCGAGGCGGCGGTGCGCGGGAGTGGTGCCGTGCCGGCGACGATCGCTGTCATGGACGGCCGGCTGCGTGCAGGTCTCGACGAGGGGTCCCTGCGGCGACTCGCTGAGGCGGCGCAGGCGGGGCGGTCGGTCGCCAAGGCCTCGCGGCGCGATCTGGCGCCGCTTCTGGTCGCCGGCGCCACGGCCGGCACGACGGTCGCCGCGACGATGCGGATCGCCGCTCTGGCCGGCATCTCCGTCTTTGCGACCGGCGGCACCGGCGGCGTCCACCGCGGGGCGACCGAGAGCTTCGACATCTCCGCCGATCTGCAGGAACTGGCAGAGGTGCCGGTCGCCGTCGTCAGCGCCGGGGTGAAGTCGATCCTCGACATCCCGAAGACGCTGGAATACCTCGAGACCCGCGGCGTGCCGGTGATCGGCTACCGCACCCGCGCCTTTCCCGCCTTCTTCGCCCGCGACAGCGGCCAGCGTCTCGATCATGCCTTCGACAGCCCGGCGGAGATCGCCGCCGTGATCGAGATGCAGCGACGGCTCGGCCTGTCCTGCGGCATGCTCATCTGCAATCCCGTCCCCGAGGCCGAGGCGCTGCCCGGCGCCGAGATCGAGGCGGCGATCATTGCCGCCTGCGGCGAGGCCGAGGCGCGTGGCATCACCGGTCAGGCGGCGACGCCGTTCCTTCTCGCGCGGCTGGTCGAGGCGACAGGCGGGCGGACCCTCCGAGCCAATCAGGCGCTCGTCCTGTCCAATGCGCGGCTCGCCGCAGAGATCGCGGTGGCGCTGGCGGAGCGCCGTCGGGCGTGATCCTCGTCGTCGGCGATGTCATCGACGACATCCTGGTGCGGCCGGAAGGCGCCTTGCGCCGGGGCACCGACCGGCGTGCCGAGATCCGCCGGCAACCCGGCGGATCGGCCGCCAATCAGGCCTGCTGGATCGCCGCGCTCGGCGGGCGGGTCCGGCTCGCCGCGCGAGTCGGTGCGGCGGATCTCACCCGCCAGCAGGCGATCTTCGCCGCAGCGGGGGTTGAGGCCGTTCTGTCCGGCGACGCGGAGCGGCCGACCGGCACCATCGTCGTGCTGGTGGGCCCCGATGGCGAGCGGAGCTTCCTGACCGATCGCGGCGCGAATGCCGCGCTCAACGCCGCCGACCTTCCCGACCGGCTGCTCGACGGCGTCCGCCTGCTCCACCTGTCGGGCTATGCGTTTTTCGAGACTGAAGCGCGCGCGGCCGTCCACCGCCTCGCTGCGCGGGCCCGCGCGCTCGGCATTCCGATATCGGTCGATCCAGGCTCGGCGGGGTTCCTCTCCGAAGTCGGGCCGGCGGCCTTCCTCGACTGGTCGGAGGGCGCGGCCTTCTGCTTCCCCAACGCCGATGAGGCCGAGCTGCTCACCGGCGGCGCGCCATCGGAGTGTCAGGGCGGGATCTTGGCCGCCTCCTATGAGGTGGTGGTGATCAAACGCGGCGCGGCGGGGGCGGAGCTCGTGACCCGGGACGGGACGTGCCATCGTGTGGCGCCGGCGCCGGTCGTCACGGTCGATGCCACCGGCGCGGGGGATGCGTTTCTCGCGGGCTTCCTGTGTGCCCGTCTGGCGGGCGCGCCGCTCGATGCCTGCCTCGCCCGCGCGGCGGCGGCCGGGGCCAGCGCGGTCGGCATCCTCGGGGGCCGGCCAGCTCTCGGCCCTACCGTGACGGCGGCCTCTGGCGGCAGCTGACACGGAAACGGCCCGCCCCTGGAGGGCGGGCCGTCTGGAACTACGGGGCGGTCGGCTCAGTTCGCGCCGCCTGCGCCACCATCCGGTGCGTCCGAGGTGTCACCGCCATCGGCGCCACCGTCAGCGCCGTCGCCGACACCACCATCCGCACCGCCACCGGAGGTGCCGTCCTCGCCACCCTCGCCACCATCGGGCGGGGCACCGGT
>CAYORM010000008.1:0-43614 GCA_964406375.1 uncultured Mycobacteriaceae bacterium | reverse complement strand
CGCCACCGGAGGTGCCGTCCTCGCCACCCTCGCCACCATCGGGCGGGGCACCGGTCCCCTCATCAACGCCGGTCCCGTCATCGACACCGGTCCCGTCACCAACGCCGGTCCCGTCATCGACACCGGTCCCGTCATCGACACCGGTCCCGTCATCGACACCCGTGCCGTCATCTACGCCGGTCCCGTCGTCGACACCTGTCCCGTCGTCGACACCTGTGCCGTCATCGACACCTGTGCCGTCATCGACACCGGTCCCGTCATCGACACCGGCACCCTCGTCGATCACCTCGCCCTCATCGACCGGCCCGCCGGCCCCTTCATCGATGGCTCCACCCTCGTCAGGCGCGCCTTCCTCGGCCGATCCGTCAACCGGGTCGCTGCCCGCTGCATCGCCAATCGCCGTCTCGGGCGCATCCTCGGCCCGTTCCGTCACATCGTCGCCGGGCGAGATCGTCGTGGTGAGACCCTGCCGATCCGCCTCATAGGGGGTCAGTGCGGTGATCTCCGCGTCCGACAGATTGACGACCAGCGTGCCCTGGGCATTGCTGCTGACCGCCGTCGCAGGGACGAAGACCGCGCCGGCCGGGGCAGAGATGACATAGCCATCCACCGAATTGTCGGCGGGATTGACTACCACCTCGGAGACCGTGCCCACGGTCGCCCCGCTCGACGACACAACAGTCGAGCCGGTCACATCGTAGGTAACGGCGGTATCCTGCGCCATCGCCGACGCGCCGAAAAGGGCGGTCGCGGCGACAGCGGAGAGCAAAACCTTACGCATGCTGTCCTCCTGGATCAGAGAATGCCGGGTCAACACGTGGTCGTGACGCCCGGTTCCTCGGATCTGAGGGGTGATGGTCCACTGAATTTCTTCGGTGATCGGCCAGTCGTTTCGCTCAAACCCTACTCCAGGCGAAGCAGCCCGCCGGCAGGGCGGTGCCACTGACGAGCAGGGCGCCGTGGCCGTAGAACGCCCATCGCCGCTCGGGTGCGACATCCACTACCACCACGGCCATCGCGCCATCCGCCCAGACGAGCCGCGCCTCGGCGGAGGCGACGGCGGCGACGACCTCCGCCGCCGGGATGCCGGGACGAAAGACAACGGTTGTGAAGGGCTGGTCGGCCAGGCCGCCGAAGGACCAGGCGGCGCTTCCCCCCGTGACCGCGGTCAGGAGCAGGAGGGCGCCGGCCGGACGTCGCGGGACCCGCGGGCCTCCGCCGCAAAGAAGCAGCCAGCCGAGAAGGACCGGCACCAGGCCGAAGCCGGCCAGCCAGAGGAGATCCCAGGCCAGCGGTGCGGGGCTGTCGGGTCTGATGCGATGGATTCCGAGGATCCAGTGCGACAGCACCGCATCCGCCACGTGCCACAGCCCGAAGCCGATCGCGACGGCGCCGACAAGCGTCCGTCCCCGTGCGTCAGGGGCGCACCGGCCAGCCCGCCACAGCCCCCAGATCCCGGCGGCGGCGAGCAGATACATCAGCGCGTGGAAGTATCCGTCCCAGAGGATCTGTAGGCGCAGATCGTCGAGGCCCGGCACCAGACTCAGGAGGTGATGCCATTGGAGGATCTGATGGAGCAGGATGCCGTCGAAGAAGCCGCCAAGCGCAAAGCCGAGCACCGTGCCCCATCCGCTCCAGGCCGTCATCCGCATGGCAGCACCTCCCGACCCGCACAAGCCGGAGGGGCGGCCGGGCGTTCCGGGGCGGGCGCGACCCGCGGCCGTCAGCGATGGTGCGGGGCGAGCGGCCGGGCCTCGCGCGCCCCGCTGCCGCCGCTCAAAGGACGCCGTAGCGTTCGTAGACGTCGCGCAGCAGGCTGCCCTGGAGCAGCTCTTCGCGGGTCCGATTCTCGGCCGTCACCTTGTCGAGCGCGCGGTGCAGCACCTCCTCGGCGACATCGCCGGGGATGATCACGACGCCGTCGACATCGCCGAAGACATAGTCGCCGGGGCCGGTTTCAACCCCGCCGCAATGCACCGTGACGTCCATGTCCATCATCTTGCCGCGGCCTCGGCTGTCGAGCGGGCCGATACCGCCATGGAAGACCGGAAAGCCCATGGCGCGGATCTTGCGGACGTCGCGGACGAGCCCGTCGGTCACGCAACCCTCGGCACCGCGACAGGACGAGGCGGTGCTGAGCAGCTCGCCCCAGGGGGCGATACGATCGGTCGGGCCGTTGCAGGCGAGCACGGCCACATCGCCGGGCTTCAGATCATCGACGAGGGCAATCTCGACCTCGTAGGGGTTTTCGTCGGGCCGCACCCCATAGGTCGGCATGTAGAGCCCGGTGCGGACCCGGCCGAACAGCACCGAGCCTTCATCGAGCGGTCGGACGAAGGGGCGCATCGCCTGCCGCGTCAACCCGAACTCGTCCATCACGTCCGACAGCACCGCCGAATAGAGCGTCTGCTTGATCGTCTCTGCCGACAGGCGGCCGAACAGGGGCGTGACGGCGCTGCTCATCCCTCTCTCCTTATCTCTCGGGCCCGGCAGCTCCGCCGGGGGACCATGAGGCACGCTAACTTAAACGTTACAGAAGTGCCAGCCCGGTGATGCTCCGCCTGCACGCCGCGATTGACAGGCGGGGCGACTTAAACGTTACAGTAGGCCGGCTCCGGCAGGGGCGGGGCGTGAACTTTCGCGCGAGGAGAACCGGGCGCATGCGATTCGCGGTCGACACCGGCGGTACCTTCACCGATCTGCTTGTCGAGGACGGGGATGGCCGCCTGCGCATGTACAAGGCGCCTACCACACCCGGTGAACCGACACGCGGCATGCTTGATGCGCTGCGGCTGGCTGCCGAGGATCGGGGGCTGTCGTTGCGTGCCCTGCTCGAACAGGGCGAGCTGTTCATCCACGGCACCACCCACGCCATCAACGCGATCCTCACCGGCAACACGGCGCGCACCGCCTTCCTGACGACGGCCGGCCATCCCGACACGCTGGTGTTCCGCGAGGGCGGGCGCAGCGACATCTTCAATTTCGACACGCCCTACCCCGAACCCTACATCCCGCGGGCGCTGACCTTCGAGGTGCCGGAACGCATCCTCGCCGACGGCTCGGTACGCACGCCGCTCGACGAGACGGCGCTGGCGGGAATCATCGAGCGGCTGCGCGCCGCGAAGGTCGAGGCGGTTGCGGTCTGCCTCCTCTGGTCGATCGTCAATCCGGTCCACGAGCTGCGCATCGGCGAGATCCTGGCCGAGGCGCTGCCCGGTGTGCCGGTGACGCTGTCGCATCAGCTGAACCCGAGTCTGCGCGAATATCGCCGTGCCTCCTCCACCGCCATCGACGCCTCGCTCAAGCCGCTGATGAGTCGCTATATCGGCGGACTGACCGAGGCGCTGCGGACGGAGGGCTTCGGCGGCCGGGTGCTGATGGTCACCTCGCAGGCCGGGGTGATGGACGCGGCGGAAGTGGCCGGCCAGCCGGTCCAGCTGATCAATTCCGGGCCGTCCATGGCGCCCGTCTCCGGCTGGCTCTACGCCCGTGACGCGGTGGATCGCGAGATGGCGATCATCGCCGATACCGGCGGCACCACCTTCGATGTCAGCCTGGTGCGGCGCGGCCGCATCCCGCGAACCCGCGAGACCTGGATCGGTCCGCCCTTCCGCGGCCACATGACCGGCCTGCCCTCGGTCGACGTCAAGAGCATCGGCGCCGGCGGCGGCAGCATCGCCTCGGTCGACGCGCAGGGGCTGCTGCATGTCGGTCCGAAGAGCGCGGGGGCCGTGCCCGGTCCGGTCTGCTACGGGCGGGGCGGTACCGAGCCGACGGTGACCGATGCCTGCCTTGCGCTCGGGATCATCGACCCGCGCTTCTTCCTCGGCGGCGCGATCGCCCTCGACCTCGATGCGGCACGTCGGGCGATCGACGAGAAGGTGGCCCGCCCGCTCGGCCTCAGCGTCGATGAGGCGGCGCATGCGATCCTGGCGCTCGCGACCGAGAATATGGTCCAGGCGATCATGGACATCACCGTCAACCAGGGCATCGATCCACGCCAGGCGGTGCTGGTCGGGGGTGGTGGCGCCGCCGGGCTGAACATGGTCGCGATCGGCCGGCGGCTCGGTGTGGCGGCCGTCGTCATCCCGCCGGTGGGCGCGGGGCTGAGTGCCGCCGGCGCACTGCTCTCCGACCTCGCCGCCGAATACCGCGCGACGCTCTACACCCACAGCGCCCGGTTCGACGCGCCGGCCGCCGACGCGGTCCTCGCCGATCTCGAGGCGCGGGCGCGCGAATTCATCGAGACGGCCGGCCGCGGCGCCCGCGCGAGCCATATCGAGTTCTCGGTCGAGGCGCGCTATCCCGACCAGGTCTGGGAGATCGAGGTGCCGCTGCGCGGTCGGCGCATCGAGGGCGAGGCGGCGCTGCGCCAGCTCGAGGCCGATTTCCATGCCGCCCATGAGGAGGTGTTCGCGGTCGCCGATCCCGAATCGCCGATCGAGATCGTCGGTTGGACGGCGCGGGCGGCCTGCCGGCTGCGCGAGCCGGGCCTGCCCACACTCGACGGCCGGGCCGGCAGCGGCGAGGGGGCCGGGGCGACGCGACGCGTCTTCTTCGGCCCCGAGGGCGCGCTCGACACCGCGGTGCTACGGGTCGACGCGATGCGGACCGACCATGTCTATCCGGGCCCGGCGATCGTGGAATCGCCCTTCACCACGGTGGTCATCGATCCCGGAACGACCTGCCGGCTGACGGCGAGCGGCAATCTCGTCGTGACGATCGAGACCGAGGGAGATGCGCAATGAGCGGCATGAGCGGCGTTCAGATGGCGATCGTCAACAGCCGGCTGAACGGCATCGCCCGCAAGATGGCGAACACGCTGCTGCGCAGCGGCCGATCCGGCATCCTGACGATCGCGCGCGACTTCTCCTGCTGCATTCTGACGGCAGAGGATGAGCTGCTCGCCTTCGCCGAGAGCCTGCCGATCCACGTGCTCTCGGGCCCGGATCGGATGGCACGGACGATGCGCGAGTTCCATCCGGTGCTGCGGCGGGGCGATGCCTTCCTGCACAACTCGCCCTATCATGGCTGCACCCATCCGGCGGACCACTCGATCCTGATCCCGGTGATCGACGATGACGGGATCCACCGCTTCACCGTGCTCGCCAAGGCGCATCAGGCGGATTGCGGGAATGCGCTGCCGACCACCTATATGGGCACCGCCGTCGACGTCTATGCCGAGGGCGCGCTGATCTTCCCGGCGGTGAAGGTTCAGGAGGATTACCGCCATATCAGCGACGTGATCCGGATGTGCGAGATGCGCATCCGCGTGCCACGGCAATGGTGGGGTGACTATCTCGCGACATTGGGTGCCGCCCGGATCGGTGAGCGCGAGCTGCTCGCGCTCGGCGCCGAGCTGGGCTGGGACACCCTCCGGGAGTTCTCGCAGAGCTGGTTCGCCTACAGCGAGAGCCGGATGGACGAGGCGCTCCGGCGCGTGCCCGCCGGCACCGTCACGCGCACCAGCCGACACGACCCGATCCCCGGCACCCCGCCGGAAGGGGTGGAGATCAAGGTGACCGTGACCGCCCGGCCGGAGGAGGGGCGGATCGAGGTCGATCTGCGCGACAACCCCGACTGCATGCCCTGCGGACTCAATCTCAGTGAGGCGTGCTCGCGCTCGGCGGCGTTCCTCGGGGTCTTCAACAGCATCGACCCGACGGTGCCGAAGAACGCGGGCAGCTACCGGCGCATCACCGTGCACCTGCGCGAGAACTGCATCTGTGGCATCCCGCGCCATCCGACGAGCTGCTCGGTCGCCACCACGAACATCGCGGACCATGTCGCCAACCCGGTGCAGGCGGCGATCGCCGAGCTCGCGGACGGGCTCGGCCTCGCCGAGACCGGCTCAGTCCTGCCGCCGTCGATCGGCGTCATCTCGGGCGTCGATGCCCGGACCGGCGAGAGCTATGTCAACGAGGTCTATCTCGGCATCACCGGCGGCGCCGGCGCACCACGCGCCGATGGCTGGCTCTCGATCGTCCATGTCGGCAATGCCGGTGTCTGCTATCAGGACAGCATCGAGCTCGACGAGATGCGCCAGCCGATCTTCGTCGCCGAACGGCGTCTCCTGCCGGATACCGAAGGGCCGGGCCGGATGCGCGGCGCGCCCAGCGCCTTCGCCCTGTTCGGCCCGACCGAGTCGCGGATGTGCGTCGCCTATGTCAGCGACGGCAACCAGAACCCTGCCCAGGGGACGCGCGGCGGCGGGCCGGGAGGGCCTTCGGGTCAGTTCATCCAGCGGGTCGACGGCACGCGCGAGCCGCTGCCCAACTGTGCCGAGGTCTGGCTCGAGCCGGGCGAACTGATCGGCTCGATCTCGGCCGGCGGCGGCGGCTATGGCGATCCGCGCGAGCGGCCGGTCGACCGGGTGGCCCATGACGTCGCGGAGGGCTGGATCAGCGCCGAGCGCGCCCGCACGATCTACGGCGTCGCGGTGACGGCCGATGGCGCGGTCGATGCCGAGGCCACGGCCGCGCTGCGCGCCGGGGGCTGAGATGTTCGATCTCGGCGGCCGCACGGCCCTCGTCACCGGCGCCTCGGGCGGCATCGGCCGGGCGATCGCCGCGACGCTGCATGCGCGCGGCGCGGCCCTCGTCCTGACCGGCCGGCGCGCGGCGGCGCTCGAGGCGCTGGCGGGCGAGCTGTCGGGCAGCCGCGTCGTCCTCGCCGATCTCACCGGGACGGAGGGGGTTGCCCGGCTCGCCGCCGAGGCCGGTCCGGTCGACATCCTTGTCGCCAATGCCGGGATCTCCCGCCGCACGCCGCTCGGCGAGACGCCGGACGACGAGTGGGACGCGGTGATGGAGGTCAACCTCTCCGCCGTCTTCCGCCTCATCCGCGCCTTCGCCCCGGGCATGGCCGGGCGCGGTTGGGGCCGGATCGTCGCGATCGGCTCGATTCTCGGGACGACGGGCGCTGCGGGGATGGGTGCCTACAGCGCGTCCAAGGCCGGGCTCGCGGCGCTGATGAAGGCGGTGGCGCTGGAGTTCGCGGATCGCGGGGTGACCGCCAACACGATCGCGCCCGGCTATATCCGCACGCCGATGATGGACATGAACCCGCCCGAGGTGCAGCGCGAGATCCTCTCGCGCATCCCGGTCGGCTTCTTCGGTAGCCCCTCCGATGTCGCCGCCGCGACGCTGTGGCTCGCGAGCGAGGAGGGGCGGTTCGCCACCGGCGCCACCATCGACCTCAATGGCGGCATGGTGATGCCCTGACCGCGTGCGCGGTCAGCCCCGGAAGGGCGGGGTATCGGCAAGGAAGCCGCGCAGCACGTTCTCGGTGATGCGCGAGGTGTCGCTGCGATAGCCCTCGGCCGACAGCGTCGCGCACCAGGTGATCGAGCCGGTCGAGAACACCGCGCCCCCGTTCGGATGGGCGAGAAATACCATGTCGGCGCGCAGCCGCTCGGGCTGCGCGGCGCCGCCGGTCCATGGGTTGGGCGCGGCGACATCCTCGGTCGTCAGCTGATAGGCATCGGTGAAGGGCAGGGAGGAGGCGAGGATCACCGTATGGGCCGGGGTGCCGAGACGGGGGTCGGTGCGATCCACCTCGAATCCGGCTGCACCATGCCCGAGGACGAGCGAGCGGCCGGCGCCGATAATCTCGTCCGGGACGCCGCGGAACACCCATTCCCATTCCGGCCGGAAGCTGGCCTCGCTGCGCCGGTAGCCGGTGCCGCGATCGAAGCCCTGGCCGGCAAAGCCGATCCCGACCGTCTTGTGTGCCGAACGGCCGCGGCTGCGCCACAGCCCGCCGCGCTCGCCGGTCGAGGCGAGCGTCTCCTCGCCCGGTTCGCCCATCCAGGTGCGGGTGCCTTCATAGCGGCGGATCTCGATGACGTCGGGATCGTCGGGCGCCACCGCCGTCACCCAATAGAAGCCGTTACCGCCGAGATAGGCGAGCCGCCCGCCGGCGGCGAGCCAAGCGTCGCGGGCGTCGAGCATCGCGGTCGTCCAGTATTCCGGATGCGAGCCGGTGACGACGGCGCGATAGGGCTGCAGCACTGACACGCCTTCGTGATGCAGCAGATCGTCCGTCAGCACGTCGAAGGCGAAGCCTTTCTCGATCAGCCAGTCGATCAGATGCAGATCGGCCGCGAACTGATGTGGCGCATCGAAGGTGCGGCAGCGCGCGCGAGGCCGGAAATCGATGATCGGCCGGCGCCGCGCGCCAAGGCAGATGCCGCTGCCGTCGCGATGGCTGTCATAGGTGCTCTTCAGCCCGTTCTCGGCGACGAACCGATAGGCCGCGGGGTTGATGCCCATGTCCTGCCGCGGTGACAGCGCCACCGCGTCGGCGACATCGAGGGATTCGTTGGCATAGGCCAGATAGCTCATCGTCGGCATCAGCACCGCGAGCGGCGCACCGGCACGGCCGGCCGGGGGGCAGACGAAGAAGGGCAGATGGTCCTCATCCACCGCATCGCCTTCGCCGGCCCGCAGCCGGATGGCATAGACGCCCGAGGGCAGGTCCTCGGGGATCACGAGGCGCAGGCTCTCGGGCCAGCCGACATCCGCGACGTCATCGCTGTGGAAATGGATCGCGTCATGGGTCTCGGGCGTCGCCCCCGATCCATCGGTATCGCCCGGCCAGAACGGCCCGGTCATCAGCCGGGCAGGGCGGTTCATCGTCCGGCCGTGGCGACCCTGGGGTCCGGTGTCGACCACCCGCACCGTGCCGGCCTCGGTCGCGAAATCCCAGGCGGCGAGGACGGGTGCGGTCTCGTCGGTGCCGGCGAGGATGCGGGGCCGGGCGAGTTTCCCGTCGAAAACCCGGTCCGGGCGCGGCCCGTCCGGTGTCGGCGTCAATGCCGCGGCGGCGAGCAGCAGCGTGCCGGACAGGCCCTGCTGCAGCCCATCGGGCAGCGTGCCATCGAGCGTCTCGGCCTGCGGCCGGGCGGGCGACCAACGGCGCGGCTCGACCGTCAGGCGCAGCCGACCGGCCGCGGGATCGATCCCGACGCGAAGCTGTACCCATTCCCGCGCGGCGAGCGGGACCGCCGAGCGCAGCATGACGGTCCCGGCGCGCAGCACCACATGACCGTCGCCGTCGAGCAGCAGCGTCACTTCGGCCGCAGCCTCGCCGTTGCCGTGCCGCCAGGCGGCGATGCCCTGCGCGCCTGCACCGGGCAGGGTCGGCCAGACCCAGACCGAGACGAGCAGCGGCGATCCGGCCGGTGCCAGCCCCTCGACCGGCAGCGTGGCACAGGAGCCCTTGCGGATGCTGCGAGCCGCGCCCGGATAGCGACCATCCGCCACCGAGGGCACCTCGATCTCCCGAAAACCGGGGCCGGCGGGATTGGTGTCACCATGGCGCAGCCGCACGAGCCGGGCTTCGAAGGTCGGGTGGGTGCAATGGACGTGGAAGCCGATGCTCTCGCCGGGCCGCACGGTCCAGCGGTCGGAGTAGCCGGTCAGACGCATCGTCGCCCCCCCTAAGCCCGCCGCTCGCGGGTCAGCATGCGCATCGCGAGCGCGGTCAGGACGAAGCTTGCCGCCATGATGATCGCGCTCAGCGCGTAGATCAGCGAGACCTGCGAGGAATGCGCCGCCGACGCGGTCCAGATGTAATAGGGCAGTGTCTCGACCGCGCCGCGCACATAGATCGTCCGCGGCAGCTCGTTGAAGGAGAGAAGGAAGCTGAAGAACAGCGAGGCCGAAAGGCCCGGCTTGAGCAGCGGCAGCTCGACGTCGACGAACTGGCGCCAGCGGCTCGCGCCAAGATCCTCCGCCGCCTCGAGCAGCCGCCTGTCGAAGCGCACCGTCACGAGGAGGATGCAGAGCAGCGCGAAGGGCAGCGCCCAGACGTAGTGGACGAGGACGACCGACCACAGCCCGGTCCGGATGTCGAGCACGCCGCGATAGACGATCAGCACCGCGATGCCCACCAGGATGCCCGGCATGATCAGCACCGAGAGATAGGCGGCGAGCAGCCCGGCGCGGCGGCGGATCAAAGGCAGGGCTCGCCCGATGGCAAGGGCGGTCGCGGTGGCCAGTACCGAGACGAGGAGCCCGATGCCGATGCTCGTCCAGGTCGGCGCGACCCAGCTCGCACCGCTCTCGGCGAACAGCGCCTCGTACCAGGCAGTCGTCGGCGGCCAGGGGATGCCGCTCAGCGGCCGTTCGCTGAAGGAGAGCACCGCCAGTCCGGCGATCGGCAGGTAGAGCAGGGCGAGTGCCGCAAAGCCGAGTCCGGCAGCGACCGCGCGTCCGGTCGGGCCGAAAATGCCCGCGGGCCCGTAGCGCCGCCGGCTCACGACCGCATCTCCGAGAAGACCTGGCCGATCGATACCCGTCGGCGCAGCAGGAGATGCGCGGCGAGCCCGAGCCCGACGATCACGAACAGGACGACGCTCGCCATTGCCGCCGCCCCGGTGAAATTCATCGCGCGGACGAGGTCGTTGAACCCCTCGGCGATCAGCGAGACCTGCCCGCCGCCGAGCAGCGTCGAGACCACGTTGTCGCCCAGCATCGGCACCGCCGTGAAGATGACGCCGGCGGCGATCCCCGGCATCGCCAGCGGCAGGATGACGTGACGCAGGGTCTCCCATTCGGAGGCGCCGAGGTCGCGGCTCGCCTTGATCAGCTCGTCATCGATGAGCGCGATAGAGATGAACAGCGGCCACACCATCGAGGGGAAATAGGGGCCGATCAGCCCGAGATGGATCGCGAATTCCGAGAAGAGCAGCCAGTCGAGCGGCTGGTCGACGACGCCCGCACCGGTCAGAACGGTGTTGATCAGCCCCTCCCGCCCGAGGATCGAGCGCCAGACGATGGTGCGGGCTGCCGGACTGAGGAAGAACGGGACGACCAGCAGCACCAGGGTCACCGTCTTCGCCCAGCCGTCGCGCATGCCCTTGGCCAGCCACAGGGCGAAGGGGAAGGCGAGCAGCAGCTCGATCAGCGTGACCGTCGCGACGATGCGGAGCGTGCGCAGGATCACCTCGAGCCGGAACCCGCCGAGGATGTCGGCATAGGTGCCGAAGGAGATCTCCCAGACGACCGAGATCCCGCGGCTCTTCAGGAAGGAGATGCCGATGAGCGCCGCGATCGGCAGCAGGACGCCGAGCGCCCAGGCCGCCGTCACCAGCATGACGACGGGATGGCGCAGGCGCAGCCCCCCGCCACGGCCCGAGCTGGCGGCGCGTTGCGGCGCCGCGGTGATCGTCGTCACCCCTCTCCCTCCTCGGCCGGTAGCCGGCCGGTCTCCTGTCAGATATCCCGGCGGGGCGCCCGGTCCGGACGCCCCGCCGTTCCGGTCGGGCGCTCCGGTCGAGCACCCCGGCCAGTCTTGCTACGGCACGGTGCAGACGCCTCAGGCGTTGCGGAACCGCGCCATTTCCGACTCATGCACCTCGAGCTCGTCCGGCAGGCCGGTGATCCAGTAGTTCGGGTTCGACAGCTTGGTCTCGACCTTCTGGATGTTGGCCTCGATCTGCTCGAGCCGCTCACCGTCCCAGTTCTGTTCCCGGGCGTAGTCGAGGGCGAGATCCATGCGCGAGCCGGTGTAGCCGCGCAGGATCGCCAGTTCGGCCGCGTAAGAGCCGCCGATGAACCAGTCGAGCGCGCGATAGATCTCGTCGATGTTCTCGCGCTCTGCCGCCTGCACCGGGATCAGCGAGGCGTGCATCCAGTTGACGTGGAAGTCGCTGCAGGTCGCGTATTCGACATCCAGCCCCTGGGACCGCACGTCGCGCACCGCCGGCTCCCAGCAGCGCTGCACCAGCACCTCGCCATTGACGAAGTTGGCGACCTGTTCGTCATAGGTGCGCCACAGCGTCCGGAACTGGCCGGCCTTCTTGCGCTCGATCAGCCAGTCGGTGGCGGTGCGGCACTCCTCCGGCGTCATGTTGGCGGGATCACCGATCTCGGCGAGGCCGCGGCTCTTGAGGTACATGCCGCCCATCATCAGCGCGAGATAGTCGCCATCGAGGGCGCACTGCCCCAGCGTCTCCTCGCTGTTGAGCAGCAGGTCCCAGGTCACCGTCTCCGGCGGGCGCGGCAGGCCGAGCCGCTCCGGGAAGTAACCGAAGCTGTCGGCGTTCATGTAGAGCGGGACGCCCCAATCCTGGTCGTTGCCCGCATAAAGCGCCGAGTTGCGCTTCACCGTCTCCGGGATGCCGGCGTAGTTCGTCAGCTTGGAGGTGTCGAGCTGCGCGACCATGCCCGCCTCGACGAGGCCGCGCTGCACGCCCGCCAGCATGTTGACGATGTCGAAGCGCTCGCCGGCCTCGTTGACGATCAGCTCGTTGTAGAGTGCGCCCACATCGTCAACGTGGAAGGGCGTGAACTCCATCTTCAGCCCGGTCTCGCGCTCGAACAGGCTCCAATCCTCAAGCGCGACCGTCGGGCCGCCCATCATCCGGATCACGCCGGGCGTCGACTGGGCGCGCGCCCTGCGGAAGCCGCCCGACAGCACCGCCGGGGCGGCGATGCCGGCGGTCGCGCCGACGATGCCGTGCAGCAGGGTGCGGCGCGACACCGACGGGCCGGTACCGAATTTCGTCATTCTCTCCTCCTCCGCTCTCGATGCGCCTGGGGTCAGGCGACACCGTCCTCGTCCAGAAGGCCGATCACGCAATGCCGTGGCGCCCAGCTGAGGGCGGCCTGGCTGGCGGCAACGGCCTCGGGATCCCACAGCCGCGCCGTCATCGGGCCGAGTGCGGTCTCGACCGTGACGTCGCGATACTTGCCCTTGTAGACGACGGCCGAGACCGGTCCGGCGAGGCGGCCGGAGGCGGTGTCGGCCCTATCGTCCGCGGCGAGCTGCAGATGCTCGGCCCGGATCGCTGCGAAGGCGCGCGCACCCGGCGCCGCACCGCGCGCCCGGCCGACGGGGCGGCCGATGAGCGTGGTCTCGCCGACACGGAGGGCAGCGCTGTCATCGCTGCGCTCGACCAGGCGGCCTTCAAGGATGTTCTCCACCCCCATGAAGCGCGCGGCGAACACCGTCTCCGGGCTCTCGAACAAGGCCTGGGGTGCACCGATCTGCTCGATCCGCCCGGCGCGCATCAGCACGATCCGGTCGCTCATGGTGATCGCTTCCTCCTGGCTGTGCGTCACCAGGATGAAGGTACCGCCGGTCTTGCGCTGCAGTTCGACGAGCTCGAGCTGCATGTCGAGCCGCAGCCGCTCATCGAGCGCGCCGAGCGGCTCGTCGAGCAGCAGGATCTGCGGACGGGTGACCAGCGCCCGGGCGAGCGCGACGCGCTGCCGCTCCCCGCCGCTGAGCTGGTGGATGCGGCGGCCGGCCTTGTCGGGCAGACGCACCATGGCGAGGGCGGCTTCCGCCTGGCGCCGCCGCTCGTCGGGTGGCACGCGCCGCAGCTTCAGCCCGTATTCGACGTTCTCGCCGACCGTCATGTGCGGGAACAGCGCGAAATGCTGGAAGACGGTGGCGACGTTGCGCCGGTTGGCAGGCAGATCCGCGATGTCCTCGCCGTCGAGGCGCAGCCGCCCCACCGAATCCGGCGTCTCGAGCCCGGCGATGACGCGCAGGAGGGTCGATTTGCCCGAACCGCTCGGGCCCAGAAGCGTCAGGAATTCGCCGCGACGGACCTCGAGCGAGACACGATCGAGCGCGAGCGTTGCACCGTAGTAATGGGTGACATTGGCGAGGTCCAGGACGAGGCCGGGCGCACCGGTGTCACGCAGCGCCCCGTCGCGGGATGGTGGTGTGTTCAAACGACGCTCCCGTCTCGAGGGCACCGACCGCACCGCGGGCCGTCCGACACACGGCGCGTCCAACCATCCGGCACCGCGCCGTGGCCGGCGCGCGCCTCGTCGGCCTTTGGCCGGGTGGCTTCTTAAACGTTAAAGATGATAGGGACGGCGCAGAAAGCTTGTCAACGGAGAAGGCTGCCGGTCATGAAGGTTCGCCTGCCGGCGGCCGGGACACGTGCCTCAGCGATCGCCCTCGCGGGCGAATCCCTCTCGGTCAGCGGGGGCGGGTCGGCGAGCTGTCGCCGTTCCCAGGGCCGGGGCGCTGGCCGTCGTCGCAGGCGGCGGACATCAGCCCGACGCGCGTGAGGCGGGCTTCGTGCCGGTCGAGTCGAGACCGAGGCGCTTTTGCGCACTTTCGAGATGATGCCGCATCGCGTCCTGGGCGCGTTCGCGGTTGCCGGCCGCGATCGCCTCGAAGATCGCGCGGTGCTCGTCCTGGACGAGGTCGGTCAGCCCCTCGAAGCGGGCCGAATTGGCGCGGGCGGTGCGGATCGCCTCGGTCAGGAAATTCTCCAGAAAGCCGAGGAAACGGGGGATCTGCAGATTCTTCGAGGCCTGCGCGATGCGCCGGTGGAACTCGACATCGGCCGCAACGCCGATGTCGGGGCCGTGACGCGTCGTCTCCATCGTCTTCAGGGCCCGCTCGAGCGCCTTGATGTCGGGACGCGTCCGCCGCAGGGCCGCGAGGCCCGCCGCCTCCATCTCGACGCCCATGCGCAACTCGAAGACGTCACGCAGCGTGCGCGGCAACTCGGTGTTGTCGGCGCCGATCCGGAAGGTGCGCGGCCCGTCGATCGCCGAGGTGACGAAGACGCCGAGCCCCTGCCGGCTGATGACCAGATTGTCGGCCTTCAGCCGCGAGATCGCTTCGCGAATAACCGTGCGGCTGACGCCGAACATCTCGGCGAGTTGCATTTCCGTCGGCAGCCGGTCGCCCGGCTTCACCACACCGGAATGGATATCATTGGCCAGGGCCGCGACCACGCCGTCCGACAGGCGCCCGGGTCGCGAGATCCTGCGTTTGACGAGCACCGGCTTCGTCCGATCGCGCGCGACCGTCGGTTTCACACCGTCCCCCGCACCGCAGCCCCTTCGGTCACGGTGCCGTGTCCTCCAGCACCTTGCCCGGGTTCATGATGCCGGCGGGGTCGATCGAACGCTTGATCGTCCGCATCAAAGACAGCTCGACCGCGCTGCGGTAGCGCAACAGCGAGGCGCGGCGAAGCTGGCCGATCCCGTGCTCGGCGCTGAAGGTGCCGCCGCGCTCCACAACGATTCGCTCAATGATTCCGGTGACCGCGCGATCGGGATCGAACGCGGCGAGGGAGGTGCCGACCGGAGGCAGGACGTTCACGTGCAGATTCCCGTCACCGAGATGCCCAAAGATGTTCAGCCTCGCCTCGGGATACCGCCCGCTCACCTCGCGTTCAATCGCCTCGACCACTTCCGGCGTCCGGGCCACCGGCACCGCGACGTCGTGCTTGATCGCTCCGCCGGCGGCGCGTTCGCCCTCCGACAGGTCGTCGCGCAGCGCCCACAGCGCCTTCCGCTGCGCCTCGCTCTGCGCCACGGTCACGTCGAGGACCCGCCCCGTCTCATAGGCCTCGGTCAGGATCGGCTCGTAACCCGGCAGGAGGTCGCGGCGCGGGTCGGGCGAGGAGATCTCGAACAGCGTATAGGCCGGATAATCCTCCGAGAAGGGCGAACGGCCCTGCCCGCCATGCGCGCGGACCAGCGACAGGCCGAGCTGTCCGAAATACTCGAAGGACGTCAGGTCGGAGCCGGCCGCCTCACGGACCGCGATGAACAGCGCCATCGCCGCCTCGGGCGAAGGCACCCCGGCGAACACGGTCAGCACCGAACGGGCGCGTGGCAGGAGCCGCAGCGTCGCCGCGGTGATGATGCCGAGCGTGCCTTCCGAGCCGATGAAAAGCTGCTTGAGGTCAAAGCCGGTATTGTCCTTGCGCAGCGAGCGCAGGCCGTCCCAGACGCGCCCGTCCGGCAGCACCACCTCGAGGCCGAGGACGAGGTTGCGCATCGTCCCGTAGGACAGCACCTGCAGCCCGCCGGCATTGGTCGCGATGTTTCCGCCGATCTGGCAGGAGCCTTCGGCGGCGAGGCTCAGCGGGAACAGGCGATCGACCTTCTCAGCCGCCTCCTGGGCTGCAGCGAGGACCACGCCGGCCTCGACGACCATCGTGTTGTCGACGGGGTCGACGGCGCGAATCGCGCGCATCCGGGAGAGGTTGACGATAACCTGGGGGCGGCCGGCGACCGGCACCGCGCCCGCAACGAGGCCGGTATTGCCGCCCTGCGGCACGATGCCGATGCCCAGGCGCGCACAGGCTGTGACGATTCGCGCCACCTCGGCGGTGGACCGCGGTAGTAACACCAGCTCCGCGGGATTTTGCACAATACCGCGCCAATCCCGCTCGAACGCGGCCTGCTCGGCTGCCGGGACCACCAGCCCGTCGAGAATGTCGGCCATGTCGCGGCCCGCTTCTCGACCTTTTCCCTCCCGGCTCGCTGCCCCCCGGTCCGCCGGCCCGCCGACGTCAGCGGCGGTGCCACCTGGCGGTACGGCGGACGCGATCTCGGCGAGCAGCGCGTCTGCGGTCACGCCCATATCCTGCCCTCAGTTGTATGATGACTGACATAACCTGATATTGACACCATGTGAAGGGCGGTCTTAGGCTCCGCGCACCACTGCAGGGGTGAAGGACTATGGTGGAGACGGTGCGGCTGACGACGGGGCAGGCGATCGCCCGCTTCCTGGCCAACCAGTGGACGGAGCGTGACGGTCGCGAGCAGCGGCTGATCGCCGGCGCGGCGGGGATTTTCGGCCACGGCAATGTGTCGGGCCTGGGCCAGGGTTTCGCCGAGTGTGGCGGCGAGATCCCGTTCTACCAGCCCTTCCACGAGCAGAGCATGGTGCACATGGCGGTGGGATTCGCCCGTGCCAAGCGCCGACTCTCGACCTTCGCCTGCACCGCTTCGATCGGCCCCGGCACGGCCAACATGTTCACCGGTGCTGCCGGTGCGACGGTGCAGCGTGTGCCGGTTCTGCTGCTGGCCTCCGACCACTACGCGTCGCGTCGGCAGGGCGTGGTGCTGCAGCAGCTCGAGGCGGTGCCGAGCTACGATCTCTCGGTGGCCGACGGGCTGCGCACCGTCAGCGTCTTTTATGACAAGATCACCCGTCCGGAGCAGATCATCCCCTCCCTGCTCGAGGCGATGCGCATGCTGACGAGCCCGGCCGAGACCGGTGCCGTCACGCTGTCGGTCTGCCAGGACACGCAGGGCGAGGTGGGCGAGTTCCCCGTCGAGTTCTTCCGCAAGCGCGTCTGGCACGTCGAGCGCCGGCCGCCCGAGCGCGGTCAGCTTCAGCGCGTGCTCGAGCTGCTGCGGGCGGCGAAGAAGCCGGTGATCATCAGCGGCGGTGGCGTCTACTACGCCGAGGCCGAGGCCGAGCTGCGGGCGTTCGCCGAGGCATTCGGCATCCCGGTGCTCGAGACGGTGGCGGGCCGCAGCACCATGGCGGGCGAGTCGCCCTTCGCCTGCGGCGCTCTCGGCATCGCCGGCAACCTCGCGGCCAATGAGCTGGCGGCCGGGGCGGACTTCGTCCTGGCGATCGGCACGCGTCTGACCGACGTCGTGACCTGCTCGCAGACGCTGTTCCAGAACCCCGACGTCCGCTTCGCCTCGATCAACGTCACCGGGCGCGACGCCATCAAGATGGCGGCCGAGCCGATGATCGCCGATGCGCGCGAGGGGCTGAATGCGCTCGCCGATGCGGCGCGCGAAGCCGGCGTGAAGCCGCAGGCCGCCTGGCGGGAGGTGATGGATCGGGCGGTCGCCGACTGGCGGGGCCTCGCCGAGCCGACGCTCGTCGCCAAGCCCGGCCAGAAGATGACCCAGGCGCAGGCGCTGAAAATCGTCAACGAGGCGGCGGCCCAGGACTCTTACGTGGTGTCGGCCGCGGGCAGCCTGCCGGGCGACATCAACAAGCTGTGGGATACCCGCGGCGACCGCCGGGTGCATCTCGAGTTCGGCTTCTCCTGCATGACCTACGAGATACCGTCGGCGATCGGTATCCTCCTCTCGGGTCAGCCGAACGTCTATGTCTGCATCGGCGACGGCACCTACCTCATGAACCCGAGCGACCTGACCGTCGCGGTCCGCGAGCGGGTGAAGCTGACGGTCTGCGTCTTCGCGAACCATGGCTATCAGATCATCCGCGACCTGCAGATGCTGACGACCGGTTCGGCCTACGCCACCGAGTTCCGCGGCCGCGACAACGAAGGGAAGCTGAACGGCGCCTATCTGCCGATCGATCTCGCCCAGAACGCCGAGAGCCTTGGTGCGCGGGTGCATGCCGTCGACACGCCCGAGGCGCTGAAGGCGGCGCTCGCCACCGCCGCCGCTTCCACCGGCGTCGAGGTGATCGTCATCGAGGTCGAGCCGTACGCGATGTCGGTCGCGACCAAGCACAGCTTCTGGGACATCGCGCCGCCCATGGTGTCCGAGGACCCGGAAGCGATGCAGCTGCGCCGCAAGTATGAGGAGCGTCGCGACGCCCTCCAGCGGCACCATCTCTGAGAGAGCGGGAGAGAGTGATGGCCCCGACCGAAGATCCCGGCCAGATCGATCCGGCGACCGACCCGGCGCTGTTGTCGCCGACCGTCGGTTCCGTCATCAAGCCCATGGGGCATTACCCGCTGCGGATCCGCGAAGGCCAGGGGGTACGCTTCTGGGACGAGGAGGGGACGGAGTATCTCGACGCCGTCTCCGGCGAATGGGTGGTCAATCTGGGCTACCGCCATCCCAAGGTGGTCCAGGCGGTCAAGGAGCAGATCGACCGGATCGAATACGTCACGCCGGTCTTCGAGAACGAGCTCCGCACCCAGCTGGCCGAGAAGGTGCTGTCACTCGCCCCGCCGCGGATGCGGGCGGTGCTGTTCGCGCTGAGCGGTGCGGACGCGGTCGAGGGTGCCATGCATCTCGCGATGCGGGCGACCGGCGGCAGCGAATTCGTGTCGCTCTACAGCGCCTTCCACGGCACCACCTTCGCCACCCTGGCGCTGAGCTACACCTATCCGCGCATGCTCGAGGGGGCGAAGGAGGGGCTCGACCGCTACATGACGCGGCAGATCCGCGTCCCCAACTACAACTGCTACCGCTGCCCGTTGGGCCTGAAGCCGGGCTCATGCGATCTCGCCTGCGCCCGCTTCATCGACACGGCGATCAAGCACCAGCCCGACGCCAAGGTCGCCGGTGTCATCATCGAACTGTTCCAGTCGAACGGCGGCATGATTCCGATGCCGCCCGGTTACATCGAGCTGGTACGCGAGATCTGCACCCGCAACGGCGTCGCGCTCATCGCCGATGAGGTACAGACGGCCTTCTCCCGCTGCGGTGACATCTTCGCCTCCAAGGTCGTGGGGGCTGATCCCGACCTGATCATCATGGGCAAGGCGTTCGGCGCCGGCTTCCCGCTGTCGGGCGTGGTCGCGGCCGAGGGCTTCACCTCGCTGCGCGGCTGGGAGGCGGGCTTCACCATGATGTCGACGCCGGCCATCTCCGCCGCCAGCCTGGCGATGATCACGGTGATGGAGGAGGAGGATCTCGGCCGGAATGCGCGCGAGATCGGCGCGCACATCATGAGCCGCCTCCACGAGATGAAGGACCGCTACTCGATCATCGGCGACGTGCGCGGTCTCGGCCTCATGATCGGCATCGAGCTGGTGCTCGACCGCGAGACGAAGGAGCCGGCCGACGAGCTGACCGGGTTCGTCTGGCAGCACGCGCTCGAGAAGGAGCGCCTCCTCATCGGCAAGAGTGGTCCGGTCTTCGGCAATTACGGCAACGTCCTGAAGCTGAAGCCGGCGGTCAACACGACCCGGGCCGAGGCGGACGAGATGCTCGATCGCCTCGACCGGTCGCTCGCCGCGGCGCAGGCCCGTCACGATGCCGGACACTGATCAGGGCGCGGCGCGGCCGCGCTACCGCCGCTGGGGCTTCCTGGCCGCGCTCGATTACGAGACGCGGCCGGTGGCCGAGGTCTCGACGACGCTGGCGGCGCAGGGTTATGGCGCGGTCGAATGGACGCTTGCCCATTTCGATCCGCGCCGCCAGAGCGAGGCCGAGCTCGCCGCGGTCGTCGACGCGACCCGGGCCGCCGGGCTCGAGGTCTCCGAGATCGTCGTCCAGCAGGATCTCGTCACCCGGGATCCGGCCGCCCTCGCCGAGCGCGTCGACCTCACGGTGAAGACGGCGCGTGCCGCCGCCGCGTGCGGCGTGCCCGTGGTCAACGTGCTGACCGGGCCTTGCCGCTGGGACGCCGGACATGTCGATGTCGGCCGCGAGATGGCGGAAGGCGCCGCCTGGCAGTCGATGCTCGACGGCTATGCCCGGATGCTCGACGGTGTCGCCGAGGCCGGGGCCGTCGCGGCGCTCGAGCCCTGCTGGGGCACGCTGGCGCACGATGTCCACAGCACCGGCGTGATGCTGCAGCGCTTCGGCAGCCACCCGGCCTTCGCGATCAACCTCGATCCCAGCCATTTCGTGCTCCACCGCAACGACCTCGACTGGGTCGTGCGGATGCTCGGGCCGTATATCCGCCACGTCCACATCAAGGACGTGGCCGGTACCCCGGGGATGGAGGGCGATCAGTTCATCTTCCCGTTGATCGGTGAGGGCAGCGTCCCGTGGGACGTCTTCTTCGCCGCACTCGATGCGATCGGTTACCGGGGCGTCATGTCCGTCGAATTCGAGAGCTACCGCTATTACCGCACGGTGCTGCGGAATGATCCCGTGGCCGCGTCCGCGCTGTCGATGCGCCAGCTCGTGGCGCTTGAGGCCCTGATGCCGGCGGGGATGCTGTCATGAGCGGGGTGCGGACTGAACCGGTCGCCGTCGGCGTCATCGGCCTCGGCGAGGTCGGCCGGCATCACGTGGCCGGTGTGGAGGCGGCGCCCGGCGCGCGCCTCGCGGCCGTCGCCGATCTCGATCCCAAGCTCGTCGCCGCGACGGTCGAGCGCACCGGCGCACGCGGCCATCCCAATGCCGAGGCGCTGCTCGCCGACCCCGATGTCGAGGCGGTGATCATCTGTGTGCCGCACAAATTCCATGCGGCACTTGCCGAGGCGGCGATCGCCGCGGGCAAGCACGTGCTGCTCGAGAAGCCGATGGCGGTGACGGTCGAGGAATGCGACCGCCTCGCCGCGGCGGCCGCCGCGGCCGGCCGGATCCTCGCCGCCAGCCACAATCAGCTCTTCTACCCGCCGCATCGCTGGCTGCGCGACGTGATCGCCGAGGAGCGATTCGGCCGGCCGAGCATCGTCCGGCTGCGGCTCGCCATCGGCGGCAAATATGGTGGCTGGCGCTCCGATCCCGATCTGACGGGTGGTGGTCTGCTGTTCGACGCCGGTTTCCACCGCTTCTACCTGGCGCGCTTCCTGATGGGCGAGGTGTCGGCCGTGACCGCGGTGCTCGACACGAACGACCCGCGCGGCGTCGGCGAGAACCATGCCCTCGTCACGCTGGAGTTCGAGAAGGGCGGCTTCGCGGTGATCGAGGCCGGCTATTTCGGTCCGAAGGGCGCGTTCGACGATCAGGTCGAGGTGGTCTGCCCCGAGGCGCTGATCCGCATCACCGGCGTCGAAGCGCATTTCGAGAAGTTCTCTGACGAGCCGGAGATCCTGGTCTGGCAGGGCGGGCGCTGGACCCCCCAGGACATCGAGGCAACGGACTGGTCGGGGACGGTGGGACGCGCGGCGGCGAACTTCGTCGACGCCGTGCGCGGCGCTGCCACGCCCGAAGCGGACGGCCGCGAAGGCCGTCGGATCGTGGAGATCGTCGAGGCGGTTTACCGCTCGGCACGCGAGGGGCGGCGCATCGCCCTCTGAAGACAGGTTTCGAGAGGAGGAGAGGGACATGCGACATCTGTTGGGCATCACCACGGCCCTTGCGGCGGCGCTCGTCGCGAACGCCGGCCAGGCGCAGGACAAGCCGAAGATCGGCATGCCGATGACGACCCTGAACGACGCGTTCTGGGTCGACTATGTGAACTTCGCCCAGTCGGCGGCCGACGCCTATGGCTATGAGCTGATCGTCACCGATGCCCAGAGCCGCGAGGACAAGCAGCTCGCCGACATCGAAACACTGATCAATGCCGGTGTCGTCGGTCTGATCCTGACGCCGCTCAGCGAGCCGCTCGGCATCCAGGCGCTGGAGCTGCTGGATGCGGCGGGGGTGCCGGTCGTGGTCACCGACACCTATCCGGGTGTCGAGCCCGAGGATTTCGAGCACTACCTCGCCTTCATCAAGCTGGACGACGAGACCGCCGGTTACAACGTCGCCAATCACCTCATCGAGGTCGATGGTGCGACGAGGATTGTCGGCATCGGCGGCGTGCCGGGCATCTCGACCTCCGAGGCGCGCAATGACGGACTGCGCCGCGCGGTGGAGGAGCATCCCGAGGTGGAGCTGCTCGATCTGCAGTACACCGACTGGACGCTCGCCCGCGGCCAGACGGTGATGGAGGACTTCCTCACCCGCTTCGACGAGATCGATGCCGTCTGGGGCGCCGGTTCGGACCCGCTGCTCGGCGCGATCGTCGCGATCGAGAATGCCGGTCGTTCGGGCATCGACCTCGCCGGCATCGACATCACCGAGGCAGCCCTCGAGGCACTCGCGAATGACGAGATCTCGATGCTCGCGGGCGGCCACTGGGTCATGGGCGGTTACGGCATCACCATCATCCACGACCATCTGAACGGTCACGAGACCGACGGAACGGTCTACGAGATGAGCCTCTACTACCTGATCAAGGACCAGATCGACGCCTATCGGGCGCAGATCATCGAGCCGCTGGCTGCCGGAGAGTCGCTGATCGACTGGCAGGCGATCAGCAAGGCGCACAATCCGGATGTGGACCACAACGCGGTCTTCACCGTCATCCAACCGAACTAAGCGTGCCATGGCCGACGCGGCTTATCATACCAAGATGACCGGGCCCGACCCGGTGAACGCCGCGTCGGCCGTCCTCGCGGCGACCGACCTTGCGAAGCGCTACGGGCCGATCCACGCGGTGCGGCGGCTCGGCTTCGCGCTGTATCCCGGTGAGGCGGTGGCACTGTGCGGCGAGAACGGCGCCGGCAAGTCGACGGTGTTCCGGATGCTGGCCGGCGAGGCGCAGCCCGACGGTGGCGGCATGACCCTGGCCGGTGCGCCCTACCGCCCGGCTTCGGCAGCCGAGGCCGTCGAGGCCGGCGTTTCGATGGTCCATCAGGAATTCAATGTCCTGCCGGGCGTCTCGGTCGCGGAGAACATCTTCCTCGGCCGGACCGCCGCCTTCGAGCGCTTCGGCCTGATCGACTGGAAGCGACTCCATGCCGAGGCCGAGGCGCTGCTCGCGCGGCTCGGGATCAAGGTCGATCCGCGGCGCGAGATGCGCAGCCTGTCGCCGTCGACGCAGAAGATGGTCGAGCTGGCCCGTGCCCTCTCGACGAACCCGCGCGTGCTGCTGCTCGACGAGATCACTGCTTCGCTCGATCACGATGATGCCGAGACGCTGCATCGGGTGATGGACGAGCTGAAGGCGACCGGCACGGCGATCGTCTACGTCTCACACCGGTTGCAGGAGATCTTCCGCAGCTGTGACCGCGTCGTCGTGATGAAGGATGGCGAGCACGTCACGACCCGGCCCACCGCGACGCTGACGGAGGACACGCTGTCGGCGCTGATGGTCGGCCGTGACCTGCCACCGCGCGAGCGGACGGCGGCGAGTGCGGAAGCGCGCCCGGTCGTGCTCGCACTCGACAGGGTCTCGGCCGAAGGGCTCGAGGACGTGTCGTTCGAGGTGCGCGCCGGCGAGATCGTCACGCTCGCCGGCCTTGCCGGCTCGGGTGCGGACGAGCTGCTCGAGGTCGTCTTCGGTGTCCGGCCGATGCGGTCCGGTGCCATGCGGCTCGGCGGGGATTCCTACCGGCCGGGCAGCGTGCCTGACGCCATGCAGGCAGGCGTCGCGATGGTGCCGAAGGAGCGCGCCGTTGAAGGGCTGATCGATACCCACGACATCAGCTTCAATGTCGGCCTCGCCAGCCTCAGGCGGCACGCACACGGGCCGTTCATCGACGGCGCGCGCGAGCGTGAGGCGACGCTCAAGGCGATCGAGACCTTCCGCATCAAGTGCAGCGGCCCGCGTGCCCCCGTCCGCTCGCTGAGCGGCGGTAACAAGCAGAAGGTCTTGCTGGCCAAGTGGTTCATGACGAGCCCGCGGCTGATGCTGCTCAGCAACCCGACACGTGGTGTCGATGTCGGGGTGAAGTTCGAGATCTACAGCATGATCGATGCCCTCAGGCGGCAGGGAAACCTCGCCATCCTGATGGCCTCCGAGGACATGGTCGAAGTGATCCGCATCAGCGACACCGTCGTCACGATGCGCGGCGGGCGGGTCTCCGGCGTGTTCCGCGGACCCGACGAAATCACCGAGACCAACCTCATTAACGCGATGCTCTAGTGCGGGGTGTGAAGGGATGAGCGAACTCTCTGCCGACGGGCGCCGCGGCGGGACACGGATGGGGATGGACGATCTGCGGGTTTATTTCCCGTTCTTCGTCCTCGTCATCGTCTGCATCGGCTTTTCGATCTTCTCCGACCAGTTCCTCAGCGTCCGCAACCTCGAGACGGTGCTGCGGCAGACGGCGGTGCTGTCGATCGCGGCGATGGGGGGAACCTTCATCATCCTGATGGCCTCGATCGACCTGTCGGTCGGTGCGGTGGTCGGCCTGGCTGCGGTGCTCGTCGCCTACTTCATGCAGGATTACGGGATGAGCGCCCTGATCGCGGGCCTCGTCGCCGGCGCGGTGCTTGGGGCAGCCGCGGGCACGATCTATGCCAAGTTCAAGGTCCCGTCCTTCATCGTCACCCTCGGCCTGATGGTCGCGGGCCACGGCATGATGCTGCACATTACCGAAGGGCGGCCGATCATGATCCGCGACGGGGTGATGCGCGAGATCGGCTCCGGCACCGTCGCCGGCATTCCGACGATCGTCCTGATCGCGCTCTTCGCCTTCGCCGTCGCCTATGTGATCCAGAACTACACCACGCTCGGCCGCAGCATCCTCGCGATCGGCGGCGGCGAGGTTGTCGCGCAGCGCTCGGGCATCCGCGTCGACAGGGTGAAGATCACCACCTTCGCCCTCGCGGGTCTCTACTCCGGCCTCGGCGGCATCGTGCTCGCCTCCCGCATGGGCGCTGGCAGCCCGACGGCCGGCAATGGTCTCGAACTCGACGTGATCGCAGCCATCGTCATCGGCGGCACGCCGCTGACCGGTGGTATGGGCGGTGTCGCCGGAACGCTGATCGGCGCGCTCATCATCTCGATCCTGAGCAACGGGCTTAATCTCGCCGGCGTGTCGTCCTACACGCAGCTCATCGTGAAGGGCGCGGTGCTGGTCGCGGCGGTCATCATCTCGATCGACCGCAAGAAGATCGGAGTGATCAAATGACGGCACCCGTACTGACCCAGGCGGAGGCGCTCGGCCTTGCCGCCGCCTATATCGAGGGCGTCGCCGACCGCGATGCCGCGCGCCTCGCCGCCACCTTCCACGAAGCAGCCCACATCATCGGCCAGGATGAGGGCAAGCTCTCGATCGTGCCGCGCGACCGCTGGATCGCCTTCGTCTGTGCCGAGGAGCGCGCCGGTTGGGGGGCGCGCGACTATCAGGTCGTCACCTTCCACATCGACGGGTCGGTGGCGACCGCGGTGGTCGAGACGGTCTATGGCCGCTTCGCCTATCGCGACACGCTGGTGATGCTGGCGACGCCCGAGGGGCCGCGCATCGTCGGCAAGACCTATCACCAGATGGCGCCCGCGGCCTGACGCAGGGGCCGGGCCGTCCGACAAGAAAAGGCGCCGCGTCCCGATCGGGACGCGGCGCCTTCTTTTTCCGGCTTCGACCGGTATGGGCGTCGGATCAGCCGCGGCCGATCAGCGGCATCTTCGTCGCCATGATCGTCATGAACTGGACATTCGCGTCGAGCGGCAGGCTCGCCATGTAGACGACGGCGCTCGCGACATGGGCGACGTCCATCCGCGGCTCGGGCTTGATCGAGCCGTCGGCCTGCAGCACGCCTTCCGACATCTTGGCCGTCATGTCGGTCGCGGCATTGCCGATGTCGATCTGGCTGCAGGCTATGTCATAGGGCCGGCCGTCGAGCGAGATCGATTTGGTGAGGCCGGTGACCGCATGCTTGGTCGCGGTGTAGGGCGCCGAACGCGGCCGCGGCGCATCGGCCGAGATCGAACCGTTATTGATGATCCGCCCGCCCCGCGGTGTCTGGTTCTTCATCGCGCGGAAAGCGGCCTGGGCGCAGAAGAACATGCCGTTGAGATTGATGTCGACGACGCGCGTCCAGTCTTCGGCGGTCAGATCCTCGAAGGGCACGCCCGGGGCGGTCACGCCGGCATTGTTGAACAGCACGTCGACGCGTCCGAACGCCTCGACCGTGCGGGCGAAAAGGGCCTCGGCCGATGCCGGGTCGGCGACATCGGTCGGCACGGCCAGGAGCTCCGGCCCGCCGCCACCGGCAGCCGCGGTCTCGGCGAGCGGCTCGGGCCGGCGGCCGGCCAGTGCGACCGCATAGCCTGCACGATGAAGGGCCAGCGCGACATGGCGGCCGATGCCGCTCCCCGCGCCGGTGACGACGGCGACCGGACGATTGCTCATTTCCTGGAACTCACCCCTGGCGTTTCAGTCTGGCGGGCCCACCCGACCCAATCGTGCGGCCGGATTCCGGCCGCCGCCGCTCAGCCTTCGCCGGCCGCAGCCTTGCGGCGCGGCGCGCGCCGGCGGGCAGGCGCCTCCGCGGCCGGCTGCTGGGCCTCGGCCGCCTTGCCACGGCGGGCCCCCTTGCGCGCCGGCGCCTCCTCGGGCGCCGGACGCTTGCGGCCGAGGCCGATCTCCTTGGCGAGCTGCGAGCGCGATTCCGCATAGGCCGGGGCGACCATCGGATAGTCGCGCGGCAGGCCCCACTTGGCGCGGTACTGCTCGGGCGTCATGCCGTAGGTGACGCGCAGATGCCGCTTCAGCATCTTCAGTCGACGGCCGTCCTCGAGGCAGATGATCGCGTCCGGGGTCACCGATTTCTTGATCGGGACTGCCGGAACGAGCGGCGCCGGCTCTGCCTTGGCCGGTTCGCCAAGTGCCGCGATGGCGCTGTGCACGGAGGCGATCAGCGGTGCCAGCTCCTCGACCGCGAGCGTGTTGTTGCCGACATAGGCCGAGACGATGGTCGCAGTCATCCCAACCGTCTGAGCTTTGTCTTTGGTCGCGGTCACGCTGATGATCTCCCGTTCGAGTACCGACATCGAATCGTTCACCGTTTACGGATGACGAAGGCTCTTGCCAAGCAAAGATGGTGTCACCGACGGTTTTTTCATCCTGATGGGCTTGATGACTTGGTCTAATGCTGGGCGATTGACGCATCGCCGGCTCGGCCACACTCGACCTCCAGCCGGTTTCGGCCATCGCTCCGGTGATCGCGGCAAACGGGCCTTACAATCCGGCGCGGACCGGCCTACATCTTTGCGGTCGTCAACCAAAGAAAGGAGGTGATCCAGTGTCTCATTGTCACAAGCCGCGGTCGGCCGCGGCGGCCTGGATCTTCGCCTCTGTCGGGGGCCGGGCCCGCTGACCCGTTTATCCGGTCGTGGACGCGATCCGCGACCGGACCGTGGATCGACAATGGAAGGGCCGCCTCTCGGGGCGGCCCTTCTTCGTTTCCTTGTCCGGGTTTCGGCCCGGAATCATCGTGCCGTGGCGGTGCCGCGGTGCGGCCCGTCAGGCTGCCGCGGCGCGGGCCAGGGCGCAGCGCGCGCTGCGCCGTTCGAGGGCTTGGGAATAGAGGCAGAGCCCGGCCGCTATCGCCGCCATGGCCGCGCCGATCCAGGGCAGTTCGGCATAGCCGAGGCCCAGCGTGACCGCCGCGCCGCCGAGCCAGGCACCGGTCGCGTTGCCGAGATTGAACGCCGCCTGGTTCAGCGTCGAGGCGAGGTTGGGCGCCTCATGCGCCTGGTCCACCACGCGGGTCTGCAGCGGTGCCCCGCCGGCGAAGGCGATCAGCCCCCAGATGAAGATGGTGACGACGGCGGCGGTCGGGGCGCTGCTCGTGAACACGAACACGACGAGCACGATCGCGAGCGCCGCGAAGATACCCGTCAGTGAGGTCATCAGCCGCCAATCGGCGAGCCGTCCGCCGATCACATTGCCGATGGTGATCCCGACACCGAACAGGATCAGCACGGTGGTGACGGATGCCGGCTCGACCCCGGTGACCTCGCGCAGCAGCGGCGTGATGTAGGTGAAGACGCTGAACAGGCTGACCGACGACAGGATGCTCATGCCCATGGCGAGCATCACCTGCGGCTTTCTCAACACGCGCAGCTCACGCAGCATGTTGCCGCGTTCGTGGCGAATCGCTGAGGGGACCCAGACCGCGATGGCCGCCGTCGCCACGAGCCCGATCGCGACCACGGCCCAGAAGGTCGCCCGCCAGCCCATCGCCTGGCCGAGCGCGGTGCCGCCCGGCACGCCGAGGATGTTCGCGATGGTGAGCCCGGCGAACATCGTCGCGATCGCCCGCGCCCGCTGGTTGCGCGGCACGAGATCGGCCGCAACCACGGCGCCGATCCCGAAGAAGGCACCGTGACAGAAGGCGGTCACGACGCGGGCGGCCATCAGGAGGCCGTAGCTCGGCGCGACGGCGCAGAGCAGGTTGCCGAGGACGAAGATGCAGGTCAGGCCGATCAGTACCGCCTTGCGCGGCAGCCCGTTGGTCGCAATCGCGACGATCGGCGCGCCGATCACCACGCCCATCGCATAACCGGTGACGAGCAACCCGGCGCTGGGGATCGACACGCCGAGATCGGCGGCGACCTCCGGCAGCAGACCCATGATCACGAACTCGGTCGTGCCGATCCCAAAGGAGGCCATGGCGAGCGCGAGCAACGGCAGCGACATCTGGGCACCTGAAGGCCGCACCGCGAGGCGCGGCGGTTGACGGGGAGGGCGAGCAGCCTCCACCGCATGCTGCGGTGCAGCAACGGCGGTTATCGTATGGGAGGCATGAGGTTTTGGCGGAAAGGGACCGAGTCTTCGCGGCGACGGTTCAGGCCGCCGCAAAGTCACGCGAAGGCCAGCGGCGCCCAGGGCCGCCGCCCCAGGGCCGCCGTGGCGCGTCCGTCAGGAGCCGTGCATCACTGGAACAGGGCGTCGCCCTGCTCGTCGATGATCTGCTGGCCCTTGGTGATCGAGAAGGCGACGGCATCGTCCTTGCTGGCGTGCCGGTCGGCACGCACGAAGCGGTGCTGCTTCGTGCCGTCCGGGAAGTCCTTCTCGATCAGCCCGGCCGTCTGGAACTGGCCCTCGGCCCTGTAGGGGGCGGGGTGGATGCGGTAGCCCTTGTATTCGGTGGCCGCTTCCGCCACCGCCTCGGGCTGTTCGGCCGGCGGGCGCTCACCGCCGATGATCCGCGCGAAGAGGGATTTGAACATATGCGGTCCCGTGGCCTGTCTGCCGCGCAGGATAGCGCAGGCGGCGGGCCATCTCCATCGGCCGTCCCGGCGATGCAACCACCGGCGGTCAGCGGGGTTCCTGCACCGTCCCGGTCGGCAGGTGGCGATGGTGGAGCTGCAGGTGGAGAAGGAGGAGGCGGAAGGGGCCGGGCCGGCGGCGAGCCTGACCGATGTGCTCGATCGCCTCGATCGCGTGGCGGCTGACGATCCCGGTGCGGCCGCGGCCGCGGCGGTTTCCGTCGAGGAGGTGCAGGCGGCGGTCGGCGCCCGATCCTACGGGCCGCTGCTGCTGGTGCCAGGGCTGATCGTGCTGTCGCCGCTGTCGGGCATCCCTGGCCTGCCCTCGATCATGGCGGTGGTGATCCTCCTGATCTCGGGCGAGATGCTGCTCGGCGGCCGACAGTTCTGGCTGCCCCGCACGCTGCGCCGCCGCCGGGTCGAGACCCGGCGCCTGCGCCAGGCCGTACGGTTCCTGCGGCCGGTCGCCCGCGTCACCGATCGGCTCGTGCGGCCGCGGCTGGGAATCGCCGCCCGCGGTGCCGCCGCCTTCGTCATCGCGCCCGCCTGCATCCTCCTGGCGCTGACCATGCCGGTCCTGGAGTTGATCCCGCTGGCCAACACCGCGGCGGGGGCGATCGTCAGCATCTTCGGGCTGGCACTCGTGGCGCAAGATGGGGTGCTGGCGCTGATCGGCCTCGGGCTGACCGGCGCACTCGTCTACGGCGCACTCACGACCCTGGTGTTGTGACCCCGCCGGGGCGCGAGCGATCGCCGGACGCGACCGTGCCCGATGAGGGGGCGAAGCCGCGCAGCAGGTCGACCGGCATCGGAAAGACGATTGTTGAATTCTTGTCGCCCGCAATGTCGTGCAGGGTGGACAGGTAACGGAGCTGCATCGCCTCCGGCGTTGAGGCGAGGATCGCCGCCGCCTGCGTCAGCCGCTCGGCCGCCTGGTGCTCGCCCTCGGCGCTGATGATGCGCGCCCGGCGGTTGCGCTCCGCCTCGGCTTGCCGGGCGATGGCACGGACCATGCTCTCGTCGATGTCGACATGCTTGATCTCGACATTGGCGACCTTGATGCCCCAGGCATCGGTCTGGCTGTCGAGGATCTCCTGCAGATCATGGTTCAGCTTGTCGCGCTCGGCCAGCATCTCGTCGAGCTCGTGCTTGCCGAGCACCGAGCGCAGCGTGGTCTGGGCGAGCTGGCTGGTCGCGGTCATGAAGTTCTCGACCTGCAGCACCGCCCGGTCGGGATCGACGACCCGAAAATAGACGACCGCGTTGACCTTCACCGACACGTTGTCGCGTGAGATGACGTCCTGGCTGGGCACGTCCAGCACGATCGTGCGGAGGTCGACGCGAACCATCTGCTGGACGAAGGGGATCAGCAGGATCAGCCCCGGCCCCTTGATGCCGCTGAACCGGCCCAGGGTGAAGACGACGCCGCGTTCATACTCGCGCAGGATGCGGATAGTGGAGGCGAGGATCGCCACCAGCAGGGCGGCGATGACCAGATAGATGATCGTGTTGGCGGACATGGGTGTCTCCCGGATGGGCCGTCTCAGCCCGGTGGCGGCGCGGCCGGCGGTGGCGGAGAGGGGTCGGGATCGACGGTCAGGCTGAGGCCCGAACGGGCGCGGACACGGATGAGGCTGCCCGGCGGGATCGGCCCTGTCGCAACGGCGTGCCAGCGCTCGCCGAGGACTTCCACCTCGCCCGTATCGCCGTGCCAGGACAGCACCCGTCCCGCGGCGCCGATCATGCCGTCATCGCCGGTCACCGGCCGGCGGCGATGGGCGCGCAGCGCGGCGGCGACGGCGAGGAACAGCAGGGCGGCGCTGAGCGCCGTCGCCGTCAGCACCACGGGCAGCGACAGCGTGAAGCCCGGCACCTCCTCGAACAGCAGCAGCGAGCCGAGCGCGAAGGCGATTGCGCCGCCGATGCCGAGGATGCCGAAGGAGGGAGCGAAGGCCTCGCTGATCATCAGCATCACCCCGAAGAACAGCAGCCCCGCCCCGGCATAGCTCACCGGCAGCAGATTGAGCGCGAACAGCGCCATCAGCAGTGCGATGACGCCGACGACGCCGGAGATGACCGTGCCCGGACTGATGAACTCGTAGAGGATGCCGTAGATGCCGATCAGCATCAGGATGTAGGCGATGTTCGGATCGGTCATCACGGCGAGCAGCCGGACACGCCAGTCCGGTTCCACGCGCTCGACCGCCGCCCCTTCCGTCGTCAGTACCACCGCCGTGCCGCCGGCGCGGACAATGCGGCCGTCCGCCTGGGCCAGCAGCGTCTCGAGATCGGCGGCCATGATTTCGATGACGCCGCGGGCCAGCGCTTCCTCGGCGGCGAGGCTCGCCGCGCCGCGCACAGCCGCCTCCGCCCAATCGGCGTCGCGCCCGTGCAACATGGCGAGGCTCCGGATATAGGCCGCCGCGTCATTGACCGCCTTGGCAGCGCCCGCATCGGCGGGGGCGGCCGCGTCACCCGGCGGTGCCTCGTCGCGATCCGCCGCATCCCCCGCGCCGCTGTCACCCTCCGGCGCACCGGGCAAGGGCCGGCCGCCGCCACCGAGGGGCACCGGCGTCGCCGCGCCCAGATTGGTGCCGGGCGCCATGGCGGCGAGGCCGCTGGCATAGAGGATGTAGGTGCCGGCGCTGGCCGCGCGTGCGCCGGACGGCGCCACATAGGTCGCCACCGGTATCGGGGTCGCGAGAATCGCACGGATGATGTCGCGCATCGCCGTATCGAGCCCGCCCGGCGTGTCCATCTGAAGGACGAGGAGCGCGGCGTCCCGCGCCTCCGCGACCGCGATGCCGCGCGTGACGTAAAGAGCCGTCGCCGGCCCGATGGCGCCGTCGATGTCGAGGAGGATCACCGGGCCTGCGGCCGATGCGGGCGGATCGTCGACGGGGCCGGGCGTCTCCGTCGCGGGCTGGGCGAGAAGCGGTTGGCCGGGGAGGGTGGCCGCGATCAGCGGCGGCAGCAGGGCAAGGAACACCGCCGCCCGCGCCATGAGGGCAGCGCCGCGACGACTGTCACCCGGGCGCGGGATCCGGCGCATCTTCATCGTATTGGTCGGCATTCGGGGCGGCGGCATCTGCGTCTCCCTCCCCGAGGGGAACGCCTTGCAACCCGTGCCGTTCCCGCGGCGGACCGCGGCGCGCCGCTAGGCCGGGAAGTCGACCGGGCTGCGCAGGGCCTGGATCATCTCGACGTAATCCGGCTCCTCCGGGCCGATCACACCATGGCGGATCAGCAGGTCGATGATCACCGGACCGACATTGAACTTGAAATCGTCGGTGTCACGCACCCGTTCGGCGAGCCGTTCGACCGGCCACAATTCGAAGGCCGCGACCTCACCGTCGGTGTTGCGGGGCGTGAAGCCTTCGGGGAGCCACAGATCGTAGATGAACAGAACGTCGCGGCGCAGGCCGCCCTCGGCCTCCATCGTGTAGGTGACGGCGCCGACCGGCGAGGCGCTGCGGGCCAGGGCTTCCGGCACATCGGCCTCTTCGGCACATTCCTTGATCAGATTGGCCTCGAGCGTCAGCCCCGCCGGCTGGCCGCCGGCGACCAGATGATCGAGCTTGCCCGGCGCGATGGCACGGTCCGCCGCCCGCCGTCCGACCCAGACAGAGAAGCCGTCTTGCCGGCGGACGAGACCGTTGACGTGGCAGCCGAAGGACTTGATCCCCAGATGCACCGCCGCGCCGCGGTCGACGTCGAAGAGTGGCGATTCGCCCCAGCGGCGCAGCACGGGGTAGCGCTCGCCGCGACGGCCGGGCAGGATGCCGGCCGCGATCAGCCGGTCGACCGCGCCCTCGACGGCGCGGGTCCGGCCCGCCGAATCGGTGAGTGCCGGTTGGATCTCGAGCGTTCCGTCGGCCGCTTCGCGGAAGGCAGCGGACTCGGTGGCGAGCACACCGGCGGTGCGCGGGGTGACCCAGCCGAGGACGTCGCCGCCGACGCGCCAGGGCACGAAGCGCGAGAGATCATGCGCCGTGCAGGCGCGGATGCGGTCGATATAGGCCATCGCCCATCATGGGCCGACCGTCGCCGATGCGACAATCATCACGGGGGCACCGCCTTTAGCTTGATGCGAATGTCTTGGAATGGCACAAAGAACCGACGATTGCCGAAGGACAGGTCGTTGCAGGCGAGACTTGTTGGTCTGGCGTTGACTCTCCTGGGAATGGCCTCACCGGCGGTCGCCCTGGACCTCGCTGGCCTGAACCGGGACGATCAGCGTCTCCTCCAGAACATCCTCGAATACGAGCTGACCAACGTACCGCGTGAGCTGCCGGGCGCCGGGCTCGCGGTCGTGATCGTCCGGACCGAGACGGTCGACCGGGTGTGCCGCACCTTCCGCTATGGCGCGGGGGGTGAAATCGACAGCGCCACCGCCTGCCGGATCGGCAACCGCCAATGGGCGATCGACGGTGCGGCGCCGGTCGTGGTCGCCGATATTCGTGAAGAGTTCGGCGAGCCCACGACGCTCGGCTATGACGAGGCTGAGGCCGATAGCGGCGAGACGGCGATAGCCGCCGCGGCACCGCCGCCGCCGCCGATGATCCCGCCGGCCGGCGAGCGGCCGGTCCTGGTCGCGCAATCCGAGCCGATTCCCGATCGCGTTCCGGAGCCGGCCACGGCTGCCGAGGCGCCCGCCGCCGACGATGCGGATGGCGCAACGGTCGAACTGGCGATGGCGCCGCCCATCTCGCCGCCGATCCCGCCGCACCGGCCGAGCGATGTGATCATGCTGGCCTCCGCCGCAACCTTCCTGGCCGGGTCCGGCGAGCCGCGGCCGCGGCCGCGCGGGCTGATCGACGTCATCCCGCCGCGCACCGACGTACCGGCGATGCCGACGGATCGCCCGGACGGGCTGATGGTCGCCGCGATCGAACCCACGCCGCAGATCTCGACGCCACTCAGCGAGCCGACCGCCCCGGTCTCGGCGACCCAGGCGCAGGCAGCGTTCGCGATGGAGCCGCTGGTCACCGAGATTCTCGCCCAGCCGGCCATCGTCATCCGGCCCCAGCCGGACCACGACTCGACACTCGTCGCCAGTGTCGACGTGCCGCTGGTACCGGTTGAATCGGGGGCCGGCGATACGCCGGTGCTGCCGTCGCCCAATCGCGGCATCTGGCCGCCGCAGATCGCCTGGGAGGTGCCGATGCCCTCCCTCGCCGGCGCGCCGGTCAGTCTCGACAGCCCGCTCGCGCGAATCGTGATCGACGACCAGTCGGCCGAGCTCGTCCTACCGGGACCGCTGCCGGAGGACGTCGGGATCATCCCGGTGCCACTGCCGCGTCCCTGACGCTGGGAAGGTTTGCCGGACAGTGATCCCGGGGGTATCCGTGCGGGGCGGGCGACCCCATATCCTGTCCGCCTCTGACGGGATGGACCCATGAGCACCGTCTTCCTGATCCTGGCCCTCGTCGCGATGGCGGCGACCCTTGCCACCCTCGCGAGCGGTGTGGTCGGCATGGCGAAGAACGGGCCGTTCAACCGCCGCTGGGGCAACCGGCTGATGCAGCTGCGCGTGCTGTTCCAGGGGTTGGCAATCGTCTTCCTGGCGCTCGCACTCTTCGCGTCCTGACGCCATGGTCCTTCTGTCGCGGATCTATACGCGCGGCGGCGACAAGGGGCGCACCGGCCTCGGCGACGGGCGCCGCGTCGCCAAGCACGATCTGCGGGTCGAGGCCTATGGCACGGTCGACGAGGCGAATGCCGCGGTGGGGGTGGCACGGCTGCATGTCGAGGGTGACGCCAGGGACATGCTCGGGCGCATCCAGAACGACCTTTTCGACCTCGGCGCAGATCTTTGCCGGCCCGAGCCGCCACCGGATGCGCCGCCGCCCGAATACGAACCGCTGCGGGTGACGGCCGGACAGGTCGCGCGGCTGGAGGCCGAGATCGATGCGATGAATGCCGCGCTCGCGCCGCTGCGCAGCTTCGTGCTGCCGGGCGGGTCGCCGGCCGCCGCCCATCTCCATCTCGCGCGCACCATCACCCGCCGGGCCGAGCGCTGCATCACCGCGCTGATGGAGGTCGAGCCGGTCAATCCCGAGGCGCTGCGCTACTGCAACCGGCTGTCGGACCATCTCTTCGTGCTGGCCCGCTGGGTCAATGACCGCGGCGCCGGCGACGTGCTGTGGGTGCCGGGCGCCCATCGCGGCTGAACCGGCGGCAGCCGCCCCTCAATCGGTCGCGAGCTCGGGCAGGTCGCGGAACAGCGCCAGCGCCTCGGGGTTGGCGAGCGCCTCCTGGTTGCGGACCGGCCGGCCGTGGACGACGTCGCGCACCGCCAGCTCGACCAGCTTGCCCGAACGGGTGCGGGGCAGGGCGGGGACGGCGATGATCTTGGCCGGCACATGGCGGGGCGAGGCAGCGCTGCGGATCTCCGCGCGGATGCGCGCCGCGAGCGCATTATCGAGCGCCACGCCGGGACGCAGCACGACGAACAGCACGATGCGCTCGTCACCCCGCCAGGTCTGGCCGATCGCGAGGCTCTCCTCGATCTCCGGCAGCCGCTCGACCTGGCGGTAGATCTCGGCGGTGCCGATGCGCACCCCGCCGGGATTCAGCACCGCATCGGAACGGCCATGGACGATCACGCCGGCTGGCTCCCCGTCATGCTCGACGATCTCGATCCAGTCGCCATGCCGCCAGACGCCGGGCCAGCGGTCGAAATACGCCGCGCGGAAACGGCTGCCATCGGCATCGGCCCAGAAGCCGGTCGGCATCGATGGGAAGGGGCGGGTGCAGACCAGCTCGCCGCGGGTGCCTCGGACCGGGCGGCCATCTTCGCCAAAGGCCTCGACCGCCATGCCCAGCCCGCGCATCTGGATCTCGCCGCGCCGCACCGGCCCGGCCGGATTGCCGAGCATGAAGCAGGAGACGATGTCGGTGCCGCCGGAGATCGAGGCGAGGCAGAGATTGCGCCCCATCGCCTCATAGACCCAGTCGAACGCTTCCGGGGCCAGCGGCGAACCGGTCGAGCAGACCATCCGCAGACAGGAGAGGTCATGCCGTGTGGCCGGACGCAGGCCGGCCTTGCGGCAGGCGTCGATGAATTTCGCGGAGGTGCCGAACAGGGTGCAGCGTTCCCGTGCCGCCAAGGCGAACAGCGCCTCCTTGTCGGGGTGGAAGGGCGAGCCTTCCCAGAGCAGCAGCGTCGCGCCGGATCCGAGCGCCGAGACGAGCCAGTTCCACATCATCCAGCCGGTGGTGGTGACATAGAGCACCCGGTCGCCGTCACGGATGTCGGCGTGCAGGCGGTGCTCCTTGAGGTGCTGGAGCAGCGTGCCGCCCGCGCCGTGGACGATGCATTTGGGCACGCCCGTCGTGCCGGATGAATAGAGGATGTAGAGCGGATGATCGAAGGGGAGGGGCAGGCTGTCGGGTGGGCCGGGTCGCTCGCCTTCCAGCGCATCGGGCAGGAGCCGGGCGCCGGGCAGGCGTGCGAGGTCCGGCGTCGGCGAGAGATGCGGCACCACCAGAACCCGTTCGACCGAGGGCAGCCTCGGCAACACCTCCGCCATGCGGCCGATGCTGTCGAAGATGCGCCCGGCATGGCGGTAGCCATCGGCAGTCAGCAGCACCCGCGGGGCGATCTGGCCGAAGCGGTCGAGCACCCCCTGCGGCCCGAAATCCGGAGAGCAGGACGACCAGACGCAGCCGATCGCGGCCGAAGCCAGCGCGCCGATCACCGCTTCCGGCAGGTTGGGCAGGAAGCCCGCCACCCGGTCCCCCGGCTGCACCCCGAGGGCGAGGAAATGCCGGGCGAGCCGTCCGACCTGGTCGGTGAGCGCCGCCCCCGTCAGCCGCCGGACAATGCCGGCCTCATCGCAGAAGACGATCGCCTCGCGTGCCGGTGCGGCAAGGGCGGGGCGCAGCATCGTGTCGACGACATTGAGCCGGGCGTCGGGAAACCAGCGGGCGCCGGGCATCCGATCGCCATCGACCAGGACGCGGGCTCCCGGCTCGCCCACCACCCCGCAGAATCGCCAGACGGCGGACCAGAAGGCCTCGGGCTCGGCCGTCGACCAGCGCCAGAGATCATCGATGCCGGCAAGCGCGAGCCCCTGCTCGGCCGCGACGTCCCGGCGGAACCGCTCCATCGCCGTTGCCCCGGGATCGGCCGGCCGCCACAACAGCCCGTCCGCCGCTGCCTCGCTCATCGCCTTTGGTCCTCCCGCCACCTTCTACCGCGATTCGCCGGCTTCCTCGCCCGGCGGTGGGGAGCGGATGGTGAACGCCGCGACCAGACCCGCCGCAAACGCCAGCCCGGCCGTGATCAGCACCAGGATCCGGAAGGTGTCGACGAAGGCGGCATCGACCGCGCCGGCCAGTGCCGTCCGGGTCGCTGCCGGCAGTGACGCCGCCAGCGCGTCGGGAAGAGTGATCGCAGCGAGATCGTGGCGTGCACCGATCAGCGCCGCCGCGGCCTCGGGCGGTGCGTCGATCGTCGCCAGCCGGTCCTCGAGGGCCGACCCGTGAAGACCGACAGCCAGGGCGCCGAGCCCCGCGACGGCGAGGAGGCCGGCGATCCGCGCGGCCGCGTTGTTGATGCCCGAGGCGATGCCCGCCGTCTCCTCCGATACCGCATCCATCACCGCCGTGGTCAGCGGCGTGACGGCGATCGCCATGCCGAGCCCCAGCACCAGCATCGCCGGGAAGAACCCCGTCCAATAGGAGCCGCCGGTGTCGGGCAGCGCCATCAGCGCGTAGCCGGCGGCGGCGATGATCGAGCCGGCGATCAGCGGGCGCCGGGCGCCGATGCGAGCGGTCAGCGTCCCCGACCAGCGCGACAACCCGCCGATCATCAGCGTAAAGGGCAGGAAGGCGGCACCCGCTTCGGTCGCCGAATAGCCGTGCACCTGGATCAGGTTGAAGGGCAGGAAGAACAACGCCCCGGAGAGCGCGAAGTAGAGCAGCAGTGTCAGGACGTTGGCGCCGGTGAAGGTCGTCGATCGGAAGAGGCCCGGCGGCATCATCGGAACGGCGCTGTGCGCCTCGATCCACAGGAAAAGGGCGATCAGGGCCGCGCCGGCGACCAGCGCCGCGATGATGGCGGCCGGCGCCGAATTGGCCTCACCCAGCGCGATCAACCCCCAGGTGAGAAGGCCGAGCCCCAGCGTCGCGGTCAGCGCGCCCGGCCAGTCGACGCCTGCCACGGCACCACCGTTCTGCTGCCGCCGGACCCGCTGTTCCGGAACGTGCCGCCTGGCGATCACGATGGTCGCCGCGGCGAGCGGCACATTGAGGAAGAAGATCGCCCGCCAGGACGCGACGTCGATGAGCCAGCCGCCGAGGGCGGGACCGAAGGCGGTCGTCAGCGCGGCGAAGCCCGCCCAGGTGCCGATCGCGCGGCCGCGCTCTTCCGGACCGAAGGCCGAGCGGATCAGCGCGAGGCTGCCGGGCACCAGCAACGCGCCCCCCGCCCCCTGCACCGCTCGGGCGAGGATCAGTGTCAGCCCGTCCGGTGCCAGCCCGCAGGCGACCGAGGCGAGGGTGAACAGCACGGTGCCGATCAGGAAGATCCGCCGCCGCCCGAACCGGTCGCCGGCGGCGCCGCCCGCCAGCATCAGCGCGCCGAGCAGCAGCGTGTAGGCGTTGACCACCCATTGCAGCCCGGCCACCGAGAGGGAGAGATCGTGCTGCAGCGCCGGCGGCGCTACATTCACGACCGACCCGTCGATGAAGGCCATACTCGATGCGAGGATGGTCGCCGCCAATACCCAGGGCTTGGAGCGGTCGGAGCAGGGCATCTCGGCCGGCGCTGCTTCGGCCCGGCCGGCGGCGACCGCCTCGTCGGCGGGATAGGGGGGTGTACCCGCCACGCCTCGTCCTCCTGCCCTGCGGACCGTATCGTCGGCAGCGAGGACCATAGCGGCTGGGCCGGGGACGGCCAACCAGGGCGGGGCAGGCCACACGACAGGGGGGAGGCGATGACGCTGGACGGCAAGGTGGCGCTGGTCGCCGGGGCGACGCGTGGTGCGGGCCGCGGCATCGCGCATGAGCTCGGCGCCGCCGGCGCCACGGTCTATGTGACCGGCCGGACAACCCGCCAACACGGCTCGGAATACGCGCGTCCCGAGACGATCGAGGAGACGGCCGAGCTCGTCGATGCGGCCGGCGGCCGGGGCATCGCGGTGCGCGTCGACCATCTCGTGCCGGAGGAGGTGGCGGCGCTCGTCGATCGCATCCGTGCCGAGGCCGGGCAGCTCGATATCCTGGTTAACGACATCTGGGGTGGCGAACGGCTCTTCGAATGGGACAAGCCGGTCTGGGAGCACGATCTGCAGAACGGGCTGCGCCTTCTCGATCTCGGCGTGCGCACCCATCTCATCACCGCGCATCACGCGCTGCCGCTGCTGATCGAGCGGCCGGGCGGCCTCCTCGTCGAGGTCACTGACGGAACGAGCGACTTCAATGCCACCCGCTACCGCAACAACCCGTTCTACGATCTTGCCAAGGTCTCGGTGAACCGCATGGCCTGGGCGCATGCGCGCGATCTTGCCCCTCACGGCGCGACGTCGGTCGCGCTGACGCCGGGGTGGATGCGGTCGGAGATGATGCTGGAGCATTTCGGCGTCACCGAAGTGAACTGGCGCGATGCAACGCGGAAGGTGCCGCATTTCGCGATCTCGGAGACGCCGCGCTTCGTCGGCCGGGCCGTCGTCGCGCTGGCATCCGATCCCGATCGTGCCCGCTGGAACGGTCAGTCGCTGTCGAGCGGCGGGCTCGCGCAGGTCTACGGCTTCACCGATGTCGACGGCTCGCGCCCCGACGCCTGGCGCTACATCGTCGAGGTCGAAGAACGCGGCCTTCCGGCCGACACGACGGGATACCGCTAGGAGAACGGTGGGTGAGCCGGGCCGGCTCGGGATGGTGCGGGCGGTCGGACTCGAACCGACATATCCGTGAGGATGGCGGATTTTGAGTCCGCTGCGTCTACCAATTCCGCCACGCCCGCGCCTCCGCCGGCGCGGCCGGCGGATCGGGTGCAGAATGCCCGAGCGGCCTGCGCCCGTCCAGCGTCGGCGCGACGCGATAGCCTCTGGCCGGGCGCGGTGGCCGGCGCCACATTGGGCGGCATGAGCCACGCGCACCGCGCCGACCATCGCCCCCTCATCCTTGCCGCCGCCGCCATCGCGGTCCTCGGCGCCGCGCTGGCCTTCCAGTACATCGGCGGCTTCCCACCCTGCGAGATGTGCCACTGGCAGCGCTGGCCCTGGATGGCGGCGATCGCGCTCGCCGTGCTGGCGGCACTCGTCCGCGGCGGGGCGCGGCGCTGGCTTCTCACCTTCGGCGGCGGCGCGGTGCTGGCCAGTGCGGCAATCGGCCTTTTCCATGCCGGTGTCGAATATGGCTGGTGGGAAGGCGTCACCGCCTGCTCGCGGCCGCTCGACACTAGTCTCGACATGGACGCGCTGCGCGCCGAGCTGCTCGCCATGCCGGTCGTGCGCTGCGATGAGGCCCCCTTCACCATCGCCGGCCTGTCGATGGCCGGCATGAACGCGATCGCTGCGGCGATCGTCGGCGCCTACACCATCGTTACCGCCCGCAGGGCGTAGATCCGGTTCCGCCGGACCTCCGCGAACCACAGGAGCGCGCCATGAGCCCCTCCCGGTCCAAGCCCGAAGCGTCCGAGGCGGCGCCGTTGCCGCCGCTTCCCGGAGAGCCCGATCCGGTCGAGCGCCTGCGGCGGATGATCCGCGTCGACCAGGCTGGCGAGTACGGCGCCAAGCGCATCTATGAGGGCCAGCTCGCCATCCTCGGGCATGGTCCGAAGGGCGACATCATCCGCCACATGGCCGAGCAGGAGGCGGCGCATCTCGCAGCCTTCGACGCGCTCGTGGTTGAGCGCGGCGTGCGGCCCTCGGCGCTGCAGCCGCTGTGGCATATCGCCGGCTTCGCCCTCGGCGCCGCGACGGCGCTGCTGGGGCCGCGCGCGGCGATGGCCTGCACCGTCGCCGTCGAGGAGGTGATCGACGAGCATTACGCCCGACAGTCGGAATCGCTCGGACCCGAAGAGGGAGACCTCAAGGCCACCATCGACCGCTTCCGGGCAGAGGAGCTCGAGCATCGTGACATCGGCCTCGCGCACGAGGCCGAGCAGGCGCCGGCCTACCGGCTGCTCTCGGCGGTCATCAAGGCCGGCAGCCGTCTCGCCATCCGGGTGGCCGAACGGGTCTGACCGCGGCCGGTTGCGCCATCGGCGTCGCCCGGTCCAGGATGCGGCGTCGCGGCGCGCCGCCCGCCCGGCCGATCGGCCGGTGGACCATGGGCGCGCCCCCGATCCCCTCGCCTCGGAGCCGCGCCGCCGATGATCGTCGATTTCGGGAATCCCTCGCTCGCCGACCTCCTGCATCTCGGCATCGCGACGTTGTTCGTCGCCATCATCGCCGTCGCGGTGCTGATCTACCGCAAACCGCGGATCGACCCGGTGGACCTCGCCGAGATCGAGGAGCGCTACCGCGCGCTCGAGGCCGCGCTCGAGGCGCTCGACCACCGCCAGCGCGAATCCGCTGAGGCGCGCGACAGCCGATTGCGGCTGGAGCTGTCCGAGGCGCTGTCGAGCGCGATCAAGAGAGTCGGCGAGATGCAGCACCAACAGCTCGAGAGCGTCGAGAATCGCATCGGCGCGCTGACCGAGGCGAGTCAGCAGAGCCAGGAGCGCCTGCGCGAGACGCTCGACCGCAACCTCCAGGCACTGCGCGCCGAGAATGAGGCCAAGCTCGAGAAGATGCGCGAGACCGTCGATGAGAAATTGCAGGGGACGCTCGAGAAGCGGCTCTCGGCCAGCTTCCAGTCGGTCAGCGAGCGGCTCGAGAGCGTCCACAAGGGGCTGGGCGAGATGCAGTCGCTGGCCTCCGGCGTCGGGGACCTGCGCAAACTGCTCTCCGGGGTCAAGACGCGCGGCACCTTCGGGGAGGAGCAGCTCGGTGCGCTGCTCGAACAGTTCCTGTCGCCCGCCCAGATCGTTCGCAATGCGCGGACGCGCGAGGGTAGCAGCGAGGCGGTGGAGTATGCGATCCGGCTGCCGGAGGACGTGCTGTTGCCGGTCGACTGCAAATTCCCGCAGGAGGATTACGAGCGGCTGTTGCTGGCCTCCGAGCAGGGCGACGCCGCCGGCGTCGAGCAGGCGGGCGCGGCGCTGGAGAAGCGGCTGCGCGACGAGGCGAAGAAGATCGCGGCGAAATACGTCAACCCGCCGCAGACGACCGATTTCGCGGTGCTCTTCGTGCCGACCGAAGGGCTGTTCGCCGAGATCGTGCGGCGCCCCGGCCTGCGCGAGCAGATCCAGCGCGACCACCGGGTGACGGTACTGGGACCGACCACCCTCGGCGCCTTCCTCTCCAGCCTGAACATGGGCTTCCGCACCCTCGCCATCCAGCAGAAATCCGCCGAGGTCTGGCAGGTGCTGGGCGCGGTGAAGACCGAGTTCGCGAAGTATGGCGATCTCATCGACAAGGTCCGCAAGAAGCTGGGCGAGAGCGAGAACGTTCTGCACGATATCGGCAAGCGCACCCGTGCGATCCATGCACGGCTGCGGCATGTCGAGGCCGTGCCCGATGACGGCGGGCGAATGACGGCGCTTTCCGACCCCGACCAACAGGGCGACCTGCTGGCGGCCGACGAGGCCGACCGGTCTGTCTGAACCGCGGCGGAGGGCGAGGCTGCGCCGCGCTTGACCGGCCCCGCCGGCGTCGCCACCTGCGCAAGGGCGGCGGCGGCGGTTGCCTCCGCGCTGCCGGGGGGTTAAAGCCCGAGCATCTGTCCGATCGCGCCAATCTGTCCAGGGATACGCATCGCCATGTCCGTCCATGCCAATTTCATCGCCGGCGAATGGGTCGCCGGCGGCGAGGCGACCAAGAACATCAACCCGTCCAACCTGAACGACGTGGTCGGTGAGTACGCCCGCGCCGATGCCGCGCAGGCCGAGGCCGCGATCGCTGCAGCCAAGGCGGCCTTCCCGAAATGGTCGCTGTCGACCCCGCAGGAGCGGTTCGACCTGCTCGACCGGATCGGCAGCGAGATCCTTGCCCGCAAGGAGGAGCTCGGCCGGCTGCTCTCGCGCGAGGAGGGCAAGACCCTGCCCGAGGGCATCGGCGAGGCCACCCGCGCTGGCGCCATCTTCAAGTTCTTCGCCGGCGAGGCGCTGCGCATCAGCGGCGACAAGATCGCCTCTGTCCGGCCGGGCATCGATGTCGAGGTGACGCGCGAGCCGCTGGGCGTGATCGGTTTGATCACCCCGTGGAACGTCCCGATCGCGATCCCGGCCTG
>CAYORM010000007.1:28277-82218 GCA_964406375.1 uncultured Mycobacteriaceae bacterium | reverse complement strand
GCCCCTCGCCGATGATGAGGTCGAGCTGGAAATCCTCCATCGCCGGATAGAGGATCTCCTCCACCGCCGGATTGAGCCGGTGGATCTCATCGATGAACAGCACGTCGCGCGGCTGGAGATTGGTGAGGATCGCGGCGAGATCGCCGGCCCGGGCGATCACCGGCCCCGAGGTGGCGCGGAACCCGACGCCGAGCTCGCGCGCGACGATCTGCGCCAGCGTGGTCTTGCCGAGGCCCGGCGGTCCGTGCAGCAGCACATGGTCGAGCGCCTCGCCCCGCGACCGGGCCGCGGCGACGAAGACCTGGAGGTTCTCGCACAGCGCCCGCTGTCCGACGAACTCGTCGAGCGTCTGCGGTCGCAGCGCCGCCTCCGCCGCGTCCTCGCCGCTGGGTGTGCCGTCGATCAGACGCTGGCCGGTCACCCCGTTCTCCTCACCGCACCTGCCCCTCACCTCACCTGCCTCAGCGCCGGCGCTCGGCCGGCGCCAGGAGCCGCAGGGCCGCCGGGATCAGCGCCGCGACGCCGTCCGGCGCCCCCGCCGTGCTGCGGGCGCGAGCGACGGCCGAGAAGGCCTCGGCCCGCGCATAGCCGAGATTGACCAGCGCCGAAACGACATCGGCGGTCACCGCATCCTCTGCTCCGCCATCGGCCTGCGTCCCCTCGCCCGCCCCGCCACTGCCAGCCGCTGCGAACGCCACCGGCCGGGCGATGCTGCCGACGCGGTCCTTCAGCTCGGATGCGATGCGGCCGGCGAGCTTCGGCCCGACACCGTCGGCGCGGGTGAGCGCCTTACGGTCCTGCGCCGCGATCGCCAGGGCGAGCGCATCGGGATCGAGCACAGACAGGATGGACAGCGCCACCCGCGCCCCCACTCCCTGAACGGTCGTCAGCAGCCGGAACCAGTCGCGCTCGGCCGGATCGGCGAAGCCGAAGAGCTGGATGGCGTCCTCGCGAACCTGCGTCTCGACATGCAGCGCCACCGCCTCTCCCGCGCCGCCCAGCCGTCCGAGCGTGCGGCGCGAGCAGAAGACGAGATAGCCGACGCCGCCGCAATCGACGACGGCATGATCGGCACCGACGGAATCGAGCCGGCCGCGCAGCCGCGCGATCATGGGCGGGCTGCCAGGGTTGCCGCGCCGATGCGGCTCGCGGTCTGCCGGTGATGGGCATGGCAGATCGCGACCGCCAGCGCGTCGGCGGCATCGGGGGAGTTGAAACGGGCGGTCGGCAGCAGCGTCCGCACCATCATCTGGACCTGCACCTTGTCGGCATGGCCGGCGCCGACGATCGACTTCTTGATGTGGTTGGCGCCGTACTCGGCGACCGGCAGCCCGGCCTGCGCCGGCACCAGCAGCACGACGCCGCGCGCGAGGCCGAGCTTCAGGGTCGAGGTCGGGTTCTTGTTGACGAAGGTCTCCTCGACCGCCGCCTCGTCGGGTGCGAAGGACCGCAGAACGGCGACGAGCCCGTCATGAAGCTGCACCAGCCGGCGGGCGAGATCGAGCCGCTCGTCGCTGTCCACGCGGCCGTCGGCGATGTGGCGCAGCCGGCTGCCGGCGACCTCGAGCACGCCCCAGCCGGTATGCCGCAACCCCGGATCGAGCCCGAGGATCCTCATCGCCGCACCCCCGCATCCGGCGCCGGGCGGCGCGGACGCCTCACGCCGTCAGCCGCGACATCTCTTCTTCGGAGATGTCGAAATTGGCCGCCACCTTCTGCACGTCGTCATTGTCCTCGAGCGCATCGAGCAGCTTCAGCAGCGTCGTCGCGCTGTCGCCCGCGATCGACACGGTGTTGAGCGGCCGCCAGACGAGGCCTGCACTCTCCGGCGCTCCGAACCGCTCCTCGAGTGCGTCGCGCACCGAAGCGAAATCATCGACCGCGCAGGTGACCGTGTGGCCCTGCTCGTCAGAGGTCACGTCCTCGGCGCCGGCTTCGAGCGCCGCCTCGAACACCGCTTCGGCGCTGCCGGCAGCGGCCGGGAGCACGATCTCGCCGACCTTGTTGAACATGAAGGCGACCGAGTTGGTCTCGCCGAGCGACCCGCCATTCTTCGTGAACAGCGAGCGGATCTCCGCCGCGGTGCGGTTGCGGTTGTCGGTCAGCGCCTCGACGATGATCGCGACGCCGCCCGGGCCGTAGCCCTCGTAACGGATCTCGACATATTCGACGCCGTCCTCGCCGCCGGTCGCCCGCTTGATCGTGCGGTCGATATTATCCTTCGGCATGTTCTCCTTGCGCGCAGCGGCGATCGCGGCGCGCAGCCGCGGATTCATCGCCGGGTCGGGCAGGCCCATCTTGGCCGCCACGAAAATCTCGCGCTGGAGCTTGGTGAAGATCTTGGCCCGCTTGGCGTCCTGCGCGCCCTTGCGGTGCATGATGTTCTTGAATTGCGAATGGCCGGCCATGGCTTGCCCGTCGGTCCGTCGTCTGTCGGTCGTGGGATCGTGTCGCGCGACGGACCTTTACGATAGCAGCCGGCCCGAGAAAAGCATCTCGGCCGGACACCGGCGCCGCGACGGGTTCATCGGGGCGTGAGGTTCGGCAGCGTCGGGGTGAGACGGCCGCCGATCCGCAGCGGCTCGGCCCGGCGGCACAGCCCGGTCGCCGGATTGGTCTCGATGACGACGCCGCACAGGGTCGGGGGCCCCTCGGCCGGCGTCAGCCGCTCGCTCGGCACCTTCTTCAGGAAGCGGCCGATCGGGGCGTCCTTGGTCATGCCGATGACGCTGTCGTAATCGCCGCACATCCCAGCGTCGGACTGATAGGCGGTGCCGCCCGGCAGGATCTGGAGATCGGCGGTCGGGACATGGGTATGGGTGCCGACCACCAGGCTCACCCGACCGTCGAGGTAGTGACCGAGCGCCATCTTCTCGCTCGTCGCTTCACCGTGGAAATCGACCACGATCGCATCGACCTCCCGCGGCATCTCCAGCCCGTCGAGCAGGCGGTCCGCGGTGGTGAAGGGATCGTCGAGCGGATCCATGAACAGCCGGGCCATCAGATTGATCACCAGGACCCGGCCGCCATCGGAGGCCTGGAGGATCGTCGCCCCGCGCCCGGGCGTGCCGGCCGGGAAATTGGCGGGGCGCACCAGCCGCGCCTCGCCGTCGATCGCGGCGATGATCTCGCGCTGGTCCCAGACGTGATTGCCCGTCGTCAGACAATCGACGCCCGCGTCGAACAGCTCCTCGGCGATCTTCGGCGTGATGCCGAATCCATGCGCCGCGTTCTCGCCATTGACGATCACGAAATCGAGCCCCAGCCGCTCGCGCAGTACCGGCACCTGCTGGGCGACGGCGAGCCGTGCCGCCCGCCCGACGATGTCGCCGAGAAAGAGGATGCGCATCAGAGCGGCACCGGACGGAGCGTACCGGGCCGGGGATGGATCACCCCCTCATCCGTGACGATCAGATCGAGCGGCTGGTCGTTCGCACCAACGGGCACGCGCGGCACCTCCTGTCCGGCATAGGCGATCCCGACCGCGCGGCAGTCCGGCCGCCGGGCGCGCAGGGCGGCCAGGGTACGGTCGTAATAGCCGGCCCCATAGCCCATGCGGTGGCCCCGGCGATCGAAGGCGAGCAGCGGTACGAGAAGGATGTCCGGCTCGCATTCGGCGACGCCCTCCGGCGGCATCGGCACGCCGAAACTGCCGGCGACAAGGGGGGCGTCAGGCGCCCAGCAACGGAAGATGAGCGGCCGGTCGCGGCCGCGCACCACCGGAACGGCCACGGCATGGCCGGCCGCGTGCAGCGCCGCGAGGGTCGGGCGGAGATCGATCTCGTCACCGATTGGCAGGAAACCACTGACCGCCGCGCCGCGCGGCAGCGGCACCGCGGCGATGACATGGTCACGCAGACGCAGCGCAGCGCCGGGGCCGGCCCGCTGCGCGGCCTCGCTCCGGCGGGCCGTCGCGGCGCGCCGGAACGCCGCCTTTTCGGCGGCAAGCGCATCGTCATCCTGGGGAAGCGGAGCGGAGCCGCCTCGGCCGGTGGTCATCTCGTCTCCTCTTGGGCCCTGCAACAGCAGGTGGGCGCCGTGTGTCCAGGACCACGATCCCGGCAGGGACAGCTCCCAAAGAGAAGCGCATCGGCCCCAGGGACAAACCGACCTGTCGAACCGCGCAGCCCCGCTCCTCCGGAAATCTAGGCAGCCTCGACGCGGGCCGCAATGTCCTCCACCCGATCGATGAGCCGGGCGAGCGCGAGCCGCAGGGCCGCGTCCTCCGCCGCGTCGAAAGCCGGCTGCGCGGGGGACGGAGCCGCGCCGGCATCCGCCGTGGCAGCGGGCTCTGCAGCCGGGATCACGGGTGGCGGGCGCAGCCCGTCGCGGACATCCATGAGCTCGTCGCCCAGCATCAGGCAGACCATGACCAGCAGATGCGTCTCGGTGACCGAGCCGCGCGCGCCGCGGATCTGGGCGATGCGCTCCTCGACCAGCGCCGCCACGGCATGGACGCGCTCTTCCTCGCCATCGGCGCAGGCGATCGGGTAGACGCGCCCATTCAGCTCGATCTCGACCCGCGCCATGCCTCACGCCTTCACGACGACGTCTTCAGGAGGGATTCGATGCGGCGGACGACGACGTCGATCCGCTCGGCCACCGCCTGCGTCTCCTCACGCAACTCGGATTCGAGCTCAGCCGCCGTCTGGCGCCGGGTGGCCTCGGCCACGGCCGCCGCATGGGCGGCGTAGCGGCCGTCACGATCGGCGATCGCGGTCTCCAGCCGGTCGAGAGCGCGTTCAAGCCGCTCGACCTGGGCGGCCCATTCGCTCATCCGCCTTCGCTCCCGTCCCACAGATGGATGCCCATTGATCACACTATGCCGCGCTGGCGCAGGAGGTCAACGCCGCCCCGCAACCCTCTCGCCCGCACGGCGAATTCCGGGGCGCGCCAGCATCCGCCGGAAGACCGTTCGTCAAGCCACGGGAATATCGAGTGAAGCGGATCGCACCGTCACCGGAGGCCGGGTAACGGCGACCCGTCTCGGGGACGGCGACCGTGGCCAACAGCAGCCATAGTGTCACGACGAGCCGGCGCTTCATCCGGCGCGGCCCCGCTCGACTCGTTCGCCCCTACGGCGGAGAGGCCGTCTTCGGCGAGCGCCGAACGCGGCGCCCGGCCGGGCCGGACGCCGCCGGTATCAGTCGCTCTCGCCGACGATCTGCTGGTGGGCGACCGCGAGCAGGTCGTCCATCTTCTTGCGCAGCTGGTCGGCGTCGATCCTCACATCCGCGGCGGACAGATCGCCCAGCACCTTCTGCAGGACGTCCTCGTCGCCGGGCTTCTCGAAATCGGCCATCACGACCTCCTTCGCATAGGCCTCGGCATCCGCACGGCTCATCAGCTCGGCCGCCCACAGGCCGAGCAGCTTGTTGCGCCGGTTGTGGATCCGGAACAGCGTCTCCTGGTCGTTGCGGAACTTGGCCTCGTAGGCGTTCTTGCGCTCGTCGAAGGTGGTCATCGCGTCGTGGGTCCCGGCTCGCTTGCGGATCGCGCCCTCATATAGCCCCTCTCGCGCCCCGGGTCACCGGGGCGCGGTGGCAGATGTGACGGGCAGCGCGGCGGGTGCCGTCGTTGTGGCCGGCGGAGCACGCTGTTATATGATCGGCGGGGGCGGCCAGGCCGCCCCCTCTTCTTCCGTGCCAGTGTCGTTACCCGCAGTGCCCATACCCGAGGACCACCCGACATGAGTCGGCGCAAACGCATCTACGAAGGCAAGGCCAAGGTCCTCTACGAAGGTCCCGAACCCGGGACGATCATCCAGTACTTCAAGGACGACGCGACGGCCTTCAACAATCAGAAGAAGGGCGTCATCAACGGCAAGGGGGTGCTGAACAACCGCATCTCCGAGTACCTGATGTCGCGGCTGTCGGAGATCGGCATCCCCACCCATTTCATGCGCCGGCTCAACATGCGCGAGCAGCTGGTGCACGAGGTGGAGATCATCCCGATCGAGGTCGTCGTCCGCAACGTCGCCGCCGGATCGTTCTCCAAGCGCTTCAACATCAAGGAAGGCACGGCGCTGCCGCGGTCGATCATCGAGTACTATCTGAAGTCGGACGAACTCGGCGATCCGATGATCACCGAGGAGCACATCACCGCCTTCGGCTGGGCCTCGACGCAGGATCTCGACGACATCGTCCAGCTGTCGCTACGCATCAACGACTATCTGACTGGGCTGTTTCTCGGGGTCGGGCTGCGGCTCGTCGACTTCAAGCTCGAATTCGGCCGGCTCTATGACGAGAACGATGAGATGCGCATCGTCCTCGCCGACGAGATCAGCCCCGACAATTGCCGGCTGTGGGACGTGCAGAGCAACGAGAAGCTCGACAAGGACCGCTTCCGCCAGGATCTCGGCTCGGTCGTCGAGGCCTATCAGGAGGTTGCCCGGCGGCTCGGCCTGCTGCCCGATGGCGGCACCGTGGTTGAGCTGAAGGAAGGTCAGGCCGGATGAAGGCGCGGATCGAGGTGATGCTGAAGCCCGGTGTGCTCGACACCCAGGGCAAGGCGATCGGCGGCGCGCTGCGCGGGCTGGGCTTCGACGGCGTCGAAGGCGTGCGCCAGGGCAAGCTGATCGAAATCGAGCTGGCGACCGAGGATCGGGAGGAGGCCCGCCGCCAGGCGGAGGAGATGTGCCGCCGCCTCCTCGCCAATCCGGTCATGGAGAGCTGGTCCGTCGAGATCCTCGGCTGAGCCGGACAGAGGCCACCCCCGGCCGGGGACCAAGCCCGGCGCTGACCGGGAGCGGCATTCCGTCGCCGACGGCGCGGATCAGGCGCCGATCTTGCCGCCATCCTCGCGGGTGATGACCACCGTGGCCGAGCGCGGCACCGAACGGCCGCCATCCGGCCAATGGCTGAGCCACGTGCCCGCCGCAAAATCCTCCGCCGAAGTCGGCGCGCCGGGATGCTGCACGTTGACGAACATCGCCCTTTGATCCGGCGTCAGCGCGACGCCGGTGATCTCCTGCCCCTTTGGCCCGGTCAGGAAACGCCGCATCTCGCCCGTCCGCGGATCGGCGGCCAGCATCTGGTTGTTGCCGAAGACGGCGAAGGCACCCTGATTCTGGTCTTGATCGCCGATATCCGTCTGGATCCACAGCCGGCCGTCGGCGTCGAAGGTCAGCCCGTCGGGACAGGCGAACAGATCGTCCTCACCCAGCGCCCGTCCGTCGAAGGTGGCACCGGTGGCGCTGTCGCCAGCCAGCACGAAGAGGTCCCAGGTGAAGGTGGCGGCGGCGTGGTCGCCACCATCCTCGCGCCAGCGCACGATATGCCCGAACCGGTTGCCGGCGCGCGGATTGGCGGGATCGGTATCGCCCTCGCTGCGGCGGGTGTTGTTCGACAGGGTGAAGTAAACCGCACCGGTGGCGGGATCGACCGCGCCCCATTCCGGCCGGTCCATCTTGGTGGCCCCCGCCCTGTCGGCGGCGAGGCGCGTATTGACGAGGATGTCGGCGAGATCGGCGAAGCCGTTCTCGGGCGTCAGCCCGTTCCGGCCGGGGGCGAGCGACAGCCACTCGCCGGTGCCGTCCGGCAGGAAGCGAGCGACGTAGAGCGTGCCCTCATCGAGCAGCGAGCCGTCCGCGGTCGCCTTCTGATAGGGACGGGCCGAGACGAATTTGTAGATGTACTCGAAGCGGGCGTCATCGCCCGAATAGCACACGACCGGCCGCCCCTCGACGGCCGGGGCGAAGATCACGCCTTCATGCGCGAACCGGCCGAGATGGGTGCGTTTGACGGGCATGGCCACCGGGTCGAAGGGGTCGATCTCGACCAGCCAGCCGAAAGCGTTCGGCTCGTTGCGGTAGTCACCCGTCGCATCCGCCGCCCGTCGCGAGGCGTCGAAGCGCAGACAGGCGTCGTCCCCGCCCGCGGCGAGCTCCCAGGCGTAGCGGCCGCGGCCGGTCGGCACGCCGTAGCGGTCATGCTCGCGCGGCAGCGCCGGCGCGCCGGCCTCATCCGTATCGCCGTTGCGGAAATAGCCGGCCCAGTTCTCTTCCCCCGCCATGTAGGTGTTCCAGGGCGTGACGCCGCTCGCACAATTGTTGAGCGTGCCGCGCACCCGCGTCCCATCGGGGCTGTAGCGCGTGCGGACATGGGATGAGCCGCGCACCGGTCCGGCGATCTCCATCGGCGTCAGCGCGGTGACGCGGCGGTTGAGCGGATCGTCGACGACCGCCCAGCGCCCGCCTTCGCCGCGGCGGATGCGGACGATCGACACGCCGTGCGCATTCATCTCCTTCAGCACCTCCCCGGGATCGCGGGTGCCGTCGGTGATGATCACCTCGTCCTCGCCGACCGCCCTGCCGGCATAGCCCGGATGAAGCCAGCGCGGCGCGACATATTCGTGGTTCAGCACCAGGAGCCCGTCCTCCGAACTGCCGTCGATCGGGAAGAAATGCATGCCGTCGTGATGGCTGCCGATCTGCCGCGCCTGCTCCTCGCCGCTGGCGGCCTGCGTGAAGCCGCCGCTGCCGTCGAGCGGCGTGCCCCAGGGAATGAGGACCTCGGCGCGGTAGCCCAAAGGCACCGTCACGGTGTCGGCCGCGCTGGTCGGGACCGGAGTGAAGCCGAGGAGCCCGCCGCCCGCGGCCTCGGCGCGCGCGCCGCGAACGGTCAGCGCCGGACCGAACAGAGCCGAAGTCGCCAGCGCCAGACCGCCGGTCAATATACCGCGGCGCGAGAGGCCTGCCGTCACGATCGCCCCGAAGGTCGGGTTGGCGGAACGGTTGCTCGGTCGCTCGTCGCCCGGCTGGCCGCGGTGAGTGGCGGCGTCGGGGTCGGCGAGGTCCGCAAAGGCACGTTCGCTGTCGGGCATGGCATCCTCCGTCGCTGGCTCGGGCCTGGCGGGCCGTCACGCCCGGCGTCATCACACTAGGCGGCGAATGTGCCCCGGCGATCAAGCCGCCTGCCGCCCGACCTCAGCGACCCGCAGGGCTGCCCGGCGCTCGGATGCCTTGCGGCCCTTGGGACGGCCCGTTACATCCGCGGCATGAAGGCCGCCGTCATCGTCTTCCCCGGTTCGAATTGCGATCGCGACGTCGCCGTGGCGCTCGCCGAGGCGACCGGCACCCCGCCTGCCATGGTGTGGCATCGCGACACGGAACTGCCCGATCCGCGGCCCGACTTGATCGTCGTGCCCGGCGGCTTCTCCTATGGCGACTATCTGCGCTGCGGGGCGATGGCGGCACAATCGCCGATCATGCCGGCGGTGCGGGCGGCGGCGGAGGGCGGTGCGGCCGTTCTCGGCATCTGCAACGGCTTTCAGATCCTCTGCGAGGCCGGGCTGCTGCCCGGCGCGCTGCTGCGCAACGCCTCGATGCGGTTTCGCTGCCGCCCGGTCTCGCTGCGTGTCGAGACCGCCGACAGCCCCTTCACCCGCGGCTATGCGGCGGGCGAGGTGATCCGCGTGCCGGTGGCCCATCACGACGGCTGCTATTTCGCCGACCCCGAGACGCTGGCACGGATCGAGGGCGAGGGTCTCGTCGCCTTCCGCTACGTCACCGACGAGGATGGCCGCGGCAATCCCAATGGCAGTGTCGCGGACATCGCCGGTGTCCTCGCCCCGGGCCGGCGCATCCTGGGGCTGATGCCGCATCCCGAGCGCGCCTTCGACCCGCTGCACGGCTCGACCGACGGCCGTCGCATGTTCGAGGGGCTGATCGAGGCTCTGTCATGACCGCCGCCACCCTGCCGCCCGCCGAGCCCGAGGTGACGCCGGAGCTCGCCCGCCAATTCGGCCTGACCGATGACGAGTTCGCGCTGACCCACCGCATCATGGGCCGGCAGCCGACGCTGACCGAGCTCGGCGTCTTCTCGGTGATGTGGTCAGAACACTGCTCCTACAAATCCTCGCGGCGCTGGTTGAAGACACTGCCGACCAAGGCGCCTTGGGTGATCTGTGGACCGGGCGAGAATGCCGGCGTCGTCGATATCGGCGACGGCCTCGCCGCCATCTTCAAGATGGAGAGCCACAACCACCCGAGCTTCATCGAACCCTACCAGGGCGCGGCGACCGGTGTGGGCGGCATCCTGCGCGACGTCTTCACGATGGGCGCGCGTCCGGTCGCCAATCTCAACGCCCTGCGCTTCGGCAGCCCTGATCATCCGCGGACCAGGCATCTGGTCGCCGGGGTGACCGCCGGGATCGGCGGGTACGGCAATTGCGTCGGCGTGCCCACCGTCGGCGGCGAGACGAACTTCCACCCCGCCTACAACGGCAACATCCTCGTCAATGCGATGACCGTCGGCGTCGCCCGAGCCGACCGGATCTTCTATTCGGCGGCGGCGGGCGTCGGGAACCCGGTCGTCTATGTCGGCTCGAAGACCGGGCGCGACGGCATCCATGGCGCGACCATGGCCTCGGCGGAGTTCGACGAGGCTTCGGAGGAGAAGCGACCGACGGTGCAGGTCGGCGACCCCTTCACCGAAAAGCTGCTGATCGAGGCGTGCCTGGAGCTGATGGCGACCGACGCCATCGTCGCGATCCAGGACATGGGCGCTGCCGGGCTCACCTCCTCCTCGGTCGAGATGGCGAGCAAGGGCGGGCTGGGTATCGATCTCGATCTCGATCGCGTGCCACAGCGCGAGGCCGGCATGACGCCCTACGAGATCATGCTGTCCGAGAGCCAGGAGCGGATGCTGATGATCCTCAAGCCCGGCCGCGAGGCCGAGGCGGAGGCGATCTTCCGCAAATGGGAGCTGGATTTCGCCGTGATCGGCCGGGTCACCGACACCGGACGGCTGGTGCTGCGGATGCATGGCCGCACCTATGCCGACATGCCGGTCGCGGCCCTCGTCGAGGCCTCGCCCGATTATGACCGCCCCTGGGAGCCGACGCCGCCCCCTGCCCCGCTCGACCCGCAGACGCTGCCCCTGCCGGACAGCGCCGAGGCGGTGCTCCTGCGGCTGCTCTCCTGTCCCGATCTCGCCTCCAAGCGCTGGATCTGGGAGCAGTATGACAGCCAGGTCGGCGGCGACACCGTGGCGCTGTCGGGCCAGGCCGACGCGGCGCTGGTACGGGTGCACGGCACCGGCAAGCTCCTGGCCATGACCACCGACTGCACGCCGCGCTACTGCTTCGCCGATCCCGAAACGGGCGGTGCGCAGGCCGTGGCCGAGGCGTGGCGCAACCTCACGGCGACCGGTGCGCGCCCGCTCGCCGTCACCGACAACATGAATTTCGGCAATCCCGAGAAGCCGCGGATCATGGGGCAGTTCGTCGGCTGCATCCGCGGCATGGCGGCGGCCTGCCGCGCGCTCGACTTCCCTGTCGTCTCGGGCAATGTGTCCCTCTACAACGAGACCAGCGGCGAGGCGATCCTTCCGACCCCGGCGATCGGCGCCGTCGGGCTGATCGAAGCCGGCGGCCGCTTCGTCCGCCTCGCCTTCCCGGCCGCAGGCCAGGCGATCATCCTGATCGGCGAGACCACCGGCCATCTCGGCCAGAGCCTCTATGCCCGCGAGATCCACGGGCGCGAGGCCGGGGCTCCGCCGCCCGTCGACCTCGGGGCCGAGCGGCGCAATGGCGACCTCGTCCGGGCGCTGATCGGCGACGGCCTCGCCACCGCCTGTCACGACCTGTCCGATGGCGGTCTCTACATCGCCCTCGCGGAGATGGCGATGGCGGGCCGGATGGGCGCCACGCTCGATCTGCCCGACGATCCGGGCCTCCTCTTTGGCGAGGACCAGGCGCGCTATCTCGTCACCACCACCGATGCGGAGGCGGTCCTCGCCCGGGCACGGGCGGCCGGCGTGCCCGCGCGGCTGCTCGGGACCACGGGCGGGGCCGAATTGACACGCGGCGGGACGGCAACCATATCCGTCGAGGCGTTGCGGTCGGCCCATGAGGCCTGGCTGCCGTCCTTCATGGGCAGCGATCCGGTGGAGGGGTGATGGCGATGGACGCGGCGGAGATCATCCGCCTGATCAAGGAAGGTCTGCCCGGCGCCGAGGTGCGGATCGAGGATCTGCGCGGTGATGGTGACCATTACGCCGCCTATGTCATCCATGAAGGGTTCCGCGGTGTGCCGCGGGTCCGCCAGCACCAGATGGTCTACGAGGCGCTGCAGGGCCGTATGGGCAACGAGCTGCACGCGCTGATGTTGCACACCCGCCCGCCTGAGGGTTGAGCGGCGGCGCCTTGCCCCGCCATCCGGAGAGAAATCATGGACAGCCCGGTTTTCGATCGCATCCGCAACGACATCGCGCAGAACGACGTGGTGCTCTACATGAAGGGCACGCCGGTCTTCCCGCAATGCGGCTTCTCGGCGGCCGTGGTGTCGGTCCTCAACCATCTCGGCGTGCCCTTCCACGGCATCGACGTGCTGGCCGACCCCGAGCTGCGCCAGGGCGTCAAGGATTTCACCAACTGGCCGACGATCCCACAACTCTACGTCAAGGGTGAATTCGTCGGCGGCTGCGACATCGTCCGCGAGATGTACCAGTCGGGCGAGCTGGCCGAGCTGCTGACCAGCCACGGCATCCGGATCGAGCCGCGCGGCTGAACCGGCGGCCGGCTGCTCGCCGCCGGCACGATGGTTCATATGGGCGGGGCTGATCGCGGCCCCGCCCTTTCCATGTCCCGCCCCCGATGGCGGCCTCATACCAGTTCGGGCAGATGAATACGGGCGCAGCGACGGACGGCAGCGAAACGAGGCGCGGCTGGATATGCGCGCTGGGGGCGTTCCTCGGCTGGGGCCTCGTCCCGATCTTCTTCCGCACCATCGAGGAGGCCGGCGCCTGGCAGATCATCGCACACCGTGTGCTGTGGACCGGTGTGCTGCTGACCGCGATCCTCTGGGCGACGGGCCAGCTTCACCAGCTCCGCGAAGTCCGCGGCCGCTGGCTGCTCTATATCGGCTCGACGATTCTCATCACCGCCAACTGGTCCACCTATATCTGGGCGGCGCTCAGCGGCCATATCGTCCAGGCGAGCCTCGGCTATTTCATGACGCCGCTCGTCAATGTCGTGATCGGCGTCGTCTTCCTGCAGGAACGGCTGCGCCGGGCACAGATCGTCGCGGTGCTGATCGCCGGCGCCGGCGTCGCCGTCTCGGCCGTGGCGGCCGGTGTCGTGCCCTGGCTGTCGCTGGCCCTCGCCAATAGCTGGGCCTTCTACAGCCTGCTCCACAAGAAGTACCGGATGCACCCGATCGCCGGGCTGTCGATCGAGACGCTGCTGCTCGTGCCCTTCTGCGTCGCCTACGTCGTATGGCTGGGCATGATCGGTGAGGGTGATTTCGGCCCGACAGCGATCGGCGGATCGGGTGCCTATATGTCCCTGATGCTGATTGTCGCCGGCATCGTCACCGCGGCCCCGCTCGTCCTCTTCATGACGGCCGCCAAACACCTGCCGCTGACCTCGCTCGGCATCGCGCAGTACCTTGCACCGTCGCTGCAGTTCCTCATCGCCGTGGGCCTCTATGGCGAGCCCTTCGGCCTTCCCCAAGCGATCACTTTCGGCTGCATCTGGACAGGCCTCGGGATCTTCAGCTGGGATGCCCTCCGCAACCGGGCCGCACCGGCGGTGCCGGCGCGATCATCTTCCCAGGCGACTTGAAGACATCCTGACCGAGATGACCAGAGTACGGGGGGCACGAACAGGGTGATGACGAGCGCGCTGCCGGACGCGCTCATAGGTCACCGCCGGGACATTGACGGCTTGCGCGCTGTGGCTGTGGCCTCTGTCGTGTTGCATCATGCGAGTCTCGGCCCCGTTCACGGCGGCTTTGTCGGTGTCGACATCTTCTTCGTAATTTCCGGCTTCTTGATTACGCGTATCCTGTATCGTGACATATCTGCCGGTCGTTTCTCGATCATCGGCTTCTACGATCGCCGCATCCGCCGGCTGTTTCCTGCCCTTTTCACGATGCTCGCTGTCGTATCATTACTCGGTTGGGCATTCTTGTCTCGTCCAGAGTATTCGAGCTTGGCGCCAAGCGCGATAGCGGCCACTGCGTTCGTCTCAAACATATTTTTTGTTACCCAAACTGGCTACTTCGCGCCAGAAGCGGCTCAGATGCCGCTTCTCCACACGTGGTCACTGGCGGTGGAGGAACAGTTCTACATCCTCTACCCAATAATTCTCATCGTACTCCTGCGCTGTGGCGGCGGACGTCGCCTCGCCATTACCATCGTCGGCCTCACCCTTTTCTCCCTCGGCCTCGCTCACTGGGGCGTGCGGGCGCGGCCCGAGTTTGCTTATTACCTGCTGCCCACCCGTGCCTGGGAACTCCTGATCGGCGCCTTGCTGGCACTGCCGATCCTGAGCGCCCCCAGCCGGCAACTGGCGGAACCTTTGGCCGCAGCCGGTTTGGCGATGATCCTAGTCGCTGTCGCAGGCTTTGATCGGGACACGGCAGTCCCGGCCTCCCGGCACTTCTTCCATGCCTGGGCGCGGCCATGATCATCCATGCCGGGCGCTGTTCTACAAGAACAATGACCGCCCGGCTTCTAGGCCAACCGACACTGGTCTTCATCGGGCTGATCTCCTATTCGCTTTACCTCTGGCACTGGCCGCTTCTCGTCCTGCCCGCGATCATTCTCGACCGAAGCCTTACCCCGGCCGAAGCAGTGCTGGCGGTAACTGCTTCGGTGGGCGTTGCCGCTCTTTCCTGGTGGATTGTCGAGACGCCTTTCCGAAGACCTGGTCTCACCCCGACGGGGTCCCGTCGTCGCGTCGCTCTAGGCATCGTGAGCGCGGTAACCCTTCTCGCTGCGGTGGCGGGAATATGGCTGCTTCGCGGATTACCTGACCTTCCGCCGTCGGCCCGAATGGCGGAGAACGCTGCAGCCGACCACAACCCGCTCCGGCGAAGATGCCTGCTTGGTGATAGCAAGACGTCATTGCCGCCTGTGGATGGTTGTCTGCAGGGTCCTGGTGCCGACGAGGGACGTTATGAAGTGGTCGTTTGGGGCGATTCTCATGCCGACCACTTCTTCCCGGCCATCGCTGACGAGGCGGCTGCGTCGGGGTTGACGGTACGCGAGGTGGCTCAAGGCGGCTGCGTCCCCTTGCCTGGCATTCGGATCGTATTGGCCGGCACCGGCGCGCCGGTCGAGGGTTGCATGCGGTTTCACGACGCCGCCTTCGATCTGGTCCGCGCGATACCCGACCTCGACCTTCTGGTACTGGCGGCTCGCTGGTCCCGGCGACTTGGCGGGGAGGCCGACAATGAACACGAGTGGCAGTTCTTCATGCGCGGCGATGCCGGCGATGTAGAAATCGACGGCGAAACAGCGTTACGGATCGCTCTTGAGAGAATTGTGGTGGCAATGGCCGAACGCGGGACGCCCGTCCTGATCCTCGGGCAGGTTCCGGTCTTCCCGCAGGATCCGGCCCGTTGCCTGCTGCGGGCTTACATGCGCGAAGGCGACCCAAGCAGTTGCCTTGTAACGACACGTGCCGAGGTCGATGCTGTACTGCAACTCAGTAACGCGGTGATCGAGGAGATCGCCCGCACCCACGCGAATGTCCACGCCTTTTTTCCTACGCCGATCCTGTGCGACGCAGAGATCTGTCGGGCTGAGCGCGACGGCGTCCTGCTCTACTACGACGACGATCATCTGACGGCGAGTGGCGCCCGCGTGATCGGGCGGTTGATCGATCTCGCGGCACTTCTCGGGAACGAGGAGATCGCGCGGCAGCCGTAAGGAAGGGCCGTACCGCGCAACCCTGCCCTTCCATGCTCCGGCACGCCCGGGGAGCAGCATCGGGAGACCCCGCCTCCGGCAGGGATGACGAAGGAAGCGGCGGCGTAAGGACCATCGGCGGCGCGAGCAATACGAACGAACCTCTCTCTCATCCCGATACGTTTCCGGTCGACCATGCGTTCGGCGTCCATCGCCTCGCACCAATCCCCCGTCATGCCGACGGAGGCCGGCATCCGGGGCGACGTCGGTGCAGACCGCGGGACGGCCCCCGGCCTTCGGGTGACGGCACGGGGCAGAGGGGTGGCCGGCAGACGCCGGTGGCGGGCACGGGTGGACCGCGTGGATGGAACGCGCCGCCATACGCGCCGCGGCGCGAGAAAAGGAAAGGGCCGCACCTCGCAGTGCGGCCCTGCCCTCTCCCAAGCTCCAGCCGCTCCCGGAGAGCGGCGGCGAACCTTCAGCGGCTGTAGAACTCGACGACCAGGTTCGGCTCCATCGACACCGGATAGGGCACGTCGGCCAGCGCCGGTGCACGCAGGAAGCGGCCCTTCATCGCGCCGTGATCGGCCTCGAGATAGTCCGGCACGTCGCGCTCGGCCGACTGGGCGCCGGCCAGCACCACCGGCAGCTCGCGCGACTTCTCCTTGATCTGCACCTCGTCGCCATCGGCGAGGCGGTAGGAGGGGATGTTCACGCGGCGGCCGTTCACCAGCACATGGCCGTGATTGATGAGCTGGCGCGCGGCGAAGACGGTCGGTGCGAACTTCAGGCGGTAGACGACGGCGTCCAGACGGCGCTCGAGCAGGCCGATCAGGTTCTCGCCGGTGTCGCCGCGGCGCCGCACGGCCTCGGCATAGAGGCGGCGGAACTGCTTCTCGCCGATGTTGCCGTAATAGCCCTTGAGCTTCTGCTTGGCCATGAGCTGGGTGCCGAAATCCGTCGGCTTCTTGCGCCGCTGGCCATGCTGGCCCGGACCATACTCACGGTTGTTGAGCGGGCTCTTCGGCCGGCCCCAAAGGTTGACGCCGAGACGGCGGTCGATCTTGTGCTTCGAGTTGAGGCGCTTGGACATGCGCGCGCGATCCTGCTTCGCTGTTGTCCCGGTAGGCCCGGCCGGTGGCCGGCAGGGCGGGCGCAGATACGAGGGATCGACCGGCGCCACGTTCCCGGGAATAGGCCGCGCACAATATGGCCTCGGGCCCGACTGTCAAGCGCGGAGCGCCGCGGCCCAGCCCATCGCCCGCTCGATGGCGGCCGCGGCCTCGCGCACGCGCGATGACCAGCGCGCCGCCTCGCGCCCGGCCTTGGCTTCCGGCAGCACGATGCTGATCGTCAGAAGGCAGGCGCCGGACGGCGCGACGACGGGCGCGGCGATGCAGGCGACGGCATAGTCGGACTCGCTGAGCTGGATGGAGATCCGCTCGGCCAGGGCCGCCGCCGCCGCGCCGGAGAGCACCGTCGGATCGGTCTCGGCCCGGCCGGTCGGCGAGGGCCGCGCGGCGCGCGCGAAGAGGCGGCGGCGCTCCTCCTCCGGCAGATGGCCGACGAGCAGCCGGCCCGATGCCGTCCAGTTCAGCGGGATGCGGGTGCCGACATGCGAGGTGACGCGGAAATGCCCTGCCCCCTCGGCCATCGCCAGCACCACCATCATGTCGCCGTCGCGGCCACAGATCTGGACCGATTCCCCCGTCTCGGCAGCCAATCGCCGCATCTCGCGATGCGCCACCTCGAACAGGGGCGTCGCATGCCGGTAGGCGAGGCCGTAATGCATCAGCTTCGGTCCCAGCCCCACCGCACCCGTCTCGTCGCGCCGCAGCACCTCGCGCGCTACGAGCTGCTCGACGATCTCATAGACCGTGGAGCTCGGTGCACCGATGGCCCGGGCGATGTCGATCGGCCGGGCGGCACCCTCGCGCTCGGTCAGATGATCGAGGAGCTGGAAGACCCGATCGACCCCGCTCACGCGCCGGCGCCCCCTCTCCTCCATGCCGCATCCTCCTTCTCTGGCCGGCTTGACGCCACCACCGGCCGAGACCTAGCCTCGTTCCGTTGCACCGGCCGACGTTCCGTTACAGTGGAATAGGCCCGTGCGACAAGCCTTGAGGAGGGGGAGCCGACCGGCCGGAGAGGCAGGGTCGGGCGCGGAATGGACGTCTATGCGCGTCTGGATCGTCTTGGGATCGAGCTGCCGTCGCCGCCGCGGCCGATCGCGACCTATGAGACGCATGCCGGCACTGGGCGGATCCTGTTCGTCTCCGGCCAGGGCCCCATCGACGCCGCGGGCCGGCTGCACACCGGCACGGTCGGGAATGACGTGCCGCTCGCCCAGGCCCGCGCCCATGCCCGCCTCGTCGCGATCAATCTGATCGCGGTGCTGCATTACGCGACCGGCGACCTCAACCGCGTCAACCGCATCGTGCGGCTGTTCGGCATGATCAATGCCGTGCCTGATTTCACCGAGCATGCGGCGGTCCTCGACGGCTGCACCGATCTCCTCACGGCGGTCTTCGGCCCGGCCGGCGCCGCCACCGCCACGGCCGTCGGCCTCGGCGCCCTGCCCGGGCGCATCACCGTCGAGATCGAGGCCGTTGCCGAGATCGCAGGCGATGCCGAGCCGCCCTTTGCCGCGACCACGACGGATCTCGGCGCGGCACTCCCATGATCCTTCGGAACCGACAGACGAGGACCCGATCGTGAGTGCGACACCGCCCGAAGCAGCCGCCACCCCAAAAGCCCCGGTGGTGAGCCGGCGCAGCGATGTGAGGGAGCGCTACGGGCTGCGCCCGGTGATCAACGTATCGGGCACGATGACGGCGCTCGGCGCGTCGATCGTGGTGCCGGAGGTGGTGCAGGCGGTCTCGGAGATCCTTCCCGAATTCGTCGAGATCAATGCGCTGCAGCGCAAGGCGAGCGAGGTCATCGCCCGTGCCTGCGCGACCGAGGCCGGCTGCGTCACCGCCTCGGCCTCGGCCGGCCTCACCATCGCGGTCGCCGGCGCGATGACCGGCAGTGACCTCGCCGCGATCGAGCGCCTGCCCGATGCCCGGGGGTTGCGGGACGAGGTGCCGATCCAGATTGGCCACATGGTCGGCTACGGTGCGCCGGTCGAACAGGCCATCCGCCTCTCCGGCGCGCGACCGGTGCCGTTCGGCCAGGCGACCCATGTGGCGCCCTACCAGCTCGAGGGGGCGATCGGCGAGCGCACGGCAGCGGTGCTCTACGTCGTCTCGCACCACACGGTGCAGTTCGGCCAGCTGCCGCTCGAGACGGTCTGCGCCATCGCCCATGCGCGCGGCGTTCCGGTCATCGTCGATGCCGCATCGGAATACGATCTCGAAGGCTTCCTCGCCGCGGGCGCCGACATCGCCGTCTACAGCGCGCACAAATTCCTCGGCGGCCTCACCGCGGGGATCGTCGCCGGCCGCAAGCCGCTCGTCCGCGCCGCCTTCCTCCAGAATCTCGGCATCGGCCGCGGCATGAAGGTCGGCAAGGAGGGGATGATCGGCACCATCGCCGCGCTCGAGGCCTGGGCGCGGCGCGATCATGCCGCCGTGCGCGCCCGCGAGACGGCGGCGCTGCATCTCTGGCGCGACCGGCTCGCCGGACTGGCGGGCGTCACCGCGCGGATCGTCCCCGACCCGACGCACAACCCGCTCGACCGGCTGGAGGTGGCGGTCGATCCGGAACTCGCGCGGATCACCGCCTGGGATCTCGCCGACGCGCTCGCCGGCGGCCACCCGCCCGTCATCGTCCGCGACCACGAGGTCGAGCTCGGGCATTTTTTCCTCGACCCGTGCAACCTGCATCCCGGCGAGGCGGAGATCGTGGCCGACCGGCTGGCGGAGGAGCTGGAACGGGCCCGCCGCTCCAACACACCCATCGCCTCGCCGCTCGCCGACCGGCAGCGGCGCCGCTACGAAGCGCTCATGCGATGGCCGGACTGACGTGGCGGCGCGCCGGCCGGGTCTCAGCGGACCCGACCACGCGCCGCGACCCGGAAGACGCGCTCGACCGCGCCGCCACGGGTGGCGACGATCTCGTCATGCAGATTCGATACCGCGCAGGCGTGGTTGGGAATGATCGTCACCCGGTCGCCGACAAGCGGCCGCTCGGGCGATGCCGACAGGTCGAGATGGCCATGCTCCTCCGACAGCGCCACCAGCCGCGCCGCCGGGTATTCGAGCAGTGCGCCGAAGCCGTCGAGACCCATCGGGTCGAGCGACAGCGTCTTCGAGCCGGCGTCCACGATGGCTCGGTCGGGTGCCGGCCGCGACACCACGGTCGCGGTGATGGTCAGCGCGCAATCGGCGAGAGTGCCGACCCCGTGTTCGGCCATATAGCGGTCGGAATAGATGTAGGTGCCGGGCCGGTGTTCGGTCGACACTCCCAGCGTATGGGCGGTGTACATGTCGGGCGTGCCGCCGACACTGACGGTGCCGTGCGGCAGGCCGGCCCGATCGAGGGCGTCGAGCGCCGCCGCGAGCCAGGCCCGGGTCGTCGCGACCTGGTGCTTCGGCGGATAGGTCATCAGCCCCGCAAAGGCCAGCCCCGGCGCCCGGTCGATCGCACCGGCGAGACCGGCCGCTGCGATCGGATCCGCAACGCCGCAGCGATGGGCGCCGGTGTCGCATTCGACGAGCACCGGCAGGATCAGGCCGGCCGCGCTCATCGCCTGCGACAGCCCATCCACCACCGCCTCGCTGTCCGCCACCACGGCGATCCGGACACGGCGCGCCAGCGCCACCAGCCGCTCCAGCTTGGACCGTCCGACGATGTTGAAGGTGACCAGCAGGTCGTCGACACCGCCATCGGCCATCGTCTCGGCCTCGCCGAGCTTCTGGCAGGTCACGCCGCAGGCGCCGAGAGCGATCTGCAGGCGCGCCAGCTCGGGGATCTTGTGGGTCTTCACATGCGGCCTGAGCGCGATGCCATGGGCATCGAAGTACGCCTGGGCACGTCGGAGGTTGCGCTCCACGACATCGAGGTCGATCGCGACGAAGGGCGTGTCGAGCGCATCGGGACGGGTCATGCGGCGGATCCCTGGGAGAGGCGCGGTCGGCCGCGCTTCGGATCGGTCGCGACGGCCCTCGGCAGAACGGAGGAGCGTGCCGGCGGTCCGGCGCACTCACCGTCCCGGGCAGGCGGACGATCACCCGCCACCCATCAATCGTCAACCAGGGGGACATCATGACCAGCAGCAAGGACACGAGGACGGAGCAGCGGCGCCACTTCCTGAAGCTCGGCGCGGGCGGGCTGGCCGGCGGCGCGGCGCTCGTCGCCGCCGGAGCGGCGATGCATGCCAAAGAGGCTGCGGCCCAATCGGCCGAGGGCAGCCTGCTGCGTACCGTGCTCGACCGCGGCTATGTCATCGTCGGCACGGGCAGCACCAACGCGCCCTGGCATTTCGAGGATGAGGCGGGGAACCTCGTCGGCATGGACATCGCGATGGCGCGCATCCTCGCGCTCGGCCTGTTCGACGACGAGAACGCCATCGAATTCGTCCGCCAGGATCCGGCCGCCCGCATCCCGAACATCACGACGGGCAAGACCGACATCGCCATCCAGTTCATGACGATCACGCCGCAGCGCGCGCAGCTGGTCGCCTTCACCCGCCCCTATTACGTCGAGGGCATCGCGCTGCTGTCCAAGCCCGATGGCGAGCGCCGGACCTATGAGGAGATGCTCGCCGCCGGTTCCGATACGCGCATCTCGATCCTCCAGAACGTCGATGCCGAGCATTCGGTGCATTCGGTGCTGCCCGAGGCGCAGGTGATGCAGCTCGACACCCAGGCGAATGTCGTGCAGGCGCTCGAATCCGGCCGCGTCCATGGCGCCGCCGTCGACCTGTCGACCGTGCGCTGGATGGTCGCGCAGACGCCCGATCGCTACTTCGACGCCGGCAAGCACTGGTTCAGCATGCTCTACGGCGCCGCCGTCCGTCAGGGCGACCCGGACTGGCTGAAATTTGTGAACAGCTGTTTCGAGGTCGCGATGTTCGGCCATCAGAACGCGATCTACGACGCCGCCTTCCGCGACTATTTCGGCCTCGACGCGCCGGTGCGCGAGCCCGGCTTCCCGACGATCTGACGATACCGCGCGGCCGCCGCCCGGGATTTCCCCGGGGCGGCCGCGCCCTTCCAGGCGTACGGGGCGCGATGAACTACGATCTCAACTTCACCCTGATCTGGCGGCATTTCGACCGGCTCTCCGGCGGGCTGTTGCTCAGCCTCGAGTTGGCCGTCGTGTCGATCGCCATCGGCGTCGTCATCGGCCTCGCTCTCGCGCTGGTACACGTCTCGGGCGGCCGGCTCGCGCGGCTCCTCGTCGGCGTCTATGTCGAGGTGATCCGCAACATTCCGCTGCTGCTGCTGGTCTATCTCGTCTTCTACGGAGTGCCGACGGTCGTCGACATCTATTACGACGCCGCGACATCCTTCGTGGTGACGCTGTCGCTCTATTCGGGCGCCTATCTCGTCGAGGTGTTCCGCTCCGGCCTCGCCGCGATCCCGCGCGGGCTGACTGATGCCGGCAAGGCGATCGGCCTCACGCCGTTTCAGCGCCTCGTCCAGGTCCGGCTGCCGCTGATGTTCCGTATCGTTCTGCCTGCCCTCAGCAACACCTTCGTGTCGCTGTTCAAAGACACCTCGATCGCCTCGGTGCTCGCGGTGCCCGAGCTCACCTACGGCGCGCAATGGATCAACTTCAACACCTTCAGGATCGTCGAGGTCTACGCCATCGTCACGCCGATGTATCTGGTGACCGGCTGGCTGATCCTGTGGCTGCTGCGCCGGGTCGAGCGGCGCTTCGCGATCCGGCGGTGACACGATGATCGACGCCGCCATCGCCGCCCTGCCCTTCCTCGGCCAGGGCCTCGCCGTCACCCTCCAGGTCTCGGGCCTCGTCGTCCTGTTCTCGCTGGTCATTGGTGTCGCCCTCGGCGTCGCGTTGACCTACGGACCGGCGATCGCCGTCTGGCCGATCCGCCTGTTCAGCGACGTGATCCGCGGCATCCCGGTGCTGGTGCTGATCTTCTTCGTCTATTACGGGCTGCCGATCGCCGGGCTGAACTTCGACAATTTCTGGGCGGCGGTGCTGGCGCTGACGCTGTTCTCCACCGCCCAGGTGATCGAGATCGCCCGCGGGGCGCTGCAGTCGATCCATCACGGTCAGATGGAAGCGGGCAAGGCGATCGGCCTCGATTTCAGCCAGCGTCTGTTCTCCGTCATCTTCCCGCAGGCGCTGCGCCGTTTCCTGCCGCCCTGGATCAACAACGTCACCGATGCGGTGAAGGGCAGCGCGCTGGTGTCGCTGGTCGGCGTCATCGACCTGATGCAGTCGATCCAGCAGGTGATCGGCCGGACCTACGAGCCGATGCCGCTCTACGTGCTGGGCGCGATCATCTACTTCACCATCAACTACACGCTGTCGAGCCTGTCCCGAACGCTGGAGGCCCGCTTCGCCTATGTCCGCGAGTGATCCGATGCCCGCACAGGCGGGCCAGACGCAGCCCCTCGTCAGCATCCGCGGGCTGAAGAAATCCTTCGGCGCCCTCAGCGTGCTCAAGGGCGTCGACCTCGACGTCAGGCGCGGCGAGGTGGTCACCATCATCGGCCCCTCGGGAAGCGGCAAGACGACCCTTCTGCGCTGCGTCAACCTGCTGGAGACCTATGACGATGGCTCGGTGGCGATCGAGGGGGTCGAGGTCGGCTTCCGAGACCCGCCCGGCACGCCGCGACGGCGGCCGCGGTCCGAGCGCGAGCTGTCGAGGATCCGGGCGGAGACCGGCATGGTCTTCCAGATGTTCTACCTGTTCCCGCATCTGACGGCGGCGGAGAACGTCATGCTCGGGCTGCGAAAGGTGCGCGGCATGAGCCGGGCCGAGGCGCGCGCGGTGGCCGAGCGCTGGCTCGAACGCGTCGGCCTCGCCCACAAGGCCGACAGCCTGCCGGCCCAGCTCTCGGGCGGCCAGCAGCAGCGTGTCGGGATCGCCCGCGCCGTCGCCATGGATCCGAAGGTGCTGCTGCTCGACGAGATCACCTCGGCACTCGACCCCGAACTGGTCGGCGAGGTGCTGGCGGTGGTGCGGAGCCTCGCCGAAGAGGGGATGACGATGATCGTCGTGACCCATGAGATGGCCTTCGCCCGCGACGTCAGCGACCGCGTCGTCTTCATGGATGGCGGGGTGATCGCCGTGGAAGGACGCCCGGAAGTGGTCCTGCGTGACCCCTCCAACGAGCGGCTGCGCGGATTCCTGTCGCGCTTCACCTGAGCACCGGACCCGGGACGGCCGAGGCCTGCGGGACGGGCCCCGCGCCGATTCCGCCGTGATTCACGCGCAAGAATGTACTATTATTTTAAACCCTGATCGCCGGTGCATTTTCTGCTGATTTTACGAGCATGCCGGCACGGAGCCTCTGCAATCTTTTCAAGGAGTCATCCCCATGACCCTGCGCCTCGGAGACATCGTTCCCGACTTCACGGCTGAGACGACCGAAGGCACGATTCGCTTCCACGAATGGCTCGGCGACAGCTGGGGTATCCTGTTCTCCCATCCCAAGGACTTCACCCCGGTCTGCACGACCGAGCTCGGAACGGTCGCCCGCCTGAAGCCGGAGTTCGAGCGCCGCAATGTCAAGGTGATCGGGCTGTCGGTCGACCCGGTGTCCGACCACCATGCCTGGGCCGGCGACATCGCCGAAACCCAGGGCTACGCGCTGAACTTCCCGCTGATCGCCGACCCTGACCGCAAGGTCTCGGACCTCTATGGGATGATCCATCCCAACGCCAGCGACACGCTGACCGTCCGCTCGGTCTATGTGATCGGGCCGGACAAGAAGCTGAAGCTGACACTCACCTACCCCGCCAGCACCGGCCGCAACTTCCAGGAGCTGCTGCGCGTCATCGATTCGCTGCAGCTCACCGCCCACCACTCGGTGGCGACGCCGGCCGATTGGCAGCAGGGCGAAGACGTCATTATCGTGCCGTCGGTCTCCGACGAGGCGGCGCGCGAGAAGTTCCCGGGGGGCTGGAAGACCCTGAAGCCCTATCTGCGGATCGTGCCGCAACCGAAGGCCTGAGGCGCGTCGGGATCCGACAGAAGGCGCCGCCGGCCGGCGGCGCCTCGCCTGAGGCGGCACAGCGCCGGGTCCGGCTTCGGCCGGGCCGGCGCGGCCGCCTTTTCCATCATGCGGCGGTGTGGGGAGCGGCTCCTCCTCGTCCGCCGGCGCGTCGTACGGCGAGGCTGGTGATGTCGTCGGATTGCGAGGCGCCGCGCTCGAAGGTGTGGATCGCCTCGAAGACGCCGGCGACCAGCGTCGCCATCCGGTCGCTGCCGGCGAGATCGCGGGCCAGCGCCTCCAGACGCGCCTCACCGAACTGCTCGCCGTCGATGTCGAAGGCCTCGGTCACGCCATCGGTGTAGAGCAGGATGGCATCCCCCGGACCGAGCGTGAGCTGGGCCTCGCTGTAGCTCACCCCTTCCATGATGGCGACGGCGATGCCGCCGGTCGGCGGCACCATCCGCACCGTGCCGTCGGCGTCGATCAGGCAGGGCGGGTTGTGGCCGGCATTGACATAGGTGAGCGTGCCGTCGCGCCGGTCGATCACCCCGTAGAAGAGGGTGACGAACAGCATCTGGTCGTTCTCGGCGGCGAGCAGCGTGTTCACCTGCTCGATGCAAGCACCCGGCCGCTCCTCGTACCGCGCCGTCGCCTTGATCAGGGTCTTGGCGATCGCCATGAACAGCGCCGCGGGCACGCCTTTGCCCGAGACATCGCCGACGACCATCGCATAGCGGTGCTCGTCGAGCGGGAAGAAATCGTAGAAGTCGCCGCCGACCTCCTTGGCCGGCAGCATATGCGCATGGACGTCCAGTTCCGGCAGCTGCGGGAAAGCGGACGGCACCATGGCCAGCTGCACCTGGCGGGCGATCTCGAGCTCCTGCTGCAGCCCGATCAGCTTCGTCTTGGTGACCAGCGCCTCGCGCAGCTCGACGATCATCGTCGACAGCCGCTGATGCTGCTCGAGCACCCGCGCGGAGAGCTGCCGGAGCACGGCCGCCAGAACACCGAGCTGCTCGGACGCCGCCGGCTCGGCCGGAGGCTCGGCGCGCTCCGCCGTCATGGCGCCCGATGCGACCGCTGCCGCTTCGGCACGGGCGAAGGCGGCGGCCAGATCGTCGAGCATCTCCTGCCGCGCGGCCGGGTCGAGCGCGTCGGCCAGCGCCTCCATCTGCTTGCGGATGAAGCGCTCCTGCCGGCGGCGCTGGCGCTCGCGGTTGCGGCCGGCCTCGTCCAGCGCGATCGCATTGCGGCGGAAGGCGCGCACCGCCTCGGCGATCCGGCCGATCTCGTCCGAGCCCTGGGCGGTGAGCGTGACCGAGGTGTCGCCCGCCGCGAGCGCCCGCAACACCCCGATCGCATCGCCGAGCGGCCGGAAGGCCCGCCGCAGGAAGCGGTCGAGGCCGATCAGCGCCAATAGCACGAACAGCGCCGCGCCGATCAGCGTCAGAAGACCGATGCGCTGCGCCTCGCCCAGCGTCTCGGTGGCATCGCGGAAGGTGACGACGGTGCCGGCATGGCCACCGGCCAGATCGCTCACCGGCACGCCGGTGATCGAATAGAGCGTATCGCCCGCCGCGACCGTCTCGACACTGGCGCGGCGCAACGGCAGCTCCGGCGCGATGGTCTCCCAAATGCCGGCGGCGGTGGTGTCGACGGTGCGACCGCGGGCATTGAGGATCGCCGCCGGCGTCGCCAGCGCCGCCGCGAAATCGGCGAGGACGCGGCTGCCATCGACACCAAGGGTGACCACCGCCAGACCCGGCCGGGCCGGCACCGCGGGGAAAGCGTGCAGGACGAGGTAACGGTCGGGCTGGTCTTGCCAGAGCCCCGCGACCGTCTCGCCCGAGGCGACGCGGTCGAGGGTCGAAAGATCGAGGATCCGTGCCGCTTGGCCGCCGGCCTCGCTGGTGAACAGGACGGTCCCCCCGGCATCCGCGACCTCGATCAGATCGATCGTGCCGGCGATGCGATGGGCGCCGTAGAGGCGGTTCATCACCCGCCACACCGAGGTGCGATCACCGGCTGCGAGGGCGGTCGCCAGCTCCTCATCGCGGGTCGCCAGCAGCGCGAGATCGGCGAGGCGGCGTGTCTCGGCGGCGACGCTCTGCTGCCAGAGCGCACGCTGCCCCTCGGTCGCGACGGCGGCAAAGCGGCTTTCGGCGATCTCCTCACGTTGCCAGCCGGCGAGGACGAGCCCGGCCGCGAGCGCCAGCACGGCGCCGGCGAAGATCAGCGAGATCTTGTCACGCAGCAGCATCAGCGGGCGCCCCCCCGGTGCGGCAGGAGGTAAGCGACGGCCAACGCGACGCAATAGACCACAGCGGCACCGCCGATCGCGGGCCAGGAGGCGGCCGCGGCGGCGAGGCAGCCGGCAAATCCGAGCGCTATCCCGAGCGGCGTGGCGATCGCCGCGACACTGCCGGCGACAAGGCCGCCAAGGAGCCACAGCACCGCCCAGAAAAGGAGCAAGGCCCAACCCGCCAGGTCCGCCCCGCCGAGAGAGATCGCGCCGTGCAGCCCGGCGAGAACGACCGCCCCGGCCAGCGGCCCCACCCAGGTCTGTGGAGGTGTCCGGGAGAGCGCCACGGCACAGCCGGCGAGACCCGCCAGCAGCGCGAGCCCTGCGAAGACGAGCGGCGCCGCGCCGTCGGCGGGCGAGACATTGGCCATGCCGATGAGCGCGCCGAGCGGGATCGCACCGGCTGCGGCGAGGGCCATGCCCCGCAGCCCCGCCGGCCGGACGGCCCTTCCGCGCAGCGCCGCCGCCGGCCAGCCGAGCAGCACGAGGAGCGCGCCGGCCGCCGTGCCGACGGTATCGGACGGCATGATCTGCGCGAGCAGGACGGCGACGGCAGGGCCGGCCCCGGCTGCCAGGAACAGCGGCGATGCAAGACGCAGCCGGAAGACGGGACGGGCTGCGGCCATCGCTGCGAGCGGCAGCAGCGCCGCGGCGAGGAGCCGGGTTGCCACGGGCGCCGGCGCTGCCGGCAGGAAGGTCGCCAGGGTTGCCGCGCCGGCCGCGATGCAGATGACCGCAGCGGCGATGCGGCCGCCGCGCCGTACCGTACGGCCCAGCAACAAGAGCGCCAGCGCCGCCAGCGCGACATCGATCAAGGGGGCGGGCAGTGCGACGCCGCTGACCGCCAGACCCGCATCACGGGCGCCGCCGAACAGGGCAGCGAGCGTCCAGGCGGCCGTGCCGAGCAGCGTGATCGCCGGGGCTGCCCAGGGCAGCCGTCCGGGCTCACCGGCGCGGCGCACCCCCTCGGCCTCACCGCCGAAACGCCAGCGTTGCTCGACCGGCGCCAGCACCGCCTCCGTTTCCCGCGTCAGGCTGCCGTCGAAATCGATGCCGCGCAGCTCGTCGGCGAGGGCCAGGACCGCACGGCGCCGCGCCTTCACCCTCTCGACCAGCGCCTGCACCGCCCGCAGCGCCACCCCGGCGGCACCGGTCACCGACCGATGCGGCACGTCCCGGAACACTCCCGCACCGATCGCGTCAAGGAGCCGGGCGACGGCCGCCTCGGCCGCGACGATGCGGTGCATCGCCAGAAGGAACCCGGCCGCCGCGGCGAGCAGCGACGCGACCAGCACCGCTCCGGCCGCGAAGATCCAGACCGGCCCCAATGCGCGGGAGGCGATGTCGGCGACCGGCCAGACGCGGACCTCCCCTGCCGGGGCGGTCGCGGCCCCCGACGGGCCGGCGGATCCCAGCGCGAAGGAGAGGGGCGCGCCGGCCCCTGCCGGATCACCCACCGTCACCGCGACCGGCCCGGCCTCGACCGCGATGGCGGCAACGCCCGGCACCTGGTCGAGTGCCGCTGCGAAGGCCTCGTCGATGCCGGGCAGTTCGGCGAGTGGAATGCCGAAGCCCCGCGCCTGGTCGAGCTGGTCGCGCAGCGCGGTGCCGACGGCCTGGGCCGCCGTCGCCGCCTCGGCGGTGACCGAGGGTGCCGCCTGGCGGGCGGCGGCCCCCACCACCAGCGCCGCCGCGAGCCCGCCGATGACGAGGGTGAGGAGGAACAGGGCGGCGGCGCAACGGAAGGCGGCCGCGCGGCCCGGGCGCCCGGGCACGTCCGTCGCGATCGCTTCAACCGGCCGCATCGATCGCCCCGATCTTCCCGCCCGCGCCGTCGAAATCGGATACCGCCGCCTCGGCCGTGCGACGTGCCGCGGCCGCGCGGATGCTCAGCGGCCCCGCGCTGCCGACACCGCCCGCCAGCACCTCGGCCACCTCTGTGAGGGGGCGTTGGGTACGCCTCCCGATCATTACGGCCCCTGTCGCCGCGACCAGCAGCGCCACCGCGAGCACCGCGAGCGCAACAAGGCCGAACCCGCCGGCGAGCCGGTCGAGGAAGGCCACCCGTTCGGCGGCGGAGAGGGCCAGGACGACATGGCCAACCGGCCGGCCGATGCCGATATCGATGGGCGCGCCGAAGACGATCTGCTCGCCCTCCTCGACCGCCCAGTTCTCGGCCCGGCCGCCCGCGGCATCGCCTGATGGGCCGCCCGCCCCCTCACCCGAACCGCTGCGGGCGGCCTGGGCGATCGCGGCCTGCCAGCCCGGCGGCGCCAGCTCGCCGATCACGCCGCGATCGGTGCTGAACAGGGTGCGCCCGTCGGCGCCGAGGATATCGATCGAGACGATGGTCGGATCGGCGACGCGCTGCCGCTCGATCATGTCCTGGGCGATCGCCAGCTCTTCCAGCCGCAGACCGATCGCCAGATTGGTCTCGAGCCCGCTGCGCAGATTCTCCATGACGAAGGCGACGCGCGCCCGCACCTGCTCGACGCCGAGACGGTCGAACGAGACATAGGCCGCCGCCGCGACCGCGACGACGACGGAGACCACAGCGGCGCAGACGATCAGCGCCAGTCGTGTCGAGAACTGCATATCCCCCCGGAAGCGACATCGGACGCCCGGACGCGCCACCCTGTCGGCCGTCCCGCGGCGGACCAGCCGTGCACCTACGGTAGAGCGCCGGGCGGCACAAGGCCAGTTGCAACCGCAACGCCGGCATTGCCGCCTCAGGTGTCCAGAGCGCCGCGCGTCTCGAAACCGCTGTTATCCCGTCGGGGCCGGCACAAACCCCCCGGCGCTGCCTGAAGGAAGGGCTCGGCATGTCATCTTCCAAGCCATGCCGGGGCGAGCACCGCGGATCGGATCGCTCGGGGCTACTGCCGCCCCGGCGGGCGGCACATCCGGACGATCGTCAGGTCGCGTCGGGCGCCGTCGTCGTCACCGCGAACCGGACATGGTTGCGGTCGGCCTCGCGCCAGAGATCCAGCCGCGTGGTCAGGCTGCGGACGAGGTGCAGCCCCAGCCCACCGACCGGCCGATCCTCCACCGACAAGGTGGTGTCGGGCACCGCCACGCCATCGGCGACGAAGGGCTTGCCGTCATCGACGATCTCGCCCTCGATCTCCTCGCCGCGGCGCACGAGCCGCAGCTCGACCACGCCGTCCGTCCTGCCGTCGAAGGCGTAGTTGACGACGTTCGACAGTAGCTCGTCGAGGATCACCCCCAGCCGGGCGGCCACACGGGGCGGCACGCCCTCCTGGTCGCAGAACGCCTCGGCGGCGTCGAGCGCATCGCCCAGATCGTCTCCCGAACTCCCCAGCGTGAGCGACAGCACGGAGCAGCTCCCGATGATCGGTGGTGGGGCGGCGACCGGCCGCCCTCCGGACACGTCGAGACCGACGGATGCGGCAAGGACGGAGGCATGACAGGCCTCCAGCCGAGCATACCCGCGCCGCTCCGCCTCGTCTTCATTGCTCTGTCACGGACCGCGAGAATTCTCGCCATCCGGCCCGCCGGCCACCATCGCCTCGAGCGTCTCGAGCAGATCGGCCTCCTCGGCCGGCTTGTCCCACCGGATGCGGTGCACGCGCGGAAAGCGCATCGCGAGGCCCGATTTGTGCCGGGTCGAGGGATGGATGCTGTCGAAGGCGATCTCGAGCACCAGCCCGGGCGCAACCTCGCGGACCGGGCCGAACCGGTTGACCGTGTGGTTGCGGACCCAGCGGTCGAGCCGCAACAGCTCTTCATCGGTGAAGCCGAAATAGGCCTTGCCGACGGGCACCAGTCGGCGCGCGCCACCGGCTTCGAGCCGCCAGGCGCCGAAGGTATAGTCCGAATAGAAGGAGGAGCGCTTGCCGTGGCCGCGCTGGGCGTACATCAGCACGCAATCCGCGGTCAGCGCACCGCGCTTCCATTTATACCACAGCCCCGCCGGCCGGCCGGCGACATAGGGGCTGTCGGCGCGCTTGAGCATGAGCCCCTCGATCGCATTCGCCCGCGCTTGCGCGCGCAGCGCCACGAGCGTCGGCCACGCCTCGAAGGCGATGAGCGGCGAGAGGTCCATCCGCGAGGGCCGGTGCCGCTCGTACCACGCTTCGAGCCGCCGGCGCCGATCCTCGAAGGCGAGCGGCCGGATGTCCTCTGCCCCGTCGAACAGCAGATCGTAGAGCCTGACCCAGGCCGGGTAGCGCTCCAGCATCGCGGCAGTCACACGCTTGCGGTTGAGGCGCTGCTGCAGGTCGTTGAACGGGGCAACCTCCCCGTCGCGGACCACGAGCAGCTCGCCATCGGCCACGCCGTGGAACGCCTCCCCGCTCATCGCCTCGGCGATCTCGGGGAAGGCGCCGGTCACATCGTCGCCGCCACGCGAGAAGATCCGCACGCCGCCGCGCCCCGTCGCGACGAGCTGGACCCGGATGCCGTCCCACTTCCATTCGGCCCGGAAATCGCCGGGCAGAAGGCTGTCGAGCTCGCCCTCCTCCAGCGGCTGGGCCAGCATCAGCGGACGGAAGACCGGCAACCCCGCCGGATCGGGCCGCTCCGCCCGCCCCTCGAGCCAGTCGAAGAGCGGGCCATAGGGTGGCGACAGCCCGTGCCACACCTCCTCGATCTCGGCCGGATCGCGACCCGCCCAGCCGGCGAGCGCCACCTTGGCGAGGCGTGCCGACACGCCGACCCGCAGATTGCCGGTGACGAGCTTGAGGAGCGCCAGCCGCTCGGTCGCGACCAGCCGGTCGAGCCAGCGCTCGACGAGCGCCGGTGCCTCTGACCGTCCCACCGCCGTCAGCGCGTCGACCACCTGGCCGAGCGCCGGCGGCGGTGCGTGCTGTTCCGGCTCTCGCCAGATCAGCGCGACGGTCTCGGCGAGGTCGCCGACATAGTCGTAGGACCAGCGGAACAGCTCGGGATCGCTGCGCGCCTCTGCGAGCCCCCGGATCGTCCCCGGTTTCACCGCAGCGAAGGACAGCGCCCCGGTCAGTGCCGCCAGCCCCCAGCCGCGGTCGGGATCGGGAACATGGTCGAGATAATCCGCGATCAGCCGCAGCTTGGCGTTCCGCGACGGCGTGTAGACCAGCCCCTCCACGAGCGCCGCGAACGCCTTCACCGGTCGGGTGCTCCCGCGCTCACTCCTGATCCTCCTCCTCGAAACCGATGAGGCGGAGCGCGCGCGCCTTCCGTCCTGACTTGCCGATCTGGTGGACAAGCGCCTCTTCGCGGCCATGGGTCACCCAGACGGCGGCCGGGTCGACATCGTCGACCGTGCGGCACAGCTCGTCCCAATCGGCATGGTCCGAGATGACGAGCGGCAGCTCGACGCCGCGCTGCCGTGCCCGCTGCCTCACCCGCATCCAGCCCGAGGCGGCACAGACCACCGGATCGGGCAACCGCCGCGACCAGCGATCGGCGATGGCCGAGGGTGGCGCCAGCACGATCCCGCCGGCGAGATCGCTGCGCTGCGCCTCGCCTGCCGCCTGCAACGGCCCGAGCGGCACGCCCAGCGCCTCGTACAGCGCACACAGGGCGGCGAGCGCGCCATGCAGGAAGACCGGACGCTCCCACCCCGCATCCCGCAGCAGCCGGATGACCCGCTGCGCCTTGCCCAGCGCGTAGACGCCGACGAGATGCGCCCGTTCCGGAAACAGGGAGACGGAGTGCAGCAGGCGCGCGATCTCCACCTCCGCCGGCGGGTGACGGAACACCGGCAGGCCAAAGGTGGCCTCGGTGACGAAGACGTCGCACGGGACGGGCTCGAAGGCGGGCGTTGTCGGGTCGGGCTGGCGCTTGTAGTCGCCCGACACGACGATCCGGCAGCCGCGCCATTCGAGCACGATCTGCGCCGAGCCGAGCACATGGCCCGCCGGGCGCAGGGTGACGCGGACACCGCCGACATCGAGCGGTTCGCCATAACCGAGGGGCTGCATCCGTTCGCCTGCGGCCTCGCCATAGCGCGCCCGCATGATGGCCAGCGTCTCGGGCGTGGCGAGCACCGCACCATGGCCCGGCCGGGCGTGGTCGGAATGCCCGTGGCTGATGATCGCCCGCTCGACCGGACGGACCGGATCGATGAAGACGCCGGCCGGCTCGACCCACAGCCCTTCCGGACAGACCCGGACCCAGCTCTCCGCCGGCGGCGGCGAGGCTCGCATGGTCAACGCCACCGTCCTGCGGCCCTGAGGCTGCGCATCGGCATCTCCATCCCGACCATCCCCGCCCCAAACGCGCGGCCGGTGGTGACGGGTTCCGCCCGGCGTGAGCCCCTAGAGTACTGCGGCGACCCGGCGCGTCACCTGCGCCGCGATCCCGGCTGCGGTACTGAGGAAGGCGGTGAAGTCCATGTGGCTATCCTCGCCGGCGAGATCGCTCAGCGCCCGGACAACGACGAGGGGGATACCGAAGCGGTCGGCGACGGCGGCCAGCGCCGCCCCTTCCATCTCGACCGCCGCGCCGCCGAAACGCCGGAACAGCGATTCGCGGGTCGTCGCGCAGTTGAGGAAGGCATCGCCCGTCAGCACGGTGCCGAAGAGGAGTCGCGGCGTGCGCGGCGCTCCCCCCGTCACCGAGGACGGCAGGAGCGGCAGCTCGATCCCCTCGAGGGCCGCTTCCACCTTGGTCCGCAGCCCGGGCGACATCACATAGCCATGCGTGTCGGGGAAGCCGGGCAAGGGCGGCACACCCGGCTGGTAGGGCCTCAGCGCACCGGCGACCATGGCGCCGTAATCATGCATCACCAAGCGGTCGGCGATCACCACATCGCCGACGGCGAGCGCCGGGTCGAGCCCGCCTGCCACCCCGGAAAAGACGAGTGCCCGGCAACCCCAGCGGTCGAGCATCATCGTCGCCACCATCGCGGCATGGACCTTGCCGATCCCGCTCTCGGCCGCGACCACCGGCCGCCCGTCCAGCGTCCCTTCGAGAAAGCCGATCCCGGCAACCGAGGCACCCTCGCGCAGCACGAGCCCCTCGATCGCGGCGAATTCCTGCGGGATGGCCGAGAGCAGGCCCAGCGGGGCGTCAAGGGCGGACATCGTCATGGGCTCATCCGAAGAAGGAGGCGACGGCGATCACCGCCAGCACGAACAGAACGGATTTGCCGAAGGCGATCCAGCCGCGCCAGCGCTTCTCCTGCTCCTCGGCCGGCAGCCGGTCTGAAACGAGCCAGCGCCGCAGCCGCGGGAACAGCGTCACGCTTGCATCCGGGGCCGGCTGCAACAGCGGGACACCGGGGGCACGCAGCACGAGGATCAGCAGCATCCCGGCGAGGAAGCCGCCGACATGCACCCACCAGGCGACGACGGCCAGATCCGGATCGTCCTCGACGCCCAGCACCCCGCCGGGATCGATGGCGAAGGCGAGGTTGACGGCGATCTGCAGGCCGACGACGACCACCGCCGGCAGGATCACCGGGATCCGGCCGAGCAGCAGCACCAGCATCCGCGCCCGCGGATGGAGCAGAAGATAGGCACCCATCACACCGGAGATGGCGCCAGACGCGCCGATCAGCGGCACCTTCGGGGTCGCCACGAAGGCGGCATAGACGAGCGCCGACACGACGCCGCACAGCAGGTAGAACAGGATGTAGCGCCCATGGCCGGTCGAATCCTCGACATTGTCGCCGAACACCCAGAGCGCGAGCAGGTTTCCGCCGAGATGCACCCAGTCGGCATGGAAGAACATGTAGGTGACCAGCCGCTCCCACAGCGAGGCATCGCCATAGGCGGGCGGCAGCCCGGCATAGGTGATCTGCGCCGGCACGAAGGCGTAGTCGATCATCGGCGGGACCAGCAGGAAGACCAGCAGGTTCGCCAGGATCAGGGACCGGTTGACCCATGGGCCGGTGATCCGCACCACCGGGTTGCCGTCGCCGAGAACCAGCATCTCGTCCCGCTCCGCATCGCGGGCCGCGTGCACCCGGCCCCGCGCGAAGCGGTATCCGATTGCCGGCGATGAAGGAAGTCCCCGCCGCGTCGGCGCCGGAGGCCGGTCCGGACCCCGTGCTGCCACCACTGTTTGCCGGCTGGTTTGCCACCCGGGGGTGGACGCCGCACGCCCATCAGCGGGCGATGCTGGCCGCCGACCGCGCCGGCCGCAGCACGCTGCTGATCGCGCCGACCGGGGGCGGGAAGACTCTGGCTGGCTTCCTGCCGACGCTGATCGAGCTGGCAGAGCGGCCGCGACCCGGCCTGCATACCCTTTACATCTCGCCGCTCAAGGCGCTCGCAGTCGACATCCAGCGCAATCTCGAACGGCCGATCGCCGAGATGCGGCTGCCGATCCGCACCGAGACGCGCACCGGCGATACGCCGCTGGCCAAGCGCGAGCGTCAACGCCGGCACCCGCCCGGCATCCTGATGACGACGCCGGAGAGCCTCGCCCTGCTGCTCTCCTATCGCGATGCGCCGGCACTGTTCGCCGGGCTGAGGCGCATCGTGGTGGACGAGCTGCACGCGCTGGCCGGCAGCAAGCGCGGCGACCTGCTCGCCCTCGGCCTCGCCCGCCTCGCGAACCTCGCCCCTGCCGCGCGCCGCATCGGCCTGTCCGCGACGGTCGCCCATCCCGACGCCCTCCTCGCCTGGTTGTCGAAGACCGGCCGCGCGCCGGCCGCCGATGTCGAGCTGGTGCGCGGCGGCGCGGCGAAGCCGCCGGAGGTGGCGATCCTCGACACGCGCGAGCGGCTGCCCTGGGCCGGGCATATGGGGGCGCATGCGGTGGCCGAGATCTACGAGGAGATCCGCCGTGCCGGAACCACCCTCGTCTTCGTCAATACCCGCGCCCAGGCCGAGATCGTCTTCCAGGCGCTATGGCGGATCAATGAGGACGGGCTGGCGATCGCCCTCCATCACGGCAGCCTCGCACCCGAGCAGCGCCGGCGTGTGGAGGCCGCGATGGCTCGCGGCGCACTGCGCGCGGTGGTCGCCACCTCCTCGCTCGATCTCGGCATCGACTGGGCGGCGGTCGATCTCGTGATCCAGGTCGGCGCGCCGAAGGGAGTCAGCCGGCTCCTACAGCGCATCGGCCGCGCCAACCACCGCTTCGACCTCGCCTCGCGGGCGCTGCTGGTCCCGGCCAACCGCTTCGAGGTGCTGGAATGCGAGGCCGCCGTCGAGGCCATTCGCGCAGGGACGCTCGACGGCGATCCCCCGCCGCGCGGCACGCTCGACGTGCTCGCCCAGCACGTGCTCGGCACCGCCTGCTCCGCCCCGTTCGAACCCGACGCGCTCTATGCCGAGGTGACACGCGCGGCCCCCTATGCCGACCTCTCGCGCCGCGATTTCGACGATGTGGTCGATTTCGTCGCCACCGGCGGCTACGCCCTGCGGCCCTATGACCGGTTCCACCGGCTCAAGCGCATCGGACAGTCCTGGACCGTCGCGGCGCCGGTCATCGCCCGGCAGTACCGGATGAATGTCGGCACCATCGTCGAATCGCCGATGCTCAAGGTCAGGCTCGGCAGCCTCCGTGCCCCGGGGCGGGTGCTCGGCGAGGTCGAGGAGTATTTCGCCAACGGCCTCGTCCCCGGTGACAGCTTCCTGTTCGCGGGCCAGCTCCTGCGTTTCGAGGGCATCCGCGATCTGTCGGTCATCGCCTCGCGCGCCGGCTCTGGCGAGCCGAAGATCCCCGCCTATGCCGGCGGGCGCATGCCGCTTTCGACCCATCTCGCCGACCGCGTCCGGGCGATCCTCGCCGACCCCGACCGCTGGGCCGGCCTGCCCGAGGCGGTTATCGAATGGCTGCGCATGCAGCGGCTGCGCTCGGCCATGCCCGGCCCCGAGACCCTGCTCGTCGAGACCTTTCCGCGCGGCGGGCGCGAATACCTCGTCGCCTACTGCTTCGAGGGCCGCAATGCCCATCAGACGCTCGGCATGCTGCTGACCCGCCGGATGGAGCGGATGGGCTATGGCCCGATCGGCTTCGTCGCGACCGACTACGTGCTGGCCTGCTGGAGCGTCCGGCCGGTCACCGACCTCGCCGCACTGTTCGATGAGGACATGCTGGGGGACGACCTGCAGGCCTGGATGGACGAATCGAGCCTGTGGCGCCGCACCTTCCGCAACGTCGCGGTGATCGCCGGGCTGATCGAGCGGCGGGCACCGGGCGAGCAGAAGAGCGGCCGGCAGGTCACCTTCTCGGCCGATCTGATCTACGACGTGCTGCGCCAGCACGATCCCGACCATGTGCTGTTGCGGGCGACCCGCGAGGATGCCCGGCGCGGGCTGACCGACCTCGCGCGGGTCGGCATGCTGCTACGGCGGGCGCGGCGGATCGAGCACCGGCGGCTCGACCGCATCTCGCCGCTCGCGGTACCGGTACTGCTCGAGATCGGGCGGGAGAGCGTCGCCGATGCGGCGGTCGATCTGGCGCTCGAGGACCACGCCGCGGCGCTGATCGCCGAGGCGACCGCCGCGGTGCCGCCGGGACGACGTCGGCGGAAGGCGCTGGATCGAGAGGGAGGATGAGGATGGACACGATCGTACTGCCCGCCGAACCCGATGTGACGGCGCCCGACGGGTCGGAGGTCCGCATCCTGTGCCGCCGCCCCGGCGGCAGCATGGCCCATTTCACCCTTAGGCCCGGCGCCGTCTCGATCGCCGTCGCCCATCGCACGGTCGAGGAGCTGTGGTTCATCGTCGCCGGCCGCGGGCGCATGTGGCGCCGCGATCCGGACGGTGTCGAGCGGGTGGTAGAGCTCGCGCCCGGCGTCTCGATCGCGATTCCGGTCGGCACCGCCTTCCAGTTCCGCTGCGACGGTGATGAACCGCTCTCGGCCGTCGCCGTGACCATGCCGCCCTGGCCCGGCATGGATGAAGCCTATTCGGTGACCGGCGCCTGGGCGCCGCAGCTCACGCAGGTCGCGAACAACACGGGAACATCCTCTTGAGCCCCGGCGGGCCGGGCGCTACGGTCGCCCGCCATGTCGCCCGCCATCATCCTCGCCGGACACCGATTCGAGCCACTTCCCTCCGGCGCCCTGTGGTGGCCGGCACGGGCGACACTGATCGTCGCCGATCTCCATTTCGAGAAGGGCTCCGCCGTCGCTGCACGGCGCGGCGGCGCGCTGCTGCCGCCCTATGACACGGCGGCGACGATCGCACGCCTTGCCGATGCGATCGAACGCCAGGCGCCGCGCCTCGTCATCAGCCTGGGCGACGCCTTTCACGATCGCCATGGGCCGGAGCGGATGACCGAGGCCGAACGGCGGGCGATCGCCGGCCTCGCCCGCGGTCGGGACTGGTACTGGGTGGCCGGCAACCACGACGCGGCAGCGCGGCCGCCCGGGGGCTCGACCGTCCCGGAACTGACGGTCGAGGGCATCGCCTTCCGCCACGAACCGCTCGCCGATTCGGCGGGGCCGGAGATCGTCGGCCACTACCATCCCAAGGCGGCGGTGCGCACCGCCCGCGGCCGGGTGTCGGGCCGGTGCTTCGCCGGCGATGCGCGACGGCTGGTCCTGCCTGCCTTCGGCGCCTATGCCGGCGGCCTCGACGTGCTGCATCCGGCAATCCGGTGCCTGTTCGCCGAGCGGTTCGCGGTGGGGCTGATCGGGCGGCGGGGCGTGCACGCCTTCCCGGGCGAGACGCTGGTGCCGATCGCCGCTTGAATGCCGCCGCACCGGCCCAGTTCGACGCGCGGCTGTCACGCGTCGGCATGGGTTGTGAAGCCGACGGCCGGCGGCTTTGATCGTACGGACATGAGATGCCGCGTCGCCGGGGATTCGCCGCCGGCAGCCGTGCCGGGAGTGCGCCCCCACCATGACTGAAACCGCCCTGCAGAAGGACGATCTCCGTCGTGACCAGTTCGTGATCGGGCTGGTCGGCGTCGCGCATTTCCTCAGCCATTTCTTCCAGCTCGCGCTGCCGCCGCTGTTCCCGCTGCTGCGCGGCGAGTTCGGCGTCGACTATGCGGCGCTCGGCCTCGCGATGACGCTGTTCTACGGCGTCTCCGGCGCCTGCCAGGCCTTCGCAGGCATCCTCGTGGACCGGCTCGGTGCCAAGCGCATGCTGGTGGCGGGGACCGCGATCATGGGCGGCTCGATCGCGCTCACCGGACTGGTGTCCTCCTATTGGACGCTGTTGCCGCTGGCGGTGCTGGCCGGGATCGGCAACAGCGTCTTCCATCCCGCCGATCTGTCGATCCTCAGCCTCAAGGTCAGCCGTCGTCGGCTCGGCCGCGCCTATGGTGTCCACGCCTTCATGGGCACGCTGGGCTACGCCTCGGCCGTCGCCGCGATGACGGCGATGGCCGAGGCCTTCGGCTGGCGCAGCGCCGCGATCATCGCCGGGCTGGCGGGTGTCGCGGTGGCGGCGGTGCTGTGGCGCAGCGGCGAGCTGCTCGCGACCCCGGCCGAGGCGAGACGGCGGGCCGGCGACACGCCGCCTCCGGCCGCCATCGGCTATCTCCAGCTGCTTGCCATGCCGACGGTCATGCTGGCCTTCCTTTATTTCGTCGTCACCGCGGCCGCCGGCATCGGCATCCAGAATTTCGGTGCCACCGCCACGCTGCAGCTCCACGGCGTGTCGCTGGCGACGGCCGCGAGCACGGTCACCGCCTATCTGCTGGGCTCGGCGGCCGGCATTCTGCTGGGCGGCAGCATCGCCGACCGGACACAACGGCACGACCTAACGGCGGTCGGCGGGATGATTGTGGCGGCACTCCTGATGGTGCTCGCGGCGCTGGGCGGCTTCGTGCTGCCGGTGATGGTCGGGCTGGTCGGCCTGTCGGGCTTTTTCGTCGGCATCACCGCGCCGTCGCGGGACATGATGATCCGCGCGATCATCCCGCCCGGCGCCACCGGCAAGGTCTTCGGCTTCGTCTATTCGGGGTTGGATGCCGGCGGCACCGTGTCGCCGGTGCTGTTCGGTTGGCTGCTCGATCACGGCATGCCGAGCGGCATCTTCCTGGCGTCGGCGACGCTGCTGCTCGTCGGCGTCGTTACCGTGCTGCGCTTCACCGGCCCCCGCACTGCCGCACGCGCCGGATGAGCGCGGCCGCCATTGGTCCGCGCGGCCCGAGCCGGCATACTGCCGCCGACGAGCGGCCCGCGCCGCGGCCGACCCGCCCCTGACGATGCCGAAACCGGACTTTCCCGCGCCTTCCGATTCCGACAGCACTGCCGAGCTGCGCTGCGTGGTCCCGGTGATCCTGTCCGGCGGTACCGGGGCGCGTCTGTGGCCACTGTCGCGCATCGACCGGCCGAAGCAGTTCCTGCCGCTCGTCTCCGATCGCAGCATGATCCAGGAGACGGCGCTGCGCGTGGCGACCAGCCACGGCTTCGCCGCACCCGTTGTGGTCTGCGCCGCGGCCCATCGGGCGGCGGTGACAGCCCAGCTCGCCCAGGTCGGCGCCGCACCGCGGCGCCTGCTGCTCGAACCCCTCGGCCGCAACACCGCACCGGCGATCGCCGCGGCAGCGATCGACCTCGCCCGGAACGGCACCGCCGGATGTGGCGGCGATATGCTGATGCTGGTGCTGCCCGCCGATCATCACGTCGCCGATGCCAACGGGCTGCGGGCCGCCATCGCGCGCGCGATACCGGCCGCCCGCGCCGGTCACCTCGCGACCTTCGGCATGCGCCCGACATCGCCCGAGACCGGCTATGGCTACATCCTGCCGGGTGCGCCGGTCGCCGGGACGGCCGGACCGGCCCGCACGGTCGCGCGCTTCATCGAGAAGCCGCCGCCGGCCCAGGCCGAGGCTTTCCTCGCCGGCGGCCGGCATCTGTGGAACTCCGGCATGTTCCTGTTCCCCGTCGCCTCCCTTCTCGGCGAGCTCCACCGCCACGCGCCGGAGGTACTGGCCGCGGCCGAGGCGGCGGTCGACCGCGCGGTCGAGGAGCGGGAGGCCGATGGCCGCTCGGTCGTCTTCCTCGACCGCACGGGCTTCGCCGCTGCACCGGCGCGTTCGATCGACCATGCGGTGATGGAGAAGACCGACCGTGCCGTCGTGGTGCCCGCCGCGATCGGCTGGACCGATGTCGGCTCCTGGTCGTCGCTGTGGGAGATCGGCCGCCGGGACGCCGAAGACAATGTCGTCGACGACGCGGCGGTGGCGATCGACACGCGCGGCTGCCTCGTGCGGACCGACGGCATCCCGACGGCTGCGATCGGCGTCGAGGATCTCGTCATCGTCGGCTCGCGAGACGGCATCCTCGTCGCCCGCCGGGACCGGGTGCAGGAGGTACGCGTGGCTGCCGCCCGGCTCGACGGCGACAGGAGCGCGGCGGACGCGACAGGTCGCGGTCACCGGCTGAGGACCGTCACCATTGATCCCGGCGCAATGCGCCGCATCGCCGCCCCCGAAGGCCGCTGCCTCAGCCTCACCATCGTCGAGGGGCAAGGTCGCCTGTCCGACGAAACCGGCTCTCGGCCATGCCATGCCGGCGCCGTCATGGCGGTGCCGGCCGGCGCGGCCGTCACCCTCGACAACCCCTCCGACCGGCCGATGACCCTCATCGAGATCGCGATCGAGGCGCCCCCGGCGACACAACCGAGCTGATCAGACGCGGGAGATCTTCGATGACCACCCTTTACGGCCGGACCTACACCCGCCGCGATCTCGAGCGGCGCAGTGCCAATCCGCTCGCGGCCTTCGGTGTCCAGCTCCTGACCCTCGGCGACGGTGCGGAGCGGGGCGTGCGGCTGCTGGAGTTCCGCACCGGCACCGGTCTCGTCTTCCGCGTGATGATCGACCGCGGCTTCGACATCGGCACGATGGAGTATCAGGGCACCGCGCTCGGATGGCAGAGCGCGACGGGCTTCCGCCATCCCGGCCTGCACGAGACGACCGGCGAGGGCGGCCTGTCCTGGCTCCGCTCGTTCAGCGGCTTTCTCGCCACCTGCGGGCTTGACCACGCCTTCGGCCCGGTGACCGAGGACGGCACGCACTACAATTATCCCGGCCGAAGGACGGTCGAGCACGGGCTGCACGGCCGCGCCGCCTATCTGCCGGCGACGCTCTCGGGCTATGGCGCGCGCTGGGAGGGAGATCGGTGCGTCCTCTGGGCCGAGGGCCGCGTGGTACAGGCCACGGTGTTCGGCGAGACGCTGGAGCTGCTGCGCCGGTACGAGGTCGAGGCCGGCACCAACCGGGTCCGCCTGTTCGACACGGTGACCAATCGCGGCTTCTCGGAAACGCCGCACATGATGCTCTACCATCTCAATCTCGGCTGGCCGCTGCTCGATGAGGGGGCACAGCTCCTGGCGCCGATCCGGCGGGTGCTGGCGGCGACGCACGGCCCGGATTTCCGGCGCCAGGGGGTCGGGTACCGTACCGCGCCGAAGCCGCAGCCGGGCTTCGTCGAACAGGTCTGGGACCATGAGGTCGCGGCCGATCGGCATGGCTACGGCGTCTATGCGCTGCTCAACGCCGCGCATCGCGGCGGGATCGGCCTCGTGATCGAGGCCCGCCTCGATACGCTGCCGCGCCTCGTGCAATGGCAGGCCTTCGCCGAGGGGATCTACGCGCTGGGGATCGAGCCCGGGACGAACGGCATCGAGGGCCGCGCCGGGGCGCGCGAGCGTGGCACGCTCGTGCATCTCGCCGCCGGCGAAAGCCGCAGCTACGAGCTGTTCTTCGATGTGTGCAACGGGGCGGAGGCGCTTGAGGAGACGCGCCGGCGCATCGAGGGCATTCACGCCCCGCCGCAGGAGGAGTATCCCGCGGTCGGGGCGTGAATGCCCGCCGTCACGGCCTCTCGATCAGTTCGATTTTCCAGCCGTCCGGGTCCTCGATGAAGGCGATCACCGTCGTGCCGTGCTTCATCGGCCCGGGCGGACGCGGAATGTTGACGCCCTCGGCCTCGAGCGCCTTGCAGGTGCCGTAGATGTCGGGCACGCCGATCGCGATATGGCCGTAGCCGTCACCCTTCTCATAGGGCTGGTCACGGTCCCAATTGTGGGTCAGCTCCAGGACGGTAGTGTCGCTTTCGTCGCCATAGCCGAGGAAGGCCAGGGTGAACCGGCCACCCGGATAGTCGGTGCGCCGCAGCAGCTTCATGCCGAGAAGGCGGGTATAGAAGTCGATCGATTTGTCGAGGTCGAGGACCCGCAGCATCGTGTGCAGGTAGCGGGGCTTCCAGCTCTGCTGCGCGTCGGCTTCCGTCGCCGCCCCTCCCTCCGATGCGGGGGTGCCGGCCGCTGTGGTGCTGCTCATCACGCTCTCCATTGATCGCGCCCGGTCCGGGCCGGGCGGTTCCGGCGAGGATAGGACCGCGGCCGTCGCCCCGCCAGCGCAGCCGCGACCGCCTGCCCCGTTGCGCCCCGCACCGGCCATGCTATGAAGGCCGCGCCCAGGCGGGAGACCGATACATGCCCTATCTCGAGTGGATCATCATCGCGGCGATCGTCGCCTTCTTCTTCTGGCAGACCGTCACGCGCTGAGCCTGCCTCAGGGCTCGGACGACGCCTCATCCGTTTCCGGCTCCGACACCGTCGATTCCGGAAAGGCACGGGTGAGGTAGCGCGCCGCGCCGTCATGCCGCGGCGCCGTCCCGGCGGCCGCCTCGGCCATCATCCGCGGGTCGCATTCCGCCAGCACAGGCACCTGCACGCAGAGCGCGTTGAGCTCTTCGAACAGGGCGCGGGTCACCTCGTAGCCGTCGACCTCGTCGAGCGCGGCGGAACTGGCCAGCACGACGGCGCTGCCGATCGTCGGCACCGCCGCGATCGGCCCCGGATAATAGCCCGCCGGGACGAAGGTCGACAGCAATGCCGGATCCTGCGCGAGCAGGCTGTCGGCGACCTCCCCTTCGATCGGCAGGATCGTCACGGGACAGGCGGTGGCGACGCTGCGGACCGTGCCGCTGGGATGGGCGGTGAGATAAGCCACGGCATCGACCTCGCCGAGGCACAGCGCCTGCCCCTGGGTGGCCAGCGGCATCTCGGCCGCATCGCCATCGACATCCAGCGTGACCCCGGCGGCAAGCAGTGCCCGCTCGAAGAGCGGCCGGCTCGCCGCGTCCGGCGGGCCGAGATTGATGCGAAGCCCCGCGAGATCACCAAGCCCGCCGATGCCCTCATTGGCGCGCACCATGACGGTCAGCGCCTCGGGGTAGAGCGCCGCGATCAGCCGCAGCTCCTGATGTCCCGGCTGCCCTTCGAAGGCACCGTCGCCGGCGCGCGCCGCGGCCAGCCAGTCCGCCCCGACCAGCGCCAGATCGAAATCGCCCTCGGCCAGTCGCACGATCGATTCCATCGATCCGGTTGTGGCCTGGATCGCCGCACGCAGACCGGTCACCGGCGCCTGGTCATCGATGATGCGCCCGACCGCACCCGCCACCGCGAAGCCGACCCCGGTCGGCCGCCCGGCCGCCATCAAGAGCACCTGCCGTACCGGCGCCCGCGGCTCCTCTGCTGCCGCCGCGGCGGTGGGGGTCGGGGGGTCTCCGTCCGCCGCGGCGTCGTCCGAAACCGCGCTGTCCTGGGCAGAGGCGCCGGCAAAGGCGATCAGCGCTAGGCCGAGCGAAGCGAGACACAGCCGGCCGGATGCCCCCGCGGGCCCGGCCCGCCGCCTTTCTTGTTCCATTCCCATCTCCTCAGCGGCGGCACCCGATTCCCGCAATCATGATCTGTCATTGATCAACATTGCTTCGTCTATGGGTTGCCCGACGCCGACTGTTGCCGGGCGCCCCACAGGCCGGTCAAGCCTGTCCCACAATGGCGCAGGCCAGGCGCAACGGATAGGATGTGCCCTTTCCGACCGCAGGCCACCCAGCCTCCAGGACAACCGATGGACCTCAAGGACCGCATCCGCGGCATCCCGGACTTTCCCAAGCCCGGAATCCTCTTCTACGACATATCGCCGCTTCTGGCCGATCCGATGGCATGGCGGGAGGCAGTCGAGCGCCTGGCCGCGGCGATCCGGCCGATGGCGCCGGAGCTGCTGGTCGGCATCGAATCGCGCGGCTTCCTGACGGCGGCGCCGCTGTCGCTGACCATGAACTGCGGTTTCGTGATGTGCCGCAAGCGCGGTAAGTTGCCGGGCGACACCATCGCCCATCTCTATGATCTCGAATACGGATCGGACTCGATCGAGATCCAGGCCGATTCGGTCCGGCCGGGCCAGCGCGTCGTCGTGCTGGACGACCTGCTGGCGACCGGCGGCACGATGGCGGCGGCCATCGCGCTGCTGCGCCGGGTCGGCGCCGATGTGCGCGGCGCCGCCTGCCTGATCGAGCTCGAGGCGCTGGGCGGGCGCGCCCGGATCGACGTCCCGCTCTTCTCGCTGATGTCGTTCGAATCCTGACGGCCGGCCGGCCGTCAGGCGAGGTCCAGCGTCACCGCCACCTGCGGCGGCCGGTTCAGCGTCTGGTAGACGACGCAGTAGCGCTCGGTCAGCTTCAGCAGCGTCGCGCGCTGCTCCTCCGTCAGGTCACCCTCGACGGCAAAACGCAGCCGGATGTCCTTGAAACCGACCGGCGCCTCCTTCGAGACGCCGAGCGTCCCCCGGAAGTCGAGATCGCCCTCGGCCGTCACCGTGCCGCCGCGGATCGGCAGGTCGAGCGCCGTCGCCACGGCGCGGAGCGTAACGCCGGCGCAGGCGACGAGCGCCTCGAGCAGCATGTCACCCGAACAGAGCGACAGCCCATCGCCGCCGGTCGCCGGATGCAGCCCGGCCTCGACCAGGGCACGCCCGGTCTCGACCTTGCAGGTCAGCGACTGGTCGTCGATGCGGCCGGTTGCCTTCAGCGTGATCGCCGCGGCTTCCGGGGTTTCGCGATAGCGCTCCTTGATCGGCGCCTGCAGCGCTCTCAGAGCGTCGGAATCGGGCTTCAAGCAGTCACTCCCTCGATGGCGCGGGCGTCGATCGCCCGCCCCTCCATACGCGCCTCCGCCGCTGGACGCGAGACTGCTGCGCCGGGGCGGGGGCCGACGGCATGGGCCGCGTCCGGCCGGTGGTCGGCGAAGATCTCGATGACGCGGGCGCGTGCCTCGGCCGCCGCCGCCCCGGCGCGGTCGCGCGGCCGCGCCGTCTCGACCGCGACGCTGCCGACGATCCGGCCCGGCTGCCCGGCCATCACCAGCACACGGTCGGCCAGCGCCACCGCCTCGTCGATGTCATGGGTGACGAGCACCAATGTCGGCCGGTCCGCCGCCCAGATGTCGAGCACATGGGCGTGCAGATCGTGCCGGGTGAAGGTGTCGAGCGCACTGAACGGCTCGTCGAGCAGCAGCACCGCCGGGTTGGTAACGAGCGCCCGGGCGATCGCGACGCGCTGGGCCATCCCGCCCGAGAGCTGGCGCGGCAGCGCATCGGCGAAGGCTTCCAGGCCGACGCGCCGCAGGGCGGCGGCGGCGCGGCGGCGTGCCTCGGCGACCGGCACGCCGGCGAGGCCGAAGCGGACATTGGCCTCGACCGGCAGCCAGGGCATCAGCCGGGGCTCCTGGAACACGACGCCGACATCGCCGCCCGGCGCGGTCACCGCATGGCCGGCGACCGAGACCGTGCCCTCGGTCGGCCGGTCGAGCCCGGCCACCAAGCGCAGAAGCGTGCTCTTGCCGCAGCCGCTGCCGCCGACCAGCGCCACGATCTCACCGCGCGCCACCGAGAGATCGACACCGGCCACCGCGCGAAAGCCGTTCGAATAGACCTTGCTCACTCCCGAGAGGGTCAGCATCTGGGTCACGTCCCCTGCGGCTGGAAGCCGTCCTGCCAGCGCAGCGCGCGCTGTCCGACGGCGGCAAGGGCGAGATCGGTGAGCTTGCCGAGTACGGCGAACAGCACAATCGCCCCGATGATGATCGCCGGCCGGCCCGTCATCTGACCGTCGACGAGGAGATAGCCGAGCCCCTTGCTCGCCCCCATGAACTCGGCAGCGACGACGAACATCCAGCCGAGCCCCAGCCCGCCGCGCAGGCCGACGATGTAGCCCGGCAGCGCCGCCGGCAGGAGGATCCGGCGGACGAGCGCGAAGGTGCCGAAATTGTAGATGCGGCCGACCTCGACGAGCTTGCGGTCGACGCCGGCGATGGCCCCCGCCAGCGCCAGATAGACCGGGAAGAAGACGCCGACCGCGATCAGCATCACCTTCGGCGCCTCGAAGATGCCAAACCACAGGATGAAGAGCGGCGTCCAGGCGATCGACGGGATGCTGCGCAGGGCCTGCAGCATCGGGTCGAACAGCCGCCGGAACAGCGGCCAGACGCCCGTTGCGGCGCCCAGCACCGTCGCGACGACGGTGCCGAGGAAGAAGCCGACGGCGACGCGCCAGAGGGTCGTGAAGGCGTGGTCGAACAGGGTTCCCCGCGCGGCGAGATCCCACAGCGTCTCGACGACCGCACTCGGCGGCGGCAGCAGCCGCGTCGAGATCAGCCCGGCGGCCGCCCCCAGCTCCCAGGCGAGAGCGAGGGTGACCGGCACGACGAAGCCGATGGCGCCGCCGAAGGTGCCGCCGCGGCGGGAGGGCGCTACGGCCTCCCCCGCCACGAAGCCGCGCGCTCCGCTCGCGACGCTCATTGGTTGGCGACGAATTCGGAGAAGCGGGTGTCGAGGAGCTGGTCAACCGCCGCCTCGACATCGACATCCTCGGCGATGACGCCGGACTGCTGCAGCGCGATCCCGGCCGCGAGGATCGACTCGCGCTGCGGCGCGCCGATCGCGGGCGTGGAGAGATCGGTCCGCTCGAGCTGCAGCGCCGCGACCTCGTCGGTGAGGCCGGCCGCCTCGGCCAGCGCCGCACGCAGGACGTCGGGGTTCTCCAGCACATAATGCCGGGCCCGCTCATATGTCGCGAGCACGATCTCGACGATGTCGGGATGCTCTTCGACGAACTCGATGTCGACGTTCAGCACGCCCCAGGTATTGGCATCGGGGTCTCGAAAGAAGAGCCGTGCCCCCTGCTCCAGCTCGGCCTGCGCCATCATCGGGTCGAGACCGGCCCAGGCATCGACCTGCCCGGCGATGAGCGCGTTGCGGCCATCGGCATGCTGCAGCAGCACGGTCTGGATGTCGCTCTCCGACAGGCCGTGGCTGGCGAGGGCGCGCAGCAGGAAGATGTAGGGATCGGTGCCGCGGGTGACGGCGACGGTCCGGCCGGCGAGATCCTCGACCGACTGGATATCGCTGTCGCCATTGGTGACAAGCGCCGTCCATTCCGGCTTCGAGTAGGTGTAGACGGATTTGAACGGGCTGCCGTTGATGACGGCGAGAAGCGCCGCCGCACCGGCGCTTGAGCCAAACTGGATGCTGCCGGAGTTGAGGAACTCGATCGCCTTGTTGCTGCCGGCGCTCTGAACCCAGGTCACCTCGATCCCGCGCTCGGCGAGGGCCTCCTCCAGCCAGCCCTGCTCCTTCAGCACCAGGCTGACCGGATTGTAGTAGGCCCAATCGATGCCGATCTCGGTCACCTCATGGGCGCCGGCCACACCGACCATCATCGCGCAACCCGCGAACCCGGCGACGGCTGAGGCGAACAGGCGACGACTCGTGATGCGCGACATGGTGATATCCCCGTTGGTCGATCGGTAATGCCGTCGGTTTCACACCGCGACGACGACAACAGGAGTATTTTACATTCTGCGCATCAGTCAATCACCATAGTTCACCGGCGGTTCCGCATATATATCACATTCTCCCGCTGTTGTTCTTGCCGCGGGCGGGGATCCCCCGGCCGGAGCCGGTCGGCTGCGGCCTGGAGACGGGACGCGTGGTCGGCGGCCGGATGGCCGGCCAGTCATAGAGCCGGCGGATCAGGTCGCTCTGGTTGCGCGCGCCGGTCTTGGCCAGGACGGCACTCAGCTGGCTGCGCACGGTCGACATCCGCACGCCGCGGCGCTCGGCGAGGTCGGCGAGGCTGTCGCCGGCTCCGAGCCGCTCGAGCAATGCCGTCTCTGCCGCGGTCAACCCGTGGAAGGAGGCCATCAGCAGCGCCGCCGGCGGGCTGCGCTTGTCGCTGTCACGGATCATCACGAGAAGCCGCGGCTCGCCCTCGGCAAGCGCGGTGAGCTGGCCGATGGGAAGCGACCAGACGGCCAATCGGTAGGGCTGGGCCGGCGACGGCCGTTCGACGTGCACCGGCAACGGCCCGGACCCCGCCTCGCCCCGCGCCGCCTGCGCCAGCACGGCGGCGAGCTTCGCCCGCGATTCCGCGTCGCGCGCCCACAGCCGGCCGTCCCGCAGCAGCAGCCCGTCCTCCCGCCCGAGGATCTCTTCCGCCGCGGCATTCGCCGTCACCTGCCTGCCCGCGGTGTCCAGCACCATCAACGCGGGGGCCAGGCTGTCGGCGATCGTCCGCGTCGCCGACAACATCCCCGCGAGAGCCCGGAAGCGTTCGTGCAGTCGGGCCGCCCGGCCCAGATGGCCGAGGAAGCGGTCGACCGCGGCGCGCGCCTCTCCCTGATAGGGTTCCTCCGCCATACGGCGGGTCACCCCGGCAACCGCCACCGTCCGGTCGTCCTCGTAGAGCTTGGCACAGACCGACCAGCGCAAGCCGAGCGGCGCGAGGAATTCGTTGAAGAACCGGTCGTGCCGGACGAAGGCTTCATCGAACAGCAGATGGCAGGCGAAGGCCGAGCCGACGGGCAGCCGCAGGGTCGACCGGGCCCGCGGATCGATCGCCATCCATTCGGCGAAATACTCGTCATAGACGGTCTCGCCGAAGCGGCCGGTGCCGGCGCTGAAGCGGACGGCATAGCTGTTCTTGTCGAACACCACGTAGTGGATGTCCGCAGCGCCGAGCGAGTCGGCTGCGCCGCTGAGCGCGGGCCGCCACTCCTCCTCGCTCGCCGCCGCGCCATAGAGCGCGGCGATCACCGAATCGGCTTCTGATTGCACCACACCCTGCCTTCGCTTCGATCCTGCCTCAGCGCCGTTCGGCCGCAAACCCGAATCGACGGCCGGGTCGCGGGGAGGCTAGGTAGGGCTACACCGTCCGAAGGGGATGCGCATGACGCCGAACGACCTTCTCCGCAGCCTCGATCTCGATCCTGGCGCGCTGTCTGGCGGCACCCTCACCGTACGCTCGCCGATCGACGGCGCGGTGCTCGCGACCATCACCGAGGATGACGCCGCCACGACGGCGGCAGCCATCGACCGCGCCAGCATGGCCTTCCGCACCTGGCGGGCGGTGCCGGCGCCGCGGCGGGGCGAGCTCATCCGCCTGTTCGCCGAGGAGCTGCGTCGTGCCAAGGCGGATCTCGGCCGCCTCGTCACCCTCGAGACCGGCAAGATCCTGCAGGAGGGGATGGGCGAGGTGCAGGAGATGATCGATGTCTGCGATTTTGCGGTCGGCCTCTCCCGCCAGCTCCACGGGCTGACGATCGCCTCGGAGCGGCCGGGTCATCGCATGGCGGAGACCTGGCATCCGCTGGGCCCCGTCGCCGTGATCACCGCCTTCAACTTCCCGGTCGCGGTGTGGTCGTGGAACGCCGCGCTGGCCCTCGTCTGCGGCGACAGTGTGATCTGGAAACCCTCGGAGAAGACGCCACTCTCGGCGTTGGCGACGATGGCCCTCCTGCACCGCGCCGCCGCCCGGTTCGGCGCGATGCCCGAGGGGCTGGCACAGCTGCTGATCGGCGACCGACACATCGGCGAGCACCTTGCCGACAGCCCCGCCGTGCCGCTCGTCTCCGCGACCGGCTCGACGCGGATGGGCCGTGAGGTCGCGCCCCGCGTCGCCGCGCGGCTTGGCCGCACGCTGCTCGAGCTGGGCGGCAACAACGCGATGATCGTCGCGCCCTCCGCCGACCTCGACCTCGCGCTGCGCGCAATCCTGTTCTCGGCCGTCGGCACCGCGGGGCAGCGCTGCACGACGCTGCGGCGGCTGATCGTGCATGAGACGGTGCGCGAGCAACTACTCGACCGGCTGAAGCGCGCCTATGCCACGATCCGCATCGGCGATCCGCTCGACCCTGCGACGCTGGTCGGCCCGCTGATCGACGAGGCCGCGGTGCAGGCGATGCAGGCGGCGCTCGACGCCGCCCGGGCACAAGGTGGGCAGATCCTCGCTGGCGGCGGACGGGTCACGGATGGGGTGCCCGCCGGCGGCGCCTATGTCCGACCGGCCCTGGTCGCCATGCCGGGGCAGAGTGCGATCGTGCGGCAGGAGACCTTCGCGCCGATCCTCTGGGTGATGGGCTATTGCGATCTCGACGAGGCGATCGCCCTGCAGAACGACGTGCCGCAGGGTCTGTCCTCCTGCATCTTCACCACCGATCTGCGCGAGGCTGAGACCTTCCTGTCGGCAACCGGCAGCGATTGCGGCATCGCCAATGTCAATGTGGGTCCGTCGGGCGCCGAGATTGGCGGTGCATTCGGCGGCGAGAAGGACACGGGCGGCGGCCGCGAGAGCGGCTCCGATGCCTGGAAGGCGTATATGCGCCGACAGACGGCGACGGTTAACTACTCCCGCGAACTGCCGCTCGCCCAGGGCATCGTCTTCGACGCTGGCTGAGCTGAACGGCGGGCCGGGGTAACACCAAGGTACGCGCCGCGCGCCTCACCCCGCCTCGCCCGGCTGCCACAGCCAGGCCGCGCCACGCACACCCGAGCTGTCCCCATGCTTGGCCTTCAGCACCGGCGTCGCGCATTCGCCGCCGAAGACGTAGCCCGGCAGGCGGCGGGGCAGCTCGACATAGAGGCTCTCGACATTGGACATGCCGCCACCCAGCACGATGACGTCGGGGTCGAGCAGGTTGACGATATGGGCGAGGCCGCGCGCGAGCCGGTCGGTGTAGCGCTCGAGTGCACCCGCCGCGGCGGCGTCACCATCCGCGGCGCGCGCCACGATCTCGGGACCGGTCAGCATCTCGCCGGTCGCGCGGGCATGATCCTCGACGAAGCCGGTACCGGAGATCCATTTCTCGATACAGCCGGCCTTGCCGCAGTAGCAGGGCGGGCCGGGCAGTTCCTCAGGTCGCGGCCAGGGCAGCGGATTGTGCCCCCATTCACCCGCGACCCCGTTGCCGCCGCGATGCGCCCGGCCCTCGATGGCGATGCCGCCGCCGCAGCCGGTACCGATGATCACGGCGAAAACCAGCCGCTTGCCCGCACCGGCACCATCGGTCCCTTCCGACACGGCAAGGCAGTTGGCGTCATTCTCGCAGCGCACCGGCCGGCCCAGCGCCGCCGACAGGTCGACGTCGAACGGCTTGCCGATCAGCCAGGTGGAGTTCGCATTCTTGACGAGGCCGGTCTGCGGCGACAGCACGCCCGGCATGCCGACGCCGACGGTGCCGGTCGCACCGATCTCCGCCTCGGCGCCAAGCACCAGGTCGCGAATGTTGCGCACGGTCCCGGAATAGTCGCGCGGCGTCGGCACCCGCCGGCGCAGCACCTCCCGGCCCGACTGGTCGAGGACGATGGCCTCGGTCTTGGTCCCGCCGAGATCGATCCCGATCCGCACCGCTTCCTCCCGCACCCGTGAACCGCACGCCCCGACTCGGCACCGCGACTCCGCACGGCGCCGGTCGGCTGTCACCGGCCCCGACGAGGAGACGGCCCCGCATGGGGGCCGTCCGATCTCCGTCCGCGGGCCGCCGGTCGTGCGCCGCACTGCCTGCCGCCATGGCCGGAGGGCTGCCGCGCGGCGGCCACAACCCCCGGCGGCTGCTTCGGCCGTTACTTGGCGGCCAGCACCATGATCATCTGGCGCCCTTCCATCTTCGGCATCTGCTCGACCTTGGCGAGATCCTGCAACTCGTCGCGCACGCGAACGAGCACATTCATGCCGATCTCCTGATGCGCCATCTCGCGGCCCCGGAACCGCATCGTCACCTTCACCTTGTCCCCCTCTTCGAGGAACCGGCGGGCGTTGCGCATCTTCACGTTGTAGTCGTTGTCATCGATGTTCGGGCGGAGTTTGACCTCCTTGACATCAATGACCTTCTGCTTCTTACGCGCCTCGTTCTTGCGCTTTTGTTCCTCGAAGCGGAACTTGCCGTAGTCGAGCACCTTGCAGACGGGCGGCACGGCGTTCGGCGAAATCTCGACGAGGTCGAGTCCCGCCTGTTCGGCGGCGTAGAGCGCCTCGCGCAATGGCACGACGCCGACCATCTCTCCTGCGGCGTCCACAAGCCGCACCTGCGGCGCGTCGATCTCTCGGTTCACGCGGGGCCCCTCTCGTGTGGGCATCGCGTTCTGCGGTATCCTGGCTATGTATCGCCTCCTTGCTATGGCTCCAGCTGCCGGGGTGCCCGGCCACGTGTCGATCCGCGGTCAGGCGTCCGGACTGCGTGCTTCCGTAACGAGTGTAGAAACAGCGTCGTCAAGGGCAAGCACTTCCTGCGCTTGGCCGCCGAGACGGCGCAGCGCCACCGTGCCCTGCTCCGCCTCCCGCCGTCCGACCACGAGCATCACCGGCACCTTGCGCAGGCTGTGCTCGCGGACCTTGTAGTTGATCTTCTCGTTGCGCAGATCGGCCTCGACCCGGAGGCCGGCCGCCCGCGCCCGCGCTGCCACCGTCTCGGCGAAGGCATCGGCATCCGAGGTGATCGTCGCCACCACCGCCTGCACCGGGGCGAGCCACATCGGCAGGCGCCCGGCGTGATGCTCGATCAGGATGCCGATAAAGCGCTCAAGCGAGCCGAGGATCGCCCGGTGCAGCATCACCGGCCGGTGCCTCTGCCCGTCCTCGCCGACATAGCTCGCATCGAGCCGCTCGGGCAGCACGTAGTCCGCCTGAAGCGTGCCGCACTGCCAGGTCCGGCCGATCGCGTCGGTCAGGTGGAACTCGATCTTCGGCCCGTAGAATGCCCCCTCGCCCGGCAGCTCCTCGAAGGGCAGCCCGGCCGCGCGCAGGGCGACGCGCAGCATCTCCTCGGCCTGATCCCACAAGGTGTCATCGCCGGCCCGCACCTCGGGGCGCAGCGCCAGCTTCACGTCGATCTTGTCGAAGCCGAGATCGCGATAGACGCTGAGCTGCAGCGCGATGTAGCGCGACGCCTCATCGACGAGCTGCTCATGCGTGCAGAAGATGTGCGCGTCGTCCT
>CAYORM010000007.1:0-28267 GCA_964406375.1 uncultured Mycobacteriaceae bacterium | reverse complement strand
AACTGGCGCACCCGCATGATGCCGTGCAGCGCACCGGACGGCTCGTTGCGGTGGCAGCTCCCGAACTCCGCCATCCGGATCGGCAGGTCGCGATAGCTCACCACGCCCTGCTTGAAGATCTGGACATGACCCGGGCAGTTCATCGGCTTGACGCCGAGCATCCGCTCCGGCGTGCCGTCCTCCTTCTGGCCGACGGCGATCTTGAACATGTTGTCGCCGTACATGTCCCAATGACCCGATGCCTTGAACAGGCTCTGGTCGATGAGCTGCGGCGTCTTCACCTCGACATAGCCGCCCGCTTCGAGCTTGCGGCGGATATAGCCCTCGAGTGTCCGGTAGACGGTCCAGCCATAGGGGTGCCAGAAGACACTGCCCGCCGCTTCCTCCTGCAGGTGGAAGAGGTCCATCTCGCGGCCCAGCCGGCGGTGGTCGCGCTTCTCCGCCTCCTCGAGCTGGTGCAGATAGGCCGCCAGCTCCTTCTCGTCCCGCCAGGCGGTGCCGTAGATCCGCTGGAGCTGCGGATTGCGGTGATCGCCCCGCCAATAGGCGCCGGCCAGCTTCATCAGCTTGAAGCCCTGGCCGACATGGCCGGTCGACGGCATGTGCGGCCCGCGGCACAGATCGAGCCAGTCGCCCTGACGGTAGATCGAGATCGTCTCGCTCTCCGGCAGGTCACGAATCAACTCCGCCTTGAAGCGCTCGCCGCGCGCCTCGAAGAAGGCGATCGCCTCGTCGCGATCCCAGACCTCGCGGCTGAAGGCCTCGTTGCGCGCGATGATCTCGCGCATCCGCGCCTCGATGCGGGGCAGATCGTCCGGCGTGAACGGCTCCTGGCGGAAGAAGTCGTAATAGAAGCCGTTCTCGATCGCCGGGCCGATCGTCACCTGGGTACCGGGGTAAAGGCTCTGGACCGCCTCGGCCATCACATGGGCGGCGTCGTGCCGGATCAGCTCCAGCGCTGCGCCGTCGCGGCGCGTCACAATTTCCACGGCGGCGTCCCGGTCGACCGGCGTCGCCAGATCGACGAGCCGGCCGTCGACCTTCATCGCGATCGCCGCCTTGCCGAGGCTTTTGGAGATCGACGTCGCGATCTCGGTCCCGGTCACGGGGCCGTCGAATCGACGCACAGCACCGTCCGGAAGTGTGATCGCGACAGGGGCAGACACCGCAGGAATCCTTGCATTCGGGGCGCCGTAGCGCAAAAGGCCCTGCAATGTAGGAGCGAGCGAAGCCCTGTCAAGGCGGCTGCCGCCTCGAGGGGCGGCATGACGCCGCTCCTGATACCCTACATTGCGGACTGTGGAGGGTTATCGCCGGAGCCGCGCCGGCGCGCGGCGACGCCGTCAGGGCAATGCGTCGAGCGCCCCGTACAGCGGGATCGACTGCTCATAGAGCCGGTCGAACAGCTCGGCCATCCGGGCATAGCGTTCGGTCCATGCCGGGTTCGGCGGGATCTCGCGTTCGATCCGGACCAGGCGCCCGACCGCCTCCTCCATGTCGGCAAAGGCACCCGAGGCGAGGCCCGCCATCGCCGCGCAGCCCAACACCCCCGCCTCGGCCTCCGCAGTGGTGACAATCGGCGTGCCCCAGATGCTGGCCTTGATCTCGAGCCATAGCGGGGTCTTGGCGCCACCACCGGCCGCGACGATCCTTTCGGGCGCGGCGCCGGCCCGCCGCATGATGGCAAGGTTGCGCCCCGCCGCAAACGCCACCCCCTCCATCACCGCCCGGTGCAGATGGCCGGCACCATGCGCGGCCGTCAGCCCGAAGAACTGGGCACGGGCGTTGACCGCCGGACCCAGCCGTTCACCGCTCAGGAAGGGCAGGAACAGCAGCCGCTCGGATCCCGCCGGCGCCTCGGCCGCCGCGGCAACGATGCGGGCATAGTCCCAATGCTTGTCGTGGAAGGCCCGCCGCGCCCAGCGCATCGCATCGCCGCCCGCATCCAGGATGGTGAAGGCACTCCAGCCGCGGTCCACACCCATCACATTGGAGATCACCGGATCGATCACCGGATGCGGCGCGACCAGCGTCACCAGCGTCGAGGTGCCGGTGATGTCCGAGCCGAGCCCGGGGCGATGGGCACCGCACCCGATCAGCGTCGCCGGGAAATCCCCTGCGCCGACGGCGACCGGGGTGCCGGCCCGCAGCCCGGTCGCCGCCGCCGCGGCCGCGGTGACGGTGCCGAGGATGTCGGTCGGCGCGCGCAGCGCCGGCAGCTTGGCGAGATCGACGCCGAGCCGCGCGGCGAGATCGGCGCTCCAGTCGCCGCTGCGGGCATCCATCAGGAAGGTGGTCGAGGCCTCCGGCCGGTCGATCGCCGTCTCGCCGGTCAGGCAGAAGCCGATCCAGTCCTTCGGCATCAGCACCGTCGCGGCGCGCGCAAAGGCCTCGAGCTCATGGTCGCGAATCCAGGCGAGCTTGAAGCCCGGCCAGGCCGGGGCGGCGGGATTGGCGGTCGCCGGCTGCAGCGCCGCCATGTCATTGGCGGCCAGGAACGCCTCGACATGGCGACGGGTGCGCTTGTCATTCCACAGCGGCACCGCCTCGAGGGTTGGCCGGCCGCCATCGTCGATCAGCACCGTCCCGTGCATCTGGCCGCAGGCGCAGATGCAGGCGATGCGCGACGCCGCCCCCTCGACAGTCGCCAGCACCGAGCGGATCGTGGCGACGGCACCGTCCCACCAATCGGCCGGGCGCTGCTCGGCCCAGCCGAATTGCGGCACGATCTGATCGTGCTCGCGCGCGGCGAAGGCCAGGAAGCGCCCGGACCGGTCGACCAGTGCCGAACGCACGCTGCCGGTCCCCACATCGATCGCGAGGAAGAGGTCGGTCGTCATGCCCGCGACCCTGCCCCAGCCGGGCGCGGCTGTCGATGGCAGCGCCCCGCCGTGCTAGAGGGCTCGGACGAGGTGAGAGCGACGCAAGGAGGCCTCGGGATGACCGATCTCGTGGAGCCGACGGTCACGGTGGTGGATCCGGTCACCGGCAGGATGCAGGGCGCCACGCGCCGCTACGTGAAGCGCTGGTCGGAGCTGGGCGGTCTTTACCGCGACGAGGAGGCGTGGCGGGCGATCGCTGCGGCGCGCGGCGACGACCTCTCCTACGAGGTCTACGACCACACCCCCTCGCAGGCCGCGGGCGACCTCATCCACGGCACCAGCATCCTCTATCCCGGCCGGGTCGGCCGGGAATTCGCGATGACGCGCGGGCACATCCACGCCCGCTCCGACCGGCCGGAGATCTACTACTGCCAGTCGGGCGAAGGCCTGATGCTGATGGAATCGGCGGCCGGCGAGGTGCGGATCGCGGCGTTTCACCCGCAGGCGATCGTCTATGTGCCGCCCTACTGGATCCATCGCTCGGTCAATACCGGCAGCACGGCACTCGTCACCGTCTTCTGCTACCCGGCCGATGCCGGGCAGGATTACGACATCATCGCCCGGGCCGGCGGCATGCGCGAGACGATCGTCGAGGACGGGGCCGGCGGTTGGACGACGGAGCCCAATCCCGGCTGGCGCCCACGCAGCGCCGAGGAGATGGCCCGCTACAGCCCGGCCGCCCGATGATGGTCGCCGGTGACGCCCCGCCCGATCTCGCCCTGCCAGCGCCGGCGACGGTGCCGACCATGTACTTCATCGGCGTCACCACCGGGCAATCCTCGATCATGTCGGTCTTTCCGCGCTGGGCGGCGCATCTCGGGCTCGGTCCGGCGGTGATGCGCGGCATCGATCTGCCGCTCGGTGCGCCGGCCGCCGCCTACCGCGCGGCGGTCGACTTCATCCGGCACGATCCGTTATCGCTGGGCGCCCTGGTCACCACGCACAAGATCGACCTGCTGCGCGCCGCTCGTGATCTGTTCGACGGGCTCGACCCCCATGCCGAACGCCTGCACGAGGTGAGCTGCCTGTCCAAGCGCGACGGGCGGCTTCTCGGCCATGCCAAGGATCCGATCTCGGCTGGCCTCGCCCTCGACGGGCTGGTGCCGGGGGGCCATTTCGCCGCGGCCGGCGCCGCCTGCCTCTGCCTGGGCGCCGGCGGCGCCGGCACGGCGCTGACCTGGCACCTGTTGCGTCCCGAACGCGGTCCGGACCGCCCGTCGCGGCTCGTCGTCGCCGATACGCGCCGCGAACGGCTCGAGGAGCTGCGCCGGGTTCACGCGGGGGCGGAAATCATGGTCGAGACGGTCCACGTCACGGGCGGCGACGATTGCGACCGGCTGATGGCGGCGCTGCCACCCGGCTCGCTCGTCGTCAACGCGACGGGCCTCGGCAAGGACCGGCCGGGCAGTCCGATCAGCGACGCCGCACCGTTTCCCGAGCACGGTTATGTCTGGGAGCTGAACTACCGCGGTGCGCTCGTCTTCCTCGACCAGGCCCGCCGGCAGCAGGCGAGCCGCACTCTCACCATCGCCGATGGCTGGACCTATTTCCTGCATGGCTGGCAGAGGGCGATCGCCGAGGTGTTCGCGATCGACATCCCGACGAGGGGACCGGGTTTCGAGGCGCTGTCGGCGCTGGCGCGCGCGCCCGGCTGATCTCACACCACGCAGGCCGCGGCGCGCGCGGCGAGGAAAGCGCTCTCCCGCGCATTGCGGCTGAGGGCGGCGGCACGCTCGAAATGAGGCCGCGCCTCGGCCGGGCGGCCGGCGCGCAACAGCAGGTCGCCGCGCGCCGCGGGAAGCAGCGCATACGCGCGCAGCGCCGGCGCCTCGCTCAGCGGCTCGAGAAGCGCGAGCCCCGCCTCCGGCCCGAAGGCCATGCCATGCGCCATGGCGCGGTTGAGCTCGACCACCGGTGACGGCGCGACACGACCCAGCCGGTCGTAGAGCCCCGCGATCCGGGGCCAATCGGTATCCTCCGCCCGCATCGCCCGGGCGTGACAGGCGGCCAGCGCCGCCTGCAGCGCATAGGGTCCATCGGCCCCGCCGAGCGCTTCTGCGCGAGCGAGCGCCGCAAGGCCACGGCGGATCAGCAGGCGGTCCCAGCGCCGGCGATCCTGTTCCAGCAGCGGCACCGGCGAGCCGTCCGGCGCGACCCGGGCGGCAAAGCGTGAGGCCTGAAGCTCCATGAGTGCGAGGAGCCCGAAGACCTCCGGCTCCTCCGGCGCGAGACGCGCGAGCACCCGGCCGAGCCGTCGCGCCTCGGCGGCGATGGCCGGGCGGATCACCGCATCGCCCGCCGTCGCGGCATAGCCCTCGTTGAAGATCAGATAGACGACCTCGAGGACCGAGGCGAGACGCGCCGCCCGATCGCGACCGCGCGGCACCTCGAAACGCAGCCCCGCCCGGGCGAGCGTCCGCTTGGCCCGGACGATGCGCTGCGCGATCGCGGCCTCGCTGGCCAGAAAGGCGCGGGCGATCTCGCCGGTGGTGAGACCGCCGAGAAGGCGCAAGGTCAATGCCGCGCGGGCCTCGCGTGGCAGGATCGGATGACAGGCGGCGAAGATCAGCCCCAGCAGCTCGTCGCCCAGATCGTCGTCGAGCGCCGCTTCCGCCGCCGCGGCCCGCTCGGCCTCGCTGTCCTCGATCGCCTGGCCAATCACCGCGCGCTTGCTCTCCATCACCGCACGGTGGCGAAAACCGTCGATCGCCCGCCTCTTGGCCGCCGCCATCAGCCAGGCACCCGGGCTCTGCGGCACACCGGATCGCGGCCATTCCGCGAGCGCGGCAAGGAAGACCTCCTGCGCCAGGTCCTCGGCCTGGCCGATGTCGCGCACCATCCGTGCCAGCCCGGCGACGAGCCGCGGCCGCTCGATGCGGAAGACCGTCTCGATCCGGCGCTGGGCCTCGGCGGCGGTATCGGTCGGGTCGGTTTCACGGAAGGACGCCACGGGCCCCGCATAGGCGAGGCCCGTGGCCGTGGCAAGGCCGCGGCTCAGCGTCCGTCGGCCGTGCGGCGCAGCCGCTCGAAGCGCTCGATGATCTCGGGCGTCATCGCCTCACCGAGATCCGCCAGATCGTAGAGCGGACGAATCTCGATCTCGCTCGGACCGAACATCGGGTTGGGGCAGCGCTTCACCCATTCGACGGCCTCGTCGAGATCCTTCACCTCCCACAGCCAGTAGCCTGCCACCAGCTCGCGGGTCTCGGCGAAGGGGCCGTCGATCACCGTCCGGTTCGGACCGTCGAAGGCGACCCGCTTGCCCGCCGAGGAGGGCTTAAGACCGTCGCCATCCAGCATGATCCCGGCTTCGGCCAGGGCCTCGTTGTAACGGCTCATCGCCTCGACCATCTCGGTCGTCGGCATCCGACCCGCCTCGCTGTCCTCCGTCGCCTTCACGAGCACCATCACGCGCATCGTCTGTCTCCTCTCCATCGAGGACCGCCTGCCGGCCCCCTGCCCTCCATGACGGGCGAGGGTCCGCCCTTTCGACATCCGCGGAAGATTTTTCGTCGACAGGCCCGGATGGCGGCTGTTGAGCCCGCATCCGGCCATCCTTATGGTTTCGGCGACGAGACAAGGGAGGCGGGCAATGGCCAACGGCGCGGGGACGGGAGGGGTGGTGGTCAAGGGCGATGCCGGCGCCGTGCAGGCCGCGGTGCTGACGCCGGAGGCGCTGGCCTTCATCGTCGATCTCGAGCGGCGATTCGGTGCCGAGAGGCGGCGGCTCCTGGGCCTGCGCGAGGAGCGGCAGGCGCGGCTGGATGCCGGCGAGAAGCCGGATTTCCTTACCGAGACACGCACGATCCGCGAGAGCGAGTGGCAGATCGCGCCACTGCCCGACGATCTGCTCGACCGCCGCGTCGAGATCACCGGCCCGGTGGACCGCAAGATGATCATCAACGCGCTCAACTCGGGCGCGAAGGTGTTCATGGCCGATTTCGAGGACAGCAACACGCCGTCCTGGACGAACCAGCTCGAGGGCCAGATCAATCTGCGCGACGCGGTGCGCGGCACGATCACCTTCGACGACCCGGTGACCGGCAAGCATTACGCGCTGGGCGAGAAGACCGCCGTCCTCAAGGTGCGGCCGCGCGGCTGGCATCTCGAGGAGGCGCATGTCGAGGTCGACGGCCGGCCGATGTCCGGCGGGCTGTTCGATTTCGGCCTGTTCCTCTTCTGGAACGCCAAGGCGCTGCTCGCGCGCGGTTCGGGGCCGTATTTCTACCTGCCCAAGCTGGAGAGCCACCGCGAGGCACGGCTGTGGAACGACGTCTTCACCCATGCCGAGCAGGCGCTCGGCCTCGCGCATGGGACGATCAAGGCGACGGTGCTGATCGAGACGATCCTCGCCGCCTTCGAGATGGACGAGATCCTGTGGGAGCTGCGTGACCATTCGGCCGGTCTGAACTGCGGGCGCTGGGACTACATCTTCAGCTTCATCAAGAAGTTCCGGAACGACCCCCAGGCCGTGCTGCCGGACCGGGCGGAGGTGACGATGGCCTCGCCCTTCATGACCGCCTATTCGCTCCTGGCGGTGAAAACCTGCCACCGCCGCGGCGCGCCGGCGATCGGCGGCATGGCCGCCTTCATTCCGGTCAAAGGCGATGCCGAGGCGAATGAGCGGGCCTTCGCCCGCGTCCGCGCCGACAAGGAGCGCGAGGCCCGCAATGGCCATGATGGCACCTGGGTCGCGCATCCGGGGCTGATCCCGGTTGCCATGGAGGTGTTCGACCGGCTGATGCCAACCCCGAACCAGATCCATGTGAAGCGCGAGGATGTCGCGGTCACCGCCGCCGACCTCCTGGCCGTACCGGAGGGTCCGAAAACCGAGGCCGGTCTGCGCATGAACGTCTCGGTAGCGCTGGGCTATGTCGAAGCCTGGCTGCGTGGCATCGGCTGCGTGCCGCTCTTCAATCTGATGGAGGACGCCGCGACGGCCGAGATCAGCCGCAGCCAGCTCTGGCAGTGGCGTCGCCATGGCGCCAGGCTCGATGACGGCCGGGCGATCGATGCCGCGCTGATCGACCGGACGATCGACGAGGAACTCGCCGCCTGGAAGGAGCGGGTCGGCGCCGAGCGCTTCGGTGCGATGCGCTTCGAGGACGCCGCCCGCATCGTGCGGACGCTCGTCCAGCGCGATGATTTCGTGGAGTTCCTGACGCTGCCCGCCTATCGCGAGATCGTCGCCGAAGGGGCGTGACGGCGGCCGTCCCGCCCCTTCACCCAGCGCCCGATGGCCGAGGCCAGCAGCACCGCGAGTCCGACCGCCAGCACGACCACCGCCGAGCGTGGGGCGGGGGTGATGGAGAGGTTGGCCTCGAGCACGCGGCCGATCGGCGCGCCGCGCAGCGCCCAGTAGTAGAGCGCCTCGGACAGAGCGACACCGCCCGCGGCGACAACGCCGAGCCCGAGGGTCGCGGCGAGGGACCAGCGACCGTTCCAGAGCGCGGCGAGCGCCGGCATGCGCGCGGCGATGCGGTAGAGCAGCAGCCAGGCGAGGAGCCCCCCGGTGATCAGCGGCAGGCGGAGATCGGCCTTGGTCTGCATGAAGAAATGCACGATTGCCAGGATCGCGATCGGGTAGACGAGGCTCTGCAGGCGTCCCCACCGCACGGGGCCGAGCCGCCGCACCATGGCGTTGGTCGAGGTCACCGCCAGCGGCACGAGGCCGAGCACCGCAATGAAGCCGATCGTCAGGTAGTAGCGGCTCGCAATCTCGGTCGCGACGACGCCGAGATCACCCTCCATGTCGACGATATAGAGCAGCAGATGGGCACAGGCATAGGCAGCGGCCGCAAGGCCGAGCATGCGCCGCACCCAGATGAGCTGCGGCCAGCGCAGCAGCCGCCGGGCCGGCGAGATCGCCAGCGTCGCCAGCAGGAAATAGATCGTCCAGCGCCCGGTCACATGGGTCAGTTCGACGATCGGCCGCGGCCCGAGATCGCCGGCCCACTGCCGCCACAGGAGGACTAGGCCCGGCACGAACAGACCGGCGAAGACGACGATCTTCAGCGGCGAGAGCCGTCCCGTCGGGTCGCGCCAGGGCCCCCTGGGCGCGCGCACCGTCGCCGAGCGCGCATCACCGGCCGGACGATTTTCGCCGCGGCTGCCGGCGCGCGCGTGCCGCGCCGCGCCGGACTGTATGGTCGCCGTCATCGCTCGCCTTCTCCGGCCTCGGCCCTGCCCCGGGGTTCGGCGGCGCCCTGCCCCGGGTTACGTGGCGGCCGCGGCGGCGGGCCGGTCAGGCGGGCTGCGCTGCCGCCGGAGGCAGGACCGCGCTGAGCTGCCGTTCGACCTCGTCGGGATCGGCAGCGAGACCGGCATGGATCCCTTGCGCCATCTCACCGGGATAGACATCGTCGGGGCCATTGCGGATCGCCGTGATGACGGCGGCCACCACCTCCGCGGGCTGTATCTTCGGGCCCTGGAAGTCGCGGGTCATTTCGGTATCGACCGCGCCCGGGAAGATGCCCATCACGCGCGTGCCCTGCCCGCGCAGCTCGGCCCGCACCCCTTGGGTCATCCGCCAGCTCGCCGCCTTGGAGGCCGAGAGCGAGCCCATCAGCGGGATCGACACCCGCGCGGTGATCGACAGCATGTTGACGATCAGCCCGCCGCCATTCCGGGCGAGGATCGGCGCGAAGGCGCGGCACATCGCCAGTGTCCCAAAATAATTGGTCTCGATCTCGGCCCGGGCATGGCTGTCATCCGCCGCGGCGATCAGCCCGGCATTGGCGTTGATGCCGGCATTGTTGATCAGGATCTGGGTGTCGCCGCAGGCCTCGGCCGCCGCGGCCACCATCGCCGGCTGCGTGACATCGAGCGCGATCGGAACGACGCGCCCCGACCCCGCCGCCACCAGGTCGGCGATCGCCTTCGGATCGCGCGCCGCCGCATAAAGCCGCCCGGCCCCTGCCGCGAGCAGCCCCTCCACATAGGCGCGGCCGATGCCCCGGCTGGTTCCGGTCACCAGGATCGTCGCCCCTTCGATCTGCATCGCGTCCCCCCTCATTCGCGCGAAATGCCCTCCGTGCAGATGAGCCTAGCCTCCCTGTGCCCCGCCGGCCAGGGCGAGGCGCCGTTCGCGCGCCTTGGCGCCGCGACCGTTCCGCTGCATGATCGAGAGCCCGCACGGGATCTCGCGCAGCGCGCAGGGGATAAGAGGGAGACGCTCCGGCCATGCCCGGCACCATGATCACCATCGCCGCAGAGGATGGCGGCAGCTTCCAGGGTTATCTCGCCGTGCCGGAGGCGGGTTCGGGCCCGGGCATCGTGCTGGCGCAGGAGATCTTCGGGGTCAACGAGCATATCCGCGAGGTGGCCGACCTCTATGCCGAGGAAGGCTATGTCGTGCTGGCACCCGACCTGTTCTGGCGCATCGAGCCGGGGATCCAGCTCGGCTACAGCGAGGCCGAATGGCAGACCGCCTTCGGCCTGTTCCAGAAATTCGACCAGGACCAGGGCATCGCCGATATCCGCGCTGCGGTCGCAGCGCTGCGCGCCCGGCCGGAATGCACCGGGCCCGACGGCACGCCCAAGGTCGGCGTGCTGGGCTTCTGCCTGGGCGGGACGATGGCCTATCGCGCGGCGGCCGAGGCGGGCGTCGATTGCGCCGTCTCCTATTACGGCGTCGGCATCCATCAGCAGCTCGATGTGATCGACCGCATCACGGTGCCGACCGTGCTGCACTTCGCCGAGAAGGACCAGTACGCGCCGCCCGAGGCGGTCGCCCAGGTGCGCGAGGCGGCCGCCGGCAACCGCAACATCCGCATCCATGTCTATCCGGGCGTCGATCACGCCTTCAACCGGCCGGCCAGCCCGCATTTCGACAAGCCGGCCGCGTTGATGGCGCACAGCCGGTCGATCGCCCTGTTCCGGCGGGTGATGGGCCCGGACTACGACCTGTCGGCGCTGTGGGACAAGCATTGCGAGCATGAGTTCGTCACCCGCGATGTCGCGGCGACGATGCGGACCATGGTGGCCGAGCCCTATGTCAACCACATCCCGACGATGACGGGGGGCGTCGGACAGGCCGATCTGGCGCGGTTCTACGCCGAGCACTTCATCCCGAAGACGCCGAAGGACACGAAGCTGATCCCGATCTCGCGGACGGTGGGTGCGGACCGCGTCGTCGACGAGATGCTGTTCTGCTTCACCCATGACATCGAGATCGACTGGATGCTGCCCGGCGTCCCGCCGACCGGCCGCTATGTCGAGATCCCGCTGGTCGCGATCGTCCGCTTCCGCGGCGACAAGCTCTACAACGAGCACATCTATTGGGATCAGGCATCGGTGCTGGTGCAGATCGGCCTGCTCGACCCGAAGGGGCTGCCGGTGGCCGGCATCGAGACGGCGAAGAAGCTGGTCGATGAGAGCCTGCCGTCCAATACGCTGATGCGCGGCTGAGGGGCCGCGCGACCGCATCGGAGAGAGGGGGGGACCGACATGCCGATCCTGGGACGGCGCGACGTGCTGCGGGGTGGGGCCGCGGCGGGGCTCGCGCTGGTGCTGCCGATGGGCGCCGCGCGCGCCCAGGCGGGCAGCACCGTCACCATCGCCTACAATGTCAACCTGCCGTCCTGGGACCCGACCGTCGGCGCCTCGGCGGTCAATCCGACGATCCAGACGATCTATCAGGCGGTGTTCGACCCCTATATCGGCCAGGCACCTGACCTCGCCTTCGTGCCGGGTCTCTTGACGGAATGGGGCTGGAACGAGGACCGCAGCAAGGTCCACATGACCGTGCGCGAGGGCGCGGTCTGGCATGACGGCTCGCCGGTGACGGCCGAGGATGTCGCCTGGTCGCTCGCCCGTGCGGGCGATCCGGCAACCGGTAATCCGATCCAGTTCATCTGGAGCACGATCGGCAATTTCACGGTCGAGGGGAACCGGGTCACGGCCGATGTGCTGCGCTTCGAGCCGACGCTGTTCAAATGGATGGCGTTCCTGACCGGCTTCGTCCTGCCCAAGGCCTATTACGAGCGCGTCGGCGCCGAGGGCTTCGAAGCCGCGCCGGTCGGCTCCGGCCCCTATATGGTCGAGCAGTTCGAGCGCAACGCCTTCCTGCGGCTGAAGGCCAACCCCGCCTATTGGGGCGGTGTCCCGGCCTATGAGACGGTGGTGTTCAAATTCGTCCCCGACGCCACCAGCCGCGTCGCGGAGATCGAGAGCGGCCAGTCCGATGTGACGCTCGAGATCCCCTATGAGGAATATGACCGGCTGCGCGAGATCGAAGGGCTGGCCGGGGTGACCACGCCGGTCTCCGACATCGCGATGATCTTCCTCAACGATATCGAGCCGATGCTCGACCGCAATGTGCGGCTCGCTGCCCATCACGCGATCGACAAGCAGGCGATCGTTGACCGGCTGCTGCGCGGCTACGGCATCCCGATCGACACGCTCGAGGCGCCGGAATACGCCGCCTTCGACCCGTCGATCACGGTCGGCTACGACCCCGAGCGCGCCGTGGCGCTGCTCGCCGAGAGCGGCTATTCGACCGACAACCCGGTGCGTTTCCGCATCCAGACGACGCGGGGCTTCAAGCCCAAGGATTACGAGATGATCCAGGCCGTCGTCGGCATGTGGCGCCGCGTCGGCATCGAGGCGGAGATCGAGGTCTACGAGATCGCCCAGCATTTTGAGTTGCGGGCACGGGACGAGCTGGCGCCGGCGGCCTTCTACAACTGGGGCAATGCGATCGGCGATCCGACGACCTCGACCGGCTTTGCGATCTACGGCCCCTCGCCGCACTCGGTATGGGACGGCCAGGATGTGATCGACGCGATCGACCCGCTCTGGGGCGAGCCGGATGAGGCCAAGCGGATCGAGGGCTGGAAGGGCGTCTCGCGGCTGATCGCCGAGAACGGCTACGCCATCCCGCTGCTGCAATACGTCCAGCCGATCGTCCACAGCCGCACCGTGTCGGTGGTGCCCAGCATCAACGGCATGCTGCTGCCGCAGCGGATGGCGCCGGCCGGCTGACGCCTCTCCGGGAACCCGTTTGCCCGCTTTTGTCCTGCTCCGGCGTCTGGCGCTGATCCCGCCGACGCTTCTCGGCGTCGCGCTGGTCGTCTTCGTGCTGCTGCGCGTCGTGCCGGGTGATCCGATCGCGATGATGCTGCCGCCCGGCGCGACCGCGGCGGACATCGACCGGCTGCGCGCACTCTACGGGCTCGACCGCTCCTGGGCGGCGCAGTTCCTGGCCTGGGCGGGCGGGGTCCTGAGCGGCGATTTCGGCACCTCGATCTCGCTGCGTCAGGATGTCGGCCGGCTGATCCTCTCGCGCCTGCCCGCGACGCTGGAGCTGGTCGCGCTCGCCACGGTCGGTGCGGCGCTTTTCGGCACCGCGCTCGCGGTGGCGGCGACGCTGCTGCGGCCACTGCGGCTCGGCTGGCCGATCGACGGGGTGGTCGGGTTCCTCACCGCCATCCCGGATTTCCTCTGGGCGCTGATCCTGGTGCTCGTCTTCGGCGTGGCGCTGCCGCTCCTGCCGATTTCGGGCCGGATCGATCCGCGCCTGCCGGTCGAGTTCGCGACCGGCTTCTATCTGGTGGAGAGCTTGCTGCGTCTCGACCTCGCAACGCTGGGCGACCTTCTCGCCCATGCGATCCTGCCGGCGACGGCGCTCGCCCTGCCGCTCGCGGCCCTTCTCGCCCGCAGCCTTGCCGCCTCGCTCGCCGCCGAGATGGGGCAGGACTACATCCAGGTCGCCCGGGCCCGCGGCTTCGGCCTGCCGCGGCTGGTCATGCGCGAAGCGCTGCGCAATGCCGCGATCCCGACCGTAGCGCTCGCGGGGGTTCAGATCACCTTCCTGATCGGTGGCACCGTGCTGGTGGAGCGCATCTTCGCCTATCAGGGGCTGGGCAATCTCGCGATCGATGCGGTGGTGAACCGCGATCTGCCACTCATCCAGGGGCTGATCCTCACCTTCGCGCTGATCTTCGTCCTGGTGAACCTCGCCATCGACCTCTTGGTCGGGCTGCTCGATCCGCGCCTGCGTCATGCGCGCGCGGGCTGAGATGCGGATGGGCCGACCTGCGGGGACGGCGCGCTGATGCGCGGCCGGATCGACCCCCGCCTCGTGGCCGGCGGCCTGATCGTGCTCGTGCTGCTGGTGACGGCCGCGGCGGCGCCGCTGCTGGCACCGCACGATCCGCTCTGGCAGGACCTCCTCTATGGCTTCTTGCCACCCTCCTGGACCGCGGGCGGCGATCCGCTCTACCCGCTCGGCACCGACAGCCTCGGCCGTGACGTACTCTCTCGGCTCATCTGGGGGGCGCGCACGGCCGTCATCGTCGCCGTCACCGCCGCGCTGGGCGCGGGGCTACTGGGCACGCTGCTCGGACTTCTCGCCGGGCATATCGGCGGGGCGGTCGATCTCGCGGTCTCGCGCCTCGTCGATATCTGGATGGCATTTCCGCCCGTCCTCCTGTCGATCGTCCTCGTCGCCATGGTCGGCACCGGCCTCGGGTCGGTGGTCCTTGCCATCGTCGTCGTCGACTGGACGCGCTTCGCCCGCGTCGTCCGCGCCGAGGTCCAGGCACAGCGGGCGCGTGACTACGTAACCGCTGCCGGCGCCATGGGCCTGCCGCCGCGGCGCGTGCTGACGGGCGAGATCCTGCCCAATCTGGTGCCGCTGCTCGCCACCCTCTTCACCATGGAGATGGCGATCGCGATCGTCGTCGAGGCGATCCTCTCCTTCGTCGGCCTCTCCGTCGCCTCCGACATGCCGACCTGGGGTGGGATGATTGCCGAGGGGCGGCAATCGATCCATCAGGCCTGGTGGGTGATGGCCTTCCCCATCGCGACGCTGGTCGTCGTTATCGTCGGGCTCAACCTGTTCGGCGACGGGCTGCGCCGGGCTCTCGATCCGCTGGAGCGGCGATGAGCGACGGGGCGCTTCTGGCGATCGACGGGCTGCGCGTGGCGCTCGGCCGCAGCATGGCGCCCGTGCTCGACGGTATTGCCCTGCGCGTCCTGCCCGGCGAGGTACACGGGCTGGTGGGTGAGAGCGGTGCGGGAAAGACGATGCTCGGCCGGGCTATCCTCGGCCTTCTGCCCTCCACGGCCCGGATCGAGGCAGGTGGCATCCGCTTTGACGGACGGGACCTGACCACCCTTGCCAAGGCGAGCCGACGCGCCATCCTCGGCCGCGAAATCGCCCTCGTGCCGCAGGATCCGCTCACCGCGCTCAACCCCGCTCGCCGGGTCGGCGTGCAGCTTGAGGACGCGCTGTCGCGCCGGGTCGCGCCGGGCGCGTGCCGGGCGCGGGCACGGGCCCTCCTCGCCGAGGTGCGGCTCGGTGATCCGGACCGGGTGCTCGCGAGCTATCCACACGAGCTGTCGGGCGGCATGCGCCAGCGGGTGCTCATCGCCATGGCGTTCGGTGTCGAGCCGCGCCTCGTCATCGCCGACGAGCCGACGACGGCGCTCGACGTCACGGTGCAGCGCAGCATCCTGCGGCTGATGCGCGACATGCAGCGCCGCCACGCCACCGCCATCCTCTTCATCACCCATGATCTCGGGGTGGTGGCCCAGCTCTGTGACCGGATGACGGTGCTGCAACATGGGCGGGTGGTCGAGACCGGGCCCGTCGCCGACGTTCTGGCCGCACCCCGAGCGCTCTACACCCGCGCCCTGCTCGCCGCGACGCCGCGGCTCGACCTGCAACCGGAGCCGGGCCGTGTCGGCTGACCCGCCCCTTCTCGCGGTCGAGGATGTGACGCTCGCACTGCCCGATCGCGGCAGGTCGGGGCGGGCACGAGCGCGCACCATCCTGCATGGTGTCTCGCTCACCCTCGACCGCGGCGAGGCGCTCGGCATCGTCGGCGAGAGTGGCTCGGGCAAGACGAGCCTCGCGCGGCTGGTCGCCGGCATCCTCGCCCCCGATACCGGCTCGATCCGCATCGACGGCCAGGACCGGCGGGCGCTGCCGGCCGAGGCCCGCCGGCGACTGGCCACCCGCGTCCAGATGATCTTCCAGGACCCGCTCTCGGCGCTCAATCCGCGCCGGCGGATCGGCACCACCGTGCTACGCCCGCTGGAGGCCGCGGGGTGGCGCGCCGGACGGACCGAGCGGCGGGCGCGCGCGGCCGCTCTGCTCGCCCGCGTCGGCCTGCCGGAGGCGGCGATAGACCGCTATCCGCATGAGCTTTCCGGCGGCCAGCGCCAGCGCGTCGGCATCGCCCGCGCGATCGGGCCGGAACCGGCGCTGATCGTCGCCGACGAGATCGTCTCGGGCCTCGACGTCTCGACCCAGGCGCAGATCCTGGCGCTGCTCGGCGCGCTGAAGGCCGAGCTCGGCCTCGCCCTCCTGTTCATCAGCCATGACCTCGCCGTGGTCCGCAGCCTGTGCGAGCGCGTGGCGGTGATGCGCGAGGGGTGCATCGTCGAGCAGGGCCCTGCAGCCACCCTGTTCGCGGCACCCTCCCATCCCTATACGCGGGCGCTCATCGCCGCGGTTCCGCCGCTGCGCCCCGATCCTGCCTGGCTCGCACCCGACGATCAGGAGGTCGCGAAGGGGTAGCGAGCCGTTATGATGAAGGGTCTGTCGGGAGCGGGCTGCTCGAACACCGAGAGGGCGTCGATCAGGAGCGGCGTTTCACGGAACCGGGCGGCGCGCGGCGCCAGCGCCGCCGCCATGGTCGCCTGCTCCGCCTCGTCCATGGGTCCGGCCAGCGTCAGATGGAAGCGGAAGTCGTCGAACACGTAAGGATAGCCCCAGCGCTCGAGATGACGTCGCTCGCGCGGGGACAGGGTGTCGGGGCGGCGGCGCGCGATCTCCTCCGGCGTCGGCGGTGCGCGGAAACGATCGAAATGCTCGACACAGGCGGCAGCGAGCGCATCGAGCGCCGGGGCGGGCGCGGCCGGTACGAGCGCGAGGAACCTGCCGAGCGCCTCGAGGACGAGCGGCGGCGCGGCGACGGGTTCCCGCGCGGCCGCAAAGCGCGCGACGGCCGCGTGCAGCGCCGCGGGGTCGCTTCCCGGGGCGAGACGGAACGGCGCCTTCAGCGTCGCATGGAAGCCATAGCGCCGCGGCGCTGCCGTCAAGGCGGTGACGGTCTCGGGCTCGAGGCCCGGGATCGCCGGCTGGGGCATCGCCGCGCCGGTCGCCGCATCCCGCCCCAACACACCGGCACCGAACCGCGCGAGCGGCGTTCCCCTCGCCGGTGCCCAATAGATCGCAACCCGGTGCCCCTCTTCCATCGGCCCTTTCCTTCCACCCCCGCGCGCCGCCCGGCCGCCCGCCGGTCTGCCGACGGCAGGCGGACAGCGGAACGACTCGGCACGCCCATGGTTGTCCGGCCATGACGGATTTGACCACGTCACGCTTTGCCGGCCTGCGAATCCTCGTGGTGGAGGACGAGTTCCTGGTGGCTCTCGCCTTGCAGGACATGCTGACCGATTTCGGCTGTACCGTCGTCGGGCCGCACTCGACGATCGAGGAGGCCAGCGCCGCCGCCGAGACCGAGCCGCTCGACGGTGCCCTCCTCGACATCGACATTCGTGGCCAGCCGATCGATCCGGTCGTGGAACGGCTGACCAAGCGCGGCATCCCGCTCGTGCTGTGCAGCGGCCATGCCGAACGGCCGGGCGAAGACGGGCCGGGCGCTCGCCACGCCGGCCTGCCGCGGATCGTCAAGCCCTACGGGCCGGAGGCGGTGCGCCAGGCGATGGAAGCCGCTTTCCCCGCCGCGCGGCAGGGCGACCCCGCCTGACCCGCCCGCCCATCCGGCCCGTCCGGAGACCTCAGCGCCGCGGCGCGTCGAGTGTCCGGTAGGCAGATTGCCGCTCGATCATCCAGCCGGGATATTCGCGCGGCAGCCGGCTCGCCTCGTCCAGCGTCGCGAGATCGGTCTCCGACAGCTCGACCGCCGCCGCGGCGAGGTTCTCGCTGAGCTGCTCCGGGCGCTTGGCGCCGATGATCACGCTGGTGACGACCGGCTGATGAAGCAGCCAAGCGATGGCCACCTGCGCGACCGTGACACCCTTGGCCTCGGCGATCCCGCGGGCGGCGTCGATCACCCGCCAGCCGCGGTCGAGATCGACCGGCGGGAAGTCGAAGCTCGCCCGCCGCCCCTCGCCGCCGCCGTCGCGGCTGTACTTGCCGCTGAGGAAGCCGCCGGCGAGCGGGCTCCAGACCAGCAGCCCGACGCCTTCCGAACGCAGCATCGGTACGATCTCCCGTTCGATATCCCGACCGGCCAGCGTGTAATAGGCCTGCAACGAGCAGAACGCGGCGAGGTCACGGCGCGCGGAGATGCCGAGCGCCTTGACGATCTGCCACGCCGCCCAGTTCGACACGCCGACATAGCGGACATGGCCGTGACGGACGAGGGTGTCGAGCGCCTCGAGAGTCTCCTCGATCGGCGTCAGCCGGTCGAACCCATGGATCTGGTAGAGGTCGATGTGGTCGAGCTGCAGCCGCTTCAGGCTCGCCTTCGCCTGGTCGAGAATATGGACGCGCGAGGCGCCGGCGCCGTTCGGCCCCTTGCCCATCCGCCCGAGTACCTTGGTGGCGATCACCACCTCGTCACGCGGCACGCCGAGATTCCGCAGCGCTTGCCCGGTGATGATCTCGGACCGACCCTCGGCATAGACATTGGCGGTGTCGATGAAGTTGATGCCGGCTTCGATGGCCGTTCGCAGCAGCGCATCGGCATCGGCCTGCTGGAGGGAGCCGATCTGTCCCCAGATGCCCTCGTCGCCACCGAAGGTCATCGTGCCGAGGCAGAGTTCGGAGACGAGCAGGCCGGTCTGGCCCAATCTGTTGTATCGCAAGGCTCATTCCCCATGTCTGTCAGGATGAGGCTGTCCGGACCGCGCGCCGCGCGGCCGTTTCCGGCAGATGGCGCCAGACGGTGCGGCGTGTTAGCCGGATGCTGCCGTGCTCTTGCACGATCCTCTCAACCCTGCGGCTTTCCGGCCGCCGGACCGGACAGACCGGGAGCGATCACCCACGCGTCGGGCGAGGAGACAACGACATGGAGCCGCTGACCGTTCTGCGTGAGCTGATCCTGCGGCACCATGGCGGGGCACCATACAGTGCCGTGCCGCGCCTGCGGCTGCTGCGGGCGGACCGGCCCTCCGGGCCGATGCCGGCGCTCTACCAGCCGCGGCTCTGCATCATCGTGCAGGGCCGCAAGCGCATCGTGCTCGGCAATCGCACCTTCGAATACGATGCGGCCCATTATCTCGTCGCCACCGTCGATCTGCCGGTGACCGGCGATATCTGCGAGGCGAGCCCGGCCGTCCCCTATCTCGGGCTGACGCTCGATCTCGACCCCGCGATGCTCGCGGCGATGCTGCTGGAGGTGCCGCTGCCGGCCGAGGGTATGCCCGGCGGCGCAGGCATGGCGGTCAGCGCGCTGACCGCCGAGCTGCTCGACCCTCTGGTGCGCCTCGTCCGCCTGCTCGACCGGCCGGGCGACATCGCCATGCTGGCCCCGTTGGCCGAGCGCGAGATCCTCTACCGCCTGCTGCTCGGTCCGCAGGGCGGGATGCTGCGGCAGGTCGCGCGCGCCGACAGCCGCCTGTCGCAGATTGCCCGGGCGATCGCCCGGATCCGCCGCGATTTCGACCGGCCGCTGCGCGTCGAGACCCTGGCGGCAGAGGCCGGGATGAGCACTTCGACCTTCCACCGCCATTTCAAGGCGGTGACGGCGATGAGCCCGCTGGCCTTCCAAAAGCAGATCCGGCTGCAGGAGGCGCGCCGCCGGCTGCTCGCCCGACAGGCGCAGGCCAGTAGCATCGGCTTCGCCGTCGGCTATGAGAGCCCCTCCCAGTTCAGCCGCGAGTACCGCCGCCTGTTCGGGGTTCCGCCGGCGCGTGACGCGGCCCGGCTGCGGCCGCCGGGCACGGCGGCCGATTCCGGCCGGGCACCGGACGGTGCGCCGCATGACCGCGCCGCGACCGCCTGATGGACGGCCGCGACCGGAGCCGGCCTGCCGGCAGCTCAATCCGTCAGCGGGTTTTCATCCGGCCGCCCCGCATGGCTGCCGAAGCGGGCAGTGGCGGCGGCCAGGATCTCCGCCGACAGCGCCGGGTCGTCGACCGCCCGCGCCAGCAGCAGCGCCCCGACCATGCCGGAGAGCAGGGCGAGGACGGCCGCACGCCGCTCCGCCGCGTCACGGACCGGCATCGCATCGTCGAGGATGTCGATGAGCGTGCACAGCCCCTCTGTGAAGGAGCGTGCGACGATCGGCTCCCTGCGCTTGACCTCGCCGCCGAGCGCCGCGAGAGGGCAGCCGCCGGCCACATCGTCGCGGTGGCGGGGCGACAGGTAGCTGGCGACGATCCGGTCCAGCAGAACGGCGTCCCCCGTCTCCTCCTCTTCGCCCGATGCCTCACGCGCGGCAGCGAGCGCCTGCCATTGCCGGACGGTATCGCCGAGGGCACGACGGCAGGCCTCGGCGGCCAAGTCATCCTTGGAAGCGAAATGTCCGTAGAAACCGCCATGGGTCATGCCGGCAGCACGCATCAGCTCGGTCAGGCCGACGCCGTCGAACCCTCTCTGTCGGAACATCTCTGACGCCGCATCGAGGATTCTCTGGCGGCTCTCGGCCGCCCTCTCTCGCGAAACTCTCATGCCAAACTCTGCCTGCTGCCCTCTTTCCCGGTCGGCCACCTCCTCCTCAACACCCCCTGATCAGTTCGGGCCCCGGCCTGCGGCGGCGTGCCGCGCCGTTTTAGATGTCGATCATCATCTAATTTCGACCCGCGCTATACATGCCATAGGATGCAGAGTGATGCGAGATCTCGTTGACCGGCGGCCGGCCGGCCCGACGACCGCGCCCGCCACCGGGGCCGGCTGGTCATGATCTCGGATCGCATCGCCGACCGTCTGGCGCAGCGCGGCATCCATTACGGCTGGGTCGTCGCCGCCACGACCTTCCTGACCATGCTGGTCACGGCCGGGGCGGTCGGCGCGCCCGGGGTGCTGATCGTGCCGTTGCAGACCGAGTTCGGCTGGACGGCTGAGGCGATCTCGACGGCGCTCGCCATCCGTCTCGTCCTGTTCGGCCTGATGGGGCCCTTCGCCGCCGCCTTCATGAACCGCTTCGGGCTGCGCCCGGTGGCCCTCTCGGCGCTCGGGCTGATCCTCGCGGGCCTCGGCGCGTCGCTCATCATGACCGGGCTGTGGCAACTGATGCTGCTCTGGGGTGTCGTCGTCGGGGTCGGCACCGGCCTCACCGCACTCGTCCTCGGTGCCACCGTGGCCACACGCTGGTTCACCCGGCGGCGCGGCCTCGTCATCGGCCTTCTGACCGCCAGCACCGCGACCGGCCAACTCGTCTTCCTGCCACTCCTGGCTGCACTCACCGAGGCCCATGGCTGGCGCGTGGCGCTGGGCGTCGTGCTCCTGGCGATCGCGCTCGCCGCCGTCGCCGTCCTCCTGCTGATGCGCGACCGGCCGGCCGATCTCGGCCTCCCGCCCTATGGCGAACAGGCCGTGGTGCCGGCGCCGGCCTTCCGCCCCGGCCTTGCGGTGCTGGTGCTCGCCCCGCTCGAAGCGCTGCGCGATGCCGCCCGCACCCGGACCTTCTGGATTCTGTTCGCCACCTTCTTCGTCTGCGGGGCGAGCACCAACGGCCTCGTCCAGACGCATTTCGTGGCGCTGTGCGGCGATTACGGCATCGCCGCGATCGGCGCGGCCGGGCTGCTGGCCGTGATCGGCGTGTTCGATTTCATCGGCACCGTCGGCTCGGGCTGGCTGGCCGACCGCTATGACAATCGCTGGCTGCTGTTCTGGTATTATGGGCTGCGCGGCCTGTCGCTCCTGTCGCTGCCGCTCACCGATTTCTCGCTCATCGGCCTGTCCTTCTTCGCGGTCTTCTACGGGCTGGACTGGGTGGCGACCGTGCCGCCGACGGTGAAGCTGACGGCCGACCGCTTCGGCCGCGAACGGTCCAATCTGGTCTTCGGATGGATTTTCGCCGCCCATCAGCTCGGCGCCGCGGCGGCAGCCTTCGGCGGCGGCTTCTCGCGCACCAATTTCGCGAGCTACCTGCCCGCCTTCGTCGCCGCGGGTGCGCTTTGCCTCGTCGCGGCGATGCTCGTCCTCACCCTGTCGCGGCCGGGCGAGCCGGCAGCCGCGCTGCCGCCTCAGCCGAAGCCGCGCTTCTCATAGATCTGGGCGATGCGGGTACCGTCCCAGACATAGCAGAGATGTCGCTCCTGCCGGACGTTCGACAGAAGGCGCGGGCGGAACACCGCGGCGCATTCGCCGCCCCGGTGGCGCACGCTGTCATAGGCGATGCCGTCCGCCCCGGCCGCATGCAGCCGACGCGCGAAAGCCTGCGAGGCGGCGTAGCTGTCGGGATCGGTCAGCGTGCTCCAGGCTCCGCCACGGATGTCGTGCAGCCGGCCGTCGAGATCCACTGCATAGACGCGCATGTCGATCTCGATCCGCGGCTGGCGGGTCGCGTGCAGGAAGGCGGCGCGGTGATGCACCGTCTCGGCGACCGCGGTGTCGAGGGCGCGTGCGGCGTAGAAAACGCCGCGGCCGGGCTCGGCGAAGCGGCTGCCGGACGGGTTGGGATGGGTGAAGGGCGCCATCAGCACGCTCGCACCCGGACCCGAGACACGGTCGGCCACCGGCACCAGATGGAGGGCACCGATCTGCTCGCGTACCCGGTCATTGGTCAGGGATTCCAGCGCGGCCAGCGCCTCCCAATCGGCGGGATCGGCGATGCGATCGAACAGATCGATCGGCGGGAAGCGACTCGGCACGATGCGCCAGCACGGGTTCCAGCGCACCGGCCGGACCGGCACCTCATCCGGCGCCGGAACGGCGGCCCCTTGCACCGTCACGCCCACCCGCCCCGTTCGGCGTCGAGATAGCTGCGGACGACGTAGAGATCGGCGACATTGCCGGACAGCATGCGGTCCAGCGCCGGCCGTCCGCCGAAGGGCGGTGCGTCGTTCGGCATGCGCACCCAGCGATCCGCAGCCGCCGTATCGGGCAGCAGGATCTGCAGCGCCTTCCAGATGCCGAGGATGTAGGAGAGCCGCTCCAGCGTGTCGCGCGGCAGATCGGCCGGCGGGTCCTTCTTCCACTTAAAGAAGGTCGAGCGCGCCGGCAGGCCGAGCAGCCGCATCTGCTCGGCGGTCGACAGATCCCAGCGCTCGGCGATGGCGAAGAAGGCTCGCAACCCCGCCTTCGCCATCGCCGCGTCCGATACTGCCGCCGCACTGCGCCCCTCGGCGTTCGCCATGGCCGTCCACCTTTCGGTTGCCCGCCGCTGACGGCGGCCCCGCGCCGGGCCGCCGGACATTCCGAACAGCCAAGTCTCAATCAGGACTGTTTAGACAATTTAGTCCTGCAGTGGACAATCCACAAGGGGCAGGCCTCACCAGCCCTGCAGCACGACCTTGCCGCGGGTCCGGCCGCTCTCGATCATCGCATGCGCCTTGCGCAGCTGGGCGGCGCTGATTCCCTCAAGGCAGGTCGTCATGGTCGGACGCAGCAGCCCCGCCTCGACCAGCCCCGCGACATCGTCGAGCAACCGGTGCTGCGCCGCGATGTCGGGAGTGCCGAAGAGCGGCCGGGTGAACATCAGCTCCCAGTGGAACGAGACGCTCTTGCGCTTCAGCGGCACGACGTCGACTACAGCTGGATCGTCGATCATCGCGATGCGGCCCTGCGGTGCCACGATCTCGGGGAAGACCGGCATGTGGCGGTCGCTGGCGGTCAGCGCGGCGATCATCTCGACCTCGGGATGGCCGATGCGGCGTAGCTCCGGCACCAGCCCGGCACTGTGGTCGATCACGTGATGCGCCCCGAGCTCGAGGCACCAGTCCCGCGTCTCGGGCCGAGACGCGGTGGCGATGATGGTGAGGCCGGTCAGCCGGCGCGCGAGCTGGATCAGCATCGAGCCGACACCGCCGGCGCCGCCGATGACGAGCAGCCTCTCCGATCCCGCCCGCCTGCCGACCGGTACACCCAGCCGGTCGAAGAGCAGCTCCCAGGCGGTGATCGCGGTCAACGGCATCGACGCCGCCTCGGCGAAGGACAGGTTACGCGGCTTTCGGCCGACGATGCGGGCATCGACGACGTGATACTCGGCATTGGTGCCCGGCCGGTCGATCGCGCCGGCATAGAACACCTCGTCGCCGGGGCGGAACAGCGTCACCTCGGGGCCGGTCGCCTCGACCGTGCCGGCCGCGTCGAAGCCGAGGATGCGGGCCGCACCCGCAGGTGGCGGCGCCTTGGCACGCTGCTTCACATCGACCGGATTGACCGAGACCGCCGCGACCCGCACCAGCAGATCCTGCGGACCAGGCACCGGCTGCGGCAGCTCGAGGTCGATCAGGGATTGCTCGTCCTCGATCGGCAGATTGGCGCGATATCCGACGGCCCGCATCATGGGGAGGCTCCTCTCACGGTCTGACTTCACCAGATGTGGGATGCGCCGGCCGTGTCGCCAGCGGCACGCCGCCGACCGGCGTCACAGCACCGTCAGCATCGCCCCGACCAGCGGGTGCCGGACGATGTCCCGCTCGTCGAGCCGGATCACCGCCACATCCTCGAGCGCGCCGAGGCGGCTCGCGACCTCACCCAGACCCGACAGGCCGGGCAACAGGTCGGATTGATCGGGGTCGCCGGTCAGCACCATGGTGGAATGCCAGCCGAGCCGCGTCAGCAGCATCTTGATCTGGCCATAGGTGCAGTTCTGCGCCTCGTCGATCACCACGAAGGCGTTGTTGAGGGTGCGGCCGCGCATATAGGCCACGGGCGCGATCTCGATCGAGCCGTCGGCGATCAGCCCCTTGAGCGCCTTGCCGCCCAGCCGGTCGCTCAGCGCGTCATAGAGCGGTCGCAGGAAGGGGGCCATTTTATCCTGGACGTCGCCGGGCAGAAAGCCGAGCACCTCGCCCGCCTCGACCGCCGGGCGGGTCAGGATGATGCGGGCGACACGGCCGGCCTCGAAGGCCTCGACCGCCTTGGTGATGGCGAGATAGGTCTTTCCAGTGCCGGCCGGGCCGAGCGCCACCACCACGGCCTGCCGGTCGATCGCCTCCATCAGGCGGCGCTGCTTGTCGCCCATCGGCCGGACGCGGCGGAGATAGCGCGACTCGCGCGCCTCATCCTCGAGCGGGCTCCATTCGGGCCCCGGCGTCAGCACCCGGAGCTTCGCCGTCTCGGTCTTGGTGGGGCGGGCCGTGCGTTTGGCCATGCCCGTCACCCTCCGTTCCATGGCGTCGCCGTTTGCGGGACCGCGGCGCCGCGGCCCTGCCGCGCGCTACCGGAAGCGGCCAAAGCCGCCGGAACGGGCCGATGCGTCATGGACGTCCTTCACCTCCAGGGCGATGGCGATCCGAACTTCAGGCGAAAGCCTGTCACGCTGCCCCCCGCTCCGAAAGCAGAATCTGGGGCTGCCGCAGAAAATTCACACGAGATGTAGCGGCTCTCACGAAAGGCTTGCCACCGGCCTGCCGGCCGCCGCATTCAGCCCCCATGAAGCCCCCGCGCGCCTGGCAACGCATGCTGAGCGGTCGCCGCCTCGACCTGCTCGACCCCTCTCCGCTCGATGTCGAGATCGAGGACGTCGCCCAGGGTCTCTCACGCGTGGCGCGCTGGAACGGCCAGACGACCGGTGCATTCGGGCTTTCAGTCGCGCAGCATTCCCTCATCGTCGAGGAGATCGCCGGTCCCGCCCTCACCGACCGGCGCTGGCGCCTTGCCGCGCTGCTGCACGATGCGCCGGAATATGTGATCGGCGACATGATCTCACCCTTCAAGGCGGCGCTGGGCGGCGACTACCGGGCGATCGAGGAGCGGCTGCACCGCGCCATCCACATCCGCTTCCGTCTGCCTCCGGTGCTGCCGGACGCGGTACGCCGGGCGATCAAGCGGGCGGACCGCACCGCCGCCTTCAGCGAGGCCGTCGACCTCGCGGGCTTCGACGAGGCCGAGGCGCGCCGCATCCTCGGCTATCGCCGCCGCGAGCGGACGGCGCCGCTGGAGGCGATGGCACCTGGCGCAGCAAAGGCGGCCTTCCTTGCGCGTTTCCACGAGCTGTTCGACGATTGATGCGAACCGCGCCCTTGGCGCGGAAGGCGGACGGGGCGATATGATTCGTCCATGTCCGTGGACGTCTACTATGACGTGACCTGCCCCTGGTGCTGGATCGGCAAGCGTCGGTTCGAGCGCGCCCTCGCGCTGCGACCGGGCTTCGCGCTGACCGTCCGCTGGCGGATGTTCCAGCTCCATCCCGGCCTGCCGCCGGAGGGAGTCGATCGCTACGCCTTCGCGATCAGCCGGCTCGGCACGCTGCAGCGGGTCATCGAGATGGACGCCCAGGTGGCCGATGCGGCGCTTGCCGAGGGCATCGCCATCCGCCTCGCAGAGACGCGACGGGTACCCAACACGACGGATGCCCACCGTACCGTCATGCTGGCAACCGAGCTCGGCCAGCCGGTCGAACCGCTGATCGAGACGCTGTTCTGCGCGCATTTCGTCGAGGGGCTCGACCTCGGCGACCGGGCGGTACTCGCCGCCGCCGCGGCACGCTGCGGGGTGCCGCCCGACCTCGTGCGCCGCCATCTCGACGGGACGGCGGATGTCCCCCGGCTGCGCCAAGCCGATCGGGCGGCGCGTCGCGCCGGCATCCACGCCGTTCCGTGCTTCGTCTTCGCCGGGCGGTTCGCGCTCTCCGGCGCCCAGGATCCTTCGGCCTTCCTGCCCCTGCTCGACCTCGCCGGGCTGGAAGCGGCAGCCCGGCAGCAGCCGGCGCTCACACGGTGAGGTCGGCGAGTTCGCGCGTCAGCCGCCGCGCCCCCTCGATCCGCCGCTTCGGGTCCTCCCAGCCGCGGACATAGACGAGCTTCTGGTCCGGCCTCAGCTTCATCGCCCCGCCCTGCTTCTGGATGTAGGCGACCAACCGGTCCGGCTTGGCGAAGGTGTTGTTGCGCAGCGTCACCACCGCACCCTTCGGCCCGACATCGAGCTTCTCGATGCCGGCGAGGCGGCACAGCCGTTTGATGTCCATGAGATCGAGGAGGTTCGACGCCTCGGGCGGCAGGGGGCCGAACCGATCGATCAGCTCGGCCGCGAAACCATCGATCTCGGCCTTGTCCGTCAATGTCGACAGCCGGCGGTAGAGATCGAGCCGGACATGCAGATCGGCGACATAACTCTCGGGAATCAGCACCGGCACGCCGAGATTGATCTGCGGCGACCAGCCCTCCTCAGGCAGCTCGTCGACCGAGGTGGCGCCGCTGCGCGCGGCGCGTACCGCCTCCTCCAGCATCTGCTGGTAGAGCTCGGTCCCGACCTCGCGGATATGGCCCGACTGCTCCTCACCCAGAAGGTTGCCGGCGCCACGGATGTCCATGTCGTGACTGGCGAGGGTGAAGCCCGCCCCGAGCGTGTCGAGCGTCTCGATGACGTGCAGCCGCTGTTCGGCCGTCTTGCTGAGCGGCTTGCGCGGATCATAGGTGAGATAGGCGTAGCCGCGCAGCTTGGAGCGCCCGATCCGGCCGCGGAGCTGATAGAGCTGGGCGAGCCCGAAGAGGTCGGCGCGGTGCACGATCATCGTGTTGGCCGAGGGAACGTCGAGGCCGGATTCGACGATCGCCGTCGAGATCAGCACGTCGAACTGCCCGTCATAGAAGGCGCCCATCACCTCCTCGAGCCGGGACGCCGACATCTGGCCATTGGCGACCGCCAGCTTCACCTCGGGCACGAGCTCGCGCAGCATGCGCTCGACCTCGGGAAGGTCCTCGATATGCGGGCAGACATAATAGGCCTGGCCGCCCCGGAAATGCTCGCGCATCAACGCTTCGCGAATGATCACCGGATCGAAGGGCAGGACCGAGGTCCGGACCGCCAGCCGGTCGACCGGCGGCGTCGCGATCAGCGACAGCTCGCGCACGCCCGACAGCGACATCTGCAGCGTCCGCGGGATCGGCGTCGCCGACAGCGTCAATACATGGACATCGGCCCGCAACGCCTTCAGCCGCTCCTTCTGCTTGACGCCGAAATGCTGCTCCTCATCGACGATGACGAGACCGAGATCACGGAACCGCACCTGGGCCGACAGGATCGCGTGGGTGCCGATGACGATGTCACAGCGGCCCTCGGCCAGCTCGTCGCGGACGAGCTTCTGCTCCTTCGCCGGCACCATCCGTGACAGCTGGCCGATGCGGATCGGCAGCCCCTTGAAGCGTTCGCTGAAGGTCTTGAAGTGCTGCCGGGCGAGCAGCGTCGTCGGCACCACGACCGCGACCTGGTGCCCGGCCATCGCCGCGACGAAGGCAGCACGCATGGCCACCTCGGTCTTGCCGAAGCCGACATCGCCGCAGACCAGCCGGTCCATCGGCGTGCCGGCGCCGAGATCGTCGAGCACCTCCTCGATCGCCCGCAGCTGATCATCCGT
>CAYORM010000006.1:0-82369 GCA_964406375.1 uncultured Mycobacteriaceae bacterium | reverse complement strand
CGGCCGGCGCCGGCGGCGCGAAGGTGTAGCGCAGGCCGATCAGCGCCGAATGGTTCTCGAAGCCGTCGAGCGAGATCTCGCCATCGAAGTCGGCCGTCGTCGCGCCGGTGCCGGCCTCACCCGAAACGTCGAACTTCGGATCCTCGAAGGAGGAGAAGTAGCGGTACTCGGCGGTGACCGCGAGCTGCGGGCTGATGTTGTAGGCGAGGCCGGCGATGCCCTGATAGGCGAAGACCGTGTCGAACTCGCTGTCGCCCAGCACGTTCAGCTCGACATTGGCGACGCCGAGACCGCCACCGCCATAGAGGGTGACCGGGCCGAGGTCGAAATCGACAAGGGCGTTGGCCATCACGCTGAGGGTGCGGACATGGCCGTCATCGGCGGTGGCCGGGAAGGCGAAGGTGCCGGTCGGGCCCACCGGATCGATGTTCGTCCAGCCGCCCGAGATCGTGCCCTCGAACTCGTCCAGATCGTTGGTACGGATGCCGAGCTCGGCCTCCGTCCGGAACATGCCCCAGTCGTAACCGATCGCCGCGACGCCGACCCAGCCGGTGTCGAACGAACCGTCGAGATCGCCCGAGCCGGAGAAGGTGCCCACCGACGGGAACTGACCATTCTCGAAGGTGCCGTCGACGTCAACATCGCCATCGGCGCTCAGCCAGTTCGCACCGACACCCGCCGAAACATAGAGGCCGGTCGCCTGCTGCGCGAAAGCCGGGGCGGACAGTGCCACCATCGCCGTGCCGGCGAGCAGCCAGATCCTCATCATAACCAAAACTCCTTCAATCAACGCCAACGGTGTGCCGTCTGGGGGCGCAACATAACGCCTTGAACGCCCCGCGAAACCCGCGGCTCCCTGCGGGATGACAGAAAAGCCAATGGTGTGGCCCAGCGGCAACACAGGCGGCCACACAGAAGGGACATCGCTGCCGCTGTTCGGTTTCCCGGTTTCATGCGATACCGGCATCGACGCCGGCTAGGCCGGCGAACGGCGTTGGGGGGCGCACGGAAAGATGGGGGAGCAGGGGTATCGCGGCACCATGGGGCGGCGCTCTGTTCTGTGGGGGCTGCTGCCGCTGGGGCTCGTCCTGACGGGCGGGGCCCACATCATGGCGCAGGAGGCGGAGCCGGAGGAGATCCGCGGCTTCCGCTCGGCGCGATTCGGCATGGATGAATGGGCCGTGCGCGGCGCGATCTACAGCGATTTCGGCCTGGCCGACGAGGCGGTGCGCGCCGTGCCGAACACGCTCGACGGCACGACCATCCTGTCCGTCGAGGTCGATGATCTGATCCAGGGGGCGGGCACCGCGCAGATCAACTACACCCTCGGCTTTGCCAGCCGGACCCTCGACCGGGTCGATGTCATCTGGGGCACCCCGATCGATCCGGCCACCACGCCGGAGATCGCCGACCGGATCGTCACGCTGCTCGGCCGCTATTTCGACGAGGCGACATTCGCGCCGGGCTCGGTTGTCCGCCGCCGCAGCCTGCCGAGTGGGGCGGTGCTGATCTTCGCCGCCGCGGATGCCGCGGGGCATGCCATCACCCTCACTTACCGCAGGATCGCCGCGGCGCCGGAGGCGGCAGCAGAAGGTGAGGCACAGGCGACGCCCTTCATCCTGCGACTGTCCTACATCGACGATCCGCAGAATCCGGATGTCTTCCGGCTGGAGGAAGGGGCCTTCTGAGCCTCCCCCGCAATGCGACAAGGCCGGGCGGAACCCGGCCGTGACGGAAGGGATGACAGGGGAGAAGGGCCGCCGCCATCGGCGGCCCACTTGGCTGGATCAGACGCCCCGCGGTCAGTTGGCGGAGAGGCCGGCGACCCGGATCTGCCGGGCACGGGCGAGGATCGTGTCCTCGAGCTGCCGCGCCAGCGCCTCGTCGGGCGGCTCGTCGCGCCAGCCACTGCCGGCCCGGCTCTGGCGGGTGACGCTGACCCGGATGTTATCGGAGCGCAGCTCGCGACCCAGGATGTAGACGGCCAGCTTGTAGCGCTGATTGGGCGTCTCGGGCGGCGTGTAGTAGTCCGAGATGATGACGCCGCCGAACGGATCGGCCGAGACGATCGGCATGAAGGACACGGTGTCGAGGCTGGCGCGCCACAGATAGGCGTTCACACCCAGCACCGCGCCGTCGTCGCGGCTGGAGCGGTCGCCGCCGAACAGCAGCATGCCGCCGCCGCCCGTGGTGCTGCGGTCGCGCCCCGAGCCGCCTTCGGACAGGTTGGTCGCGGGCTGCACCGTCGACTCGGAGCCGAGCTGCGAGCAGGCCGTGAAGGCCAGGGCGGAAAGCAGGCTGAGGATGATCGGGAAACGCTGCATCGCCTCTGACGCTCGAAGTGAAGGAGGAGCGGGTCGCCCAAACCCTTAACGCGCCCGCCTCCGCCGATCAATCGTCGCGAATTGTCGTCAGACGGAAAGGCGCGAAACCCGCCGGCTGATCCGAGGATCGGCAGGGCGGATGGGCGGTCAAGAAAAAGGGGGGCGGTGTCGCCACCGCCCCCCGAACAGGGATCCGAACCGGTTGGCCGGATCAGAAGCCGAACACGAGGCCGGCGCCGAGGGCCGCACCGTCATCGTCGCTGCCGTCATTGTAGTCGGCCTCGACATAGGCGATTTCGCCGAAGGCATTCAGGCCAGGCGCGATCTGATAGGTCAGCGTGCCGACATAGATGCCCGAGCGCTCGACGAGGGCTTCGTCCTCACCCCAGCCGAAGGTGGCGCTGGCGACCGCGGTGAAGGCACCGAACTCATACGCGCCGGAGATCCAGAGGGTCTCCATGTCGGTGTCGCTGTCGCTGTCCTCACCGGTCCACCACACACCGACGCTGAACGGCCCGAACTCACCGCCGGCACCGATGCCGTAGGTGATGTAGTAGTCGGCGTCATAGGTGGTGAGCGTCGGGAACGGATCGATCGTGAAGACCGTGCCTTCGACGCTGTCACCGTACAGCAGCGAACCACCGATGAAGAAGCTGCCGCCGTCGAAGCTCGTCGAGTACTGGACCGCACCGGCGATCACGTTCTCGATGTCGCCCGGCTCCGTCGCGAAGTCGATGCTACGGCCGACATTGCCCGCCTCGGGCTGATAGCTCAGGGCGAACTGCAGGCCACCGAAGTCCGGCGAGACATAGTAGATACCGGCGCCGGCGAACGGATCGACATAGACCACGCGGTTGACGACGCCGGTCGCCTGGACGGTGTAGGAGTCCTCGGCACCGATCGCGAACGCACCGCCGAGCGACTTCGAGTCATGGACGTAGTAGTTGTACCACTCGCCCGACGCGTTGCCGACGTCACCCATCTTCACGGTACCGAAGCTACCGCTGACGAAGACGTAGGTGTTGGTGTTGCTGACGGTGATGTCTTCGTTCGTGGTGACCGTCGCGTCGAAATCGTCATCCCACGGCCAGAAGTTGTCGCCCGGCGCGTCGGCGACGGTGCCGGCGCTGTTGTCGACCTCGAGACGGACGCGGGCACCGTAGGTCAGGCCGCTATCGGTCGTCGACGACCAGTCGAACTGGATACGGGCACCGGTCACGAAGTCGAAGTCGCGATCGTCGGAGACGTCATTGTTGAACGTCAGAACCGCCTGCGAACCGACCCAGCCCGTGATCTTCAGCCCGCCGCCCGACGTCACGTCCTGCGCCGACGCGGAACCCGCGATCAGCGCGGCTGCCGCAACGGCCGTGCTTCCCAGCAGAATCTTCTTCATTCCTACCTCCTGACTTGGCCTTGCGGCCGGATGCCCGCCTCGACCCCCGGGCAACTCCGCCGGGCACCAAGGTTGATGGCGAAACCTTATGAACCGGCCCAAAACCGGGCAATCCAAAAAGTGGCAGATAGGACACAAAGGGTTAGGGGTGTGGCCAAAATGAAACAACGCTTGCCGACGTCCCCTCAACACCTTCGCCGACTGCCTTCACCCGGAGCGTGACTGTGCCTTATAGCCGCGACGGAGGCCAGTCCCGCGGTCCTGACCGCGGTCCGGATGACGCCGCCAACGGGAGCAGAAGCCATGCAGCAGGATGATCGGACCGGATTCGCCGCGCGGTTGTCGGCGATTCGCCAGGCCATGGACGAATCGGCGAAGACGGCGGGGCGTGATGCCGGCGAGGTCACCCTCGTCGCCGTCAGCAAGATGCAGCCGGACGCCGCGGTCGAGGCGGCCATCGATGCAGGCCTTCGCATTTTCGGCGAGAATCGGGTGCAGGAGGCGCGGCGGCGTTGGGCCGACCCCGCACCCGGCCGGCCGGGGCCACGGCTCGAGACCGTTGCGGGCCTGTCGCTGCGCCTCATCGGGCCGCTGCAGACCAACAAGGCGCGCGACGCGGTGGCGCTGTTCGATGTGATCGAAACGCTCGACCGGCCGCGCCTCGCCGATGCGCTGGCCGATGCGATGGTGAAGACCGGTCGCCGGCCGGACTGCCTGATCCAGGTCAACACCGGCGAGGAGCCACAGAAGGCCGGGGTCGCGCCGAACGCCGTCGACGCGATGGTGCGGCACGCGGTCGAGGCATGCGGCCTGCCGGTTCGGGGGTTCATGTGCATTCCGCCGGTCGATGAGCCGCCGGCGCTGCATTTCGCCCTGCTCGCCGATATCGCCCGCCGCCATGGTCTGCCCGTGCTCAGCATGGGCATGAGCGAGGATTTCGAGACGGCGATCCGCTACGGCGCGACGCATGTCCGCGTCGGCAGCGCCCTGTTCGGCCCGCGGCCGGCGCAGACGCCGGCGGCAGAGAGGGGCACGGCCACCGCGGGTCGAAGCCTAGAATGAGCGGTGGACGGTGTGAGCGCCGCTCGGCTGCACCGGTCGCGCATTCGGCGAGAACGCATCCGTGAACTGCCCGATCTGCCGGGGTGACAGGGCGATCGGGGTCGCGAGGACGATCCAGCCGACTCCGAGGGTGCAGGGCGGTGTGGTCAGCGACCCCCAGTACCAGTAGTACTGGTCCAGCTGCTCCGGCAGCAGCGCCTCGAGGTCGATCCCGACGGTGGCCGTCGCGCCGTCCCGGTCGAGTCCGGCGGCGAGCGCGTCGAAGAGCGGCGTGTAGCCGGGGTGGGGTGCCCCCGCCTCCACCAGGACCCCGATGACGAAGAGTCCTTCGCCGTCGCGATGAACGAAGTGGACCTCCATCGGGAAGGCCTGGCCCTGCAGCAGATGCTCGCTGGGCGCATGCAGATGGATCTGCTCGAGCGCGAGGGTGCGATCGCCGATGCGCAACGTCTGGCCCGGCGGCGCATCCACACGGAGGGTGGTGCCAGCATGCACCGCGGTCACCTCGAGCGCGGGGAACTCGATGGCGAGCTGGGGCAGTTCGACAGTATGGGCGCCGCCAAGGTCGATCGGCGACTGCCCCTCGGCGGCGCAGGCGGCAAAGTCCGGATGCAGCTCGTGCCAAGCGTCGGGGCCGTCGGCTCCGCCATAGCTCCATGACGCGGCATTGCTGTCAGCGAAGGCGCAATGAAGTGGAAAAGCCGCAGCACCGATGCCTGCGGCCAGGCGCAGGATGTGCCGTCTGATCATCGATATCCCCCTGTCCAAGGGCGGACCCAACGCACACACCGGCGGCGGTCGAATCGGGCCGACCCGTCGATCAGGGTGCGCTCGCCGGGGCGGGATGTGCAAAGACGGACGCCGAAAGCCGGGCGCAGGCGGGCTCAGCCGATCGCGACAAGGTCGCCCGGACTGGCGGCGGCGAGCAGCGCGAGCATGTCCTCGCGCGAGAAGGCGATGCATCCTTCGGTCGGCGCATAGCCGGGGCGGGCGAGGTGCAGGAAGATGGCGCTGCCTGCCCCCGGCACCGGCGGGTTGTCATTGTGGCCGATGACGACGACGAGATCGTAGAGCGCGTCCTCACGCCACATCCGCTCGTGGTGGGCGGAATGGGGCAGGGTGATCGGCCGGTTGTAGGCCGGATCGCCGGGATCGTCGCACCAACCGAGACCGGGACCGATCGCTGTCCGCGGCAACAGGGTCGGCGGCGGTGGCAGGCGGTCGGCCCGGTAGTACAGCCGTCGCAGCGGAAACCGGCCGACCGGCGTGGCGCCATCGCCTTCGCGTTTGTCGACCCGCACGCCGCCACGGCCGAGGGCACAACGCCGCGCGCCGCGGCCCCAATCGGCGAGGCCGGTCCGGCCGTCGCCCGTCGGTGTCACGGCGATGATCACGCGCTTTTCCCCGAGCTCCCGAGCATCGTGCTACATATGCCCCATGACGCCACAGCCGTGCATCCTTCTCGCGATCGCGCATCCCGTGCTGCGCGCGCTGCTGGTCGAGCAGATCGGCGATGCGGCAGAGGAGACGCTGCCACCGGTGGTCGAGGCGGGCGACGCCGCCAGCGCGCTGACCGCCGCCGCCCGTCCCATCGCCGCCGCCGTCCTCGACGATGCGATCGACCGCGAGGGCGGTCCGCTGGCACCGCGTCTGCGCGCCGCCGGTGTCGAAGGCACGATCGTGCGCATCGGCAGCGACACCGACGCGCCGCCCGGCGTCGATGCGCAGATGGCGCGGCCCTTGCATCTGCCCTCGCTCCTGGCGCTGCTGCGGGACGGGCTGCGCGCCCGCGGCGGCCGGGCGCTGCAGAGCTTCGGCCGGTGGCGCTTCGATGCGGGCGGCCGCAGGCTGGTCGACGCGGCGGGCACGCGCGTGGTGCGGCTCACCGCGAAAGAGGCGGAGATCCTCGATCGGCTGGTCGCGGCCGGCGGGGGCGTGGTCTCGCGCGGCCTGCTGCTCGACGAGGTGTGGGGCTATGCCGAAGGGGTCGCGACCCACACCGTCGAGACCCATGTCTACCGGCTGCGCCGCAAACTGGCGGCGGCGGCCGGCGAAGTGCCGACGATCGCGACGGTGGCCGGCGGCTGGCGTCTCGACCCCGATGCGGTGCGGTGACGGTGACCGCCAGGGTGACCGTGCCGGCCCGGGATGCGCCGGCACGCATGGCGACGCCATTTGCCGTTCCACATTATAATGGCTATGTCCTGCGGCGCCCCGACGGTCGGGCCCCGGCCGCGCCGCCCTTCCGCCCTCCCACGGACCAGCCCCGCCGACGAGACGAGCCGTGACAGACGCCCTCTCTACCGCCCGCGGATGGATCGAACGATGGAGCCGCGGGCTCGGCCGCGTCCTGTCGCCGACCGACAAGCCGAAGATCGCGGGCGCCCTGCCGCCGCCGCGCCACCGCTCGGCCCGCCGGCGCGACGGCTTCTTCATTCCTTATGAGATCATCGGCGAGGTGCCGGAGACGCACCCGCCCTATGCCCCGATGGAGGCGCTGTTCGGCGCGGCGCGCCCGACCTTCGAGGCGGTGCTCGACGTCATCGACAGCCATGCCGAGCCCCTCAAGGCGATCGGCGTGACCGCGGAGGAGAGCCCGCCGCCCCATCCGCGCTGGCAGCAGGACTGGTTCGCCCGGCTGGACGCGGCCGCGGCCTATTCGCTCGTCCGGGCCCGGGCGCCGCAGCGGGTGGTCGAGATCGGCTCGGGCTTTCCGACCTCGTTCATGGTGCGGGCGGCGATCGACGGCTATCTGCCGATCGACTACACGGCGATCGACCCCGAGCCGGAGCTCGATCTCGCCGAGATGGGCATCACGGTGATCGACCGGCCGGTCCAGGCGGCGGGGGTCGAGCCGTACCGCCCCCTCGGCGAGGGGGACATCCTGTTCATCGAGACGAGCCACGTCGTGATGCCCGGCACCGATGTGGATTTCCTCGTGAACCGCATCCTGCCCTGCCTGCCGCCAGGCGTGCTGGTGCATCTGAACGGCATCATCCTGCCCGATCCCTATCCCTCCGAGTGGGACGAGGACGGGTTCAACGAGCAGCAGGTGATCGCCGCGATGCTGGCTGGCGGGGCCTTCCGGCCGGTCTTCTCCAGCCGGTGGGTCGCCACCCGGATGGCAGACCGGCTGGCGCACAGCGTCGCGGCCGAGCTGCCGCTGCCCGACGAGGCGATCGAATCGAGCCTGTGGATCGAGAAGGTCGGGCCGCCCCTCGCCGCGCTGTGAGCCGCGGGGTCAGTGACCGCCCGGGCCCGGGCGGTCCGTATCGTCTGGAGCGGTCGAGTCGTCGCGGGGCGGGGCGACGCCCCAGCGCTCGGCGAGGCCCGTCGCGGGGCGGGCGGTGCCGACCGACAGCAGATTGGTCTCGGTCGCGTCGTCGAGCGTAAGGCCGCGCCGTCGGGCGGCCTTCTCGGCCGCCGCCGCCACCGTCTCGAAACCGTCCAAAGTCGATTCGATCGCGAGCCGGCCGGCTGCCGAGGCGAGGTTGAGCTGCATCCAGCCATTCTTGCGGTCACGGCGGGTGGCGAAGTAGCGCAGCCGCAACACGGACAGCGTCGCCCAGTCGATCCGCCGGGTGCCGAGCGGCCCCGCCGCCGACAACCCGTCTGCGTCGAGATGGAAGACGGTGCGATGCCGTTCGACGGTGCGCAGCAGGAACACGAAGAAGAGCAGGGCGGCCGCGGCGAAGGCGACGGCCACCGCGACATGCATCGGCAGGATGACGAGCGGCACCAGCGTCAGCAGAAGGCCGATGCAGCCGCGGATGTAGTCGCCGACCAGCGTCGCCGTCGCATAGCGCAGGGTCGCCCGGCCGACAGCGGGACCGTCCGCGGGATGAGGGGCCATCACCATTCGAGATCCACCAGCACGGGAACGTGGTCGCTGGGCTTGGGCTCCCAGCCGCGGGCTGCACGGAGCGTCTCATGTCGCCGCAGCGCCGGCGCGAGCGGGCCGGTGACCCAGACATGGTCGAGACGCCGGCCGCGATCGGAGGCGGCCCAATCCGCCGCGCGGTAGCTCCACCACGTGTAGAGCTTCTCCGTCGGCGGAACGAAATGGCGGGCGACATCGATCCAGCCGAGCGAGTCGCGGACCCGGCCGAGCTTCTCGACCTCCACCGGCGTGTGGCTGACCACATCGATGAGCTGGCGGTGCGACCAGACGTCGTGCTCGAGCGGCGCGATGTTGAAGTCGCCGACGGCGATGATGCGCTGGTCGGCCCGGCGCTCGGCACTCCACCAGGCGGCGAGCTCGTCGAGGAAGTCGAGCTTATGGGCGAATTTGGTGTTGAGCGCCGGATCGGGCAGGTCGCCGCCGGCGGGCACGTAGATGTTGTGCACCTCGGTCCCGTCGGCCAGGCGCACCGCCATGTGGCGGCAATCCTGCCGGCCGCAGCGGTCGAAGGTGGTGACGTCGGTGAAGGGATGGCGGGAGAGGATGGCAACGCCGTTGTACCCCTTCATCCCGTGCATCGCGATGTGCCGATAGCCGGCCTCGACGAAGGCATCGCGCGGAAAGAGCGCGTCGGGCGACTTCGTCTCCTGCAGGCAGAGGATGTCGGGCGCCGCCTCGTCGATCAGCCGCAGCACCAGCGCCTGCCTCAGCCGGACGGAGTTGATGTTCCAGGTGGCGATACGCATGGGGCAGCAGGATCCGTCCAACGATCAGGAAGAGGCGACGAGCGCCGCCGAAGCTAGCGGCGCGGCGCCCGCTCGGCCACCCCCGCGCCGGTCGGCGGGCCCGCGCCCGCCGTTGCCCGCCGTCGTGGCGGGGTGCGACCATAGGGGCCGTTCGTGCCGACGGCGCGGATTGTTGACGGGTCGGGGACGCATCACTATGGTGCGCGCCGCTCGGGGTGGGCAGCCGTCGCCCGAACGGGGTTCGTCGTGACCGAAGAGGATCGAAACCGCCCGCAGCCGTCGCCGGATTTCGACCGGCGTCTCGCGGAGATCCGCGGGCGCCTGCCGGGGGCGGAGCGGAGGGGAAGAGAGGCCTCGCGGGCGCAGGACCGGGCCGGTATGGCGGCCGGCCTGCGTATCGCGGTCGAGCTGGTGGCGGCGCTCGTCGTCGGCGCGGTGATGGGCTGGCTGCTCGATGGCTGGCTCGGGACGCGCCCCTGGCTGCTGGTGGTCTTCATCCTGCTGGGTGCGGCCGCCGGCGTACTGAACGTCTACCGGACGGCGCAGGAGTTGGACCGGGCGGCGAAGGCGAGGCGTGAGGCCGAGAAGCGGGAGACCGCACGGCCGGATGCCGGTGTCGGAAGGTCAACGGATCGGGAGTAGGTCGTGGCGTCGCCGATCGAACAGTTCGAGATCAAGCCGATCCTGCCGATCAATGTCGGCGGCCTCGATCTGTCCTTCACCAATTCGTCGCTCTACATGGTCGCGGCGGTGGCGGTGGGGACGGGTCTGCTGTGGCTCGGCAGCCGCCGTGCGGCGATGGTGCCGGGCCGCATGCAGTCCTTCGCCGAGATGCTCTACGACATCGTCGCCGGGATGATCCGCGACAATGCCGGGCGCGAGGGAATGAAGTACTTCCCCGGCATCTTCGCGCTGTTCATGTTCCTGCTGATCGGGAACGTGATCGGGATGATCCCGGGATCGTTCACCTTCACCAGCCACATCGTCGTCACCTTCGGCCTCGCGCTGTTCATCTTCGTCTGCGTGACGATCCTGGGCTTCGCGCGGCACGGGCTGCACTATCTGCGGATGTTCTTCCCGCATGGGGCGCCGCTGTGGACGGCGGTCATCCTGGTGCCGGTCGAGCTCATCTCCTACCTGTCGCGGCCGATCAGCCTCTCCGTCCGTCTCTTCGCCAACATGACGGTCGGCCACGTGCTGCTGAAGGTGATCGGCGGTTTCGTCATCGCGCTCGGCGCCGCGGGCATCGTGCCCTTCCTGTTCCTGGTGCCGCTGACGCTGCTCGAGATCTTCATCGCGGTCCTGCAGGCCTACATCTTCACGATCCTGACCTGCGTCTATCTGCACGACGCGCTGCATCTGCACTGAGCGGCGCAGGCCTGCACCAGTCACCACGGCTTCAACCCGCAACACAACGACCGTCAGACAAGGGACGACTCTCATGGAACTCGAAGCTGCCAAGTTCGTCGGTGCCGGCCTCGCCGCGATCGGCATGATCGGCGCCGGCATCGGCGTGGGCAATGTCTGGGCCAGCTACATCGGTGCGCTCGCCCGCAACCCGGCGGCCAAGGACGAGATCGGCGCCAGCATCTGGATCGGCTTCGCCGTCACCGAAGCCATCGCGCTGTTCGCGCTGATCGTCGCGCTGATCGCCCTGTTCGGCTGACGCGGAGGACCGACGGCGGCGCGTCGGTCGGGCACGCGGCGGTTCTGCTGCGGCCCGCCGGCCCGCCGCCGTCTGACCGTCCGCACGTCCGGCCCCGCGCCCGGACGACCGCTCACCGGAGACCGCGATGCCGCAGTTCGATCCGACGTGGTTCGCGACCCAGATCTTCTGGCTCGCGATCACATTCGGCGCCCTCTACTGGATCCTGACCCGGGCCATCCTGCCGCGGATGTCGGCGACGATCGACCGCCGCACGGCGCAGATCGAGGGCGACCTGAAGGCCGCCGAACGGGCCCGGGCCGAGGCCGAGACGACCACACGGAGCTTCGAGGACGCCCTTGCCAAGGCGCGGGCCGAAGCGGCGGCCGTGGTGGCCGCGGCCAATCAGGCGATCGCCGCCGAGAGTGCGCGCCGTCAGGCCGAGGTCGCCGATCAGCTCGCCCGGCGCACCGCCGAAGCCGAGGCGCGCATCGCCGCGCTGCGCGCGGGGCTGCGCCAGGACGTGCGGACGATCGCCGCCGAGACGGCCGGGGCGCTGGTCGCCAAGCTGACCGGAGAGGCGCCCGATCAGGGGGCGGTGGCGGCGGCGGTCGACCGCGCCACGGCCGGCAGCTCCGCCGGAGATGCGCGATGACCGAGACGAGCACGACCGCGATCGCGACCTTCCTTGAGGTGCTGGTCGGCGCGCCGGCCTATGCCCAGGACGCCGTGGCCCAGGACGCCGTGGAAGGTGAGGTCGAACAGGGCGTCGAAGGCGGTCCGATCGCGCCCGAGGCCGACATCGAGGCGATGGTCGAACCGGCGGCCGGTGAGATCGAACACGATGTCGCCCATGCCGACGATCACGGGGCGGTCGAGCTGGTGCTCGCCGCCGCGCTGATCATCGTCATCCTCGTCATCGCCTGGAAGGGCCGGGCCGCCATCATCGGCATGCTCGACAAGCGCATCGAGCGGATCCGCGCCGATCTGGCCGAGGCCCGGGCGCTGCGCGAGGAAGCCGAAGCCGCATTGGCCGAGGCGCGTGCCCGCCAGCAGGAGGCGAGCAGCCGCGCCGAGGCGATCGTCACCGCCGCGCGCGAGGAGGCGGAGCGGATGCGCCAGAAGGCAGCCGCCGATCTCGAGGCGGCGACCGCCCGGCGCGAGGCCATGGCCATGGGCCGCATCGCCCAGGCCGAGGCCCAGGCGATCGGCGAGATCCGCGCCCTGGCGGCGGATGCCGCGGTGGCGGCCGCCCGCAGCATCATCGCCGAGCGGCTCGAGGCCGATCCGGCCCGGCGTGCGGCGATGGTCGACGCGGCGATCGCAGCGCTGCCTCAGGCGCTGTCACCCGAGGGCGGACCGACCATCAACTGACCCGACACCGGGTCGGCGTGTCTTTCGGTCCCGCGGGAACGGCGGGATCGAGCGAGAATGGAAGGCCCGGCTGCGCGCCGGGCCTTCGCGTTTCCGGCCGGCCTCGCTGTCCCCGCGGGCATCGGCCGGGCTCTGGCACTCGGCCCGGTGGTTGCCTAGAGTCGGGCCGATCTTCCGCAGGAGACACCGAAGTGGACATCCGTCATCCCTACCTGCTGTTCCTCGGCGACGCGCCCGATGAGCTCGCGGCGAAGACCGCCTATGGCGTCGCCCAGTGGCGACGGGAATGGTGCGTCGGCCAGCTTCGGCTGGAGGGTTGCCGGGCGAGCTGCGATCTGCCGGATCTGACGCTGGAGGAAGCGGCTGCCAAGGGCGCCAAGACGCTGGTGATCGGCGTCGCCAATCGCGGCGGCCGATTCGCCGAGAGCTGGCAGGCGACGATGCTGCGGGCGCTCGATCTCGGCATGGACATCGCCTCGGGGCTGCACAACAAGGTCGTCGACATCCCCGCCGTCGCGGCAAAGGCGCGTGAGACGGGCCGGTCGCTGTTCGATGTGCGCCACCCCGACCGCGATTTCGACGTCGCCACCGGCAAGCCGCGTTCCGGACGCCGGCTGCTCACCGTCGGCACCGATTGCTCGGTCGGCAAGATGTTCACCGCGCTGGCGCTCGAGGCGGAGCTGCGGCGCCGTGGCCGCAAGGCCGATTTCCGGGCGACCGGGCAGACCGGGATCCTGATCGCCGGCGGCGGTGTCTCGATCGATGCCGTGATCGCTGATTTCATCGCCGGCGCGACCGAATGGCTGACGCCTGCCAATGACGAGGATCATTGGGATCTTGTCGAGGGGCAGGGCTCGCTCTTCCACGCCTCCTATGCCGGCGTGTCGCTCGGCCTGCTGCACGGGGCGCAGGCCGAGGCACTGGTGATGTGCCACGAGCCGGGGCGGCCGCATATGCGCGGCCTGCCCGGCTTTTCGCTGCCGGATCTCGCCGAATGCGTCGCCCTCAACGAGCGCTGCGCCCGGCTGACCAACCCGAAGGCCAAGGTGGTGGGCTTCGCCTTCAACACCTCCGGCCTCGATGCGGCGGCGGCCGACCGGGTGCTGAAGGAGACGGCGGACCGGTTCGGGCTGCCGGCCGTCGATCCGGTCCGGACCGGCGTCGGTCCGATCGTCGACCGCCTCGACGGATGACCGCCGGAACGCGACGCCTTAAGGTCCGCCGGGTCGTCCGGCCGACGCGGGGCGTCTTCACCATCGCCCGCGGCAGCCGGACCTCCGTGGAGACACTGGTGGCGGAGATCGCCGTCGATGGCGTCGTCGGCCGCGGGGAATGCACGCCCTATGCCCGCTATGGCGAGACGATCGACGGCGTCTCGGCTGCCATCGTGGCGCAGGCGCCGGCGATCGCCGCTGGCATCGGCCGGGATGAGCTGGCGGAGCGGCTGCCGGCCGGCGCGGCGCGCAATGCGATCGACTGCGCGCTGTGGGATCTCGAGGCCAAACTGACCGGACGGCCGGTGTGGCAGCTCGCCGGCATGGCGCCACCGGCGCCGCTCGTCACCGCCTACACGCTCAGCCTCGACACACCCGAGCGTATGGCCGAGGCGGCGCGCAGCCATGCCAGCCGGCCGCTCCTGAAGCTGAAGCTGACCGGCGAAGGCGATATCGAGCGTGTCCAGGCGGTGCGCGAGGGGGCGCCGGCGGCCCGGCTGATCGTCGATGCCAATGAGGGCTGGGTCGCCGCCCAGCTCGATCGTTTCCTGCCGGCCTTCGCCGCGCTCGGCGTCGCCATGGTCGAGCAGCCGCTGCCCGCCGATGCCGATGCCGTGCTCGAGGGACGCGACTGGCCGGTGCCGCTCTGCGCGGATGAGAGCTGCCACGACCGCCACTCCCTCGACCGCTGCGCCGGCCGGTACCGCTACATCAACATCAAGCTGGACAAGACGGGCGGGCTGACCGAGGCGCTGGCGCTGCGCGCCGAGGCGCGCCGCCGCGGGCTCGGTGTCATGGTCGGCTGCATGATGGCCTCATCGCTGGCGATGGCACCGGCGGTGCTGGTCGCGCAAGGTGCCGAGATCGTCGATCTCGACGGTCCGCTGTGGCTGGCGACAGACGAGACGCCGCCAATCGTCTTCGAGGGGTCCCGGATGATGCCGCCCGAACGGGCCTTGTGGGGATGAGGCGGTCGGACGCCCGTCAGGTCGCCAGATAACCGCCGTCGACCGCCAGCATCGTGCCGGTAATGAAGGCCGCGGCCGGCGAGCACAGGAACACCGCCGCCCCGGCCAGATCGCCCGGCGTGCCCCAGCGTCCGAGCGGCGTCCGGTCGAGGATCGGACGCTCGCGCGCCGGATCCGCGCGCAGCGCGGCGGTCAGCGGGGTGGCGATCCAGCCCGGTGCGATCGCGTTGACGCGGATGCCCTCGGGCGCCCAGGCGATCGCCAGCGATTTGACGAGCTGGCCGATGCCGCCCTTGCTCGCGGCATAGCCAGGCACGAGGCCGCCACCGCGGAAGGTGAGGACGGAGGCGAGTGCCAGCACCGCCCCGCGGCGCGCGGCGAGGGCGGGCCGGGCGGCGGCGGCGCAGCGCATCGTGCCCGTCAGGTTGACGTCGAGCACCCGGGCGAAGACGGCCGGATCATGCTCGTCCCCACGGCGGATGATCCCGGCGGCACAGACCAGCATGTCGAGGCCGTCCATCGCGCCGAACCAGCCGCTGACCGCTGCCTCGTCGGTCACGTCCAGCACCGCACAGCGGATGCTGCCCATCGCCGGATCGGCGGCGGCCGCGGCGATCTCGGCCGGATCGGCGGCGCAGGCCGTGACATCGGCGCCCAGCGCCGCGAAGGCCAGGGCGATGCCGCGCCCGATGCCGCTCGTCCCGCCCGTCACCACCGCATGGCGGCCCTGGAACAGGTCCGGTGCGAAGGTCGTTATCGCCGCCGTCACCGCCGGCTGCGCTGGGGCACCCATGTGCTCAGCGAATGAAGCGCTCGACGAACGCGCCGCCGAGACCGACCGCCTCGTAATGCCGGCGGCACATGTCAATCTTGGTGAAGACGTCCTCGTAGCCGGTCTGGCGATTGTCCTGGTCGAGATAGACCATGCAGCCCGAGATGTTGAAGAAGGTGATCATCTCCGGCACGTCGTCCGGAACGACGAGGGTATGGATCTCGCCCGGCGGCTCGAAGACATAGGTTCCCTCGCGCGCCACCCAATCGTGCTCACGATAGTGCCAGGCGCCCTTGACGACGAAACCATGGACGGGGCTCGGATGGACGTGCCGGCTCAGCACGCCGGCACGGCGGACGCGCAGGAGATTGCACCACTGCCCCTGACGCGTGTTCAGCAGCAGCGGCCGGAACCAGACGCCTTCGGCCTGGGGCACCCAGACGCGCTCATCCTCGGGAACCGCCGTCTCGACGATCTCGGCCGGCGACGCGGCATGCGCCGATCCGCGCCAGGACTGGTACATGGTTCCCTCCGGTCCGCCCTCGGGGCCCGCCCCGCGCGCGGGTCAGTGCCGTCCACCCTCCGCCTTGACGAAGCGGCGGCCGCAATAGCCGCACATCACCACGTCGCTGCCGCCGAAGGTGTAGTAGGTCAAGGGGTGGCCGAGCGCACCGCCCCCGCCATCGCAGGAGACGGTCTCGACATCGGGCGTGACCGTGACCACGTCCTGTGCACCACCGGGGATGGTCTGGCCGGTGGCAGGCTTCGTGGCGTCGGGCGGCATGGCTGGTGACCGGGTCCTGGTCTGGCGTTGTCGGCGCCCGGATGATACCCATGCCGCCGATCCGTTCAACCCTGGCCATTAGACCCCTGGCGCAGAGCCAGGTCCCGTTGTCGCTTCGACACCCCGTTCCGGCGCGTTTGCCGCGCGATCCTTCCGGTGCATTCCATGGCCGCCGACCCGCATCCCTCCGCCGAAACCTCCGCTCCCGAGAGCGCCGTCCGCCTGCGCGGCCTGACGAAGACCTATGCCGCCTCCGCCCGGCAGCCGGAGAAGGTGGCGCTCCACCCGATCGACCTCGACATCCCGGTCGGCTCGATCTTCGGGCTGCTCGGCCCGAACGGTGCCGGCAAGTCGACGCTGATCAACATCCTGGCCGGCCTCGTCGTGAAATCCGGCGGCGAGGCGTGGATCTGGGGCCATGAGATCGAGCGGAACGCGCGGCAGGCGCGGCGCTCGATCGGTGTCGTGCCGCAGGAACTCAACATGGACCCCTTCTTCACGCCGCGGGAGCTTCTCGACCTGCAGGCGGGCCTCTACGGCGTGCCGCGCAGCGCGCGCATCACCGATGAGCTGCTCGCCGCGGTCGGGCTGAGCGACAAGGCCGACGCCTATGCCCGCACCCTGTCCGGCGGCATGAAGCGGCGGCTGATGGTGGCCAAGGCGATGGTCCACTCCCCGCCGGTGCTGGTGCTCGACGAGCCGACGGCCGGTGTCGACATCGAGCTGCGGCAGAGCCTGTGGCAGCATGTCCGGCAGCTCAATCGCTCCGGCACGACGGTGATGCTGACCACGCATTACCTCGAGGAGGCGCAGGAGCTCTGCGACCGGATCGCGATCATCGACAAGGGTCGCATCGCCGCCCTCGACACGACCGAAAACCTGCTGCGTTCGGTCGACGCCAAGACGCTGATCATCACGCCGGCGGCGCCGGTGGCGGCGCTGCCGCCGGCGCTCAGCCGGCGCGGGATGGAGCTCGTGACGCCGCTCCGTCTCGAGCTGCGCTACCGGCCGAGCGAGACGCGCATCGGTGACGTGCTCGGCGCGCTCGAGGCGGCCGGCATCGGCGTCGCCGACGTCACCACCGTCGAGACCGATCTCGAGGACGTGTTCCTGCAGCTCACGGGTTCGCGCGCGGCGCGAGCCGCCTGAGGCACCGGATGCTCCTGGCGCGGCGTCGGCTGCTGGCGCTTCTCGGCGGCGGGCTCGCGGGCGGCGCCGTTGCGGGCTGCGGCGCCGCGCTCCAGCCGATGGGACCGGCGATCCGCGATCCCGCGATGGACGACGCGGCGATCCTGACCGCCGACGGCTATCGCCTGCCGGTCCATGTCTGGCCTGCCGCGCCGCGATTCGAGCGGCCGCGGGCGGTGGTGCTGGCGCTGCACGGTGCCAATGACAGGGCCGTCGGTTTCGCCGATGCCGCCGCCTTTTGGTCGGCGCTGGGGATCGCGACGATCGCCTATGACCAGCGCGGCTTCGGGGCGACGGCGCGGCGCGGCATCTGGCCGGGCACCGAGACGCTGGTTGCCGATGCGCATGCGGCACTTGCTCTGGTCCGCGCCCGCCATCCCGGCGTGCCGGTCTTCCTGCTCGGCGAGAGCATGGGCGGCGCCGTCGCGGTGGTGGCGGCGACCGAGCCGGGGGCGCCGCTGCCCGACGGGCTGATCCTCGTCGCGCCCGCCGCCTGGGGACGGCAGGCGATGGGACCGGCCGAGGAGGCGGCGCTGTGGCTCGTCTCCACCTTCTTCCCGGCAATGACCTTCACGGGCGAGGGGCTCGACATCCAGGCCAGCGACAACATCCCGATGCTGGTCGCGCTGGGCCGTGACCCGCTCTACATCGCCGAGACGCGCGGCGACACCATCGCGGGGCTGGTCGATCTGATGACCGTCGCCCATGACCGGATCCCGCGCCTCGCGCTGCGGACGCTGGTCCTGTTCGGCGAGCATGAGGAGGTGTTGTCGCCGGCTTCGGTGGAGGCGGTTCTGGCGGCGCTGCCGGCAGCCATGACCGACCATCCGGCCGCGGCGCGCGAAGGGATCGTCGTCGCCTCCTACAGCCGCGGCTGGCACCTGCTGCTGCGCGATCTCGGCCGCCGCACGCCGCAGCGTGACATCGCGACCTTCATCCTCGCCCCCGGTGCGGCCCTGCCTTCCGGGGCCGACCGGCGCGGTGCGGCGCGACGGCGGGCGGCGCGAGAGGAGCAGACCACATGACGATCGGCGAGGCGGCGGCGGCCACCGGCATCTCGGCCAAGATGATCCGCTATTACGAATCGGTCGGGCTGATCGCGCCCGCGGGGCGCAGCGACGGGAACTACCGTCTCTATGGCGAGACGGAGCTGCACACGCTGCGCTTCATCCGGCGGGCCCGCGATCTCGGCTTCTCCGTCGAGCAGATGCAGGCGTTGCTCGCACTGTGGCGCGACCGCAGCCGCGCCAGTGCCGACGTCAAGGCGATGGCGCTGGAACAGATCGCGGCGCTGCGGCGGCGGATCGCCGAGCTCGAAGGCATGGTCGACACGCTCGCCCATCTCGCCGCCCACTGCCATGGCGACGACCGGCCGGATTGCCCGATCATCGAGGATCTCGCAGCGCCCGCCCACCCGCCGGCGCCGCCGGTCACGCCGGCCTCGCGGCCGCCGCCCGGGCGGCGGGCCGGCCGCGGCCGTCAGCCGGCCTCGGCGCCGCGGATATAGAGCGTCATCAGCCGGGCCACCGCCTCGAGCGCGCCGATATGGGTGCGCTCATAGCCGTGCGAGGCATCGACCCCGAAACAGACCAGCGCCGTCCGGACATCGGCCCCGGCCTCGACGGCGGCGGCGAGGTCCGAGCGGTAGAAGCGAAAGACGTCGCGCTGATGGGGGATGCCGTGGTCGCGGCACAGCCCGGCGAGGCGGCGGGTCAGCCGGTAGTCGAAAGGCCCCTGTGTGTCGGCCATGGCGATGGTCACGCCGGTCTCGGCCGAGCGCTGGCCGGGCGCGACCGTGCCATTGTCGATCGCCACCATCTCCTCGATCTCCGGCCCGATGACGCCCGATCCGCCATGGCCGATCTCCTCGGTGACGGTGAAGACCAGATCGACGCCCGGCTCCGGGGTGGCGCCCGCAGTGCTGATCGCGCGTACCGCGGCGATCAGCGCCGCGACCCCGGCCTTGTCGTCGAGATGCCGGCTGACGATGTGCCCGGACGGCATCACCTCCAAGCCGGGATCGATCGCGACGAAATCGCCGACATCCACGCCAAGCGCGCGCATCGCCGCCTCGTCCGTCGCCTCGGTGTCGAGGCGCAGCTCGATCTGATCCCAGCTGACCGGCTGGTGGTCGACCTCCTCGTTGAAGGTGTGGCCCGATGCCTTGAGCGGCAGGATCGTGCCCCGCAGCCGCACCGTGTCGCCGATGACGGTCGCGCGGGAGTATTCGGCAGCCCGGCTCGACCAGTGCCCGATCGGACGCAGCGCTAGCCGGCCGCAGGGCTTGATCGCCCGCACCATGGCGCCGAGCGTGTCGACATGGGTCGCCACCGCCCGGCGTGCCGCGCCGCCACCCAGGCGCGCCCGCAGGGCGCCGCGGCGGGTTCGCGTCCCGGAAACGCCGATCTCGGCCAGCTCGGCCTCGACCAGCTCGATCGCGGCGTCGGTCATGCCGCTCGGGCTCGGCACTGCGATGAGGCGGCGCAGGAGGTCGAGCAGATAGTCGCGGTCGATGTCGAGGGGACCCATGGGAGGTCTCGCGGCTGGGGTCAGGCGGCGACGAGGTCGCCTGCGCGGGGGGCGCTGTCTTCGGCGAAATGGCAGGCGGCGTGGCGGGTTCCGGCGGCATCGGTCACCGGCCGCAGCGGCGGGTCGTCGGTGTGGCAGCAGGCTTCGGCGCGGTAGCAGCGTGCGGCGAAGGCGCAGCCGGGCGGTGGCGCCGCCGGGCTCGGCGGATCACCGGTCAGCCGGATCGCACGATGATCGGCGGCCTCCGGCACCGGGACGGAGGAGAGCAGCACGCGGGTGTAAGGATGACGCGGCGCCGCATAGAGCGTGGCGCGCGGCGCCTCCTCGACCACCCGGCCGAGATACATGACGGCGACGCGGTCGGCGAGCGTCTCGACCACCGCGAGGTCGTGACTGATGAAGACATAGGTCAGATCGAGCCGCTGCTTGAGCTCGTCGAGCAGGCGGATGACCTGGGCCTGGATCGAGACGTCGAGGGCGGAGACCGGCTCGTCCAGCACGATGATGTCGGGGTCGACGGCCAGCGCCCGAGCGATGCCGATCCGCTGGCTCTGCCCGCCGGAGAATTCATGCGGGTAGCGGTCGGCGAATTCGGGACGAAGGCTGACCAGCTCCATCAGCTCGGCGACACGCTCGCGCCTTTGGGCGCGGGGCATCCGCAGCAGGTGCCGCAGCGGAGCCTCGAGGATCTGCCGGACCGTCTTGCGCGGGTTGAGCGAGGCGAGCGGATCCTGGAAGACGAACTGGATACGGCGGCGCAGGGCCCGTCGGTCGCGCCGCAGCAGCGCGTCGAGCGGCGTGCCGTCGAGCCGGATCGTGCCTTCGGTCGGATGGTCGAGCCCGGCGAGCATGCGGGCCAGCGTCGATTTCCCGCAGCCCGACTCGCCGACGATGCCGAGCGTCTCGCCCCGCGCGAGGGCGAGATCGACACCGCGCACCGCCTGAATCGTGCCGCGCCGGCCGAAAAGCCCGCCGCCGAGGGTGAAGCGCCGCACGACGCCCTCGGCCGACAGGAGCGGGGGGGCGTCCGTCATGCCAGCTCGGCCCAACGGATGCAGCGCGCCGCATGGCCGGGCGCCACCGGCTCGAGGGGGATCGGGCCGCCGCGGCAGGCCTCGATCGCCAGATGGCAGCGCGGCGCGAAGGCGCAGCCGCGCGGCAGCCGGTCGGCCGCCGGCGGCAGGCCCGGGATCGGCTCAACGCTCCGGCCCGCCGAGCCCAACCGCGGAACGCAGGCGAGCAGCCGGCTGGTATAGGGGTGGCGCGGCCGCGCCAGGATCTCGGCGACGGGACCGGTCTCGGCGATCTCGCCGGCATACATCACCACCACCCGGTCGCAGAGCTCGGCGACGACGCCGAGATCATGGGTGATGAAGATGAGCGCCATGCCGCGCTCGCGTCGCAGCCGGTTGAGGAGGCGCAGGATCTCCGCCTGGGTGGTCACGTCGAGCGCCGTCGTCGGCTCGTCGGCGATCACGAGATCGGGATCATTGGCGAGCGCCATGGCGATGCCGCTGCGCCGGCGCATGCCGCCCGACAGCGCGTGCGGATAGGCGGTGGCGCGGCGGGCGGGGTCGGGGATGCGCACGCTCTCCATCGCCGCGATGGCCGCGCGCGCCGCCTCCGCCCGGCTGACGTCGCGGTGCCGGCGGATCGCCTCGGCGATCTGTTCGCCGACCGGGATCAGCGGGTTCAGCGTGGTGAGCGGGTCCTGGAACACATAGGCGATGCGATTGCCGCGCAGATCCTGCAGCCGGTGGAGCGACACGGCCGTCAGCTCCTCGCCGGCGAAGCGGATCGAGCCGGCGGCGATTCGGCCGGGCGGCGTCGGCACGAGCCCGGCGATCGACATGGCGGTGACGGATTTGCCCGAGCCGCTCTCGCCGACGATGCCCAGGCACTCGCCGGGGCCGACATGGAGCGCGACGTCGCGCACCGCGCGGTGGGTGCTGCGGCCGATCTCAAAGCGCGTGTCGAGGCCCGTCACCGTGAGAAGCGGCGGCGGTGCCTCGTCCGTCACCGGTGTCGCCTCCGCCGTGGCGGCGGCCTTCGCCGCGGCGTCGCGATCGGTCGCGGTGCGTGCCGCCGGGCGCAGCATCGCCCCGGACTTGAGCCGCGGGTCGAGCACGTCGCGCAGACCGTCGCCCAGCAGGTTCACCGCGACGACGATCACCAGGATGACGAGGCCCGGGATGGTGGCGACATGCGGGGCATTGACGAGGATCCGCCGCCCGTCACCGAGCATCGAGCCGAGATCGGCCTGGGGCGGCTGGGCACCGAGGCCGAGGAAGGAGAGGCCGGCGGTCTCGAGGATCATCCAGCCGATCGTCGTCGAGACGGTGACGACGATGACCGGCGCGACATTGGGCAGGATCTCGCCCAGAAGGATCGCACCATCGCTCTTCCCGGCCATGCGTGCGGCGTCGACGTAATCGGCGCGCGCCGTCGCCAGCACCGCGCCGCGCACCGCCCGGGCGAAGAACGGGATGTTGACGATCGAGATCGCGAAGAGGGCGTTGAGCAGGCCCGGCCCGAGGGCCGCCACGATCGCCAGGGCGAGCAGCAGGTAGGGGAAGGCCATCAGCATGTCGATGCCGCGCATCAGCAGGCTGTCGGTGCGGCCGCCGCGATAGCCGGCGACGAGCCCGATCGTCGAGCCAACCAGAGCCGCGACCGCCGTTGCCGCGAGACCGACGGCGAGGCTGACGCGCGTTCCCCAGATGATGCGTGCGAGCATGTCGCGGCCGAGATGGTCGGTGCCGAGGAAGTGGCCGGCCGAGAAGGGCGGCATCAGCCGGTCCGACGGCACCGTCACGTCCGGGTCGGGCAGCGGCAGGATCGGCGCCGCGAGCGCGGTCGCCAGTACCGCGACGATGATCCAGAGCCCGCCCCAGGCGAGCCGGTTGCGCCGCAGCCGCGCCCAGGCGGAGGGCCGGCCCTCGACCGGCCGGGCCTCCGGCGGCGCCTCGCCCGGCGAGACGGCGACGCCGCTCACGTCGCGATCCGCGGATCGATGGCGTGCTGTGCCATGTCCGTCAGCAGATTGACCAGCACATAGACGGTCGCGACGACCAGCACGCCGCCCTGCACCAGCAGCACGTCGCGGGTTGAGATCGCGGTGACGAGCATCCGGCCGAGCCCCGGCCATTGGAACACCGTCTCGACATAGACGGCCCCGCCGAGCACGAAGCCTGCCTGCAGGCCGATCATCGGGATCACGGTGACCAGCGCATTGCGCAGCGCGTGGCGCCGGATGACGGCAGGCTCGCGCAGCCCCTTCGCCCGGGCGGTCCGCACATGATCCTGCCGCAGCACCTCGAGCATCGAGGAACGGGTGACGCGGGCGAGCACGCCGGTCGCGACGATCGCCAGGGTGAGGGCGGGCAGGACGAGATGATGGGCGAGGTCGAGAAGATCGCCGCCGCCATAGATCGCATACATCCCCGAGACCGGGAACCAGCCCAGCGCCACCGAGAAGAGCAGCGTGAAGATCAGCCCCAGCCAGAAGGACGGCGTGGAGATACCGACCAGCGCGAGAAGCGTCAGCACCCGGTCGGGCCAGCCATACTGGCGGACCGCGGCCACGACCCCGGCGGTAACGCCCAGCAGCGTGCACAGGAACAGCGCGGCGGCGGCGAGGATCAGGCTCGGCCCCAGCCGGTCGAATACTTCGTCGATCACCGGCCGGTTCAGATTGTAGGAGCGGCCGAAATCGCCGGTCAGTAGATTGCCCAGCCAGATCAGGTAGCGCTCGATCAGCGGCCGGTCGAGTCCGAGATCGGCGCGCAGCGAGGCGAGGTTGTCCGGCGTGGCGAAGGCGCCGAGGATCGCGAGCGCCGGGTCGCCGGGGATCATCGCCATGATCAGGAACACGATCACCGAGATCCCGAACAGCACGGGCACGATCATCAGGAGGCGTCTTGCGGCGTAGCGCAGCATGCGGCCGGTCGGGAGGCTGGAACGGGCAGGCGGCAGATGAAGGGCGGGCACCGGAAGCGCCCGCCCGCCATCATCACTGCTTGGTGACGTCGTGCAGCAGCATCAGGAAGGAGGGCTGCAGGCTGAACCCCTCGACCGCGGCGGTGGACACCGCGTTCTGCTTCCAATTGGCGATGAAGGCCCAGGGTGCATCCTCCCAGACGATCGCCTGCATCTCCTTGTAGAGGGCGGCGCGCTCGTCCTGGTCGGTGGCGCGGCGCGCCTCCTCGAGCAGCCGGTCGACCTCCTCATTGGCGTAGTAGCCGGAGTTGAAGCCCTGGTGCTCCGGCCAGGCCGCGCTGCGCAGCGTCAGGAAGGGCAGCGTATCCGGATCGTTGGTCATCCAAGCCATCTCGGCCATGTCGCCCTTACCCTCGAGGCCGGGATTCACCAGCCCGAGGAAGGTGTTCCACTCATAGGTCTCGATCGTCACCCGAAGCCCGACCTCGGCGAGATCGGCCTGGATCGCCGTCGCCATGGCCACCGGGTCGAGCATGCCCGAGCCGCCCTCGGTGACGAGGAAGGTCAGTTCGGCTCCTTCGAAGCCGGCCTCGGCGATCAGCTCCCGCGCCCGGTCCGGATCGTGCGGATAGGGCTCGAGCTCCTCATTGTGTGCCCAGGAGAACGCCTCCGGGATCGGGCTGTCGGCGACGGTCGCGGTGCCCTGCAGCACATCCTCGACGATCGCCTCCTTGTCGATGGCGTAGTTGATCGCCTGGCGCATCCGGACATCGGCGAACGGACCCTCGCGCGTATTGAGGATCAGGAACCACAGATGGGGACCGGCCTGCTCATAGGTCTTGAAGGCGTCGTCCGCGGCGAAGCTGCGGAACATGTCGGGCGGCACCTCGGCCATCAGGTCGATGCCGCCGGCCAGCATCTCGGTCGTGCGGGTATTGGCGTCGGTGATCGGCCGGAACACCACCGCCTCGAGCCCGGGTGCGCCATCCCAGTAATCGGGATTCGCCTCGACCACGACGCGCTCGTTCGAGGCCCATTCGACGAAGCGGAACGCGCCGGTGCCGACCGGGTGGCGGCCGAAATCGGCACCATGCTCCTCGACCGCCGCCGGCGAGACGATCAGGCCCGTCGGATAGGCGAGGTTCGAGAGCAGCGGCGCGTAGGGCTCTTCCAGCCGGAACTGCACCGTCTCCTCGTCGACCACCGTCGTCTCGACGATCGACGAGAAGAAGAAGGCGAGCGGGAAGGGACCCGTCGCGTGGAACGGATGCGTCTCGTCGAGCATGCGGTCGAAGTTGAACTTCACCGCCTCGGCGTCGAGCGGCGTGCCGTCATGGAAGGTCACGCCATCACGCAGATGGAAGGTGTAGATCAGCCCGTCCTCGCTGATCTCCCAGCTCTCGGCCAGCGCCGGCTCGACGTCGAGCGAGCCGTCGCGGAAGCGCACCAGCCCGTCATAGACGTTCACCAGGATCCGGAAATCGTTGACGCTGGTGACGGCATGCGGGTCGAGCGATTTCGGCTCCGCGACCTGGCCCACGACCAGAACGCCCGGGGGCGTCTGAGCGGTCGCCTGGGCGGTGGCGAGAGCGATGGTCGCCGCGGCGGCCATCATCACGCCGCGAAAGATGCGCCAGTTCATCCCCGATCCCTCCTCGTCTCGTTCCTCGATGGGCCCGCGCCCCGCCGCCGTCCCGCCGGCGAACGGCAGTGCTCGTCCGCTCGCGCCGGCCCCTCCCGGGCCGACAGGGTACCGGGCGGCCCAGCCGCCGTGGCGCCGTTCATCCCGCGGGCGCAACACCCGCCGCTCCGGGGCGGATCATCTGACGATGGCCCCCGATCGTTATCAACGAGCAGTATGGGAACAGTGTTCCGCGGCGCAGAACTCTCTGGCGATCAGGGCGCCGGGTCGAACGGCCGCGCCGAGCCGCCGAGGGCGCGGGTCAGATCCTTCGCCGCCCGCCGGACGGCGACGGTCATCGCGGCGACGCGCGCCTCGCTGAACCGGTTGGCGGGGCCGGAGACGGCGATGGCGCCGATCGCCTCCGGCAGGAGGGGGGCGAAGACGGGCGAGGCGACCTCGGCCGTCTCGCCGTCATCCTCACCGCGCGTCACGGCGACGAGGGAGCGACGGATGCGGGCGAAGCGCTCGCCGTCCTCGCCGGAAAAGGCCAGGAAGACATGGCCCGAGGCGCCCTGGGTGAGGGGACGGCGCATGCCTTCACGCATCGTGTCGGCGACGGGCAGCGGGCTCTCGATGCGGTTGACGCAGATCCGTTCGGCGCCGTCGCGCACATGGTAGGAGGCGGTCTCGCCGAACGCGGCCACCAGCCCCTCCAGCTTCTCGATCACCACCTCGGCCATTCGGAAGGACTTCTTGTAGACCATGCCGAGCCGCAGCGCTTCCGGCCCGAGGCAGAAGGCGCCGTCGCGCAGCCGGACGAGGTGGCCGCCATCGAGCAGCGAGACGCAGAGCCGGAGGATGGTGCTCTTGTAGAAGCCGGTGGCGCGCGCGAGCTCGGCGAGCGTCAGGATCGGCCGGTCCTCGGTGAACGCGGCGAGGATCCGCAGGGCGCGGTCGACGGCGGCGACGCCGGGGCTGTTCATGCCGGACAGGGCCCTCCTTCTCCGCAGACTGTCCGCCGAGACTAGCCCGAGCGCGCGCCGCTTCCTATGGCTTCGGAGGGTGCCGAGGCCCTACCATCCGGCGCGCCACCTCCTGCGCCGCCGCACCGCCGGCGCCATTTCGACGGACAGGTCGATGAGCTACAAAGCCTCCCCCCGCCCGCGCTTCGACGGCCCCGCCGCGATCCCCTACCGCTCCGTCACCCGGCATCTCTGGGGCGATGCGGAGGCCGGGGAGGTGGCCGACTGGATCTATGTGTCGAGCGAGGAGATCCATCAGCTCGTCTTCGGTCTCGCCCCCGGCGGCGCCTTCCGCCATTCCGAGGCGTACCGCACCGTTTTTGCCGCGGATGAGGTGCTCTACGTCCTCTCCGGCACGATGATCATCGCCAATCCGGAGACGGGCGAGGTGCATCGTGTCGAGAAGGGCGAGGCCGCCTTCTTCCGGCGCGACACCTGGCATCACGCCTTCGCCCATGGTACCGAACCGCTGCGCGTGCTGGAGTTCTTCTCGCCGCCGCCGGCCAAGGGCACCTCCGGCGCTTATGCGCGGACGCAGCCCTATCTCGAGACGGCACGTTACGAGCGCAGCGCGCTTCTCGGCCGCTGGCCGATGGCGGCGGCCGAGGCAAGCGGGCAGGCGACGATCCGGGTGCTGCGCGATGCCGACCTCCTGTGGCGGCTCGATGACGCAGAGCGACCGGTGCTGACCGGCCTTTATGCCTCGACCGAGCATCTGACGGTGGGACGGACCGAGCTGCTGCCTGGACAAGCGAGCGCGGCCGAGCGCCATGCCGGGGCGGAGAGCCTCTATGTCCGTGATGGCGTGGTGAATGTCCGGCTGTCGGAACCCGATGCCGAGGGTCGCTCCTGGTTCGAGCTCGAACCCGGGGACGGCTTCTACCTGCCGGCGGGGGTGGAGCACCGCTACTACAACATGACGGGCGCGCCGGCCGCCTTCATGTTCGGCGTGGCGCCGGACTACCGGCCACCCGCCGCGGCCGACGGGGGCTGACGCCCGCCATCAGCCCGGCGTCACGCTCGGCGGCGGCGCGGCAGGCGGTCTCGCAGGCGCGGCATGTCTCGGAGCAGATCCGGCAATGCGCATGCCGGTCGGCATGGTGGGCGCATTCCTCGCCGCAGGCCCGACAGATGTCGGCGCAGAGCACGAGCGCCATGCGGATCAGCGCGGCGTCCGATGCCGTCCGACGCAGCGCCAGGACCGCGGTGGTCCGGCAGATCTCGGCGCAGTCGAGATCGAGGCGGATGCAGTGCCGCAGCCGCTCGACCGCGGGTTCGGCAAGGCAGGCATCGGCGCAGGCCATGCAAGTCGCGCCGCAATCGAGGCAGGCCTCGGCGGCCCGCAGCAGCGCCTCGTTCACCGGTCCCGCGACGTCGGGATGGGTGGCGATCATGTCACGCAGGGTCATGGCTGGCTCCCGTCCGGCAGTGCCCGGACCGGTCAACCGGCGGGCGCCTGCGTCGTTCCCGGCCGGCCGCGCCGCGAAGCCACCAGCTCCCCGACCGCCGGCCGCCTTGCGCGCGATGACCCGGCGGCAGTATATTGAATGAACATTCAACAAGGGATTGGAGACACCGATGGGCGCGGAGGCGGCGCGGACAGGCGTTTCCGGCGGCGGTCTGCCCAATGACTGGGACCGCAGCGGCCTGCCCGGCTGGTCCTATTCGAGCCCGGGGCTGCTCGCGTTGGAGAAGGAGGTGCTGTTCCGGCGCCATTGGCAGCTGGTCTGCCACCTCTCTGATCTTCCCCAGCCCGGCAGCTATGTCACCTTCGATGCGGTGGGCGAGCGGGCGCTGGTGCTGCGGGACGGGGAAGGCGCGGTGCGCGCCTTCCACAATGTCTGCCGCCATCGCGGCTCGCGGGTGGTGACGGGGGAGCAGGGACGCTGCCCCGGCGTGATGGTCTGCCCCTTCCATGGCTGGAGCTACAATCTCGACGGCACGCTGCGCGGTGCCGCCCGGCCACGGACCTTCCCGGCGCTCGACCCGGTACGGCACGGGCTGAAGCCGATCGACTGTGAGGTCTGGCACGGCTTTGTCTTCATCCGCTTCAAGCCGGGGCCGCAGCCATCGGTGGCGACGCTGATGGCCCGGCACGAGGCGGAAATCGCCCCTTACGCGCTCGAGACGCTGCAGCCGACGGCGCCGTTCTGGACCGAGACGACGGCGGTCAACTGGAAGGCGGTCCGCGACGTCGACAATGAGGGCTACCACGTGGCGATGGCGCATCCGGCGCTGCACGATCTCTACGGCCGCGGCTATGTCGACGAGCCGCTCGAGGACGGAACCTCGCGCTCGATCGGCCCGTTCAACGACGGCCCCGGCCGGCTGTGGAGCGTCCGCCACTACAAGAAGATCCTGCCCGATGCGGCGCATCTGCCCCCCTCGCACCGGCGATGCTGGATCTATATCGGCCTGTTCCCGAACACGGTCTTCTCGCTCTACCCGGAGTCGGTCGCCTTCTATCAGGAGGTGCCGCTGGCACCGGGCCTGACCTTGCAGCGCGGTGCGGTCTATGCCTGGCCCGGCGAGACACGGGAGCGGCGCCTTGCGCGCTATCTCTCGGCGCGCATCGAGCGCGAGACGGTACGTGAGGACGTCCAGCTCACCATCTGGTCGTCGGAGGCCCCGGCCTCGAGCGGCTTCGAGGGCATCATCCTCTCCGATCTGGAGCATGGCGTGCGCCGCTATCACGACGCGCTGCGCGGGCTGATGCCGGTGCTGAACCAAGCGGAGGAACCCGGCGAGGCGACCTTCCGCACGCTGCTGGAGCAGGCACGGCGCGCCGACGGTCCTCCCTTCGTCTGAGGCGGCGGCTCAGCCGTTCCAGACGCCCTCGTGCCGCAGCTCCTCCTGGGTCAGGCGGATCGCCTGGCCGAGGATGTCCACGATGCGATCGACATCCTCGCGGCCGATGATGAGCGGCGGCGAGATCACGCACATGTTGATCAAGGGGCGCACCAGCAGGCCGAGGCGCTGGGCGTGCCGGTCGATGCGGCGGCCGATGTCGAGATCGACGTCGTAGGAGCCCGGCCGCTGCGTGTCGGCGACGCATTCGACGCAGGCCATCAGCCCCGCACCGCGCACCTCGCCGACCAGCGGCAGTGCTTCCAGTTCCCGCAACCGGTCGAGGAAATAGGGGGCGAGCGCCCGGACGTGGTCGAGGATCCCCTCGCGCTCGAGGATATCCCAATTGCACAGCGCCGCGGCACAGGCGACCGGATGGCTCGAGCAGGTGAAGCCATGGGCGAACATGGCCGCCCGTCCCTCCGCCTTCAGCCGGTCGAACAGCGCGGCGGAGAAGACCGCGCCGCCGAGCGGCACATAGCCGGAGGTGACGCCCTTGGCGAAGCACAGGATGTCGGGCACCACGCCGAAGACGGCCTCGGAGGCGAAGATGTGGCCGAGCCGGCCGAAGGCGGTCACCACCTCATCGGCGATGAACAGGATGTCGTGCTGCCGGCACAGCGCGCGGATGCGGGGCAGATAGCCCTCCGGCGGGACGATCACGCCGCCCGAGGCCATCACCGGCTCGGCGATGAAGGCGGCAATGCGGTCGGCACCGATGGTGGCGACGCGGGTCTCGAACTCGGCGACCAGCGCGTCGCAGAACGCCTCCAGCGACAGCCCTTTCGCCCGCCCGAACGGCTTGGGCGAGGAGAGCATCGAGACGAGGCCGGGCATCGGATCAGACCAGTCGCCCGAGCGCGGCCTTCCGCCCAGCGCCGCCGTCACCAGCGTGCTGCCGTGATAGGCGTCGCGCCGGCTGAGGATCAGCTTCTTGCCGGGCCGGCCGAGGACGTTGTTGTAGAACTGGGTGAAGCGCACCGCCGTTTCGACAGCGGTCGACCCGCCGGTGGTGAAGAAGACGTGGTCGAGATCGCCCGGGGCCGCCGCTGCGATGCGGGCGGCGAGCAAGGCCGCCGGCCCCGATGTCGAATACCAGGGCGAACAATAAGTCAGGCTGGTGATCTGCTCGGCGATGGCGTCCGCCATCTCGCGCCGCCGATGGCCGATATTGACGCACCACATGCCGGCCGGGCCGTCGATCAGCCGGTTGCCGGCCTCGTCATAGACGTAGATGCCGTCCGCGGCGGTCATGATCGTGCGCAGATCGTCGCCGATCTCGTCCGTCGAGGGCCAGGGCTGGATGAGGTGCCGGCGCGCCATCGTGGCAATGTCGGGCGTGTTCAGACCGGCCGTTGCCGGCCCTGCGGGCTGGGCCGCGCCGTAATCCGGGCCGCGCGGGGTTTCGAGAGGTCGCGTCATCCGTCTTCTCCGTCGGCCGCCCGGTGATGCACACGCAGAACGCGCAAACTCTACTGAATGCACGTTCAATCAGCAATATCTACGAAAACCACTTGAAAACAGAATGATATCGCCTACTCCTCGGCGGGAGTATGCCAGAACACGATCCGGCACGATCGGTATTGCTTTCGGGCGGTGCCTGGTGCTGGATCGATGGCGGGGTGCGGTGACGGTGGCGGAGGGCCAATGCCTGCGAGCGGGGGAGGGCGGGGGAGCGCGTGCTGCGGCAGGCGCCCGTGCCGGGGACGAGGATGGCAACGATAGCGGCGCAGGGCGGAGCCCGCGCGGCGCGTCCAGCGGCGGATGGCGCACGATCCGGCCGGTCGGCGCGGACCGGCATACTGCTTCTCGCGCCGACCTTCCTGTTCACGGTGGCACTGCTCGCGGTGCCGCTGCTGTCGGTCCTGGCGCACTCCTTCTGGACCCAGAACTACCTCGACATCGACACGCGCTTCACCCTCGACCGCTACGTCGAGGTGTGGACCGATCCGCTCTATCGCACGCTGATGCTGCGGTCGCTGGCGGTCTCGGCGGTGACGACGGTGCTGACCGTGGCGATGGCCTATCCCATCGCCTATTACATCGCCTTCCATGGCGGGCAGCGCCGCGGCCTCTGGCTGTTCCTGGTGACGATCCCGTTCTGGACCAGCTATCTGCTGCGCGTCTTCGCCTGGAAGGTGATCCTCGGCTATGAGGGCGTGCTGAACTCCGGCCTCCTCGCCCTCGGCCTCATCGCGGCGCCGCTGGACTTCCTGCTCTACAACGTCAATGCGGTGGTACTGACGCTGACCCATGCCTGGGCCGCCTTCGCGATCCTCCCGATCTACGTGTCGCTCCGGAAGATCGACGGTTCGCTGCTCGAGGCGGCGACCGATCTCGGCGACGGGCCGGTCCGGCGGTTCCTCCGGGTGACGCTGCCGCTCTCGCTGCCGGGGGTGATCGGCGCCGCGGTTGTCATCTTCATCCCGACCGTCGGCGACTACATCACGCCGAAGCTGGTCGGCGGGCCGGACGGGGCGATGATCGCGAACATGATCCAGGTGCAGTTCGGCCGCGGCAATGACTGGCCCTCGGGCGCGGCGCTCGCCGTATCGGCGGTGGCCATCGTCTCGGCAGCGACCCTGCTGCTGATCGGCGTGCTGCGGCTCGGCGCGAGGCTCGTCCGGTGACGGTCGCGCCGCAGCCGGCGCGAAAGGGGAGCGGCCGTCGCCGCGGCCTGCCGCTCGGCCTCACCCTTTACACGCTCCTTTACATCGGCTTCCTCTACCTGCCGGTGTTCCTGCTGCCGCTGTTCTCCTTCAACGACAGCTCGGTCGTCGCCTTCCCGCTGCAGGGCTTCACAACCCGCTGGTACGAGCGGCTGGCCGGGGTGGATGCGCTGCATCAGGCGGTGTGGAACAGCCTCGAGGTCGGCCTCGCCACCGCCGTGATCAGCACGATCCTCGGGACACTCGGCGCGCGCGCGGTCACCCGCTACCGCTTCCCCGGCCGCCGTCTCGCCACCGGCTTCGTGATGGTGCCGCTGGTCCTGCCCGACATCGTCGTCGCGGTCGGGCTGCTCGTCGCGCTGATCCAGCTCGGGCTCAATCTGTCATTGTCGAGCGTGGTGGTCGGGCACGTCCTGCTGTGCATCCCCTTCGCCATGGCGATCATGATGTCGAGCTTCGAGGGCTTCGATCGCAGCCTCGAGGAGGCATCGGCCGATCTCGGCGAATCGCCGCTCGGCACCTTCTTCCGGGTGACGCTGCCGATCGTAGCGCCCGGCCTCGCGGCCAGCCTGCTCGTCACCTTCACGATCTCGCTCGACGAGTTCATCGTCGCCTTCTTCCTGACCGGCACCGAGCCGACGATCCCGATCTACATCTGGGGCCAGCTCCGCTTCGCGGCGCAGCTCCCCAATGTGCTGGCGCTGGGCACGATCTTGCTCGCCGCTTCCTTCCTGTTGCTCGCGGCCGCGCAGGCGCTGCGGCGTCTCGGCCGCCGGCGGACACCTTCGGACGACATCCTGTGAGCGGAGGCCCGTCGTGACCGACCGACCGATCATCGAGGCCTGCGGCGTCACCAGGCGCTATGCTGGCTTCGTCGCCCTCGGCGGCGTCGATCTCGCGATCAGGACCGGAGAGTTCTTCTCACTGCTCGGCCCGTCTGGCTGCGGCAAGACCACGCTGCTGCGGCTGATCGCCGGGTTCGACGAGCCCTCGGAGGGCGATATCCGCATTGACGGCGTCTCGATGCGCGGCGTGCCGGCCAACCGCCGGCCGACCAATATGGTCTTCCAGAACTATGCGATCTTCCCGCATCTCGACGTCGCGCAGAACGTCGCCTACGGGCTGCGCCGGCTGAAGCTCGATGCCGCCAGCCGACGGGCACGGGTGGAGGAGGCGCTGGCGATGGTCGGGCTGTCGGGCCTCGGACGACGGCGGCCGCATGAGCTCTCGGGCGGGCAGCGGCAGCGGGTGGCGCTCGCCCGCGCCCTGGTGCTGCGACCCAAGGTGCTGCTGCTCGACGAGCCGCTCTCGGCACTCGACAAGAAGCTGCGTGAGCAGATGCAGGGCGAGCTGCGGCGCCTGCAGCGGGCGGTCGGCATCACCTTCATCCTCGTCACCCACGACCAGTACGAGGCGCTCGCCATGTCGGACCGCATGGCGGTGATGTTCGACGGGCTGATCGAGCAGGTGGCGACGCCGCGCGAGATCTATGAGCGGCCGGCGAGCCGCCGCGTCGCGCATTTCATAGGCGGCATGAACTTCATTCGGGCCCGGGTCCTTCGGACCGCCGCTGCGACGCTCGAGCTCGACGCCGCCGGGATCGGTCGGATCGAGACCCCGCTGCCGGCCGGTTTCGGTGGCGCGCGCGAGATCGTGCTCGGCGTCCGGCCGGAGCGGCTGCGGCTGTTCGGGGATGAGGCAGACGGCCCGGGGCCGGAACCGGCGATGCAGGGCGCGATCGAGGAGGCGACCTATTTCGGCGAGGTCACCCATTACGAGGTCAGAATCCCGGGACAGGAGGAGCGGCTGACGGTCGCGGTCACCAATACCGGCCGGCCGGCCTTCGCCCCGGGGGCGGGCGTGCGCATCGGCTGGGACGTCGATGCGCTGATCCCGCTGGTCTGAGCCGCCGGGTTCAGAACCCCGCCTTGATCCGTTCGAACTCGCTGATCATCCGCTGACGCAGCGCCTCCGGCAGCGGCGCCGCGAACAGGGTGCGGTCGGTGAACTGCTCGAAATCGGCGAAGCCGCTGGCCTCGACGACCGTCGGGTCGGCGGTGGCGATCGCCTCCGCATTGGCGTGGCCATAGCCCCACGCGTCCAGGAGGAAGTGGCCCGACTCCACCGCGAGCACGGCGTTGAGATAGTCATAGGCCCGGTCCTCGGACCCTGCCCCGCCGGCGAGCAGGACATAGCCGCACACCCAGGTGAAGATGCCCTCCTCGGTGTTCTTGTGCATCGCGACGGGATAGCCGTCCGCCTGCAGATGGGTCGGGGTCTCGTTCCAGCCCCAGGCCAGCACGATCTCGCCGGTCGCCATCGCCTGCGCCAGCTCGGTGTTGTCAGTCCAGTACATCCGCACATTCGGCGCCACCTCGCGCAGGAAGGCGGCGGCGGCCTGGAATTCGGCATCCGTCATCTGCGTCCAGTCACGCACCCCGACGACGAGGGCGCCGAGCGCAAAGGCATCGTCGACATTGTCGGGCAACGAGACGCGGCCGGCATAGGCGGGATCGGCCAGCACCCGCAGCGAGGAGAGGGCCGCCGCATCGACCACATCGGTGCGGTAGATGAGGCCTGTATTGCCCCATTCGAAGGGCACGAACCACTGCTCGCCTTCGGACGCGAAGCCTTCCAGGTCGCGCAATCCGGGGATGATGTCGTCCCAGGCCTCGATGCGGCCGGTGTCGATCGGCCGCAGAAGCCCCGCATCGCGCCATTTCACCACGCTCTGGGAGCAGGGATGCGCGAGATCGGCGCGGAAGCCGGCACGGATCTTCTGGAACGCCTCTTCCTCATCGCCGAAGAAGGCGAAGGTCGGCGAGGCGCCATGCGCCTCGACATAGGCCGGGTGGAAGGACGGGTCCTCATAGCCCGCCCAGTCGAAGACGGTCAGGGCGGGATCGTCCGCCGAGGCCGGGGCGGGCGCGAGCCAGGCCACCGCGGCCAATGCGCAGGTGATGCTCGCGGCGCCCGTCACGTATCGCCGCCGGGTATGTGTCGTCATCTCCCCCTCCTCACTTGTGCGCCGAACCGCAGCGGCCGCCCGCCCGCGGGTGTCTTTCCGTCGCCCTGCCGAGGCCCCGCCCGCCCCGGTCCCGGTCGGGGCGATCCGCGCGACCGCTCACGCCGTCATCCCCGCGATGGCGGCGCGGTCGCGGCGGTCCGGGGGACCGGTCCCGCGGCGGTAAAATGCGCCGGGAACAGCGCGACGAGATACTGGATGACAGTGGCATGGCCCTGTTCGCGCCCCATGCCGCGGCCGTCGAGCAGCAGCCGCAGCCACAACCCTTCGAGCATCGCGTCGAGTCCGACCGCGACGGATTTCGGGTCGAGCGCGTAGCCCCCCTCGTCCACCAGCGCCTGACAGAGCTCGATGATCGTGTCCTGATAGATGGCGTCGCGTGCGGAACACAGCGCCTTGTAGGTCGGTCGCGACTTGGCCTCGCCCCAGAAGGCGCACCAGGCGGCCAGCTTGCGACGATTGCAGATCTGGCGGTCGAAATCCGCGGCGACCAGCGCCCACAGCCGCGAGGCCGGATCGGGCCGTGCCCGCGCCAGCGCATTGCGCCAATGCGCGCTGTACTCGTCGGCCAGCGAGCGCAGCGTCTCGACCAGCAGGGTCTCCTTGCTGTCGAAATGGAAATTGACGATGCCGCGGGACAGGCCGGCGCCGTCGGTCACATCGGCCATCGTGGTGCCGGAGAAGCCGCGCGTGGCGAGCGAATCGATCGTCGCCTCGATGAGCTGCTGGCGGCGCACCGCCTTGGATGCCTTGCGGCCCTTGGTGCCCTCCTCCCGTTGCGCCCGCGCCGTCCGGGCGGTTGCCGGTGCGGCTGAGGGGCCGCCCGGGGGGCTGGCGGACGAGGTCGGGGTCTTGGAAGCCGATGATGCGCGGGTCAACGGAACCTCGGTCGGGGCGCCTCGCGGGTCCCCGCTCGCGGGTGGCCCGTCCAGCCTCATGCGTAGGCCGCTGCGAGCCGGAATCAAGGCCGATCTGCGTCGATCTCCGGACCCGTGCGCGGCGCGGTGCCGGGGTCTGCGCCGGCGCGTCGAGGCGGCGCGCCTCGGGGCTCCCGGCGGCGGTCCGCTGCCGCCCCGTCCCCGCTTCCGCCGTGCCTGGCTCGTCCGGCACCGGAACTCCGTCCTCCGCCGTTTGGGCAAGCCTAGCCCGGCCCGGCCGCCATCACAAGATTTTTGCTGAATGATCATTCAATACGGCTGGACAGGCGAGGCCGGGACATGCGATCGAATCGGCGGGTGAGGGGGCGCGGATGAAGACCTTCGATGCGGTCGTGATCGGCGCGGGGCATAATGGGCTGGTGGCGGCCTGCTACCTGCAGCGCGCCGGGCTCGATGTGCTGGTGGTCGAGCGCAATCCCTGGGTTGGCGGCGCGGCCACCAGCCGGTCGCTCCATCCGGGGTTCGTCTATTCCAACTGTTCCTATGTCTGCAGCCTGCTGCGGCCCGAGATCATCCGCGACCTCGACCTGCCGCGCCACGGGCTGCAGATCATCGCCTATGACGGCGGCGCCGTGCTGACGCGAGGTGGCGACTATCTCGCCGCCTATCGCGACCACGACGCCCATCGGCGGGAGTTCGCGCGCTTCTCGCGGCGTGATGCCGAGGCCTATGAGCGCTACGCCCGTGATGTCACGCGGCAATGCCGCTTCATCCAGCCGCTGCTGCTGCGCACCGCGCCCGACCCGCTGCGCTTCCGGCCGCGCGATGTCGCCGAGCTGCTCCATCTCGGGCGCCGCTTTCACGACCTGACCGCTGCCGAGATGGCCGACACGATCCGATTCTGGACGATGTCGATCGCCGAATTCCTCGACTGCTATTTCGAGAATGAGGTGATCAAGGCCTCGCTCGCCATCTCCGGCATTATCGGCACGGCGCTCGGGCCGATGTCGCCGGGCAGCGCCTATGTGCTGCTGCACCATTACATGGGCGAGGTCGATGGTTCGGTCGGCGCCTGGGGCTATGCCCGCGGCGGCATGGGGGCGATCACCGCGGCGCTCGCGGCCTCCTTCGAAGCGGCGGGCGGCACGATCCGCACCGGCGCCGCGGTCGAGCATGTGCTCGTCGAAGGCGGGCGGGCGACCGGCGTGGTGCTGGCGGGCGGCGAGGAGCTGCGCGGCCGGCTCGTCGTCTCCAATGCCGATGTGAAGCGGACCTTCCTCGGCATGGTCGAGGCCCGCCATCTGCCCGAATCCTTCCTGAAGCGGGTGCGGACCTTCAAGATCCGCGGCTCCTCCGGCAAGGTGAACATCGCGCTCGACGCGCTGCCGCGTTTCCCGGCACTGCCGGAGGATTCGCCCTGCATCCGCGGCGATCTCCATTTCACCGACAGCATCGAGCGGATGGAGCGCGCCTATGACGACTGGAAGGCCGGGCGGTGGTCGGCCGATCCGGTCCTGGACATGATGATCCCGTCGGCGACCGACCCGACGCTCACGCCGCCGGGCAAGCATTTCATGAGCTGCTTCGTCCAGTACTGCCCGCCGCTCGTCGAGGGTCGGCCCTGGACGGATGCGGATCGCGACGGCTTCGCCCGCACCGTGGTCGATCAGATCGCCGAGTACGCCCCCGGTTTCCGTGAGTTGATCCTGCACATGGAAGTGCGCACGCCGCGCGAGCTCGAGGCCGAGGTCGGGCTGACGGAGGGCAACATCTTCCAAGGTGAGCTGACCTTCGACCAGCTGCTGTTCAACCGACCGGTGCCCGGCTATGCGCAGTACCGCTCGCCGATCCGCGGCCTTTACATGTGCGGCTCGTCCACCCATCCGGGCGGCGGGGTGATGGGCGCCCCGGGACGCAACGCCGCGAAGGAGATCCTGCGCGATCTGCGGCGGCCCACCGACCATCTGAGTGACGCCTATGCCGTCCTCTGACACCTGGGACGCCGTGGTGGTGGGCGGCGGCCATAACGGCTTGGTCGCCGCCACCCGGCTCGCCCGTGCCGGCCGTCGCGTACTGGTCCTGGAAGCGGCCGAGGCGACCGGCGGGGCGGCCCGCACCATCGAGTTCCTGTCCGGCTGGCGGGTGCCGGCGGTCGCCCATTTCGCCCATCTCCTCCATCCCGCCATCCTCCGCGAGCTCGACCTCGCCCGGCACGGGCTGCGCTGGGCGGCATCCAACGTCGCGACGACGGTGCTCGACCCCGACGGACGGGCGCTGCGTCTGGCGGGACCCTTCGGAGAGCGCATCGAGGGCAGTGTGGGCGGGGCGGAGGGCTGGCCCGCTCTGCGCGCGCGTCTGCTGCGCTTTGCCCGCACGCTGCAACCCTTCCTCACCGAGATCCCGCCACCGCTGGCGGGCGGTCATTGGCGCGAGCGACTGCCGCTCGCCCGGCTGGGCCTCGCCATCCGGCGGCTCGGCCGCGCGGAGGGGCAGGAATTCCTGCGCATGGCGCTGATGAGCGTCGCCGACGCGCTCGAGGAGGAACTCGCCTGTCCGAAGCTGGCCGGGGCCGTCGCCTTCGACGCGGTGCTCGGCACGCGTCTCGGGCCGCGCTCGCCGACCTCGCTGATGACACTGCTCTACCGGCTCGCCGGCTCGGTGGACGGACGGCAGGCGGCGCTCGCCCTGCCGGTGGGCGGCATGGGGTCCGTCGCGGCGGCCCTCGAGGCGGCGGCGCGGGCGGCCGGCGTCACCATCCGGACGGCCACGCCGGTCGCGGCGATCGAGGTGGAGCGCGGCCGGGTGGTCGCGGTCGTGACCGAGGCTGGCGAACGGATCGCCGCCGCCGTCATCGTCTCGGCGGTCAATCCGCGGACGACCTTCCTCGATCTCGTCGGCGCACCGCGGCTCGACACCGATTTCGTGCGGCGGGTCGAGGGGATCCGGATCAGGGGCACCGTTGCCAAGCTGCATCTGGCGCTCGACGGGGCGCCTGCGTTCATCGGTCTCCCGCCGGAGCGGCTCGGTGACCGGCTGCTCGTCGCCCCCTCCATCGATCATGTCGAGCGCGCCTTCAATGCGGTGAAGTATGGCGAAGCCTCGCCCGCGCCGGCGATGGAGATCGTGCTGCCCACCGTCACCGATCCGTCGCTGGCGCCGGCCGGCGGCCATGTCCTGTCGGCCTGCATCCAATATGTCCCGCCGGGCGCCGACCGCGCGGCCGTCCTCCGGACGGCGATGGCGGTGCTCGAGGCGCATGCGCCGGGGATCGGCGCCCGGGTGCGGGCGGCGGAACTCCTCACGCCGGACGATCTGGAGGCGCGCTGGCGCATGCCCGGCGGCCAGTGGCACCACGGCGAACTCGCGGTCGATCAGATGTTCGTGCTGCGCCCGGTCTTCGGCGCCGAGCGCTACGACACCCCGGTCGGCGGGCTTTATCTGTGCGGCGCCGGCTCGCATCCGGGCGGTGGCGTCTCGGGGGTGCCGGGCTGGAATGCCGCCCGCCGTATCCTCGAGCGGGAGGGGCGGCGATGACCGCGGCCCGCGATCATTTCCGTGCGCCGCAGCGCATGACGCCGTTCCATCCGCGGATCGCGGCGGCAATGCGCACCACCGCCTGGTATTCCTGGAGCGGCTTCGCCGCGCCGTCGGTGATCGAGGATCGCGAGCTCGAATACTTCGCCCTGCGCAATGGCTGCGGTCTGTTCGACCTGTCGCCGATGACGAAGTACCGGATCGCCGGGCCGGATGCCGTCGCCTATCTCGACCGGCTGACGCTGCGCTCGGTGGCGAAGCTGCGCCCGGGGCGGGTGCACTACACCGCCTGGTGCGACGGCGAGGGCCATGTCCTCGACGACGGCACGCTGTTCCACCTGCCGGGCGGCACCTTCCGGCTGTGCTGCCAGGAGCGGCATCTGCCCTGGCTGCTCGACAGCGCGCGCGGCTTCGATGTCGAGATCGAGGAGGAGACGGAGCGGATCGCTGCGCTCGCCCTGCAGGGGCCGACCGCCTGCGCGGTGCTGCGCGAGGCGGGCTTCGCTGGCATCGAGACGATGAGGCCCTTCGACATCCGCGATCTGTCCATCGACGGCGCGTCGGTGACGGTTTCGCGGACCGGCTTCACCGGCGATCTCGGCTATGAGCTGTTCGTCGCGGCCGAGAATGCCCTCGCACTCTGGGACCGGCTGGTCGCCGCCGGGCGGCTGCGCGGGCTGCGACCGATCGGCTATGCCGCGCTCGATCTCGCCCGGCTCGAGGCCGGCTTCATCGTCGCCAATGTCGATTTCGTCACCGCCGAACGCGCGCTGCGCGCCGACCGGGCCCGCACGCCGTGGGAGATCGGGCTGGGCTGGATGGTCGATCCGCAGAAGGACGCCTTCAACGGCCGCCATGCATTGCTCGCGCGCGGTGCGGCGGGTGCGCGCCATGCGCTGGTCGGGCTGGAGATCGACGGCAACGTGCCGGCGGGGCAGGCGGTCGTCTATCACCGGCGGCGACGCGAGGCGGGCATCGTCACCTCCGCCGCCTGGTCGCCGACCGCCAAGCGCAACATCGCGCTCGCCACGCTCGATGCGCCCTATGGCACGCGGATCCGCGACGATTTCTGGGTCGAGATCTACGCGCTGAAGGAGCTGCGCTACCACAAGCTGATGATGCGGGCCCGGATCGTCGAGCGGCCCTTCGTCACGCTGCCCCGGCGGACCGCGACGCCGCCGGCGGATGTCTAGGCGCCGGGGGAAGGGGGCATGAACTGGGAGGTCTTCATCACCTGCGCGGTGACCGGAGCGGGTGATACGACGGGCAAGTCGGACAAGGTGCCGGTCACCCCCGCCGAGATCGCCGCGGCCGCCGTGGAGGCGGCACGGGCCGGCGCCGCCATCGCCCATATCCATGTCCGTGACCCCGCGACCGGAAAGGGGGCCCGCGATCCCGCCCTCTATCGCGAAGTCGTCGACCGGGTGCGCGTCTCGGGAACGGATGTCGTGCTCAATCTCACCGCCGGCATGGGCGGCGATCTGGTGCTGGGCGGAGCGGAGACGCCGCTGCCGCTCGATCCCGCCGGGACCGATATGGCGGGTGCCACCGAGCGGCTCTCCCATGTCGAGGCGCTGCTGCCGGAGATCTGCACCCTCGATTGCGGGTCGATGAATTTCGCGGCCGGCGGCGATTATGTGATGACCAACACGCCCGACATGCTGCGCGCCATGGCCCGCCGGGTGCAGGCGCTGGGGGTGCGTCCGGAGCTCGAGGTCTTCGATACCGGCCATCTCGTGATGGTGAAGGATCTGATCCGCGAGGGGCTGATCGACGACCCGGTTCTGATCCAGCTCTGCATGGGCATCCCCTACGGCGCGCCGGACGACCCCGGCACGCTGCTCGCCATGGTCAACCGCCTGCCGCCGGGCGCCGTCTTCTCGGCCTTTTCGATCGGCCGGATGCAGCTTCCCTATGTGGCGATGGCGGTACTCGCCGGCGGCAATGTCCGAGTCGGGCTGGAAGACAATCTCTACCTCTCCCGCGGCCGTCTGGCGACCAACGGGGCGCTCGTCGAGCGTGCGGTGACCATCCTCTCGGCGATGAATGTGCGGCTGCTGACGCCCGCCGAGGTCCGCACGAAACTCAAGCTGCGGAGCCCCGGGTGATGCGGCCGCGCAAGGCGGGCCTCGTCGGGGCCGGGGTGATCGGCGGCGGCTGGGCCGCGCGTCTCCTTCTCAACGGCGTCGACGTCGCCCTCTACGATCCCGATCCCGAGGCCCCGCGCAAGGTCGAGGCGATGGTCGCGAATGCGCGACGCGCCCTGTCCCGGCTGATCGATGCACCGAAGCCGGCGGAGGGCCGGCTCCGCTTCGTCGGCAGCCCGGAAGAGGCGGCGGAAGGCGCCGATCTCGTCCAGGAATCGGCGCCGGAGCGCGAGGATCTCAAGGTGACGCTGCTCGCCCGCGCCGCCCGTGCCGCGCCGGAAGACGCGATCATCGCCTCCTCGACTTCGGGCCTTCTGCCCAGCCGGCTGCAGGCCGAGATGGCGGGGCCGGAACGCTTCACCGTCGCCCATCCCTTCAACCCCGTCTATCTGATGCCGCTCGTCGAGCTGTGCGGCGGGGCGGCGACCGCGCCGGCGACGATCGAGCGGGCCGCCGACCTCTATCGTGCCCTCGGCATGCATCCGCTCCATGTCCGTCACGAGGTCGACGGCTTCATCGCCGACCGGCTGATGGAGGCGCTGTGGCGCGAGGCGCTGTGGCTCGTCCATGACGAGGTGGCGACGGTCGAGGAGATCGACGACGCGCTGCGCTACGGCCCGGGGCTGCGCTGGGCCTTCATGGGCACCTTCCTGATCTACCGCATCGCCGGTGGCGAGGCGGGCATGCGCCACTTCATGGCGCAGTTCGGCCCGGCGCTGAAATGGCCATGGACCCGGCTGACCGACGTGCCGGAGCTGACGGATGCGCTGCTCGACCGGCTCGCGGCGCAATCGGACGCCCAGGCGGCGAAGGAGCCGGTCGGCGCCGATCTGAGGGCCCTCGAACGGCTGCGCGACGACTGCCTCGTCGCGGTGCTGAGGGCGCTGGAGGGGCAGCGCTATGGCGCCGGCGCGGATCTCGCGGCCCATGCCGCGCAGCTGCGGCAGGCGGCGCCGGCGGAGCGCACGGGGATCACGAGCTTCTCCGCCCGGGTGCCCGAGGCATGGCTTGATCACAACGGACACATGACCGAGCACCGCTACCTCGACGCCTTCGGCCAGGCGACGGACCGGCTGCTCGAGACGGTGGGCCTCGACAGTGCCGCGATCGCGGCGGGCCGCAGCGCCTATACCGTCGAGACGCATCTCCGGCACCTCGCCGAGGCGAAGGCCGGCGAGGCGATCGAGGTGACGACCCGCATCCTCGGCGCCGACGCCAAGCGGCTGCACATCTTCCACGAGATGGTGCGGCAACCGGATGGCACGACGCTGGCGACCGCGGAGCAGATGCTGATCCATGTCGACCGGCGCATCGGCCGCGCCGCCCCGGCGGAGGACGCTGTGGCGGCCCGCATCGTCGCGCTGATGGAGCAGCACCGCCGGGGCGGCCTGCCGGAAGGGGCGGGGCGGCGGATCGCCATGCCGGAGACGCGCTGAGGAGGGCGCCGCGATGGAATTCGGCCTGACGCCGGAGCAGGAGATGGTGGTCGAGACCGTGCGCGCCTTCGTCGAGCGGGAACTCTACCCGCTCGAGGCCGAGGTGGAGCGCAGCGGCAGCCTCGACCCCGCGATCGGCGCCGAAATCCGCCGCAAGGTGCTCGATCTCGGCTTCTATGCCCCCAACATGCCGGCCGAGCTGGGCGGCGGCGGGCTCGACCCCGTGACGCTGACCCTGCTCGAGCGGGAGCTGGGCCGGGCGTCGATGGCACTCACCGTGCATTGGGGCCGGCCATCCAACATCCTGCTCGCCTGCACCGGGGATCAGCGCGACCGCTACCTCCTCCCTGCCATCCGCGGCGAGCGGATCGACGCGCTGGCGATGACGGAGCCCGAGGCCGGCTCCGACGTCCGCGGCATGAAGGCGACGGCCCGGCGCGACGGCAGCGACTGGGTGCTCGACGGCACCAAGCACTTCATCAGCCATGGCGACATCGCCGATTTCTTCGTCGTGTTCATGGCGACCGGCGAGGAGACGACGCCGCGCGGGCCGAAGAAGACCATCACCGCCTTCCTCGTCGACCGGGGCACGAAGGGCTTCACCATCCGGCCCGGCTACCGCTCGGTCTCACATCGCGGCTATCACAATGTCATCCTCGTCTTCGATGGCTGCCGCCTGCCCGATGCGCAGGTGCTCGGCGAGGTCGATCAGGGCTTTGCGGTGATGAATCGCTGGCTGTCGGCGACGCGGCTGACCGTCGCCGCCGCCTGCGTCGGCCGGGCGCGACGCGCCTTCGACCTCGCCCTCCGCTACGCCGCCACCCGCCGGCAGTTCGGCGAGCCGATCGGCCGGTTCCAGGGCATAGGCTTCCAGCTCGCCGACATGGTGACCGAGATCGACGCCGCCGACTGGCTGACGCTCGCCGCCGCCTGGCGGCTGGATCGCGGCCTGAAGGCCGATCGCGAGATCGCGAGCGCCAAGCTCTACGCCAGCGAGATGCTGGGGCGGGTGACCGATGCGGCGATCCAGATCCATGGCGGCATGGGGCTGATGGACGATCTGCCGCTCGAACGGTTGTGGCGCGATGCGCGGGTCGAGCGGATCTGGGACGGCACCAGCGAGATCCAGCGCCACATCATCGCCCGCGACCTGCTGCGTCCGCTGGGGGCCTGAGGCGAGGATGGCGGCCGAGGGACGCCTCACCCGCCTCCTCCGGCCGCGCAGCATCGCGGTCGTCGGCGGCCGCCCGGCAGCGCGCGTCATCCGGCAATGCGACCGGCTGGGCTTCGACGGTCCGATCTGGGCGGTCCATCCCGAGCACCGCATGGTCGAGGGGCGTCCCTGCGTGCCGCGCATCGACGCGCTGCCCGAGGCGCCCGACGCGGTCTTCATCGGCGTCAATCGGGTGGCGACGGTCGAGGTCGTGCGCGCGCTCGCGGCGGTCGGCGCCGGCGGCGCCGTCTGCTACGCCGCCGGCTTCCGCGAAACCGACGCAGAAGGGGCGGCGCTGCAGGACGCGCTGTGCGCGGCGGCGGGCGCGATGCCCGTCCTCGGCCCGAACTGCTACGGCTTCGTCAACGCTCTCGATCGGGCGGCGCTGTGGCCCGACCTGCATGGCGCGGTGCCCGTCGAACGGGGCGTTGCGCTCGTCACCCAGTCGAGCAACATCGCGATCAACCTCACGATGAGCCGGCGCGGCCTGCCCGTGGCGATGGTGGTGGCGCTGGGCAATCAGGCGGCGATCGGCCTGGCCGAGACGGTCGCGGCCCTGGCCGAGGATCCGCGGATCACCGCGATCGGCCTGCATGTCGAGGGCATCGCCGATCCCGCCGGGCTGGCCGAGGCTGTGGCGGTAGCGGCCGCGCGCGGCATCCGCGCCGTCGTCCTCAAGAGCGGCCGCTCGGAGGCCGGGGCCGCGCTCGCGCTGTCGCACACGGCGTCATTGTCGGGCGGCGCGGCGGTGGCCAGTGCCTATTTCGCCCGGATCGGCGTCGCCGAGGTCGGCAGCCTCACCGCGCTGCTCGAGACGCTGAAGGTGCTGCATGTCGGCGGCCCGCTGCGCGGCCGGCGAATCGTCAGCCTGCAATGCTCGGGCGGCGAGGCGGCGCTGATGGCGGATGCGGTGGCAGGGCGGTCGCTCACGCTGCCGCCGTTCACCGAGGAGGACAGGGCACGGATCGCCCGCACCACCCAGCCGCTGGTCACCATCTCCAACCCCTTCGACTACCACACTTTCGACTGGGGTGACCGGCAGCGCCTCGCCGCCACCTTCACGGCGGTGATGGAGGCGGGCCAGGACGCCACGGTGCTGCTGCTCGACTGGCCACGTGCCGAGTTGGGCGATGTCGGTGAGTGGGACGCCTCTGCCCTGGCACTCGCCGATGCGGCGGCAGCGACCGGCACCCGCACGGCGCTGATCGCCACCATCCCGGAGACGATGCCGCCCGGCATGGCCGAGACGCTGGCGGCGCGCGGGGTCGTCCCGCTCTTCGGCATCGCGGACGGCCTCGCGGCGCTGGAGGCGGCGGCGCTGCTGGGGGCCTCGGACCCCCGGCCGATCGCGCCGCCGACGCCGGTGGCGGCCGGCCGCCGCATCGTGCTGGCCGAGGTCGCGGCCAAGGCTCTGCTCGCCGATTGGGGGCTCCCGATCCCCGACCACGCCCTCTGCCGGTCGGAGGCCGAGGCCGTCGCCGCGGCAGCGCGGCTCGGCTGGCCGGTCGTGGCGAAGGCCGCCGGCGCGGACCTCCTTCACAAGACCGAACGCGGTGCCGTGCGGGTCGGTCTCGCCGATGAGGCGGCGTTGCGCGAGGCCTGGCGGGCGCTCGCACCGCTGGGGGAGGCGGTGCTGGTCGAACGCATGGCAGGCGCCGGCATGGCGCGCGTCGAGCTGCTGCTCGGCGTCGCCCGCGATCCGGTCATGGGGCTGCATCTCGTCCTCGGCGCCGGCGGGGTGCTGACCGAGCTGCTGCAGGACAGCCGCATCCTGCTGCTGCCGGTGACGCGCGCGGAGGTCACAGCGGCACTCCGATCCCTGCGCATAGCGCCGCTTCTCGACGGTTTCCGCGGCGCACCGCCCGCCGATCTCGATGCCGCAGCCGATGCGGTGATGGCGCTAGCCCGCTTCGCCCTCGCCCATGCCGACCGGCTGCTCGAGCTCGACATCAACCCGCTGATCGTGCTGCCGAAGGGCCGGGGCGCGGTCGTAGCCGATGCGCTCGTCACCCTGGTGGAGGGATCTGACATGAAGGACCCGACATGACCGCCGACCCGCTCATCCTCACGCGGCGCGGTGCCGTGCTCGAGGTGAGGCTCGACCGGCCCAAGGCGAATGCCATCGATGCGGCGACCAGCCGGCGGATGGGCGAGGCGTTCGCCGCCTTTCGCGACGACCCGGAGCTGCGCGTCGCCATCCTGACCGGTACGGGGCGGTTCTTCTCGGCCGGCTGGGATCTGAAGGCCGCGGCCGCCGGCGAACGGCCGGACAGCGATTACGGGGTCGGCGGGTTCGGCGGCCTCCAGGCCTTGCCGGGTCTCGACAAGCCGGTGATCGCGGCGGTGAACGGCATGGCGGTCGGTGGCGGTTTCGAGCTGGCGCTGTCCTGCGATCTGATCCTCGCCGCGACCGGGGCACGTTTCGCCCTGCCGGAGATCCGTGCCGGCACGCTGGCCGATGCGGCGACGATCCGTCTGCCCCGGCGCATCCCCTATCACATCGCGATGGACCTGCTGTTCACCGGCCGCTTCATGGAGGCCGAGGAGGCACATCGCTGGGGCCTCGTCTCGGAGCTCCTGGCACCGGATGAGCTGCTCGACCGGGCCCGGGCCCTCGCCGACCGGCTCGCGGCCGGGCCGCCGCTCGTCTTCGCGGCGATCAAGGAGGTGGCGCGGGAGACCGAGGGGATGCCGTTCCGACAGGCGCTTGGGCTCGTCACAGGGCGCCGGCTGCCATCGGTCGACCGGCTCTACGGCAGCGAGGACCAGCGCGAGGGCGCCCGCGCCTTCGCAGAGAAGCGCGACCCGGTCTGGCGCGGGCGCTAGGCCCGCCGCTCCACCCCGTATCGAATCGTATCCCCAAGCGCGGCATCCGCCTTGACCGTCGCTGCGGCCCATGATGTGATACCGGTAACATTCAGCGATCGACGCGTCGGGCCGTGCCGGCGTGCCTATGTGGGAGGAAAGCGATGAGGAATGCGACGAGGTTCGCGCTGGGCGTCGGGGCGGCGGCGCTCCTGGCCGGCATGGCGGGGGCGGCCCAGGCAGAGGTCTGGCGGATGCAGGTCTCCACGGTCGCCGGCGATCTGATCTATCAGGTGCTCGAGGAATGGGCCGATGACGTGGCCGTCGCGACGGGTGGCCGGGTCGAGATCGAATGGCTGCCGATCGGCGCGGTGGTCGGGCTGACCGAGGTGATGGAGGCGGTCGGCGACGGGATCCTCGACGGCGAGTTCACCGGCATCAACGTCTCGACCGGCAAGGACAAGGCCTTCGCCGTGCTCGGCGACCTCACGGCCGGTTATGACAGCCCCTGGCAGGTCTACCAGTTCTGCCGCTATGGCGGCGGGATGGAGCTGCTGCAGGAGCTGGTCGACCCCTATGACGTCCAGGCGATCGGCTGCGTCGTCACCGGCCGTGAGGCATTCGTCTCGGCGGTACCGATCCGCACCCTCGACGATCTCGCCGGGGTGAAGGTCCGCGCGCCCGCCGGCCTCGCCTCCGAGGTGCTGAGCCGCGCCGGCGCCACCCCGGTCGGCCTGCCCGTCTCGGAGATCTACACCTCGCTCGAACAGGGGGTGATCAGCGCCGCCGATGCCGGCGTCTACGCGCTGAACCACGATCTCGGCTATCACACGATCGCGCCCTACCCGATCTATCCCGGCATCCATTCGATGCCGCTGCACCAGATCACGGTGACGAAAGCGCGCTGGGACGCGCTGCCGGAGGATGTGAAGGCGATCATGCTGGCGATGTCGGACGAACTGCAGCTGCGGCTGCTGATGCGCTCCGACCTCGCCGACGCCGATGCGCTGCGGGCCGATGCCGAGGCCGGCGGCGTCGAGGTGATCGACTGGTCGAGCGAGGACCGCGCCCGCTTCCGCGAGATCGCGGCGGGCGGCTGGGAGGCCTATGCAGCCGACAGTCCGGAGGCGCAGCGGGTGCTCGAGGCGCACCGGGCTTTCATGGCCCGTATCGGCCTGCTCGACTGAGCGCGAAACGGGGCGGCCCCCGCTGGCCGTCCCGCGCGTGGCTTGGGGGATAAAAGGGGAGAGGGATGGAAGCTGCGCTCGACCGCCTGGCCGGATGGCTGGGCGCGATCGTCTGCTGGTGCTTCCTCGCCGGGATCGCGGTCACCGGCTATGAGGTGGTGGCCCGCTACGTCTTCGATGCGCCGACCCTGTGGGCGCATGAGACGACGACCTTCCTCTGCGCCATCGGCTTCCTGATCGGCGGGTATTGCGCGGCCCGGAAGGGCCAGCAGATCGCCATCTCCTCCCTCTATGACGTCCTCCCGGGGCATTGGCGGCTGCGGCTGGACATCGTGAACGGCGTCGTCGGCACCGCCTGCTTCGCCATTCTGGCCTATGCCACGGCCTCGCCCGCCTGGGTGACGATGATGCGCTGGGAGACCTCGGGCAGTGCCTGGAATCCGCCGATCCCGGCGCTGCTGCTGCCCACCATCTGGATCGGCCTCGTGCTGATGCTGCTCCACGCGATCGGCGTCACGGTCCAGGCCATCCGCCGCCTCGCGGCCGGCGCCGCGAGGGATTGAGCGATGGATCTCGGGCTCGTGACCGCCGGCCTCGTGGCCGCGATGGTCATCCTCATGCTGATGCGGGTGCCGCTCGCGATCGTCACCTTCACGGTCGCGATTGGCCTCGTCCTGATGACGACCGGACCGGCGGGGCTGCGGCTCGTGGCCAGCCGGATCGGCACGCTGTCACTCGAATACTCGTTGGTCGCCGTTCCCTTCTTCGTGCTGATGGCCTCGATCCTCGAACGATCGGGCGTGGCGCGCGATCTCTACCAGGCGCTGCATCTGTGGTCGGGGCGATGGCGCGGCGGCGTCGCGGTGCAGACATTGCTGCTCGCGGTGATCATGGCGGCGATGATGGGGGTCGCCGGCGGCGAGATCGTCATCCTCGGCCTCGTCGCGCTGCCTCAGATGCTGAAGCTGGGTTACGACCGGCGGCTCGCCATGGGCGCCATCTGCGCCGGCGGCTCGCTCGGCGCGATGATCCCGCCCAGCGTCGTGCTGATCTTCTACGGGCTGATGGCTGGCGCCTCGATCGGGGACCTGTTCCTCGCGGCGATCGGCCCCGGCATCGTGATGGCGCTGCTCTATATCGGCTATGTTGTGCTGCGCGCCCAGCTCGATCCGGCGAGTGCGCCGCTGCCCGCCGATACCGGCCATGTCGTGAGCGCCGCCGAGAAGCTGGCGGCGGCGAAGGCGGTGGCGCTGCCGGTGCTGCTGGTGGTGCTGGTGCTCGGCACGATCTATGGCGGCGTCGCGACGGTGACTGAGGCGGCGGGGCTCGGCGCCCTCGGCGCGCTCGCCATCGCCCTGTCGCGCCGCGAGCTCGACCTCGCGCAGCTGCGCGCCGCGCTGACGCAGACGCTGATCACCTGCGGCAATCTGATCTGGCTGACCTTCGGCGCGACCGCGCTGATCGGCGCCTACAACCTGCTCGGCGGCACGCATTACCTGCAGGGGCTGTTCGCCGGGATGGACCTCCCGCCGATGGGCATCATCCTGGTCATGGTGGCGATCCTCTTGGTGCTCGGCTGCTTCATGGACTGGATCGGCATCTGCCTTCTGGTGATGCCGGTCTTCGTGCCGGTGGTGCGTACCCTGGGCTATGATCCGGTCTGGTTCGGCATCGTCTTCTGCGTGGCGATGCAGATCGCCTATGTCTCGCCGCCCTTCGGTCCGTCCTGCTTCTACCTCAAGGGCGTGGCACCACCCGATGTGACGCTGGCGGAGATCTTCCGCTCGGTGATCCCGTTCATCGGGCTTCAGCTCGCGGTGCTGGCCTTCCTGCTCGCCGTCCCCGACCTCGCCCTCTTCCTGCCGGCGGCGGCCCGCTGAGGCGCGGCTCGCCCGGCGGCGGCGGTCCGTGCGGTGCTCGCCCGCATCACGAGGCGGAAGGGGATCTCGACCCGCGTGCCGGCGAGCTGTTCGCCCTCCAGCCGGCGGACGATCAGATCGCCGGCCTGCCGGCCGATCTCATAGCCGGGGACGTGCACGGTCGTCACCGGCGGCTCGCAGACCTGCGAGACGTCGAGGTCGTGGAAGCCGGCGATGCCGATCTCGTCGGGCACCCGGATGCCGCGGGCACGGCATTCCATCACCCCGCCGACCGCGAAAACGTCGTTGGTGAAGAACACGGCGTCGAGATCCGCATGACGGTCGAGCAGTGCCGCCAGCGCCTCCCGTCCCTGGTCGTAGCGGATCCGGTCGATGCCGGCGATGCGGTGGATCACCGGCTCGCCCAGCCCCGCCGCACGGATCGCCGCGCCATAGCCCTCCTCGCGGTGAAGCGCCCGCTCATTGTGGTCGACCGGGCCGTTGACGAAGGCGATCCGGCGGTAGCCGCAGTCGATGAGCGCCCGCGTCATCTGCTCGCCGGCGGCACGGTTGGAATAGCCCACCGCCATGTCGACCGGCGTATCGGTCGTCTCCCAGGTCTCGACGACCGGCACGTCCAGCCGCGCCAGCATCCGCCGTCCGGTCTCCGACCGGGTGGTGCCGGTCAGCACCACGGCGGACGGACGGTGGCCGAGCAGCGACAGGACCAGCTCGTCCTCGCGTTCGATCGAATAGCCGGTATCGGCGACCAGCAGCTGCAGCCCGGCGGGGCGCAGGATCTCCGACAGACCCTGCACCGTCTCGGCGAAGATCGCGTGCTGGATCGTCGGCACGATGACGGCGACGAGCGTGCTGCGCGCCGCCGACAGATTGCCGGCGATCCGGTTCGGCACATAGCCGAGCGTGCGCATGGCGTCCTCGACCCGGCGACGGGTCTCTTCCGCCACCTTGTCGGGCGATCGGAGGGCGCGGGAGACGGTCATCTTGGCGACGCCGGCGAGCCGCGCGACGTCATCCATGCGAATCCAGCTTCCCGCCCGCTGACGGGGTTTTCTCGAAGTGTCGCTCACGATTCCACGATGTTAGGGCGCCCGCCGCGGCCTTGCCACTTCCGTGCGACGCTGCTAGTGATACCGGTAACATAATCTGGAGGAGCGAACCGAGATGAGCGAGGCGGGGGAAGCGGGTGGCGCGGGCACGCCCGTCGCCATCGTCACCGGCGGTGCGCAGGGGCTGGGACGGGCGATCGCGCTGGGTCTCGGGCGGCGCGGCTGGCGCGTCTGCGTCGCCGACATCGATGCGGCGCGGGCGGCAGACACGGCCGCCGAATGCGGCGGCTGGGCCGAGCGGGTCGATCTCTCCGAAGCCGATGCGCCGGCGCACATGGTCGAGGCGGTGCTGGCCCGCCAGGGCCGGCTCGACGCCCTCGTGAACAATGCCGGGTTCGGCACGATCGAGCGCTTCCTCGAGATGCGCGCGGAGACCTGGGACCGCACCCTCGACCTCAATGTCCGGGCGGTGGCACTGGCCACCGCCGCGGCCGGGCGCGCGATGGCCGGGCAGCGGCGCGGCCGCATCGTCAACATCACCTCGCCGGCCTCGCGCATGGCGCTGCCCAACTATCTCGCCTATGCCGCCAGCAAGGCCGCGGTCGATGCGATCACGCGGGCCGCGGCGGTCGCCCTCGCGCCCTTCGGCATCCAGGTCAACAGCCTCGCCCCCGGCATGATGGACACGGCGCTGCAGGAGAAGACCGAGCGGCAGATCGCCGAGATCGAGGGCCGCACCGGCGATTTCGACCGCTTCCTCGCCGAGCGTACCGCCCGGATCCCGCTCGGCTACCGCGCCGGCTGCGAGGAGATCGCCGAGGGCGTCATCTGGCTCGTCTGCGATGCGCCGGCCTATCTGACGGCCGAGCGGTTGAACCTTTCCGGCGGGCTCGACAGGGATTGAGAGACGGCTGATGAGCGGACGCAACCACCCGGCCGGACCTGCCGATCTCGACGCCCTGCGACACAAGGCGTGGATCCTGCGGCGGCACATGATGCGGATGGCGCGCGGCAAGGGGCAGGGTTATCTCGCCCAGGGACTCGGCATCGCCGACCTGCTCGCCGCGCTCTACTTCCACGAGATGCGCTACGACCCGGCCGATCCGCGCTGGCCGGGGCGTGACCGTTTCGTGCTGTCCACCGGGCATTATTCGATCGCGCTGTGGGCGGCGCTGGCGGAGGCCGGCATCCTGCCGATCGACGAGCTCGACAGCTACGGGCTGGATGAGAGCCGGCTGGAGATGAGCACGCTGGACACCACCCCCGGCGTCGAGGTGATCGGCGGCTCGCTCGGCCACGGGTTGGGCCAGGCGATCGGCATGGCGCTCGCCCTCAAGGCCGATGGCGACGCGCGGGTCTTCGCCGAGCTTTCGGACGGCGAACTGCAGGAGGGCTCGACCTGGGAGGCGGCCTTCGCCGCACCGGCCTTCGGGCTCGATAATCTCGTGGCGCTCGTCGACTGCAACGGCATCCAGGCCGATGGCGCAATCGTCATCCCGATCGAGCCGGTGGCCGACAAATGGCGGGCCTTCGGCTGGTCGGTCGCCGAGATCGACGGCAACGACATGAAGGCGGTCGCCGATGCACTCGCCGATGCGCGGGCGGCGGACGGCCGGCCGAAGGTCATCGTGCTGCGCACCCTTCCCGGCCGCGGTGTGCCGACGCTCGAGGCCCGCGAGAAGGCGCACTTCGTGAGGGTCGAGGCGGATGAATGGGCGCGCCTCGCCGAGGAGCTGGAGGCCTCCCATGGTTGAGCGGGTAGATGCGGGGCAGGGGGCACCGGCGCGCGGCCGCACCGCCGGCATGGGCGAGGTCCAGCGCGTCGCGGGCGTCACCCATGTCGACGCGCCGTTCGGCCGGGCGCTGGTGGCGCTGGGGCACGAGCGGCCCGAGATCGTCGGGCTGACCGCGGATCTCGGCAAGTACACCGACATCCTGCCCTTCCGCGATGCCTTTCCCGACCGGTTCTGGAATGTCGGCATGGCCGAGCAGAACCTCATCGCGGTGGCGGCCGGCCTCGCCAAGGCGGGCCGCATCCCCTACTGCACGACCTATGGCGTCTTCGCCACGCGGCGCGCCTACGACTTCATCGCCATCGCCTGCGCCCACAGCCGTGCGCCGGTGCGCATCATCGCCGGCCTGCCGGGGCTGACCACCGGCTATGGCGGCACGCATCAGGGGATCGAGGATCTCGGGCTGATGCGGCTCGTCCCTGGCCTCACGGTTATCGATCCCTGCGATGCGACCGAGATCGAGCAGGCGACCCGCGCCATCGTCGATGTCGACGGGCCGGTCTATATGCGCCTGCAGCGCGCCGCCGTGCCGGTCGTCTTCGACCCGACGCAACACCAGTTCGAGATCGGGCGGGCGGCGCTGCTGCGCGAGGGCGACGGCCCGCTGATCGTCTCGACCGGCCTGATGACCGGCCGGGTTCTCGAGGCGGCACGAATCCTCGAGGCGGAGGGGATCGCGCTCGGCGTGCTGCATGTGGCGACGCTCAAGCCCTTCGACCGCGACGGCTTCCTCGAGGCGGCCGGACGGGCCCGGCGGATCGTCTCGGTGGAGAACCATGTGCGCAGTGGCGGGCTCGGCACGATCCTCGCCGAATGCCTCGTCGATGCGCGGCTCGCGGTGCCGCTCGACCGGATCGGCCTGCCGGACGCTTTCATCGAATGCGGCTCGCTGCCCTATCTGCAGGGCCGCTACGGCTTGACGGTCGAGCGGCTGGTGGAGAGCCTCAGGGCGGCGGCGCAGGCCGGCGGGTAGGCGGCTTCAGCCTGCCGCGGCGGCGCGCAGCGCGGCGATCGCCGCCTCACCCTCGACCACCTCGAGCGCGACGCGGTAGCGCCGCTCCTCGCCGGGGGCGAGGGTGATCAGCTCGCCCGCCCGGCGGACCGCCTCGCGGCCGAAGCCGTTGGTGCAGGGCTCGATCCCGACGGCGTACTGGCCCTCGCCCATCATCCGCCACTCGATGTAGCGCGGCAGCGTCGCATGGTCGTAGCGCAGGGCCACCGCCGTGCCCCCGGGGCCGAGGCGCGGATTGACCAGCGCGACGGTCACCTGTCCGGCGGCGTCCGGACGCATGCGGTGGGCGAAGGTTTGCTGCACCGCACCCCGCTGCGGGGCCGAGAAGCGCGACCAGCTCGCCGGATCGTCGAGATCGGCCTCGCCGAACAACAGCTCGGGTCGGCCGTCGAAGGGTGCGACAAGCTCCGCCCCCTCGTCGAGGAACGGAAAGCCGATGTTGAAATGATAGAGCAGCATGTGCTCGACCGGCAGGTAGCCTCGATTGGCGACAACGTCCTCCATCTCGAAGCCGGAGCGGCCCAGCTCGGCCCGGTAGGTGCGGGTCAGCACCAGCGTCTCCCCATAGGCCTGCGCCTGGGTCACCCGCCCGACCGCCTCGATGAAACATCGGTCGCCCTCCCAGCGCTCGCCGAAGGAGACGAGCTCGGCCGGGATCATCGCCGCGCGGTCGTGCACGCCGTAGCGCTCTCGGGGGCGGGCCGGGAAGTTGTAATGCGTGACGTCGGCGGTTTCGGGATTGCCGATATGGACGAGGCCGCAGGTGTTGTTGAGCCCGCCCAGCACCGAGCGCAGCCAGCCGAACTCGGTCTGCTGCTCGAACAGCCAGGGCCCGGCGAGGAGCGTCGGCGGCATCCAGGCGAGCGAGGCACCGCGATATGTGCAGCGGCCGACATCCATGCCGCGCTCGAGCGCGATGTCGCAGTCGAACCCGGTGCCCGTCCGCAGCTCGAGCAGCCTCACGCCGCGCGACGGCCCGTTGTCCGATGTGACGAGCCGGATGCCGCCGAGCTGCGAGAGGTGGCCGATCCGCCGCTCGATTTCGGTCCGCGTCCAGCCCCGTCCGAACAGCTCGACCATCGCTTCCTCCCCCGCCCTGCGATCCCGTCCGCTTGGACGGTACCGGTACCATCCGCTGCGATCAACCGTCGCCTGGACGGAGGGAACACGTTGACGCTCCTAATAAGATACCGGTAACATCGAGCGGCTTCCGGGGTGGTGCCCGCGTGCTCGCAGGCCGCCGGACCCAACGAGAAGAGGGAGGACACGCATGTCGCGCATCAGGAACGCCGCGGTGTCCGCGGCGGCGCTCGCATCGGTGCTCGTGGCGCCGGCCGCCGGGGCGCAGGACACGCCGAGAATCGGGCTGGTCCAGATCGACCTCAGCAACCCTTTCCATCTCGGTGAGGTCGAAGGCGCCGAGGAGGCCGCCCGCCGCAACGGCTTCGAGCTGGTGGTGACCAGCGGCGAGGGCGACGTCAACAAGCAGATCCTCGCCGTCGAGAACCTCATCAATGAGGGTGTCGACGCCATCGCCGTCAACTTCATCGACGCCGCCGCCTTCGGCCCGACGATGCAGAAGGCCGAGGCGGCCGGCATCCCGATCGTCTGTCTGCACAGCAGCATCGACGGCTGCGCCGCGGTCCTCGGCTTCGACGAGCGCTACACCGGCCGCATCGTCGGCGAATACGCGGTCGAGCTGCTGCGCGCGAAATATGGCGAGGTGCGCGGCGAGGTCGCGAACCTGCAGGGGCTGCTCGGCCAGGGGCTGAACACCGACCGCTCGGGCGGCTTCACCGACGTGCTCGCCGCGTATCCCGATGTGACCGTCGTGGCGCAGGAGCCGACCAATTGGGATCCGACGCGGGCGGTGCAGATCACCGAGAACTGGCTGACCGCCTATCCGAATCTCGACCTGATCTACGGCAACAGTGACAGCCTGACCGTCCCGGCGGCCAATGTCGTCGAGCGGGCCGGCAAGGAGGATCAGATCCTGCTGGTCTCGGTTGACGGCAGCGAAGGCGGGCTGGCCGCTGTAGCCGACGGGTCGCTCGAGAGCACGGTGCTGCTGGCGCCGCAATATTCCGGCTTCTGGAAGGCCTATTTCCCCTATCTGGTCGCCACCGGCCAGACCGAGGAGACCGAGCACCTGATCCAGGGTGTGCTGGTCACAGGTGAGAATGTCGGCTCCGTTCTCGAGCTCGCGGCCGACCAGACGGGGGCGATCGAGACCTTCCCCTTCGAGCGGCCGCTGGCCGACATCGTCGCCGATTATCAGCAATGACACGAGGGGCGGGTGCCGTGCGCGGCCCGTGCGCGGCACCCCGACCCGCGAGCCCCGCTATGGCCGAACCGACCGTTCCCGCATGATGGACGCCGCCTCCGTCCCGGCTGCCGGCGCCACCACGCCCGGGCGCCCGCAGCCGAGCCTGGAGACCGTGGGGCTGAGCCGGCGTTTCCCCGGCGTGGTCGCGCTCGACGACGTCTCGGTCGCGTTCCGTCCGGGCGAGGTACATGCGCTGGTCGGCCAGAACGGCGCCGGCACGTCGACGCTGATCAACCTGATCGCCGGCATGCTGCGGCCCGATGCCGGGACGATCCGGGTGGCGGGCCGGCCGGTCGAGATCGCCTCGACCGCCGATGCCATCCGGCTCGGTATCGCGACGGTCTACCAGGAGCTCAGCCTGCTGCCGAACCTCTCCGTCGAGCAGAACATCGCGCTCGGACGTGAACCGCGGCGCGGGCCGCTCCTCGATGCCGTCGCGATGCGCCGCCGCGCGGAGGAGGCGCTGGCCCGGGTCGGTGCCAGGATCGCGCCCGACCGCCGGGTCGCGACGCTCTCGGTCGCCGAACGGCAGCTCGTCGAGATCGCCAAGGCGCTGTCACGCGACCCCTCGGTGCTGATCCTCGACGAGCCGACGGCCCCGCTCGGCCCGCGCGAGGCGGATGCGCTCTTCGCGATCATCCGGCGCCTGCGTGATGAGGGGCTGACGATCCTGTTCGTTTCGCATCGCTTCCGCGAGATCCTCGACCAGTGCGACCGGGCGACGATCCTGCGCAACGGCCGGCTGATTGCCACCGTCGACCTCGCCGGCTGGACCGAGGCCCGGCTGACCGAGGCGATGGTCGGCCGCGCGGTCGAGCAGTTCGCCCGGCCGGTCGCGCCGGCCATCTCCCGTGACGCCGAACCGGCACTGGTCGCCGAGGGGATCGGCTGGGGCGAGCGGGTGCGCAGTGTCGATCTCGCCGTCTCGCGCGGTGAGATCCTCGGGCTCACCGGCCTGCTCGGCGCCGGCCAGGCGGAGATCGCCCGGCTACTCGGCGGCGCCCTGCCGCTCGAGCGCGGGGCCTTGCGGATCGGCGGGCGGCGTCTCGCCCCGGCCTCGCCGCGCGAGGCGGTCGAGGCGGGCATCTGCCTTCTGACCGACGACCGCAAGGGTGAGGGCATCTTCCCCAATCTCAGCCTCGCCGAGAATGTCGGGCTCCCCTCGCTGACGCGGCGGGGCCTGCCGGGCGGGCTCGTCCATCGCGCGGCTGAGCGCGGCGCCGTCGCTGCGGCCCTCGCCCGCTTCTCGGTCGTCGCCCGGTCGCCGCGGACGGCGATGCGCACGCTGAGCGGCGGCAACCAGCAGAAGGCGCTGATCGCACGCTGGCACCTCGCCGAGGCGGCGGTACTGGTGCTGATCGAGCCGACGCGCGGTGTCGATGTCGGCGCGCGCGCCGAGATCTACCGCCAGCTCGACGCGGTGGCCGCCGCCGGGCGCGCGGTCGTCGTCGTCTCCTCCGACCTGCCGGAGATCCTGGCGATCGCCCATCGCATCCTCGTCATCCGCGACGGCCGGATCGCCGCGGAGACCGCGGCCGCCGGGCTGACCGAAGAGGCGCTCAACCTCCTCGTCCAGGGGCGGGCGGCTTCGGAGGGCGCGGCATGACCGCAGAGACGGGAGGGGGGACGCACACGCGCGGCATCGGCGCCGAGGCCGGCGGCGAGGGCTGGATCCTGCCGCTGCTGCGCCGCCATGCGATGATCATCGCGGCCGTTGTTATACTGCTCGCCTTCGCCCTCACCGCCGATGCGTTCGGCAGCCTCGGCAATGCCGAGAACATCGTGAAACAGGCGGCGCCGGTGCTACTGCTCGGCCTCGGCATGGCGATGGTGGTGCTGGTCGGTGGGATCGACCTGTCGGTCGGCTCGGTGGTGCTCGCCTCGGCGACAGTCGGAGGGGCGCTGCTCACCGTCGGGGCCGGCCCGGTGGCGGCGATCGCCGGCGGCATCGCGATCGGCGCCGCGGTGGGTCTCGTCAACGCGCTGCTGATTGAGGGGCTGAGGATCAGCCCGGTGATCGTGACCCTCGGCACGATGATCGCAGTGCGCGGGTTGGCGCTCGTCCTGCTGGCGCGGTTCAACTCCTGGATCACCATCGACCACCCGGCCTTCGACACGCTGACCCGCGCGACGCTGCTCAGCCTGCCGCTCTCGGTCGTCCTGACCCTCGCGCTGGCGGCGCTGCTGTGGCTCGTGCTGCGCGGCACGATACTCGGCCGCAGGCTGCATGCGGTCGGCGACAATGCGGCCGCGGCGCGGCTGTGCGGCGTATCCGTCGCCCGCGTGCGCGGCGTCGCCTATGTCGGATGCGGCGCCTTCGCCGGTGCGGCGGGGCTGCTGACCGGGGCACGGACCGGCATCGTCAGCCCGTCGATCGGACTCGGCCTCGAGTTCTTCGCGATCGCCGTCGTGGCGCTCGGCGCCGGCGGGTTGCCCGCGGGCCGTGTCCGGGTCGGGCAGGCGATGACCGGCGCGCTGATCCTGATGGCCGTCTTCAACTACATGACGATCCGCGGCGTCCCGGGCACTTGGCAGACGACGGCGACCGGCGTCCTGCTGCTCGCTGCCGTGATTGCCGGGCGGCTCCTGCAGGGGCGGGCGGAAGCCGAGGCCGGCTTCGAGGGCGAGGCGGGGGCGGCCGCACGCGGCTGGTCCGCGGCGCTGGCCCGTCATGCGGTGGCGGTGGCGGCGATCCTGCTCGCGATCCTGTTCGCGATCGTCAATCCGCGCTTCGCCACCCTGGCCAATCTTGTGGCGCTGATCGAGCAGAATGCGGTGCTCGCGATCGTCGCGATCGGCGCGATGCTCGGCATCGTCTCGCGCTGCATCGACATCGCACCCGGCTCGGTCGTCGCACTCGGCACGGTGGTGGCGGCACTGGCCCTGCAGGCCGGCATCGGCCCAGTGCCGGCCCTCGCCTGCGGCCTTGCCGCGTGCCTTGCCGTCTATGCCCTCAACGGCGTGATCGTCGGGCGGCTCGGCATCGATCCGCTGATCGTCACGCTGGCCGCCTGGATCTGGGCGCGCGGCCTCGCCGTCTCGCTGACCGACGCCCAGACGCTGCCCTTCGACGGGGGCTTCGTGGCGGCGATGAATGTGCCGCTTCTCTTCGGGCTGACGCCGCCGGTGCTGCTCGTCCTGGCCGCCTTTCTGCTCGGCTGGCTGATCCTGGCCCGGACGCCGATCGGCATACGGATCTTCGCGCTCGGCGGCGACCCGCGCATGCTGCGCCAGTCGGGCGTCGATGACGGCACGACACGGCTGCGCACGCTGCTGCTGATGGGTCTGTTCACCGCGCTCGCGATGCCGGTGATGCTCGGCCGCCTGGGCGCCGCGGCACCGACCGCGGGATTCGGGCTCGAGCTCGACGCGATCGTCGCGGTGGTGATCGGCGGCGCCTCGTTCCGCGGCGGCGAGGGGCGGCTGCGCGACACGGCGCTCGGTGTCGCCTTCCTCGCCATCCTCAACAACGGGCTGTCGGGCCTGCAGATGACGGATGCGACCTTCTTCCTGGCCAAGGGCGGCGCGATCCTGCTCGCGCTGACGCTGCAGGGGGCGGTGCGCCGGCTCGATCTCGATCGCCGGTCGGTGCCGGCATGACGCTGCCGCATCTGCCCTTCGGCCATACGCCGTTCGAGGCCGCCTTCGACCGGGGCGACGTCTATGCCGTCCGGCCCGACCCGGCGCGAGCCGCCAAGCGGCCGCTCCGCGTCGGCCTTATCGGCGCGGGCGGCATCGCCCAGGCGAAATGGCTGCCGGCGATCCAGCGCCTGCGTACCGAGGGCGAGCCGGTGACCGTCGCCGGCATCGCCGATCCCGATCCGGCAACCCGCGAGAAAGTCGGGCGGATCTGGAGTGTCCCGGCGCTGCCCGATGCCGAGGCGCTGATCGCGGCGGCGAGGGATGGCGGCGGCATCGATCTCGCCCTCGTGCTCTGTCCCGACCATGCCCATGCCGCGGTCTCGCGGCTGTGCCTTGAGGCCGGCGTCGCGGTGCTGGTCGAAAAGCCGGTCTGCCATTCGCTCCGAGAGGCCGTGGAGCTGTGCGACCTGGCCGAACGGCGCGGTCTCGTCTTCGCCTCCGTCGCCAACAAGCGCTTCTCGCCGCCCTACGCGCTCGCCCGCCGCCTCGTGGCAGAGGGTTGGCTGAAGGGCCCGCCGACGCTGTTCCAGGGCAAGTTCACCCTCGGCTACCCCTATGTCGACCTGCTCGAGGCGGGGACGATCCATCTTCTCGACCTCGCCCTGTGGCTGATGGGCCCCGTGACCCGCCTGCATGCGGAGGGTCGCCGCGTCCGGCGCCCGGATGGCAGCGAGGCGATCGAAGCCGCGACCGCCACCCTTGCCTTCGCCTCGGGGGCCGCGGGCGGCCTCGTGACCAGTGCGCAGGCGCTCAGCTTCAAGCCCTGGGAGCGGGTCGAGATCATCGGCCGGGGCGCGATGCTCACCGTCGAGGACCAGTTCGAGCTGACCCTCTGGGACGAGGAGACCGGCCCGGCCAAGAGCTGGCGGCCGGCCATCCCCAACACGCTGCTCTTCGATGAGAGCTTCGGCGGCTATGCGGGGCTGCTCGAGAATGTGCTCGACGCCCTGCGCGGCATCGCCCCGCTCGCGGCGCCGGCGCGCGCCGGTGCCGCTGCCCTCGAGCTCGCCGCCGCGATCCGCCTCTCGCTCCGTCTCGGCCGCCCGGTCACGCTGCCGCTCGATCCGGCTACGGCCGACGAGGCGCTGGGACGGGCGCTGCCAGGACCCACCGAACCGCAACCCACGCATGCCGCGTGACGGGAAGAGGACAGATGAAGATCACCGCGGTCGAGACCTTCCTCGCCAATGCCGGGCTGCGCAACTATCTGTTCCTGCGGCTGACGACCGATACCGGCCTCGTCGGGATCGGCGAGGCGACGCTGGAATGGCAGGAGCGCGCCGTCCAGACCCTGATCGAGGAATGGGTCGCCTCGCGCATCATCGGTCGCGATCCGTTCGACATCGAGGCAGTGGTCGGCGGCATGATCCGCGACCAGTATCAGGGCGGCTCGACCGTGATGAGCGCGATCAGCGGCGCCGAGATCGCGATGTGGGATCTGATCGGCAAGGCCTGCGGCCAGCCGGTCTACCGGCTGCTCGGTGGCCGTGTCGGCGGCGAGATCGTGCCCTATGCGAATGGCTGGTACGGTGCCTGCCGGACGCCGGAGGAGTTCGCCGCCCGGGCGCGCGAGGTGGCCCGCATGGGCTATCGGGCGCTGAAGTTCGATCCCTTCGGCACCGCGTGGAAGACGCTGTCGGCGGCCGAGGAGGAGCTGGCCGTCGCCATCACCGCCGCGGTGGCCGAGGCGGTCGGCCCCTCGGTCGGGCTGATCATCGAGATCCACGGGCGGCTCGCCGCCGGGGACGCGATCCGGGTGATCCGCCGGCTGGCGGACTATCCGGTGCTGTGGTGCGAGGAGCCGGTGGTGCCCGAGGCGCTGGATCTGCTGCGCGAGGTGAAGGCCGCCTCGCCGCTGCCGATCTCGGCGGGCGAGCGTCTTTACACGCTGGCGGATTTCCACCGGTTGACGACGCTGCGCGCCTGCGATGTCGTGCAGATGGATATCGCCCATTGCGGCGGGCTCACCGCGGCCAAGAAGATTGCCGCCTTCGCGGCGGTGCAGGACATGACCGTCTCGCCGCATTGTTCGATCGGACCGGTCGCCTATGCCGCGGCGCTGCATTTCGCGGCGAGCACGCCGAACATGACGCTGCTCGAATCGTTCGGCGCCTTCGATGTCGACTGGCGCGCCGATCTCGTCTCCGGTTGGGACCCCCATCGCGGCGGCGCGGTGGTGCTGCCCGACGCGCCCGGCCTCGGGGTGGAGCTCGATTTCGACGCCATCGCCCGCCACCCCTACCGGGCGCTGTCCTTCCCCTCGCTCTGGGACGGCGAATGGACGGACGAGTTCACCGGTGCCGGTGCCTTCCAGCCGGCGGTGCGGGCGGGGGATTGAGGAGAGGTCAGCGCAGCAGCGGTAGCGGGTCGGCGCCCCGTCCGAAGATCCCAAGGATCCGCAGCCGGCCCTTCTCCTCCTGCAGGCGGACCACGGCAACGCGGCCGTTGCGGCCATCGGCCTCGGCGCTGGCACTCGCCGCCGCCGTCGCCGCCTCGCGGCTGGCGAACAGGTCGGAGGCGTCGTCGCCGTGCAGGATGCGCCAGCCGCCCTCGTCGTGCCGGATCGTGTAGATCGCCGGCATCGCGGGGCGCAGGGCTGCATCGTCCTCGCCGGTGGGCGGATCGTCGGTCATCGGGGGCCGAACCGGTGCAGCACCCGGTGCTGGCCGTCGGTATCCTCGATCTGGATGACGACCGGCACGTCGCCCCGTGAGATGCGCTCGCCCTCGCTGAAGGCGGCGCGCGTCGCGTCCTCCTCGTCGCCGAAAGTGCCGTCCAGCCCCTCGACCCGATAGCGGCCGCCGTCGGGGCGGATGGTCAGCGTCGCGGTCATGGATGAGAGCTCCCGGCTGTCAGGCGGCGGGTCCGTTCCCCGCCACACAGTATCAACCCGCGAGGCCCGCCTCGGTTGCGTGCGATCGTCTGCCGCCCGGGAACCGCCGGCGCAGGCCGGTGTTGCCGCCGTGCCGCGGCCGCGCATCCCGCGCGGCTGGTCGTGAGGGAGGCGCAGATGCCGCTTGAGGATCCGGACGGCCGCGAGGCGCGCATCCGTCGTCGCGCCTACGAGATCTGGCAGCGCAGCGGCGGCGACGCGGCCGAGAACTGGCGCGCCGCCGAAGCCGAGATCGCGGCTGAAGACCACGCCCGCAAGGCGAAGGGTGACACGGTGGTCCCGATGCCTGACCCCGCCATCGGCGCGAACTGAGGGAAACAGGCGTCCCTTCGTTGCGCGGGTCACCCGTCACGGCGCGATGTGGGCGGGGGGAATGGCGCACTCGACAGGATTCGAACCTGTGACCTTCGCCTCCGGAGGGCGACGCTCTATCCGGCTGAGCTACGAGTGCGTGCGGCGGCGGATGTCCGCGGCCGATCGGGGCGGACCCTAGCGCATGTGCGCGACGCTGCCAAGCGTCGCGACGCGTCCTCGATTTCTGGCGACGGAGTTTCGGTGGTCATCCGTGCAAGGCGGATCGCGCACGGCCGTGCCGGCGCCCTGCGTCGCGCCGCGGCCGCGCTAGTGGAGAAATGCCATGAAGCGCGCAGCCATCATCCTTCTCGGGCTGACCTTGGTCGCCTGCGTACCGCCCCGACATCACCATCACGGGCCGGCGCCGGGCTGGAATGCCTGGCATGAACGCTGGGACAATGATGATGACCGGCGTCGCCGGCACAGCCATTGGGACCGTGGCGACCACCGCGGCCGCGATCGTGCCGGCTGGCGTCGCGGCGGCGAGTGGGACGACAATTGGGACGGCCGGCGCCGCGGCTGCCATGAATGGTGGTGCCGCTGAGCCTTCGCTCCCGCCTTTGCTCTCGGGGCCCGGAATGCCGGACCGCTGCCCGTCCGGCGCGAGTGACGTGTCACCTCACGCCGGGCGGGGGCAGTCGCGGCTGACCAGGGTGCGGAACCAGTCATCGGCGACTAGCACCGCGAGATTCTTGGCGATGGCGGCCTCGGCCGTGGCCGGCCCGGCGCCTTCCGGCGCGTACCAAGTGCCGATCGCCTGGTCGAACATCACCGACCCGCCGACCGCCAGCACGTAGCGGACATCCACCCGCCACAACCCGTCCTGCACGGCGAAGTCGCGCACCGTGCCCGACAGCCGACAGTGCCGCCCGTCCAGCCCGATGCCGGCCTCGTGCAGGGCCTGCGCCAGCGCCGCGCCGATCGCCGCCGGCACGTCGCGCCCGTATCCGGCGGGCGGCGGTCCGCTGCGCGGCCGGTAGTCGAGCGGCTGCAGCGTCACCGCGCCACCGATGCCGGGAGGTATCGGCCGCGCGGCGGGCGTCGTCTGGCAACCCGCGAGCAGGATCGCGAGGCCCAGGAGGGCGGGGATGATCGCGGCAGGGGCGGCGAGCGGCGGGCGCGGCCCGCGTCGGAAGATGCGCATCACCCCCGCTAACCCGGCCACTGTCACCCGTCAATGGGGGGGCGGCACCGTCCAGCCTGGGGCGGCTCAAATCGTTACGGAGACGGCGCGAAGGGGCTTGACGCGACGGGGGCGGAATGCGAATGACTCGCAGTGTCACTCGCAACTGTGAGCGGCCCCCGAACGGAGGCATGTCATGCCTGATTCATCAACGCCCGACGCGGAGGCGCAGCCGACGCGCGCCCCGACCGTCCCCGCCCCGATCGACACCCGCGATCTGTTCGGCGAGGCGCGGGAGCTGATGATCAATCATGACGGTGCCCTCTACCGCCTGCGCATCACGCGCAACCACAAACTGATCCTGACCAAATAGTTCCGTTTCTCCAGTCGCAGCCGGTCGCTTCCGTCTCCTCCTGAGCGGCGCGCAGCCACGACGACCCCCAATCGTCCGCACGCACCGCCGATCCGCCCGCACAACCGGGGCCCGGATCGGTGACCGCCACAGTCCGGCCCCCTTCGGGGCGAGGCCGGTGCTTTGAGGAGAGCACTGCGCATGTCTCCACGCGTCCGCCTGATCGGGCTCGTCCTTGCGACGACCGCCCTTTCACCACTCGTCCCGGGCGGAGGCGCCCTGGCGCAGACGGTGCCGGAGATGGGGGAGACCGCCGGGGACGCCACGGGCGACACCATGGGGGCGCCGGAAGCCGCGGCCGGCGACGTCTTCATCCTGCCCGCCGACAGCGTGCCCTTCGTCACCCTCGACGAGATCGTCATCAGCGCGACGCGTAACCCGATCTCGCTGATCGACACGCCGACCACCATGTCGGTCGTCACCGCGCGACAGATCGAGGACAGGCTGGTCACCACGATCGGCGATCTGGTGCGCTACGAGCCGGGGGTCGGTGTCGGCGGCGACCCGACCCGGACCGGCACGACGAGCTATGTGATCCGCGGCATCGGCGGCAATCGCGTAATGCTGATGTCGGACGGGCTTCGCCTGCCCGATTTCGAGGAGTTCGGCCACACTTACGCCCGTGACATCGTCGATGTCGACACGCTCAGCCGGGTCGAGATCATCCGCGGCCCCGGCTCGGCACTGTTCGGCAGCGACGCCATGGGCGGTGTCGTCTCCTACTTCACCAAGGACCCGGCGGATTATCTGGGCCTGTTCGGGCGGGACTATTACGTCAGCACCAAGGTCAATTACGACAGCGCGTCGGAGACCTTCTCGGAAACCGGCACGGTCGCGATCGACGCGGGCAATGTTGAGATGCTCGCGGTGGTCACCCGCCGCGACGGGCACGAGACGCAGCCGAACGGCGATGCTGATCCCAACCCGCAGGATTTCTCGGCGACCAGCTTCCTCGGCAAGCTCGTCTTCTACCCGAACGATGCCGACGTCTTCCGCATCACCGGCGAGTACCGCACCAGCCGGCTCGACACCGAGATCGACACGGCACTGTCCAGTACGGTTCTCGCCAGCACCTCCGAGGACGAATTCAATCGCTGGCGCCTCTCGGTCGAGCATGAGCATTCAGAGCCGATCGGCTTCATCGACAGCTTCCTATGGCGTGTCGGTGTCCAGCACCTCGAGCGCCACGACCATCAGGAGCAGTACCGGGTCCATACCATGGCGGGCCCGTTCACCTATTGCGACTTTGGAATGCCTATCAATGTCTTCGCCGGACATTGCACGGTCGTCAGCGACTACGATTTCACCCAGACGATCCTGTCGGCCGAAGCGCAGTTCCATTCCAGCTTCACGCTGTTCGGTGACGTCGAGAACCGGCTGACCTACGGCATCGACGTCAGCGCGACCGAGAGCGCGCAGCCGCGCGACCGCACCGGCATCTACCACGCCTCGGCCGGCTTCGAGATGTTCGACGGCACCGAGACCAAGACGATCCTCGGTGAAACCTACCCCGGGAAATACTTCCCGGATTCGACCACCCTCGAGATCGGCTTTTATGTACAAGACGAGATCGTGATCGGCGACACCGGCCTGACACTGTTTCCGGCGGTACGCTTTGACTATTACGGACTCTTCGTCGAGCCGGATGATGAGTTCTACCTAGCCAATGGCGCGGACGCCGAGGCCGAGGATGCGGAATGGTTCGCCGTGTCGCCGAAGCTAGGGCTCGTCTACGATCTGTCCGACGAGCTCTCGATCTACGGGCAGTATGCGCGCGGCTTCCGCGCACCGCCCTATTACGAGGCCAGCGCCGGCTTCACCAACACCTCCATCCTCTACGAGATCGTCCCGACGACCGATCTCGATCCTGAGACGAGCGATAATTTTGAGATCGGCCTCCGCGGCTCCTTCGCCGACGGCTCGAGCTTCACCCTCTCGGCCTTCTACTCGATCTACGAGAACTTCCTGTCGGCCGAGTGCCTGGACGATGACGGCAACTGCGACGACGGGCTGTCCGAAGGCTACATCCAGCAGTTCCAGTACGTGAACCTCGACCAGGTGACGATCTGGGGCATCGAGGGCACCGCCGCCATCGCGCTCGGCCACGGCTTCACCGCTCTCGGCGCCTTTGCCTTCGCTCGCGGCGAGGACGATCAGGGCGAGCCGGTCAATGAGGTCGAGCCCTTCAAACTGGTCGCCGGGCTGCGCTGGGACGATCCTGGGCTCGGGCTCGGCATCGAGTTCACCGGCACCTACCGGGCCGAACACGACCGGGTGACCGAGGGCACCTTCGTGGCGCCGGAGAGCACCGTCTTCGACCTGACGGCGAGCTGGGACGTGACCCCCAATTTCACGATCGCCGGGGGCGTCTTCAACATCACCGACGAGCTCTACTGGAACCCGCAGGACGTCGCCTGGGGCGGCTCCGACGTCGCGGCCAATCCCGACCTTTATTCCCAGCCCGGCCGCAACTTCGCGGTCTCCGCCACGCTGAGATGGTGACGACATGGCAGACACGCCACTTCCCGCCGCCGGGGTCTCCGTGACCCCGAGCACCGCCGCCGCCGGACGCCTCGCCGGCGCCGCCCTGCGCGCCGCCCATGACGCGCTCAAGGCCGACCAGCCGCGGCTGCGCGCGCGCGATGCGGCGGCGGCGCTGGGCGTCTCGGAGGCGGAGCTCGTCGCGATCGGCGACGACGTGGTCGCGCTCCGCCCGGACTGGCCCGCGATCATCGGCGCGCTCGAGCCGGCCGGGCCGCTGATGGCTCTCACCCGCAACGAGGCGATCGTCCACGAGAAGACGGGCGTCTATGAGAAGGTCTCGGGGGGCCCCAAGGTCGGCATCACGCTGGGCGCCGACATCGACCTGCGGCTGTTCTACAGCCGCTGGTGCTTCGGCTATGCGGTCGGCCTTGCGGGCGGCGACGATGTACGACCCAGCCTGCAGTTCTTCGACGCGCAGGGCACCGCGGTCCACAAGATCTTCGTGGTCGACGGCACGGACCGCGCGGCCTTCGCCCGCATCGTTGCCGGCTTCACCGATCCGGAGCGGCCGCTCACCCCGGTGATCGAAGCGGAACCGCCCGCGCCGGCACCGCGTCCCGATGCCGAGATCGACGTCCAGGGCTTCCACGAGGCCTGGGACGCGATGCAGGACGTGCACGAGTTCCACGACATGCTGCGCCGCTTCGGCCTCGACCGGAACCGGCGGCAGGCGCTTCGCCTCGCCACGGCAAGGCGCGCGACGCCCGTCGGCGCCGAGACGTTCGAGCGGCTCATCACCGCCGCCAGCGGCAGCGGGCTGCCGATCATGATCTTCGTCGGCAATCCCGGTTGCATCCAGATCCACACCGGGCCGGTGGTCAACCTCAAGACCATCGGCGAGTGGTTCAACGTGCTCGACCCCGGCTTCAACCTGCATGTCCGGAGCCCTCAGCTCGCCCACGGGTTCGTCGTGCGCAAGCCGACGCGCGACGGCGTCGTGACCTCGCTCGAAATCTTCGACAGCGAGGACCGGCTCGTCGTCTCGCTGTTCGGCAAGCGCAAGCCGGGCGAGGCGGAGGATCCGGCTTGGCGGGACCTCGTCGAGGGCTTCGCCGCCGAGGCGGCCGCGTGAGGCGCGGCGGCGTCGCCGGGCTCGCCCTCCTCCTGCTGGCGGCGGCTCCGGCCACGGCCCAGCCGGAGGCGCACGGGCAGGCGGAAGCCCCCATCGTCACAGCCGGCGGGTCGCTGACGGAGATCGTCTACGCCCTCGGCGCGGGGGCCCGCATCGTCGGGGTCGATGCGACCAGCTCCTACCCGCCGGCCGCCGCCGCGCTGCCGCAGATCGGCTACTACCGCCAGCTCGCGGCCGAGGGCATCCTGTCCCTCGGCCCCGGCCTCCTGCTGGCCAGCGCGGATGCGGGGCCGCCCGCCACCTTCGATCAGCTCGAAGGGGCGGGCGTGGCCGTCACCATCGTGCCGGAGGAGCCGACGGCGGCGGGCATCACCGACAAGATCCGCCTCGTCGGCGCGACGATCGGGCTCGAGGCCGAGGCGGCGGCGATGGCCGACGCCGTCGCGGCGGATTTCGCCGCGGTCGGAGCGGCGGTCGCGGCGGCGGTCGCGGCCGAGGATGGCACGCGGCCCGCCATCATGTTCACCATCGGCTTTTCCAATGGTGCCCCGCTCGTCGCCGGCTCCGGCAGTGCCGCAGACGCGATCCTCGCCCTGGCCGGAGCGGACAACCCGTTCCATGCGATCGACGGCTACAAGCCGGCGTCGCTCGAGGCGATCGCGGCCGCGGCGCCGGACTGGGTCATCGTCGCGGCGCATGCCGCCGACGCGATGGGCGGCATCGAGGCCGTCGCGGCCCAGCCGGCGCTGGCCACGACCCCCGCGGCGCGAGACGGGCGGATCATCGAGATGGATACGCTCTACCTGCTCGGGCTGGGCCCGCGTACCCCCTTCGCGATCCGTGACCTCGCCGCGCTGATCCATCCCACCTGGCAGGATCCGGGCCTGCCCGAGCGGCCCTGGATGGCGGCGACCGCGGCCGAGGGCGCTCATGCGGGAGCGGAGCCCGCGCCGTGACCAGCACGGTCGCCGCCACCCTGCCGACGACCCCGCGCCCGCGCCTCATGCGGCGCGAGCGGGTCGCCCTCGTGTCGACGGGGCTCGCCGTCCTCGTCGTCGTGGCTTTCGTGGCGGCGATCTGCATCGGTCCTGCGCCGATCCATCCTGGCGAGGCGATCGCCTCGCTGCTCGCGCGCATCGGCATCGGCGATGCCGCGCTGTCCCCGCAGGAGGCGGCGATCGTTGAGGCGATCCGCCTGCCGCGGGCGCTGCTCGGGCTGATGATCGGCATGGTGCTGGCGGTCACCGGCGCGATGATGCAGGGGCTGTTCCGCAACCCGCTGGCCGACCCCGGCCTGATCGGTGTCAGCGCCGGTGCGGCCTTCGCCGCGGTCCTCGTCATCGTGCTCGGCGGGATGAGCATCGTCTCGCTGCCTCTCGGCGAGATGGTGATGCTGCCGCTCGCCGCCTTCCTCGGCGGCCTTGCGGCGACGCTGCTGGTCTGGCGGGCCGGTCGGCGCGACGGCCGCACCTCGATCATGCTGATGCTGCTCGCGGGCATCGCCATCAACGCGCTGCTCGGCGCGGCGGTCGGCGTCCTGATCTTCATCGCCGACGATGCGACGCTGCGCAGCGTCACCTTCTGGAGCATGGGCAGCCTGGGCGGGGCGAACTGGCGGTCGGTCGCCGCCGTCGCGCCCTTCACCCTGATCCTGCTGATCCTCGCCCCGTTCCTGGCGCGCGCGCTCAACGCGCTGATGCTGGGCGAAGGGCCGGCCTTCTATCTCGGCATACCGGTAGAGCGGTCCAAGAAGATCGCGGTTTTCGCGGTGGCTCTGGCGATCGGCGCCGCGGTCGCCGCTGCCGGTGTCATCGGCTTCGTCGGCATCGTCGTGCCACATCTGCTGCGCCTGGTGATGGGCTCGGACAACCGCGCCCTGTTGCCGGCCTCGGCGCTGGGCGGGGCCGCGCTGCTGCTGCTGGCCGATCTCGCGGCGCGGATGGTGGTCGCGCCCGCCGAACTGCCGATCGGCCTCGTCACCACCGCGCTCGGCGCGCCCGTCTTCCTGGCGATCCTGCTCGGCCGCCGCTTTGCGGGGGGGATGCCGTGATCCGCGCCGAGAGCGTCTTCTTCCGCGCCGGCCGGGCCGAGCTGCTGTCCGATCTGTCCCTGTCGGTGCCGCCCGGCCAGATGACCGTGATCGTCGGGCCGAACGGCGCCGGAAAATCGACGCTGCTGCGCCTGCTCGCCGGCGATCGCCCGCCGGCGGCGGGCCGCATTATTTTCGAGGGCCGGCCGCTCGCGGCCTGGGATCCGGTCGCGCTCGCCCGGCGGCGCGCTGTGCTCTCGCAATCGGTCACCGTCGACTTTCCGATGACCGCTGCCGAGATCGCCGCCTTCGGCCGCATCCCACATCGCGGCCGGACGGATCGCCGCCACGACGAACGGATCATCGCCCGCGCGCTCGAGCTCGCCGATGCGACGGCGCTGGCCGATCGCAGCTACGCCACGCTCTCGGGGGGCGAGCAGCAGCGCGTGCAGTTCGCACGGGCACTCGCGCAGATCCTCGACGGCGTGCTGGAGGGGCTTGAGCCGGCCTTCCTCCTGCTCGACGAGCCCACCGCCAGCCTCGACATCGCCCATCAGGCTCAGCTCCTGCGGGCGGCGCGGGCCCTCGCCGATGACGGCACCGGGGTGCTCGTGGTGCTGCACGATCTCAACCTCGCCGCGACCTATGCCGACACCATCGCGGTGATGGCGCGCGGGCGGCTCGTCGCCTGCGGCTCGCCCGCTGCCGTCCTCACCCCCGAGACCGTCCAGTCCGTCTATGGCTGGCCCGTCACCTGCGTCCAGCCTCCGGGCGCCGCACGCCCGGTCCTCATTCCCGCCGCCTGAGGTCAGCCGCCATGCCGATCAGCCGCCACTTTCCTCGCTGCGCCCTCCTCGCCTGCAGTGTCGCCCTTGCGGCACTGCCCGCCGCCCATGCCCAGGATGCGCCCGCTCCGCCGGCCGGCGAGGTGCCGCACGACACGGTGCTGGCCGTCGAGCTCAACCGGCTCGAGCCGGTCGACGGCGCCTGCCGGTTCTATCTCGTGCTGACCAGCACGCTCGAGGCGGATCTCGCGGCGCTGCAGCTCGATCTCGTGGCCTTCGGCACCGACCGGCTGATCCTCGGCCGAATGGCGGTCGATCTCGCGCCCGTTCCGGGCGAGAAGGAGACGGTCCGGCTGTTCGACTGGCCTGACCTCGCCTGCGACCGGATCGGCCGCGTGCTGCTGAACGACGCCCCCGCCTGCGCCACCGCCGAGGGGCCGGTCGAGCGCTGCCTCAGGCGGATCGAGACCTCGGCCGTCGGCGCCGTACCGCTCGCCCGCTAGGTCCGGAGAAAAGTGATGGACCCGACCCTCACCGATGCCGCGGGTGCCGCGACAGTGAACGCGGCCGAGAGCACGCTCGAGGCTGCCGAGGTCGCCGGCAACATGATCACGGGCCCCGCCTCGGACGCGGGTGCCGCCCTCGCGGCGCCGGCGGCTGCCGATGCCGGGATGTGGGAGCCGATCCTGTCGCTCTACCACGCCGGCGGTCCGGTGATGCTGCTGCTGCTGGCCTTCTCGATCGTCGGCGTCGCGGTCGCGATCATCAAGCTCTGGCAGTTCGCCTCGATGCGTCTGTGGTCGACGGGGCAGATCGACGGTGCGCTGGCGCTCCATGCCGCGGGCCGGACCCGCGAGGCGCTCACCCTGCTGGAGCGCAGCCGTCACCCGGCCGCCATCCCGGTCGCGGTCGCCATCGACGGGCTCGCCTCCGGCGTCGGGGAGGAGACGCTGCGCGAGGAGGTGACGCGGCTCGCCGCCGCGGCGCTGCAGGCGCTGCGCGCGCGGCTGCGCGTGCTTGAGGTGATCGGTGCACTCGGACCGCTGGTCGGCCTCTTCGGCACGGTGCTTGGCATGATCACCGCCTTCCAGCAGCTCGAGGCCGCCGGTGCGCAGGTCTCGCCCTCGACCCTTTCGGGCGGCATCTGGGAAGCGCTGGTGACCACCGCCGCCGGTCTCGCCGTCGCTATCCCGGCGGTGCTGATCGGCAGCTGGTTCGAAGCGATCGCCGACCGCGCCCATCACGTCACCGAGGATGCGCTGACCCGCGCCTTCACCATGCGTCGCCCCGCCGCCACCGAAACGGGACGGCCGGCGGTCGTCCCGCTCGGCTCGGTGCGGCAGGCGCATGGGGCGCCGTAGCGCCCCACTGCCGCCCGTTCGCCCCTCAGCCCCGCATCGTCCAGCCGATCGCCCGATATCCGATGCGTCTCGCCCCGCCCCGCCGTCGCCCGCTGCCGGTCACGCTGACCTCGCTCATCGATGTCGTCTGCGTGCTGCTGATCTTCTTCATGCTGGCGACGACTTTCACGCGCTGGACCACCATGCCGCTCGACCTGTCGGCACAACCGGCGCCGTCCGGAGCGGCGGTGCCCGGCATTGCCAGCGTGGCTGCGGATGGTGCCGGTGCGATGCTGATCCGCATCGGGGCCGGCGGCGCCGTCGACCTCAATGGCGAGCCGTTCGGCGCCGCCGCGTTCGATGCGGAGATCGCAGCCGCGCTGGCCGCCGATCCCGGGCAGCTCTTCCTCGTGCGGCCCGGCGCGGGTGTGGTGCTGCAGGAGGTGGTCGACCTACTCGAGCGTCTCGAACGCCTCGGCGTCAGCCGTGCCGCGCTGGTCGAGGGTTAGGCGATGCGCATCGACCTGCCGAAGCGTCACAGGCGCTATCCCGAGGGCGTTCTGCCGCTGGTGAACGTCGTCTTCCTGCTGCTCGTCTTCTTCATGCTGGCGGGGCGGATCGAGCCGGAGGAGGTGCTGCCCGTCGACCCGCCGGAGGTCGAGGCGCTCGAGGGCGCGCCGGCCGATCCGGAGGCGATCCTGCTGGCCGCCGACGGGCGGCTGGCCTTCGGCGGCCGGATCATGGACGAGGCGGCGCTGCTCGACGCGATTGCCGCGCGTCCGCCGGATGCCGCCCCGCTCCGGCTCAAGGCCGACGGGGCCGTCGAGGCGGTGGCCGTGCTGGCGCTGCTGGCGCGGCTGCGCGCGGCGGGGGTAGCGGGCGTCGAGCTTATCGCCCAGGGAGCCGCGCCGTGACCGCGATCGATCTCAGCCGGGCGGAGGGGGTGGCGCTTTTCGGTGCCGTGCCACGCCGTCCGCGGGTGCTGCGCGACTGGACGCCGGCGCTGCTGGTGGCGGTGCTGCTGCATGGCGCAGTGCTGACCCTTTGGGGAGGCGGGGCCGGCGGTGGTGGCGGGGGCGGCGGCGGCGGGCTCGCCCTCGGCGTCGCCTTCGGGCCGCCCGGCGGCGTCGCGGCCGCAGTATCGGGCGGTGTGACGGCCGAGCTGCCGATCGGCGGGGTGGTCGATCCCGCGGTCACCGCGCAGGCCCTCGCGGCACCTGATCCCGCCGCGGCCGTCGCCGACTATCCGGTGGTCGAGAGCGCCACGGCACCGGCGGTGGTCGCGGCCACCGATCCTTCCGTCATCACCGCCGTCGAGCCGCCTTCGCGGGCATTGCCCGTCGATGCGGAGCGGGTGACGGCGGTACCGCTCGAGGCGCGGCCGATGACGGCCGAGGTGCCGCCGGCCATCGTCGCCGTCGACCCTCTGGTCACGCGGGCCGCCGCCATGTCTGCCGCCGAAGTGCCAGCCGTGGAGATGACGGGGCCGGAACCGGTGATGCCGGCGGCTGCGGCCGTCGTTCCGCCCGCCACCGCACCGGCGCCCGCGGCGCAGACCGCCCCGCCGGCTGCGGCCGTTCCGGTCGAACCGTCCATCGCCGCGCCAGCCTTGGCCGAGATCACAACGGCCACGGCGGTCCTCGACGCGCCGGTGGCGGCGGCAGTGATGACGCCACAGACTGTGCCAGCGGCCGAGGCAGTGGCCGAGGCAGCGGCCGAGCCGCAGGCCGAACCAGCCGTGGAGATCATCCCGCCAGCGCCGCGCAAGCCGGAGCCGCCGTCGCTGCCGGCAGCGCCCGCGACGGTCCCCTCATCCCCACCAGCCGCCTCCTCGACCCCGGCCGCCGCACCGGCCGCTACGGCGGTGCCGGCCCCGGCTGCCGCATCGGCCGGCACGGGAAGCGGCAGCGATGGCGGGGCCGGCACCGGGCTCGGCTCGGGTTCGGGCTCCGGCTCGGCTGCGGGAAGCGGGTCCGGCGCGGGTCTCGGTGACGGCGCCGGCAGCGGGACCGCCGCGGCCGGATCCGGCCAGGGACCACTGCCGCTGGCCGGCGCCGATCTGCAGGCCGCGCTCACTGCCTATTGGGGGCAGGTCCGGTCCGCCATCCAGCGCCGGACGGACTATCCGGCCTCGGCGCGCAACCAGTCCATCGAGGGACGGCTGTCGATCCGGGTCACCGTCGGTGCCGACGGATCGCTGGTCGAGGCCGCCATCGTCGAGAGCTCGGGCAGCCCGGCGCTCGATGCCGCCGTGGTGGCCGGCGCCCGGCGTGCAGCGCCGTTCGGCCCGCTGCCGGCTGGCGGGGGCAACACCGCGGTGTTGCCGGTCCGCTTCGATCTCCGCTGAGCCCGGCCGCGGCCGAAGGAGCCGCGGCGTCAGTTGCGCGACAGGCAGTCCGCCAGCACCACCAGATCGACCTGATCGGGCAGGCCGGCCGCGGTGCCACAGGCCTCGATCGCCGCTTCCCCTTCCGGTGTCGCCGCGCGGTCCGCGAGTCGGGCGTTCATCGTCTGGATGCGCGTTGCCGCCTCGAACTGGTTGACGAGGCAGGTCTGCGGGTCGGCCGCCGCATCGCAGGCGAAGACGAAATGATCGGCCAGCGAATCGGGGTCGCCCAGCAGATCGATCGTCGGTCCTGCCCAGGCCGCCGGACTCGCGGCCGCGATCAGCAGCCCGCCGGAAATGGCCGCGCCGAGGATCGCTCCGCGCCCTGCCCGACCGCTGCGCGGCGACCGTTCGCCGCTCCGCGACGTCAGCTCCGATCGCGTGATCCGCGCCAACCCCATCATCGTCCGCTCTCCGCTCTTCCTTCCACCCCCGGGACGGCCGATCTTACTACCCCCACCACCACTTGTCGCTCGCCTCTGCCGTTTTGTTGCGACAAAATCGTGTCGATTGCGGCGAAGAGGCGCCGGCGGAAAGCCCCGAGGAGCAGCGATGCACGCCAGCGTCACCTGGGTCGACGACATGCGGTTCGTCGCCGAATCCGGCAGCGGCCATGGCCTGCTGCTCGACGCCGCGCCCGAGCTAGGCGGCCGCAATCTCGGCATGCGGCCGATGGAATTGCTGCTGCTCGGCGTCGCCGGCTGCACCGCCTTCGACGTCGTCCACATCCTCAGGCGTGCCCGCCAGCCGGTCGAGGATTGCCGGGTCGAGATCGAGGGTGAGCGCAGCCCGACCGACCCCAAGGTCTTCACCCGCATGCATCTGCGCTATCTGGTCTCAGGCCGCGGCCTCGCGCGGGCACGGGTAGAGCGGGCGGTCGCACTGTCGAAGGAGAAGTACTGTTCGGCCTCCATCATGATGGCGCGCATCTGCGAGATGACGCATGAAATCGTCATGGTGGACAGGGCAGAGGCAGAGGTGAAGGCCGGGGGCGGCGGGCCGTCAGCCTCCTGACCGGCCTCACCGGAGCTGCAGTTCCAGCGCCTGCGCCGCCGCCTTCTCCTCGGCGATCGCGGGCAGGGCGGCACGCGCGAAGGCGGCGAGTTCGGGCCATCGCCCACCATCCGCAGCATCGTCGAGCGTCTCGAACAGCGTGATCGCCGCATTGGCCGCGGCGATCAGCTGCAGCGCCCATTCGCGGTCGAACGCCGCCTCGGCCGGCAGCGCCGACAGCCGCAGCACGGCGCCGCGGCCCCGCGGGTCGGGGCTGGTCGGCGCGACGAGACCGCGGGCGAAGGCGATGTCCGACAGGCGCTGGCCGCGGGCCATCCAGGCCCGCTCGATCCGGGCGGCGAGCGCCAGGGCCTCCGGGCTCTCCGCCCGTTCAGCGGCGAGCCGGGCCAGCAGCACCTGTGCGGCCGCCGCCTGCGCCGCCTGGCTCAGGAAGGCCGCATCCCGCTGGGAGACGATCTCGGCGGGCACCGCCTGGGCGCGGGCCGGGCCGACGGGAAGGGCGACGATCACGCCCGAGAGCGCGGCGGCGATCAGGGTCTTGGCTCTCATCCGGGCTCTCCGCCATCCTCTGCGCGGTGACCGTTCCTTGCGGCCGGCGGGAGAATGCCGGCGCCGGGGCCGCCTGGAAACCCCGGCTGGCGGACTGTAGGCTGCCAGGGCAGCGTGGGAGGCGCGCCGAGGGAGAAGATCCATGGAGAAGGTGAAGGCTGCGTTGCGCCGCCGGATCGACCAAGCGCTGGGATCCGCGCCTGCCGATCTCGTCATCAAGGGGGCGCGGACGCTCGATGTGATCACCGGCACCCTCTTCGAGGGCGATGTCGCGATCTGCGGCGACCGTATCGTCGGCACCGGCGACAGCTATTCCGGCAGGGTCGAGATCGACGGCCGCGACCGTATCGTCGTGCCGGGCTTCATCGACGCCCATGTCCATTGCGAATCCTGTCTCGTGACGCCGCTGGAATACGACCGCTGCGTTCTGCCCCGCGGCACGACGACGGCGATCTGCGACCCGCACGAGATCTGCAACGTGCTGGGCGAGACGGGGCTCCGTTATTTCCTCGACTCGGCGATGGAGACGGCGCTCGACCTGCGCGTGCAGCTCTCCTCCTGCGTGCCGGCGACGGCGCTGGAGACGGCGGGCGCCCGGCTCGACGCTGCCGATCTGCTGCGCCACCGTGACCACCCCAAGGTGATCGGACTCGCCGAGTTCATGAATTTCCCGGGTGTACTCGCCAAGGACGAGGGCGTGCTGGACAAGCTCGCCGCCTTCCAGGACGGCCATATCGACGGGCACGCGCCGCTGCTGCGCGGCCGCGGGCTCAACGCCTATCTCGCCTGCGGCATCCGCAACTGCCACGAGACGACCTCGGCCGAAGAGGCCGAAGAGAAGCTGCGCAAGGGCATGCAGGTGCTGATCCGCGAGGGGTCGGTCAGCAAGGACGTGACGGCGCTGGCATCCATCATCGGCCCGCGCAGCTCGGCCTTCCTCGGCTTCTGCAGCGATGACCGCAGCCCGCTCGATATCGCCGAGGAGGGGCATATCGACCACGCGATCCGCCTCGCCATCCGCGCCGGGGCGGAGCCGGCCGATGTCTACCGGGCCGCAACCTGGTCGGCGGCACGCGGCTTCGGCCTTCTCGATCGCGGCATCGTCGCGCCCGGGCGGCGGGCCGATCTCGTGCTGCTCGACGATCTCGAGGAGTGTCGGGTCGCGCGCGTGCTGACCGCCGGGGTGCCGGTCGACGACGCGCTCTTCGCCGCGCGCGGCACGGTGGCGCCGGTCGGCGAGGGCTCGGTGCGGCGGCGGCCACTGCGGGAGGAGGATTTCGCCGCGCCGTCGTCGGGCCCCACCGGCCCGGTCATCGGCATCATCCCCGGCAAGATCCTGACCGAGTACCGGACGGCGACGCTGCCCTGGCGGGACGGGTTGCGGCTCGCCGATCCGGGGCAGGACGTGCTGAAGGTCTGCGTCATCGCCCGGCACGGCGTGAACGAGAATATCGGCCGCGGCTTCGTCCAGGGCTTCGGCTTCCGCGGCGGCGCGCTCGCCTCATCCGTCGGCCATGACAGCCACAATCTCTGCGTCGTCGGCGATGGCGACCGCGACATGGCGATCGCCGCCAACCGGCTGATCGAGCTGCAGGGCGGCTTCTGTGCGGTGCGCGACGGGCAGGTGGTGGCCGAACTGCCGCTGCCGCTCGCCGGTCTGATGAGCCGTCTGGCCTTCGAGGCGGTCGAGCACGCGCTGCGCGATCTGCGCCAAGCGGTGCGGGCGATGGGCTGCCCGCTCGCCGAGCCCTTCATCCAGCTCGCCTTCCTGCCGCTGCCGGTGATCCCGCACCTCAAGATCACCGATCGCGGCCTCGTCGATGTCGACCGGTTCGAGCTGATCGCGGCCTAGCAGCGTCGGCCGGTCCGATCCGCCCCGTTATGCCGGCGGGGGCGCCTCCAGCACCGCCCGCAGACCGAGGAAGGCGGGCAGCGGATTGGTGATGACATAGGTCGGGATCGCCGCGAGGAAGGCCTGGCGCATCCGGCCCTTGGCCTCGAAGCGCTCGCGGAACAGCGCCGCATCGAACAGCGGGCCGAGCCGCAGCACGATGCCGCCGGCGATGTACACGCCGCCACGGGCCCCGAGGGTGAGGGCGAGATTCCCTGCCACCGTGCCCAGCATCGCCGAGAACATGGTGACCGCCTCGCGGCAGACGGGATCGCCGGCCCGCGCCCCTTCCGTCACCTCGGCGGGTTCGCGGGCGCGCGGGTCGTCCTCGCCGCTGATGATCGACAGCGCCTCGTAGAGGTTCGACAGCCCCATGCCGGAGAGCGCCCGCTCGGCCGAGACATGGCCGAAGCGCCGGCCGAGGAGCTCGACCACCGCCGCCTCCCGCGCAGTGGTCGCGGGCAGGGTGACATGCCCGCCCTCGCCGGCCAGCGCGGTCCAGCGGGCGGCGGCGCCCTGCTCCGTGCCCGAGGCGGCGGGCACCAGGCCGGAAACGCCGAGGCCGGTCCCCGGGCCGATCACGCCGATCGGTGCGCCCGCGACGGGGGCATCGCCGCCGATCTGCTGACGGTCGCCGGCCCCGAGATGTGGCACGGCCAGCGCCACCGCGGTGAAATCGTTGATGACCGCGAGCCGGTCGAGCCCGAAGGCGTCGCGCAGCTCGCGGATCGAGAAGGACCAGGCGTCGTGGTTGGTCAGTGTCACCCGGTCACCGGTGATCGGGCAGGCGATCGCGATGGCCGCCCGCCGCGGCGCGCGGGCGGGACGCACGGCGTCGAGATAGGCGGCAATGGCGTCGGCCAGCGACGGTTGGGAGGAGACCGGCATGATCCGGACGTCGCTTATGCCGTCGGGCCGGCTCAGGGCGAATCGCGCATTGGTCGCACCCAGATCGGCGACCAGGAAAGGCGGCTCCCCCGCCTCGGGCCGTCCTTCGCCTGGCATGTGCTGTGTCATCCCGTTCGGGCACTCCCTCTCGGCTGTCCCGGCGCTGCCTCCGGCCGCCCGTCGCCGCCGGTCCGATCGCACGCGGTACGACTGCATGCTTGGCGCCTCGCCGCGCCGCCGGCAAGTCCGCCGCGGCCAAAGCGGGTCCGCATGGCGTGCACGCCTCTTTTGCATCGCAGCATGACTGGACGCCAGAAGGACAGTGAGGTTGACCTCTTCCCAGCCGGCGCACCCCGCTGCCGATGCCAGGCTCGCCAGTGGACCCCGCAGAAACCCTGGGTGCGGCAAGAATTTCACGGGCGGCGGATTTTTCCTCTTGCAGAATCGGGCCCGGATCATCAGATTGTGCAGTGCGACATGCAGTGATCCTGCTGTCGTACGCACTTCTTGGGCGTTTCCTCCCTAGACTCGGGCCGCGACATGTCGCGGCCCTTTTTTCTTGCGCCCGCCCCGGAGCCTGCCGGCCGCGCCGCGTTGCGCCACCTTTCCGGCTTCTGGCGGAGACACTTCTGCGACTTCTGGCAACACCTGTGCCGGAAGATCGACGCAAATTTGTGGCCGATGCTGCGTTCAGGCGGTGGCAATGCGGCGCAGCCCGGCCTATCCTCCCCATCGTTTCGTTTACGACCAAGGCCCGCTGCGGGCTGCCGGTCGTGTGCGGCATTGGCTATTTCGCGCCGGCGACGGCGCACGGGCATGGGGGATTGGACATGAACAACGGACGACCGCCGTCGGCGTATGATGAGTCGCGTTCCGGGCGCGGCACAGGGGGAGCCGGGCGGCTTCGTCGAAGGTGGGGCGGCGTGTCGCCCCTTGCCATAGCACTCGCCACGATCGGTGGTGTCGCGGTCATCGCACCGGTTGCGATGGCCGGTACCGTGACGATCTCCGTATCCACTGATCCGGATGATTGGGTGCCCGACCGGACGCCGGCGGAGCCGATCATCGGCAAGCCCGAGTTCGAAGGCCGCGAAGATGTCCTCGCGACGACCATCGATCCTGAGAGCGTTCAGAGTGGCAGCTTCTACAACTGGCAAGGGTACAAGCAGCCGATTGTGAATCCTGCCGGCAGTTCATTTATCGGGGGTGACCTATATATTCCGGAAGACTGGTCCGAGGGAGACGATGAGGATTACGTTCGGACCGGCATCTGGGGATCGCTAAACCCGGCTGATAATGGTGCGTTCAAAGATCAGGCGGCATTCTACCCGATCATGAGCTTCACCAACTACGGCGGTGAAGGGCGGATTGAGGTGTGGGATCCGGCTGCCGACCAGGATCCGGAGGGGACGCCAGATGGATGGATCGACCTGACGGCAGAGACGGCCGACCTGATCAACTATGATGGCTGGAATAACCTGGAGCTGCGGTATGTCCAGGGCGATGGAGAGGATTATGTTGTTGAGTATTGGCTGAACGGGGAGCTCATTTACACCGTTGAAGACGTTGAGGCCTATGACTCCGGTCTAGGCGATCCCGCGGACGGGGATTACAGCTACTGGAATATGTATCTGAACGCCCGTAACAACGGCGTGACGGAATTCGAGAGCAATTGGTCGGAGCTGGTACGGGGGTACTACATTGATCAGATCAATGAGGTTCTGATCGCCGACGGCATCAGGATATCTGTCGAGGATGTCGACGTGATCGCCTCAGGCTCCGAAGGGGCCGCCGTGCGGGCCATCAATGGCGGCATCATCACGATGTCGGGAGGGAGCATTGATGCAACCGGGGCGTGGGGCGCTGCGTCGCCTCAACCCGGCGGGTATGGCTACTTCTTCCACGGCGCCGAGGCAACGAAGGGCGGCCGCCTCTTCCTGTCAGGCGTGACGATCGAGGGCCATGGTCAGCGCGTCTTCGGCTTGCAGGCAATCGATGACGGTCAAATCACAGCCAATGATGTGGTGATCACCACGGATGGCTGGGGTTCGCATGGTGTCCAGGCATTCGACACGCAGAACGGGATCGTGAACACGATCGACCTGACCGGCGGGTCGATCACGACATCAGGTGAGAATTCCTACGGCCTGCATGCGCGGGGCGGTGGGCGGATCACGGCGAGCGGTGTCGAGATCAAGACGGAGCACCAGGGCGACTCGAGCTTCGGCGCCTATGTCTGGAATGGCGGCGTGATCGCGCTGACGGATGGTACCAGCATCCATACCGTGGGTACGGGGTCGGCCGGTGCGGTGGTTACCGACGGCACATTCACCGTCGATGACAGCACCATTACCGCCGACAACGCCGAAGCTGTTCGTATCTTCAACCGCGGTGAGGTGACGATCACGGACAGCACCTTGTCTTCGCCGCAGGCGCCAAGCTTCGTCGTTCTCTTCGCCAGCGGCGGTTCGCCAACCCCGGGCACGGTCGATATCACACTGGGCGATGGTGCGATCGCGACCAGCAACAACGGCACGTTGCTGCTCGTCGAGCGGGTTGACACCGGGTCCGAGGGCATCATCCACCTCGACCTTCTGGCCGGGTCCGTTTCGCAAGGTGATATCCTTGACGAAGGGCCGAAGACCGGCAATGGCGGGACGTTCGTCTACCTGCAGGAAGGGGCGTCCTGGTCGGGTGAGATGCGCGGCGTGCGGGGCTTCATTACCGAGCAAGGCGGTGAGGCAACCTTCGAAGACGGCGCGATCATCGAGGAAATCTCCGGTAACGGCACCTCGTTCACCTTTGAAGGCGACGCGGAGATCGGTGAGGTCTCGGGAAACGGCAACACCTACGTCTTCCCGACCAATGGGGGCCAAGTCATCATCACAGGAGACCTCGATCTCGGCACCGGTTCACAGACGACGGGTGGCACGCCATCTGCGCCGGTGACGGTCGAGGGTGATACCAATGTGGGTGAAGACTCCACCCTCGGCGGTAACTTCTACATCATCGGCAACATTAACCTGTCAGGCAGCTTTGGGCCCGGCAACTCGCCCGGGGTGATCTCTGTCGGGGGCGACTACGTCGCCGAGGATCCGCTCGCAGGCGACGATACGATCCCGACGGGTCTGTTCGAGGTGCGTTTCGGCGAGGCGAGCCCG